>CAZVPR010000036.1:0-5657 GCA_964629085.1 uncultured Anaerolineales bacterium
CGATCCACGGCCAATGGACGGACGAAAGGTGGTTGCGACCCCGCAAGCGTAATCGGATAACGCTAGACGCGGAGTTTCCCGCCTTTTTTGTTTAAGTCTATTGGTCGTTTTTATTTACATAGGAGAACCATGACCACACAGGTCAAATCGATTCATGAAGAGGAAAAACTGACAGCTAGACAACCAGCATCTGAAATGGAAGGCATGGCGCTGATCAAAGCTGTCGGTAATACGCCCCTCCTGCCAATGCGCCGGATTACAAGTGATCTTTCGCCGGATGTGAAGGTCTCTGCTAAGGCGGAGTGGTTCAATCCGGGTGGTTCGGTCAAAGACCGTCCGGCTTTCAATATCATTCGTTCAGCTTTGTTCGGATGCGATTTATTGCCTGGAATGCGACTGCTCGATTCCACTTCTGGAAATATGGGCATTGCTTATGCTACCTTTGGGGCAGCATTGGATATTGCTGTGACACTGGCTATGCCCAGCAACGCCAGCTCTGAAAGGGTCGCCATTTTACGAGCTCTGGGTGCAGAAATTGTTTTTACCGATCCTCTGGAAGGCTCGGATGGGGCCATTCAGCTTGCCCGTAAAATGGCTCAGGAAAACCCTGATCTTTATTTTTATGCAAACCAATATGACAACCCGGCTAATTGGCAGGCCCACTATCACAGCACAGGCCCTGAAATTGTAGAACAAACCCAGGGTACTTTAACCCACTTTGTGGCTGGATTGGGGACGTCAGGCACCATTACTGGTGCTTCTCGTTATTTGCAAGAATATAACCCAGATGTACAAATCATCGCCGCTCAGCCAGATGCAGCTTTTCATGGCTTGGAGGGACTAAAGCATATGCCAACATCAATCCAGCCCCAAATTTATGACCCCACACTTCCTGATCAGGTGGTGGAAATTCCCACCGAGAAGGCGCATGAGATGGTGCGTAGATTGGCTCGTGAAGAAGGATACTTTGTAGGAATCTCGTCGGGTGCCGCAGCCGCCGCTGCGATGGAAGTCGCCTCCTCGCTTGATGAAGGTGTCGTAGTTACTGTTTTTCCAGATGCAGGATACAAATATCTGAGCGATGAAGCACTGTGGGAGCAAAAATGATTCTTGAATTATCAGCAGATTTGCTGGAGAAGATTCATTCCCATGGAGAAGATTCTTATCCTGAAGAGGGTGCTGGTTTTTTGTTGGGTCGCGCCGACGCGACCTCGCGCCGGGTGACTGAAATCCTGACTCTGGCCAATGCCCGCGAGGATTCCGCTCGTCATAATCGTTACTTGCTGACGGCACAAGATACGCTGCATGCGGAAAAAGAAGCTGAAAAACTCGATCTGGATGTCATTGGTGTATTTCATTCGCATCCCGATCACCCCAATCAGCCCTCCGAATTTGATCGCGAATGGGCCATGCCCTGGTTTTCATACATCATCACCAGTGTGCATTCGGGCAAGGCAATTCAATCTCGATCCTGGCGACTAACGGATGACAGGTCTAGTTTTGAGGAAGAAACAATACAAGTTGTTTAAGTGGACTCAGGAATGTTCTTTAATTAGCTGTCATTCTGAGCGAAGCGAAGAGTGACACATTGCAATGACAAACAATATAAATACTTATGAGATGAACCACTTAGCGGTTTAAAAATTTACTATTACTGGTAACAGAACTTTTATAGGTAGAATTATGGATACACAAGAATTGAATAAGGTTGATCATGCAGCCTTGAAAACCAATCAGGCTGCGATCATTTTGCTGAATATCATTGCCTTTGTGATCAATGCCCCCTGGTTGGCGCTGATTGTAACGGTGGCGATGCTGGTTGGAACCTTACGAAAGAAGCCGGGATTTGGCTTCATTTATCGGGCGTTGAAGCTCACTGGCTGGCCTAAACCGAATATTTTATTGGATAATCCTGAACCCCACCGATTTGCGCAAGGATTTGGCGCAGTTGTGATGTTGATTGGTTCAGTATTACTATTTTTAGGTATTAATGCTGTTGGCTGGGGCCTGATTTGGCTGGTCGTCGCCTTGGCAGCGCTCAATTTGTTTGGCGGTTTTTGCGTGGGTTGTGCCATGTATTACTGGCTTGGCCGGCTCAATGTGCCTGGTTTTAGCAAAATGCCTCCGGAAGATTCATTTCCAGGAATGCGCCCAACCATAAAGGCCTGAGATGACAACTGAATTATTGACCAGAGCGCTGATGGCGCTAACCATAGCAGGCGTGGGTGTGGGCGTATATGGCCTTGCCAATCGATATGTGCTTTCACGGTCTTCAGAGAAATATCTTGGTTTGGAAAGTTTTCAGCTTGGCATTCCGGCCATTTTATACTTTACGTCGCCCACCTGCGTTCCGTGTAAGACCACGCAGCGTCCAGCCATCCAAAAGGTCAGAGAACAACTTGGTGAAAAAATTCAAGTTATCGAAATCTATGCCAGTCACCGAACGGACTTGGCAGATTACTGGGGCGTATTGAGTGTGCCCACCACCTTTGTTATCGATCGCAATGGGCAGCCTCGTCATATCAATCATGGTGTCACACTGGCTTCAAAACTGCTCCATCAAGTGCAAATATATACAAACTGAAAAAGGAAAAATCAATGCCAACTTTACGAATTCCAACGCCTTTGCGGCCTTATGCCGAAGGTCAAACCGAAGTCTCAGTTCAAGGTCAGAATGTATCCGAAGCTTTGAACGATTTGACAGCTCAATACCCTCAATTGCGACAACATCTATACTCCGATGAGGGCGAACTACGCGCTTTTGTGAACCTTTTCTTAGGAGAGGAAGATATTCGCCACCTGCAGGGCACAGATACTCCTCTGAAGGATGATGATAAATTAAGGATCATCCCCTCGATAGCGGGCGGATAAGCACATTGTGTCATGCGCGACATGCGGATTAATTATTTGAACTTTGCATCCGGCATACTACACATCAGGAAATAATTATGTTACCAACTCTCTCACACGATGAAATCCATCGTTATTCACGACATTTGCTGATTCCAGAAGTCGGTTTGGAAGGACAGCAAAAGTTGAAAGCGGCCTCGGTTTTGGTAATCGGAACGGGTGGCCTTGGTTCTCCGGTGGCCTTATACCTGGCTGCGGCCGGAATTGGTCGCATCGGCCTGGTTGATTATGATGTGGTTGATTTTTCCAACTTGCAACGCCAGGTGATCCATGGAGAATCTCAACTAGGCGTACTCAAAGTTGAATCCGCCCGCCAGCGGATGTTGGATATCAATCCGGATATCCAGGTCGATGTCTACAATGATCTTTTCACATCTGAGAATGCCAAACGCATCGCGGAACCCTATGACTTGATCATCGATGGCACTGACAACTTTCCCACGCGATATCTGGTCAATGATCTATGCGTGCTGATGAGAAAACCCAACGTCTATGGTTCGATTTTTCGCTTTGATGGACAAGTCAGTGTCTTCAACGCGAATGATGAAAGCCCTTGTTACCGTTGTTTGTTCCCAGAACCTCCACCCCCTGGTCTAGTTCCATCCTGCGCGGAGGGTGGCGTGCTGGGAATCCTGCCGGGCACTGTCGGAACGCTTCAGGCCACTGAAGCGATCAAGGTCATCCTCGGAATTGGTGAGTCGTTGAGTGGTAAATTGCTGCTATACAACGCCCTTGATATGAGTTTCGACTTTGTCAACCTGCGCAAGAATCCCAACTGCAAAGTGTGCAGTGATAACCCTGAAGTCACGGATTTGATCGATTACGAAGATTTCTGCGGTATGCCAGCCAATGATCATGACGCTGGTTCCGCAGGAGCCGGTTGGGATATCACAGCTGTAGAACTGAAAGACCGCCTTGATGCCGGAGAATTGGTGCACTTGATCGATGTGCGTGAACCCCATGAATTGGCGATTTCGAAAATCAATGGGGCAGATTTGATACCCCTGGGACAACTGGCTTCCCGAATGCATGAGCTCGATAGCGCTGAAGATTTCGTTCTCTTCTGCAAAATGGGCAGTCGTTCAGTGCGGGCACTCGAAGTGCTCTCAAGTGCTGGTTTCCGCAAAATTAAGAACTTAGAGGGGGGTATCAACGCCTGGGCCAAAGAAGTAGATACCAGTTTGCCCATTTACTAATTTCATCTTCTCTGATATCAAAAAGCTCTTCTGGAAATTGATTATTTCCGGGAGAGTTTTTTGCATATAATCTTCTTCACTCTAATGAATTTTGATATAACAATAAGTCTTGCTAATTTGTTAAATATAAATATAGAAACGACTGATACAATTGATCCATCTAAAACATGGAGTCAATTGCGGATGATCGCTACCCCGAAAATATTAATCGTAAAGATAATTGGATTGTATCGTTTGATATACAGAAAAGGTTGGAGCAGTTTGGGTACCATGTCGTTGGTACAGCTGCCACGGGTAAGGCAGCCATACATTCAGCATCTGAACTTAGCCCTGATCTTGTCTTGATGGATATAAATCTGGATGGCGCAATGGACGGTATAGAAGCTGCATATGAAATTCAGCGAAAGTATGGATTGCCGATTGTATTTTTGACAGCCTTTTCGGATGAGGTGACTAAAAAAAGGCCGCCCGTGTCAATCCCTTGGCATATATCATCAAACCATACAGTGAACTTGAACTGAGAGATACATTAAACAGATTATTTGGGAAGAATATCCTGAATTAGCGTTGTTTTTTTCAAAAAGGGGGAATCTTATCACAAACAGCAATTGCGGTACAATTTCCATATGAATCAAATATCGCTAGAAGGTAGATTGGCAGAGTTGCCTTTGGGGGGAATCCGCTATTTTGACATCTTAGGTTCAACCAACGTTTATGCTGCCAATTGGGCTCAAGCAGGGGCCCCAGATACAGCTCTGGTGATAGCCGATGAACAAACCGCAGGACGCGGGCGAGACAAGCGACATTGGTTTACACCGCCAGGATCGGCGCTGGCTTTTAGCCTCATCCTGCGGCCAGAATTACCTGAAGAAGGGCAAATTGCGCGCATAACCGGATTGGGTGCATTAGGAGTGAGCCGTGCTCTCCGGCGATGTTTTGACCTGCCAGCAGAAATCAAATGGCCCAATGATGTCATCATTAACGAGCGCAAGGTATGCGGTATTCTGGCTGAAGCAACCTGGTTAGGTGATCAGCTTTCAGCTGTTATCCTTGGAATTGGCATTAATGTTGCATCGAATGCAGTACCGCCTGATGATTGGCCTGGTCATCATGAACGTCCGTTCCCCGCGGGATGTGTTGAGGATGTTTTGGGCAAACCGGTAGAACGGGAAGGACTATTATTTGCGGTTTTGAAGGAGACTCTCGAGTTTTTGCCTCGTCTTTCGGAGCCTCATTTTATTCAGAACTGGCGACAGAATCTGGCCTTTCTTGGCGATTGGGTGCAGGTGGTCACCTCGGAGACAGAAATTCTTGAAGGCCAGGTAGCAGGCTTGAGTGAGAATGGCTCCTTGAAGTTGAGGTTGCGCTCCGGAGAACAGGTTATACTTCAGGTTGGAGAACTTCACTTGCGCCCAATTGACAGTTCGACAAAATAGGCTAAACTATCGATATCAGCAAAATATGCGAGGTAGCTATGCTTGATGATCTACGCGAACAAGCCGACAATGCAGCATTTTTAGATGACGAAGATGGGGATATTTTTGGCTACGA
>CAZVPR010000036.1:5757-35586 GCA_964629085.1 uncultured Anaerolineales bacterium
GTAGTCGTGCGCACCCAGCCGAGTTCGTCGTCATCCGCCAACCCCATGGCGATTAACCCAGAGGGCCGCACGGCCGCAAACTCTGAGAGGGCGACACGTTTGATGCGACCCTTGCGGGTCATCATGGTGCAGTATTGGGCTTCGTCGAAATCCGGCACCGCAACAGTGGCGGTGATGGTTTCATGGGGTCCTAATGAAAGCACATTGATGATCGAAATGCCTTTGGCCGTCCGGCCTGCATCGGGGATTTGGTAAGCTTTTTCGGAATAGACTTTGCCACGATCTGAGAAGAAGAGGATGGTGTCAAATGTACGAGCAGGGAACATCATCAATACTTCATCTTCATCGCGCGTGGTATGGCCGATAACGCCGCGGCCCCCACGTCGCTGCGAGCGATAGGTTTTGGCGTCGACGCGTTTGACATAGCCGCGCTCTGTGATGGTGATCAGCAAGGCTTCATCGGCGAAGAGGTCTTCGTCGCTGAGATCACCGCTGGCCTCATGGACGATTTGTGTGCGGCGTTCATCACCGAATTTTTCAGCAATCTCTGTTAAGTCTTCTTTGATCAGTTGGAGCATTTTCTTTGGATGGGCCAGCAGGTCTTCTAAATATTCGATGCGTTCCAACAATGATTTGTGCTCGTCTTCGATTTTCTGTTGTTCGAGGGCTACCAGGCGGCGAAGTTGCATATCGAGGATAGCCTGGGCCTGCTGATCTGTTAGCCCGAAACGTGAGATTAGGCGTTCTTTGGCAACATTTACATCTGGTGATTGCCGGATGGTTTGCACTACTTCATCCAGATTCGCCAGCGCAATTAATAATCCTTCCAGAATATGCGCTCGTTCGCGCGCTTTGGTTAACTCGAACTGGCTTCTGCGGGTGATTACATCGAGCCGATGCGCAACGTAATGATGGAGCGCTCGTTTCAGTGAGAGCAGTCGCGGTTCGCCATCGACTAGGGCCAGCAGTTGTGCGCCAAAGGTGGATTGCAGTGGGGTGTATTTGTAGAGTTGGTTGAGTACCTTACGGGGATGTGCGGTTCGCTTGAGCTCGATGATGATACGCATGCCCTGGCGGTCCGATTCATCTCTCAGATCGGAAACCTCGTCCAATTTGCCCTCGCGCGCCAGGGTGGCGATGCGCTCAATTAATGTTGTTTTGTTGAGTTGATAAGGAATTTCCGTGACGACGATGTGGTGGCGGTTTCGACCGGTCTCTTCGATAAAGGCTTTACCACGCAGTATTATGCGGCCGCGACCTGTACTGTACGCCTGGCGGATGCCTTCACCACCAACGATCACGCCCCCTGTGGGGAAATCTGGTCCGGGGAGATACTGTACCAAATCCTCGATGCTGACATCATCGATATCATCATAATTGTCGATAACGTAAGTCAGGGCAGCAACCAATTCTCCCATGTTGTGAGGGGGGATATTGGTCGCCATACCCACGGCAATACCTGAAGCGCCATTGAGCAGCAGATTAGGTAAGCGAGCCGGAAGTACGGTTGGTTCTTGCAGGGAGCCATCGAAGTTGTCTGCAAAATCAACGGTATCTTTTTCGATATCTGTCAGCATTTCCTCGGCCAATCGTCCCATGCGAGCTTCGGTGTAACGCATGGCTGCCGGGGAGTCACCATCGATGGAGCCAAAATTGCCTTGCCCGTCTACCAACAGGTATCGCAAGGAAAAATCTTGCGCCATACGTGCCATCGAGTCATATACTGCGCTGTCGCCGTGGGGGTGATATTTTCCTAACACCTCCCCTACGATGCGGGCTGACTTCTTGTAAGATCCCGTAGCTCGGATGCCCATGTCGTGCATGGCGTACAAAATGCGTCGATGAACGGGTTTGAGACCGTCACGGGCATCGGGCAAGGCGCGGGAGATGATTACGCTCATGGCGTAATCGAGGTACGCAGAGCGCATTTGATCGTCGATATCTACGTGACGAATCGTGCCAATGTCCATAAATCGTTGTTCCTCAACTGTCTTAAAACATGAAAAACGTGTGTTCATTGAAGTTGAACACACGTTTAATTATACCGCGGTACTCTGTATTCTGCAGAATTATCCGATGGGGATCCTGCGAGAGTTTGGCGGGCGTAATCTATTTATTTTGTATATATTCGTCAATCGCGGCAGCAGCCTTACGGCCACCTACCATAGCGGTAACGACCAGGTCGGGGCCTGTGGCAGCATCGCCACCGGCAAAAACACCTGGAACGGAGGTGGCACCCGTTTTGGAATCAATCGAGATCAAACCCCAATTGTGGGTTTCTAACCCATCGGTGTCCTTACTGATGGCTTCGTCGGGCCAGTAGCCTAGGGCCAGAACGGCGGTGTCCGCTTCAACGGTGAAATTGGAGCCTTCGATCTTGACAGGGCGGCGGCGTCCGGAATCATCGGGTTCACCCAGTTCCATGCGCAGGCACTCTACGGCAGCCAGATTGCCATCATCACCGGCGATGAATCTGATCGGCTGGGTAAGGAACATGTAATTGGCGCCCTCTTCTTTGGTCATCTTGCGGTCTTTGAAGCCGCCGGGCATTTCTCGTTCCGTTCGCCGATACAGACAGGAGACTTCTTCTGCTCCCAGGCGTAGGGATGAGCGTAGAGCATCGGAGGCAGTATCACCACCACCCACAACGACTACCTTTTGTCCAACTTTGGTGATGGGGTCCATATCTTTAGGGAGGAATTTCGGGTTGACGTTGGTACGGATTAAGAATTCCGTCGCCATGTGCACCCCAGATAGGTCAACGCCTTCAGCTTTTAGGGGAGCATCGATCTGAGTGCCGTTACCGATGAATATGGCTTCGAAGCCTTCGTTGAATAAATCGGCGATGCTCTTATCTTTACCAATAAAGACATTGTGGACAATTTCGACACCAGCTTCTTTCAAATCATCGATGGATTGGAAAACTACTTCCTTGGGTAATTTGAAATTTGGGATGCCGTACGTAAGCAATCCACCTGCTGCGGGTTTCGATTCAAAAATGGTGACACTGTAACCCTTTTGCACCAGTTGTTCTGCGCAGCCAAAACCGGCCGGGCCAGCTCCGATAACGGCCACTTTTTTGCCATTTGTTTCGCCTACTGGAATGGAATATCCCTTTACCATGCGCTCGTAATCCATGACAAAGGTTTCCAGCATGCCGGTCAGCACAGGTTCATCGTCTTTGACCAGTACGCAAGAACCTTGGCAAAGCTGCTCGTGGGGACAAACGCGGCTGCAAACCTCGGGCAATGAACTGGTTTGGCGGTAGAGTTCGGCAGCCTTTAGAAATTCGCCTTGCTCGATCAACCACATCGCAGATGGAATATCATTGTGGCAGGGGCAGGCGACCACACATCCGGCTGGATCGGGGCAATGGATGCAGCGTGATGCTGCTATTTGCGCACATTCTTCAGAAAATGGGATGACAACATCATCAAAATCGCCAACTCGCTCTTCGGGTGAACGGAGTCGAATACCGTCGCATACGGTCAGCGCGCGTGATTTACGATCAATCTCAAGAAATTCGCTGGGTATGGTTTGAGCCATGAAACGTTCCTCCAAGCACCAATATAAATAAGACGTGGATAATCCAAGTCTGGATGTTCCAAATCATAATGAAAACACAAGATTCAACTAAGTTCCATTTGTCACAAGTTTCAATCCCAGATGTCATCCCCGTATTGTGACTATTGTCGACCGAAATTATAGGATTAAAAAAAAGGGTTTCTCGAGACCAAAAAATGTTGGAAATTATTGGTTTGATCGATAATTTGCTTGACATTCGGCGAAAAACATATATAATTCGAAAAATTAGTTAGACTATCTAACTATTATGAAGGTATCGTAGTAATTCGAACCGAATAAAATGTATTGAGTAAACGTTAGCTAAGCAATGAATTCGATTATATCATCTGAAGCTCAATTGGAAAACTTATTACAACGCTTGGCATCGCTGCGTTTGATGCGATTGCCGAAGGAATGTGAACTGTCCACCCCTCAGGTTGGTATTCTTTTTTGGGTAAGGCGCGCTCCAGGTAGCGGCGTCTTGGAAATTGCAGATGAACTGGGTGTAACAGGCCCCACAATTAGTGTCGCTGTGAGGCGGCTGATCAAGGAAGATTGGTTAGAACAACGCAGCGACCCCAACGACAGGCGCGCAAAACCTTTGTATTTGACGAAAAAAAGTGAATTGTTACTTGAAGAGTTGCGGACACATCAGAAACAGGCCATGAAATTGTTCATGTCTGGATTGGAACATCCGGAACAAGAAGCGTTTTTGACTCTCTTTGACAAAGCATTGAGTGCGGTAGAAGAGAAATTCGATTTGGATTGATGAAAAAAAGAAGAAGATTAATCGTAGGAATTGTAATCATTATATTGATGGTGGGCGGGGTTGTCGGTGCGCGCATCTTGTCGGTGCGTCAGATGAACTCGTTGGTGGAAGGATTAGAAACCAGGGAAATCAAGCGCGGTACGCTGCAATCGCTGATCGAGGCGGATGGGCAGGTGCATTCCGAACAGGATGCGATCCTCACCTGGGAAACGTCTGGGGAAGTGCTCGAAGTGGCCGTTGAAGTTGGAGACACAGTTTCCAAGGGAGATGTATTGGCCAGCCTCGACCAGGCCACACTGTCTGCGCAGGTAATCCTGGCGCAGGCCGACCTGGTTTCTGCGCAAAAAGCGTTGGATGATTTGTTGAATTCGCAGACACAATCTGCCCAGGCCAAGAAAGCTGTCGAAGAGGCTGAGCAGGTCTTGGAAGACGCTTTTGAGTCCGGGCTGGCGCCAGCGCAAGCCTTGGTTGCGATTGCAGAGGCAGAACGCCTTTTGGAAAGTGCCGAACGACGGCTGAGTATTCTGATCACCCCTCCCCCAGAGATGAGCATTCAGCAGGTGAACTCCAATATCTTGTTGACGAAGGAAGTCATCAAAGATCTCGAGGAACAGGTAACCGACCTGGAGAAAACACTCGGCCGGTCGGATTTCCATCCCTTTGAGAGCTACAGTTTATATAAGACACTTTATCGCAACTCTCTGATGGAATTGGCTCGTCAGCAAGAACGGTTGGCTGAAAGAGAAGAACGTATAGCCGATTTATTGTCACCACCTGATCCTATGGATGTGATGATAGCCGAGGCTGAAGTGGCTGCTGGCAAAGCTAATCTGGCGGATGCCCAGCGACAGTGGGAGCGCATCAAGGATGGGCCGACCGCAGCAGATTTGGCTGTGTTGGAAGCCAATTTAGCAGATGCCCAGCGGGAGTGGGAACGCGTCAAAGATGGGCCTACGCCCGAGGATATCGCCGCCGCAGAAGCACAGGTAGCTGCTGCGCAAGCGATTTTGAATACCGTTCAAATTACTGCACCTTTCGATGGTGTCATCACCCAGGTAGAAATTCAAACAGGGGATCAGGTCAATCCGGGCGCAATCGCTTTCCGATTAGATGATCTCTCTCGTTTCCTGATTGACCTGAAGGTTTCGGAAATTGACATTAACAAAATTGTGTTGGGACAAGATGTATTGATGATATTCGATGCGGTCCTGGCTAAGGATTACACAGGGACAGTAGTTGAGATTTCACCCGTTGGCGACGTTGATACGGGAGTTGTTACCTTTGAAGTAATCGTAGAACTTATTGACGTGGATGCCAGTATTCGGCCTGGAATGACTTCCTCGGTGAATGTTGAAATAGGTCGAGTAGAACAGGCCTTGCTTGTTCCCAGTCAGGCAATCCGGTCCTTGGAAGGACAAAGAGTTGTTTATGTGCTTGGGAGCGGGATAACCTTTAGGCAAACCGGGAACAACCCGCAAGGGGGTCCCAGCGAAGGCCCTGGAGGGTTGCCTGGGTTAATGGGCGGGGAATCTCCATTGATGGCAATTTATCCGGTTCCCATAACAATTGGAATTAGTTCGGCTGATTACAGTGAAATACTTGGCGGAGAATTAAATGAAGGGGACGTGATCGTTTTAGATCCGCCTATTGAATTATTGAATCGAGCGACTCGTTAGAAGGAGTTTTAAAAATCTCATGAAAAGATGGATCATTATTATAGTAGTACTGGCCGCTTTGGTCGGTGGCTTCATGGGCTGGCAACGTTATCGCGCCAACCAGGCACGGGAAGAATTGCTGGCAAATTTGCAGACCATTAAAGTCGAAGAAGGAACTTTGGTTGCAACAATTGGTGCTACGGGCCGAGTGCGCTCGAACCAGAGTGCTCAGTTGGCCTGGAAAACCTCGGGGACGGTGGATCAGGTTTCGGTAAAGGTAGGCGATCAAGTTGAGCAAGACTTGGAACTGGCGAATCTTTCGCAGACTTCGCTTTCTCAAGTTGTGATTCTGGCACAGGCCGATCTTGTTAGCGCACAAAAAGCGTTGGATGATTTGCTCAATTCGAATTTGCAGCAAGCGCAGGCCATGCAGGCTGTTGAGGATGCTGAGCAAGCTTTGGAAGATCTGCTGAATCCTGAATTGCAGCAAGCACAGGCTGCCCAGGCGATTGCGGATGCCGAACAGGCCGTAGAAGATGCTGAGCGTAATTTGCGCAACGTGCAAACAACCGCCAGTCAGGCCAATATTGATGAGGCCGAGGCTAATGTGGTGCTCTTGCGAGATGCCCTGGAAAAGGCAGAAGAAGATTTCGAACCGTATTCCGGTCGGCCGGAAGACGACCTCGAGCGGGCCAACCGCCAGGGTGCCCTGGCGGAAGCGCAGCAGCAGTATGATGCCGCCGTGCGCCAGTTGAATGCCCTAAAGAGCACTGGCACCGATATCGATCTGGCCGAAGCACAAGCCGACCTGGCCGTGGCGCAGGCGCAATTGGAAGATGCCTATCGCGAATATGAGCGCGTAAAAGATGGGCCTTCGGATGCCGATGTGGCTTTGTTGGAAGCACAGTTAGCCGATGCGCAGCGTGAGTGGGAGCGTGTCCAGAATGGCCCCCCAGAAGATGATGTCGCCGCCGCAGAGGCTCGCGTAGCTGCTGCCCAGGCCACTATCGACCAGGCGCACATTACCGCTCCTTTCAGTGGTGTTGTCACTGCCGCAGAGAGTAAACCTGGCGATCAGGTGGAACCTGGTGCACTGGCATTCCGCGTCGATGATTATTCCCGCCTATTGGTAGATCTTGATGTATCTGAAGTGGATATTAACAAGATCGCTGTCGGTCAGGATGTTGCCATGAGTTTCGACGCTGTGCTGGCCAAAGAATATGCCGGTGAGGTTGTTGAGGTTGCCTTGGTGGGTACCGAAGTTCAGGGTGTGGTCAATTTCATGGTTACGGTTGAACTTTCCGACCCTGATGATGATATCCGCCCCGGTATGACCTCGGCAGTGAATATTGTCATTCGGCAATTAGATGAAGCCCTGTTGATTCCCAACCGCGCCGTGCGAGTTGTCGATGGCGAACGGGTAGTTTTTGTGATCAAGGGTGATGGCGAAATCGAAACGATTATGGTGACATTAGGCGCATCCTCTGAGACGCATAGTGAAGTTGTTGATGGCGATCTTGGAGAAGGCGATGAAGTTGTGATCAACCCGCCGCGTGAATTGACGGAAGAAAACAATTTCGGCCCCCAGGGTGGACCCCCCCGGGATTAGGAGCAAGTTGATGTCTGAATGGGTAGTTGATGCACGTGAAGTTACGAAAGTGTTCACCATGGGCGAGGTAGAAGTCCACGCTTTGCGCGGCTTATCTCTCACAATTGCCGCCGGTGAAGTAATCTCGATTATGGGGCCGTCGGGTTCGGGTAAATCCACGTTGATGAATATCTTGGGTTGCCTGGATCGTCCAACCGGTGGAAATTATTATCTGGATGGAGAAAGCGTTGCTAATTTGAACGATGATCAATTGGCTGACATCCGCAACCGCAAGGTGGGCTTTGTCTTTCAGAGTTTCAATTTGCTCCCTCGGGCCACGGCTTTAGCCAATGTGGAGCTTCCATTGCGATATGCTCGCAATGGAAAGAATAGGCGCCAACGGGCCAGGGAAGCCCTGGAAGCGGTGGGTTTGGAAGATCGTATGACTCACCGCCCCAATGAGCTTTCGGGCGGTCAGCAGCAGCGTGTGGCCATTGCCAGAGCGTTGGTCAACAATCCGTCCATTGTCATGGCTGATGAGCCCACTGGAAACCTGGATACTGCCTCGGGCGAAGCCGTCATGGAATTGCTGCTAAACCTGAACAAAGAAAGTGGTGCAACGTTGATCATCGTTACGCATGACCCTGAAATTGCCGAGCTGACGCAGCGGGTTGTGCGTATTTTAGATGGAAAAGTGGTGGAGGGCTAATCATGAATTTTTGGCAATCTTTTATTGAGGCCCTCGAAAGCCTGACTTCTAACAAACTGCGGTCTGGCCTGACCATCCTGGGAATTGTAATCGGTGTGGGCGCGGTGATCGCTATGTTAGCTATCGGAACCGGCGCGGAGAATTCCATTACGGGAGAAATCCAGGGCATTGGAACCAATCTGATCTTCGTCTTTCAAGGTGGCTCAGAAGATGTGCGCAACCCTGAACCTTTGACTCTGGGTGATGTCGAGGCGATAGCCGACCCCTTTGCGGCTCCCTCTGTGGTGGGGGTGGCACCCATCTTACAGGGCAGCGCCGAAGTGAGCTACTCGGGTGAGAGTGATGTCACTACGATCAATGGCGTTACACCCGATTATGCCGTCATTCGCAACTATCTTGTAACCGAAGGTGAGTTCATCAGCGAAGCCCATATGCTGGGACGATCCGCGGTTGTGATCCTGGGCGTGGATGTGGCGGATACTATTTTTGGACGTAAATCTGGTCTGGTTGGTGAGACGGTACGTGTAGAAGGGCAACCATTTCGCGTGATCGGCGTTTTGGAAGAGAAGGGTGGTGGCTCCTTTGGAAGTGAGGATGACCAGATCATTGTGCCGCTGACCACAGCTGAGGAGCGCCTGATTCGTAGACAGACGCGCGATCGGGTCGATGTGATCTTCGTTGGGGCAGCCAGCGCTGATCTGGTGCCGCAAGCCAGCGATGAGATCGCCCAAATTCTGCGCCAGCGTCACCGAACCGAAATTGGCGAGGATGACTTTACCATTTTTACCCAACAGGATTTCCTGGATGTAGCTTCATCGATTACCGGAATTCTGACCATCTTTTTGGGTGGTATTGCCGGGATTTCATTGCTGGTCGGTGGTATTGGAATTATGAATATCATGTTGGTTTCGGTGGTCGAGCGGACCCGTGAGATTGGTTTGCGCAAAGCGATGGGCGCTCGCAAGATTGATATCCTGACGCAGTTCCTAACCGAGTCCGTGCTCTTGAGTATATTCGGGGGTATCGTCGGAATCGGCCTGGGATGGCTGATTTCTACCGTGGTTGGACAGATTGCCGCCAATGCAGATGCGGACATTGTCCCGGTGATCGGTATGGATGCCGTTTTGTTGGCTACGCTCTTCTCGGCAGCAGTGGGTGTCTTTTTTGGGCTTTATCCGGCTAACCGAGCTGCCAGCCTGGAGCCGGTGGAGGCGTTACGGTACGAGTGATCGAATGTAAGTTAATAGTTGAACATTGGAAGTATGAGCACCCCGAAATGGGGTGTTTTTCTTTATTACCCCCCCGGAATAGGGTGATTGCCGCCTTTTCGTAGGCGGATCGTCGGGGTATCGTAGGGTTGTAGTCAATATGATTCGCACTCGGGATGCTGTCCTGTAACTACGAAATACACATCTCCCGAAAGCACATTTGGTTCGGACCTTTGATGCCTCGGTTACAATAGTGAGGACTATTGGAAAACTATCTGATGGGAGAAAACCATGACGATCAATGGCTGGTCGGAAGATGAAATCCGCAACAAGGATTTGATGGCACCCTGCGGGTTGTATTGTGGCTCCTGTGGGATTTATATGGCCACGCGAGATGAGAATGCGAAACTCCAGGCCATTATGGGGCGGATGTATGGTACCAAACCCGAAGAGACCGCTTGCCTGGGCTGCATGCAGTCCGGTGAAGAGAAGGTGCTTTTCGCCTATTGCGAAGCTTGCCAAATCAGGCAATGTATTCGGGAAAAGAGTTTTTATTCCTGCCACCAGTGCGAAGATTGGCCCTGTTCGCATTTTACAGATTTCCCCTATCCTATTGGGGTGCGGGTGAGAGAGCGGGCCATCCCTCTGTGGCGGAAAAAAGTGGCTGATTTAGGGGACGATGAAGGCAGCCTCGAATGGGCCAGGGCGGAACTCGAACGTTATCATTGCTCGGCGTGTGGAGAGCCGCTTTTCCGCGGGGCGCAACGCTGCCGGGCTTGCAAGAAATTTGTCGCTGATGAATTGGATGGCCAGCCGTAAAAATTTTGAAAGGCATTCACCTGAGTGCTCAAATGATCTACTGACTGAGCAACCTTGCGAGGCGAAAATCCAAACCAAAATCTCGAAGGAATTTGCCACTATGGGGTGCATCTCGAACTACCCACAACTCAACTCTGCGCAATTCTCTGTCGGTTATTGCTCCTTGTTGATCCCTAATTTCATTGTAGTATTCGTACCTGGTTAGATCGGCAATGAAGCCATCCCAAATGCCCGAAAAATAAATACTGTAATCGAAGGATGTGCCATCATTGAGTGTATAAGTGATTTCGGTTGAAGCCGGAGATGTCAGTTGGGAGCAGTTCATGGCTTGAGCCCAATCTGAAGCTGTCACCAACACCGATTCCATTTCTTCTGTGCCGCGATCGGCACACCTTGTCGAAGGGAAATTGCTGGCGTTGTTAGGATTTCGCCCAAAAAATAGGGCTTTATCGTCACATAGACCCTGGACGTAAACGACGTTTTCTAATGAAGCCGGTACGGGGTCAGGCGAATTCAAATCGATACTCAGACTGGCATGGTCCTTTGGGATTGATGAGCTTTCGGGGAAAAAAGCGGCTCCGCTGGGTGAGATTCCTTGAATGGATTGATTTTCAATCCCCAATCGCATAGTCATCAAACCTCCGGCTGAATGTCCCATCACATAAATGCGATTGGGGTCTACCAATGGAAAGGTTTGCAAAGCTGTGATGATGTCTTCCAAAAACGCTTTGTCATCCGTAGTAAAAATTTGAGTACCAAATTTCATTTGCCCAGCATTAGGTCCGCTAGTGAGTGGGGAATGGTTCCAACCCCAGACGCCATTTTGGTCTTGACTGCCGATCGGTTCGATACAGATAAACGCTTCGTGCAGGTCACTACCTTCGAATTCCTGTTCCAAAACGTTTAACGCTGGGGTTGATGTTTCACTCCCGTGTAGGTTGATGACAGCGGGGAAAGGGCCTGAGCCGGAGGGGACCCCGACGGTATAATCTCGTCCGTTAAAGTTGTATACATTGAATCCACTTGATGGTATTTGAAAATTCGCGGCAGCCATATAAGCCTCCATAATCAAGCCAATCGTCTATTTGGATAATTACAACACAATTAGTCGCAATTAGTGTCGCCCTAGAATTTTCAATTTCCGTCGAACCTTTCGGTTTATTTCCAAGAACCCCTAAGGAGGCGGTATAATCTGCTGGAACAGTTAGCAACCCAAAAGGAGAAATTCAATGCAAATTCATCTCGTCGAAGGTGCGCCGGAGGCCATCGGCCCCTATTGTCACGCTATGCAATCTGGAAACTGGATCTTTTGTTCCGGGCAAACACCGCTCGATCCTGAAACCATGCAACTGATCGGGGATGATATTGGCCAGCAAACTGAGCAAGCCTTGAAAAATTTAAATACAGTGCTAAACGGTTTGGGACTATCTCTACAAAATATTGTCAAGACGACAGTGTTCCTAAAAGACATGGCTGATTTTCAGGGCATGAACGCGGTCTATGCGCGCATGTTTGGGGACCATCGGCCAGCCCGTACGACCATAGCCGTGCGCCAAAACCCACTCGATGCTTTGGTTGAAATCGAGTGTATCGCTGAAATGGTGGCCTAGGGCCACGAGAATTTATGAGCACTCAAAATATCATTTTTGACGTGGGCGGTGTCCTGGTTGAATGGAATCCACAGAGGATCATAGACACCTTTACCCAAGATCAGGAATTGGCGGCGAAGATCAGAAGTGGTGTTTTTGAGCACCCGGATTGGGATGAAAAGGATCGCGGCGTTATTTCTAAAGATGAGCTCAATCGCAGGTTTGCCAGGAATACGGGTCTTTCGGAGACTGAGATAGCCTCTTTGATGCGCATCGTAGTGGATACCCTGCCGCTAAAACCTGAAACATTGCCATTGATGGACGAACTCCGCCAACTGGGGTATCGGTTGTTTTGTCTCTCGAATATGCCCGTCGATCATTTTGATCACTTGAAGAAAATCTTCGATTTTTGGGAGAAATTCGATGGCATTGTCATTTCTGGGCAAGTGAAATTGGTCAAACCCGAAGCAGAGATTTATCGCTATCTGTTAGAAGCCTTTAGCTTAGAACCCTCAACCTGCATTTTTCTCGATGATTCGCCCAAGAATATCGCTGCTGCTCAGAAAGTAGGCATTCGCGGGATTGTTTTCCGCGACGTCGATTCCTCACGGGAGGAATTGCGGAATAAGTATAATGTGGGCAAGTAGGCATGAGGCATGTTTGCCGGTTGAAACTAAACGGCTCGATTTGCGTAGATTTTGGAGGATGATCTTTTCTTATTCAGGAGAATGTGAATGACAAAAACGGTAGACTCATATCGATTTGTTAGTAAAGGTACCGGAAGGGTAGTGAAAAGCTGGATAAAAATGGCTGAACCCATGGATATCCCCTGGACTTCCCTGGAGAAGCCATTGTCGGATTGTAAAGTGGCCATGATCAGCACGGGGGCTATGGCACTGAAAACGGATGAACCCTTTGACTTGGAAGGCGAACGTCAGAAGCCCTGGTGGGGTGATCCGACGTATCGCGTGATTCCCAAAGCGACCATAGCTGAGGACATCTCGGTTTATCACCTACATATCAATCCCAAATTTGCAGAACAAGATTTGAACAGCTTGCTGCCCCTGGACCGATTGCAGGAACTGGAGCAGTTGGGCGAAATTGGCAGCGTGGCCGATTCGCATTATTCATATATGGGATACACTACGCAGCCAGAACAATTGCTGGAAGAGAGTGTGCCGGCCATTATCCGCAACTTGCGTGACGAGTTTGTTGATGTGGTCGTTTTGGTGCCTGCCTGACCGATCTGCTGCTGGTCCGTTGGACTGGTACAACGTGAGATCGAAGCGGCTGGTTTTCCTACGATTTCTCTTTCTATTATCCCCGATCTGACAGCTTCCGTTTATGCGCCGCGTGTCGCTGCTATTGAGCATCCTTTCAGCATGACCATGGGATTCCCGGATGATAGTGATACGCAAATGGCAGTTTTGCGTGCTGCGCTGGACACGCTGCAAAAGATCGAAACACCGGGAACGGTTGTGCATTTGCCCTTCGAGTGGCCCGAGCATTTGAAAGATGCTGACAGCGGTCCGCCGGAACCCCCGCCTATCACCAGCTATCTTTTGAAACATCCCTTGCAGTTCAAGAAATTGCTGGCGCGCAGTTTCCCGGCCTAGTGTGAAGGATGCCATGATTCACGAATTTTCCATCAATGGCCTGCCGGTGAAAACAGGCGATATCATTTGCACCACGGATGCCAAGTTAGAGATCGAGCCTGGAGAGTACTGGCGTTTATTGGGCCGGTTGTTGCCGGGTGAAGTGGATCATGTTGCCATTTATATTGGACCTGAAGGCCGCTGCGTTGAATCGGCAGGTTTAGGAGTGGTCACCTTCGACCTTATGGGGGATACCTGGATCCCCCGAAAGATGGTCAAACATCGCGGTCGATTATCCGACCAACTCTACGGCATTGCCTACCCGCTGGCTGGTCGCGGGCTATCCGATGAGCAGGAAGCTCGCATTCGCCAAAGTGTAGCGGAATATTGCTTGGCGCAGGCACAGGCCGAAAAACCGTACAACATCGCTTTCTTGGATTCGGATACTGAAAGTGCTTTTTATTGCAGCCAACTGGCCTATAAGGCTTACATCCAACACGGGATCGATTTGAATACCGGGAAAGGTGTGCCTAATTTGCCGGGGACTAGCGGCATCGTTTTTCCGCAAGAGATTTGGAGTGCCTGTGAGACTCGCAAAGTTCCCATATGAAACCAGCTGATGACCCTCACAGCGACTATAAAGCGCTGGTTCAACGCGGATATGACCAGTGTGCCGATGATTACGCCAAAACTCGCCTGCATGATGCGCACGGTGAACTTGATTTGATTATGGAAAGACTGGGTGAGAATTCTGCGGTACTGGATATCGGGTGTGGCGCCGGCATACCGGTGACTCAAGCTCTGGCAAAGAAATATAATGTCATGGGGGTTGATCTCTCAGAAAAAATGATCGCTCATGCCCGTACGAATGTGCCCGAGGCTCAATTCATCCTAGGGGATATCATGGATATCGCCTTCCAGGCTGGTGAGTTCGATGCGGTGGTGTCGTTTTATGCGATCTTTCACTTGCCGCGTGAAGAGCACGCGGAATTGTTCCAACGCATTTATCGCTGGTTGAAACCCGAGGGGTATTTTCTGGCTACTTTAGCAATTGACAACGAAAAAGGCTATACCGAAGAGGATTTCTTTGATGTTACTATGTATTGGAGCAATTTTGGATTGTCTGAATACCAACAAATGCTTCGGCAGATTGGCTTTCGACTCCTGGATACGTCCGTGATTGGTCATGGCTTTCATGATGACGAACAAATGGAAGCCGAAGTTCATCCATTGATTTTTGCCCAAAGTGATAAGTGAGTACGAAAATGTGCTGGCTTGTGATTGGCTTGGGGGTATTGTGAATCTCTGTTTGCCGCGCTTCCGCAATAGCAGGATCATGTTCGGAGACAGGATTACTTCAAGGGCAGCCATCCTCTTAGACCCTCGTTGAAACCGCTTTTGTAACATCCATGACTACACCAATATCCACTCATCCCTTAGACTCCAAATCAAAATAAAGAAATTCCGGCGCAGAGAGAATTATGCTTTGCGACGACGTGGCAGTCTCCCACACGGATGGATGAGATTGCCGCAGTCGCTTGCTCTGCACGCCTTCGGCGACGCTCCTTCGCAATGACACATAATTAATTTCTTCCCGCACTTTGTGTGTGAGCAGCGCAATCGCGTTGTGGGATTACTCAGGGTGACTTTCTAATCAGGGAAATTCGGATATATCGCGACTTTCAGATAGCCCTGGGGGGATGGAAAAGTGTATTTGCCGAAAATGATCTATAATGATATCAAGTATCTAAAGGTATGAACCGAAACTAAAAATGTTCTTCATCCCGAGTAGATTCGCACGCGCTCTTCGTGCGGATCGTATCGAGCGCAGAATTACGAGCAACCGCACCCTTTACTCAGGATGCTTCACTAAATCATGTTCATAGATTGACTCGTGTAGAGTATTTAGAAGCTATCTTTAGGAGGGTATCGATGCCAACTGAAGCAGCCGCCTGAGCTGAGAGTATCTTGCGAGATGGCAGCCAGTATCATGAGTATCCTCTTTGCTGTCGTTATAGTGAAGATACTTGTCTTTGGACTGATCCTGAATTGGAATTGATTGTGAGGTGAAAAATGACCGTTGTTTTGATGTTGATTCTGAATGTCGTTATTATCTTGGTAGCAGTGCTGGTATTCATATTATTACGGCGACGCCGCCTGGATGAAGGCCGTGAAAGTATAGGCATGCTCAGCGATTTACAAATCATTCCTCCCGAGGGAATTCATGTGGCAGTTACTCAGACCTTTTCGGGGCTGAAGCCGTTGGGGGGTGGTGTTGGGATCAGCCACAATAATATGAACCCCCGTTTGGTTTTGTATGATGATCGCATAGAATATCGGGTGATCATCAAAACGTCCCGCCGCTACGGAGATATCGAGCGTGTAAAGGTTTTCGGCAAACGCCAACTCCGTTTTGTTTTCTATGGCCAGATATTAACCTTTTCGGCCTGGTTATCAAACCCTGAAGATAGAGCAACCCTGGTGGATTTCTTGCGTTCTCGGGGTGTGAACATAGAAGAGTGAGTAGGTCTGTGAGGGTGATAGTCACTTGCCAGGTGACTGCTACCTGTTAACGCTGACTTTAGCACCAATTTAAATTGGAAATCGATCATGATCAAAAACAACGTAACTCGGCTGTTAGATCAACGCAAAATTGCTTACAAGGTTTTTGAACTTCCCAAAGAGAAGTTGGGGGCCATAAAGTCAGCCGAATTGCTGGGCGTATCCCCGGAGACGGTCTATAAAACCATTGTAGTTACCCGGCTGGAACGCGGCAAGCCAATTTTGGCTGTCATACCCGGCCCTGGGGAGGTCGATCTCAAAGCGCTGGCCAAAGCTGTGGGGGAGAAGAAGGTCAAATTGACCACACAGCGGGAAGCAGAAGACTTGACTAAATTGCAGGCCGGGGGAATATCTCCATTGGCGCTGATCAACCGCGGCTTCCAGGTGGTCATTGATGAATCAGCACAGGAATATGATGAAATCCACGTTTCGGGGGGGCAGCGTGGATTGAATATTCGTTTGACGGTAACGGATTTGGCCAAACTGGTCAACGCCCGCTATGCTATCATTAGCAAATGAGCGGGAAATTTTAACGAATAAACGTAGAAGCCCGGTTTCTTCAAAAAACCGGGCTTCCTAAAGTTAAGTTTTTTTGTGTCGAGCGCAGAAAATTATTCGACGTCTTCGGCTTCAGTAGTGACTACTGCCTGAGATGCAGGAACATCTTCGGGGACCAGGACCATCATGATCAGGTATGCCCAGAAAAGGCCGCTGCCGGTTACGATGGCGCCAAAGACAAACAGCAGGCGCAAGATGGTGGGATCCATATCGAAATACTCACCGAGGCCACCGCAGACACCTGCAAACATGCGGTCACTGGTTGAGCGGTAGAGACGTTTGACGTTATTAGACATAGTAATTTCTCCTACTAGATTATTGTTTCAATTACTGGGATATACGGGGGCGTGCGTGGAAAGTTGCAAAAAAATGAGCCAATTTATTCGTTAACCGTAATCAGTTCTTTGATATTTTCGAACGTTGCTGGGCCGATCCCGGATACTTTTTGAATGTCTTCAATAATGGAAAATTCCCCATTCGTTTGTCTAAAAGAAATAATTTTTTCGGCGGTAACGGGCCCAATCCCAGGGAGCGTTTCCAGTTCGGCTTGATTGGCTGTGTTGATATTTATGGGGAAGGTTTTTGCCACTGGTGGCTTGCTGTCTGTTGTTGGGGGTGTCGTCGAAGAGCTTTGGACTACCTTTTGGGTGGGTACAGCGATTTGGGCGCCGTCTTTCAATTCAGCGGCCAGATTTACGCTTTCTTGATCGGCGTCTTGGGCGAAGCCCCCTGAAATTGCAATGGCATCTTCAACCCGGCTGTCAACCGGAAGGTCATATACCCCTGTATTAGCGACGGCTCCAATCACATGTACGCGTATCGGAGCAGGCGTAGGGGGTGGTCGAAGTTGGATGGGAGTGCCGCGTGGCTGGCTGCTGGCCAACATCACTCCACCTGCGCCCAGCAGACTTATCAAAACGCTCAGGGCAATTCCCCATAATAACTTCAGATTTCTTCTCCTCCATCATGATTGTGCAAACGCAGCCCCAGTTGCTGGCGGGCTGTGTCAATGTGCAATATGGTTACATGAACTAGCTGCCCCTCCTTCAGAATATCATCAGGACTGTCGGGACTTCCTTCGATCTCGGAAATATGTATCAGACCGTCCACGCCCTCTTCCAATCGAGCAAAGGCACCATAAGAAACAATATTGGTGATGGTGGCTTCGGTTACCTGGCCAATTTGGTAATTCAAATGAGCAGTATCCCAGGGGTTTGATTGAAGTCGTTTGAGACTCAACGCGACGCGGCATTGATCGTGATCTAATTTCAAAACATGAACATCAATTTCATTGCCTGGAGACAGAACCTCACTGGGGTGAGTGACCCGCCCCCAAGATAGTTCAGAGATGTGGATCAGCCCTTCGATGCCCCCCAAATCCACGAAAACACCAAAAGTAGTAATGGTGGTTACTTTGCCAGATACTGTTGTGCCAGGAATTAATTTTTTTAGTAACTCAAGTCTTTGCCCAGGAGCAGCCAACGCGGCACGTTCTGAGAGCACAACTCTTTCACGTTTCGGACTGCATTCGATGACCTTTAACTCCAAAGTCTGACCAACATAGGATGCAAGGATGTTTTTTTGTTTTTCATCGGCTGTAGTCTCTTTAATCTCAATCAAATGAGAAATGGGGACAAAGCCTTTGAAGTCGGCACTCTCGACTAATAATCCCCCACGATTGTATCCGGTCACTTCTAGTTGAATGATCTCGTCATCTTTATACAGTTGTTCAGCTTTTTTCCAATCAATTCCCTGTTTTTCTAGTTCCTCGGTTTGGGCGGATGCTGTATTTCTTGTGGCTTTCTCAATTTCTACATCAGTGAGGACTGCGGACCACCAGGCTTCGTCTGGAGGCGCTTCTGCAGCGAATTTATATTCTTCCTTGTTTCCCATGGTCGACCTCTATACCTTGTTGTTGATACCCATACTCTCCAATAATACTTTGCCCGTCACTCAGTGTTCACCTTAAAATCTACCCGCGCATTTTGCTCCATTTCGATGATCACTTCTGCAACGGCCTCCACCGCAACGCGTTGCTTTCGATACAGGTCTGCCTCGGACATGGCTAACCGTGTAGCAACATCACGAACTTTGCGCCCCTCCATAAACTTCATCTCTAATATATTATACAAAAGCCACTCGGTTGTAAACCGTCTTTTCCCTTCCGGCCGTACCTGTTCGATACCCTGCCGCAAAATCGAGCGCAGGGCATTTACCGAGATGCCTTCGTGTTCATTAAGTGCTTGTTGAACGACTTGCAGGCGCAGCAAAGGGCTTTTGGATAATTTTGGCCCGCCCCAGTAATGGCTTAGTGCATCCTTGACCCATTTGGCAAAATCACCATCCTGTAATTCTTGTTGCGATGATGTCAGAATATCTGTTCCATCGTAGCGCGAAGCAGCTCGCAGCCGTTGGATCCAATCAACCTGTGGTGTCAGTATTTCTAAGGAATTGAAAATTTGCTGTTGTTGAGCACGGTCGAAAAGAGCTTGGGTGGCGCGACTGGCCAGAGTTTGCAGCGATAGGCGCTGTTCGATGTCTGGGGAGCTGCCAGGGTCACGCTCGAAACCCATTAATCCCAGAAGTGTCAAGCCGTCCGTTTCGCCTGGCAGGTTTTCGAAAAGAGGAATCAACCAGTAGTCGCCCCAGGTGAAGAGACGCAAACCGCTGTCCGCAGAATCGGATTGGTCGTCGTTTCGGGCAACTTTCTGGAACAATTCTTCTGAAAGTTGTTCTTGCTGAAGTTCTTGTACATCTCCAACGGTGATGATCATTTCCGAGCCGCGCGGGAACAATGCCACAATAAAGGCAGTATCCACTTGAAGGTGGTCGCACACTGCTATCAAAATGGCTTCTAAGAATTGACTCAAATCGCTGTTGGTTAGCAATCGCTCTTCGAGGGTTTGCACTAACTGTAGATCATCACGAGCGCCTTCATAGAAGATGAGTCGTTCCCACAAAGGAGCCAGCAATGTGATCGAATATTCCATGATAAGCAACGTGGCGACCATAGCAATAGGCACTGCGGCTGAGTAAACAACACCACGCGCTTCTCCGGCTCTACGTACCAGTGTGATTACCGCCAGTACCGTGGAGGCCGTGACAGGGCCGCGCATGACCCACTTGAATAAACGACGCTTGACGACACGATCGGGCCAGGAAACGCCAAAAAAGGCCACGGCATAGGCCATCAGCACAATCATTACTGATAAAAACAGGTTGGATAAAACGGAGATCAACCAGAATGTCAGATTGTGTGAGGTGGCGATATTCGCGCCGTAAGTCAGGTAAGGAAATGTGCTCATGGCTGGGGCGGCAGCGCCAGCAAGCAGGTAGCTCATGCGACGACGGCTGGTGCTGGTCACGGCACGGCGGTACGCTCGGAAGAAATTTACCCATGACCAAACCATACTGACCGCGTAAAAGGCAAAGAAAACCCAGGCCAGCGGTGTAGGGGTCAGGTGGAAAGCGGGTTCTGGGGAAATTGAACCCATCCGATCAAATAATAGCGCCAGACCAAAAACCAGGGCTAACCCATAGGTCAGCCGAATGATCAAACGCCGGCGGCCCCGCGAAGGGCGTCCCGTTGTGGCTAATAACGCATCTGAGAAATGAAGGTAGGACGAGGGCAGAAAGATTATCCCAATCCACTGGAGCTTGAACCAGAATTGCCCCCATTCGTTTTCCAGGTTCACACTAACGATGGCATCGCCAACAAAGGCGATAACCACAAAAAAGAAAATGGCCGCAACTGAGCGCGCCACACGATCACGAAGATTGAAGGAAAAAGCGTATAGAAGCAGCGAAAACGCTGTTATCGCGATCCCCGCTGTCAATAGTTGGTTGGTGGTTTGTAATATACCAATAAGTGTACTCATGGTGATTACTGCAATCAATCACAGAAAATTTGGCTATGCTTGCTCACCTCAACCATTTTGAGAAAAATAGGGCGATATCAATATTGGCGAAATAGAAATCGTTGTATCCACAAAGTTCGAAGCCCAGTTTTTTTGCCATTTGAATAGCCGGGAAGTTTTTGGGCTGCAATTCTAATATCAATCTCTGACTGCTATGCCGTCTTGCCCAGTCTTGAGCAGCCATGATCAGCAGGCTGCCAACCTTTTGCCGGCGCAAACGCCTGTCAATTACCAAGTCTGCAACTCTGGCAGCTTTGATGTGAGGATTCCGTTCCAAACTTATGTAGCCAATGGGCTCGTTTTCCACCAGGGCTACGAGTAACCCATCGCGGTTTGACCAATCTTCATTTAGAGATTGCGGATCGTGTGGATAACGAACTTGCACGGAACGGGGCAGACGTACCTCTCGAAATGTTATTTTGATCTTGTTGCCATCCTGGCGAAAATCCATTTGCCAGACATGGTCGCTGGAAAAATTGTGATCCAACGAAATGAGCGAGTCTATATCAGTTGCAATGGCTGGACGGATTTCGATTTCAGGCATGGTAGTAATAATTTTATGGTTCAGACGTAGACGAAACATTCACTCTAACGGCGCATGGGTCGGAGGCGTTGCCCTGGTTGTCGGTGATGATGAGCCTGAGAATGTACTCCCCGGAAGCTAATCGAGATGTATCCCAATATCCGAGTAAATCATCATTGACCGGCACGTCCCCAGCCTGTACCGTTTGCCAGGTTGTATCGTTTACAGCGGCCATCTCGAATTTATAAAAACCAAAATTTGTAATATCTGCTGTGCCATAGATTTCGACCACGTCTTTCACGTTTTCGCCTGCTTGGGGAGAAGCGATCTCCAATTGTCCTGGCCGGCATGAATTGTCTTCTGTTTGTATTGTGGGTTGTGGTGTTGCATTGGATTCTTGAGCAGTTTCCTGGTTTGGCTCCAACGTAATAGTGGCTGTTGCAAGCAAATCTATGGTAGGCGTGAGCAGTGGTGTTGCGTCAGGGACGCCAGGGGTAATAAAAGACACTAACCCAAATTCTGCGATTCCCAGAATAATGATCGTCACCAGCATTGAGGTGGCCAAATTCAAGCGCGAGCGCGCACTCTCTTGTTCCAAACCAAAAGCCGCACTGCGCAAATCATCCCAAGCTTTGGCAAACTTGCTGATTTGCCAAACGGCAAGAATTCCTAGGATCAGGTATATGAAAACTTCGTTATCTTTAAAAAAGCGGAGTACTTCTGCCATGACGTCTGGGGTGAGTCCTTCTTAGAATCAAATGTTATTGAGTACTCCACGCATTAATTTGATCATTTTGGGGACGATCACCTCGCCAGCTTCCAGTACTTCCTCATGTGTGGTGATGGTGCTGCCATCCAGATTGGCCTTATTGCTGATTCCAGAACAGCCCATTACGCGCAGACCACCATGGCGTGCTACAGTAACCTCGGGCACTGTGGACATGCCTACCGCATCAACACCAATAGCCCGCAAAAAGCGCAGATCGGCGGGTGTCTCGAACGAGGGACCTGCCAGGCAGATATAAACACCTTCATTGAGTTTGAAATTGCCTTCGGCGGCAACTTGGCGGGCGTACCCCATCAATTCTTTGTCATAGGCCTGGCTCATATCGGGAAAGCGGGTGCCAAATTCTTCCAGGTTGGGGCCGCGCAGGGGATTGGGCCCCGACATCCCGAGTAGATTGATGTGGTCAGTAAGCAACATGAGATCACCAGGTTCGAATTCGGGGTGCACAGCGCCGGCTGCATTGGTCACAAAGAGAAATTCAATGCCTAGTCGCTGCATTACCCGAATTGGAAGGGTAACGCGATCCATGCCATAACCCTCATAGTAGTGGGTGCGGCCTTGCAGTACGAGCACTTCCTGATTTTCAATTTGGCCGATGACCAGTCGTCCAGTATGTCCCAAAACAGTAGATACCGGCCAATTTGGAAGCTCATCACAGGGGATATGAACCGGATTTTCCACAGCCTCTGAGAGAGGCCCCAGACCGGAACCAAGGATCATGCCGACTTTAGGTTTACTTGTAATTCGGTTGCGGACAGCTTCGGTGGTCTCATCTATTTCGGCTAATGTGAGAAATTTGTCCATTTTGACGTGCTCCTTTTCGGATGAAATCTTTCTGTAGAGTACTCAATTCTATCAAATGGAGGAAAAGCCGCAGTGCTTTCGAATCTGGGCCAGATACCCATCGACAAGCCTGCGGCCATTGCTCAACTTTATATGCCCATAGTATTCGTCCGTCGATCAAACGGGATTGAACATTATATCACGAATAGCCCCCCAGTACTTTCGTGAAGGCTGCTGCAACGCTTTCGACAGCCTTATCCTCGATCCAATAATGTGTGACAAGGCGGAACCGGCGCGGACCGACGATGCCAACTTTTACATTTTCTTTTTCTAACTTTTGGGCTGTTTCAGCGGCGTTCAGGGGGATATGGTCACCAAGGGTTAGATAAACCATATTCGATGGTGGATTGCTGGTATCCAGGGTTATGCCGGGTACACTTGCCAACCCTTGAGCCAGCTTCTTTGCCAGGGCGTGATCATCGTTCAGACGAGGCACAATCTCTTCCAAGGCAATAATGCCGGCTGCAGCCAATATCCCCGCCTGGCGCATACCGCCGCCAAGCTGTTTGCGCATTCTATGGGCACGCCTGATGAATTCTTCGCTTCCGCATAGAACAGAACCTACTGGGGCACTCAAACCTTTACTGAGGCAAAATGTGATCGAGTCAGCCGGGGCGACCAGTTCTGCCGCGTTTACCCCGAGGCTGGCCGCGGCGTTGAATATGCGGGCACCGTCCAGGTGAAGAACCAAATTGTGTTGTTTGGCGATTTTCCCCACAGACTGGGTATACTCGGCCGTCAGGGCGGCTCCACCACAACGATTGTGCGTGTTTTCAAGAGTGATCAGGCGGGTGGTTGGAAAATGGGCATTGTCAGGACGAATTGCGGAGAGGATATTATCCAATACTAACGTGCCATCAGGTTGATTGGGAATAGTATGGGGTTGCACCCCTCCCACGGCAGCCATGCTTCCAGCTTCGTATAAAAAGATGTGCGCCATATTACCGAGAATAATTTCATCGCCGCGGTCGCAATGGGCCAAAACTGCCACTAGATTCCCCATGGTACCCGATGGGATGAGTAATCCAGCCTCTTTGCCCAGCATATCAGCGGCCAAAGCTTGTAAGCGGTTTATGGTAGGGTCTTCACCATAAACGTCATCGCCAACTTTGGCGTTTGCCATGGCTTCTCGCATCGATGGCGTAGGTTGGGTGACAGTATCGGATCGTAGATCAATAGGTTCCATGAATCATCTCCTCAAAGTTTTGATGATTTGTTGAAGTTCTGCAGGTAGGGGGGCTTCGAAAACCCGAGGGCTGACCTCGCCTGGAACGATGATTGCTAATTCTTTTGCATGCAGGTACTGGCGCTGAAGCGGTAAACTTGGTTGACGCCGTCCGTAGATGGTATCCCCAACAACTGGACACTTAATGAAAGCCATATGCAGGCGAATTTGATGGGTGCGTCCAGTGAGGATGCTCACTTCCAAAAGTGTGTGGTGGTCGAAGCTCTCCAAGGTGCGAAATTCGCTGATGGCCGGCCGACCTTTGTGGGGTGGTGTTACGGCCATACGTTGGCGGTGGGACGGATCCCGTCCAATGGGAGTCTCCACACGTCCTTTGGGCGTAGCTGGATGCCCATCTACCAGGGCGATATATTTTTTGCCTACCTGGCGGTCCTGAAACTGGTTTTGGAGCCATTGTTGGGAACGATCATTTTTGGCCAGGATGATTACGCCGGAGGTGTTTTTATCTAATCTATGGACAATACCAGGGCGTTTTTCCCCGCCAACGCCTTCGATTTCAGGCGCGTGTGCCAGAACTGCATGTACCAATGTGCCGCTGGAATGTCCGGCGGCCGGATGGACCACCATTCCGGCGGGCTTATTTATCACCAGAATATCTTCGTTTTCGAAGATAACATCCAGGGGGATGTTTTCAGGGGTTAGTTTGCTCGGTTCGGGAGCAGGAATCTGTATTTCGACCAGCATCCCGCGCGCGAGATTGAATCCGGTTTTGTTAGGGATTTCCCCATCAACGGTCACTTTTCCATTTTCAATGAGGTTCTGTATACGGGAACGTGACAAATCTGGAAGTTTGGAAACCAGGAATTTGTCGAGCCGTTGATGATTCTGCTCTTCAAATTCGAATCGATATTGTTGGTTACTCACTTTGGGTTTCTGCCATGCTTTGAGCAGATGTGATTTCTTCTGGTGGTTCTGGCTCAGCTCTTCGTTCTTGAATCCACATGCCGATGATCAAAACAACCACACCAGTCGAAATGCTGGCATCGGCTATGTTGAAAACCGGAAAGTTTGCCACGGAAATGAAGTCAGTTACGTGCCCAACATTTAGCCGATCGGTCAGATTACCGATGGCGCCTCCGCATTGCATGCTCAAGGCTAAACGGAGTGGCCAATCTTCTTTTGGAATCTGCGGTAAGTAATATAAGATCATGGCCACAACGATAAAGGGCAAGATGGTAAAGAGGGTGCTCAGATTTTGGAACATGCCAAACGCTGCTCCGGTGTTTCTCCAGTGGACGATGCGAGCATAAGGTTCTAGCCATTCCCACGGACTCCAGGTTCGAGTGAAGGGCAGATTTGAGCGTACCATCCATTTTGTCCATTGATCGAGGGCGATAATTACCCCGGCAATAGAAAACAAATACAGATAATCATGAATATATTTCTTCAATTTGTCCTCCGCGGGCATTGTTGCCCGAGATAATATATTTCCCCATTTTACCGCGGATACGCTTGTTTTCCTGCGGCTCCCGGTTGATAGGGGACTCGCTTTGTAAATTTTTGAAGAGCTTCAGCTACCTGTTGGGGTTTTTCTAACTGAACCATATGTCCTGCTTCCGGAATGATAGCGAGTTTCGCATCAGGTATATGATCAGCAAGGTATTGTGAATAGCGTGGTGGCGTCAGTCGATCATTTTCCCCACAGAGAATAAAGGTTGGGGAATGGATGCTTTCGAGAGTGTCCATTACGTTAAAGGCATTGCAGGCCACGAAGTCGCTGTGCAGAACTGTTGGACGGATTTCAGCCATGCGTTTGGCTGCCTGTTCGACAAGCCTGGAATCTGCCTCAGGACTAAATGCCCAATCAACGATGGTTTCTATCGTGTTTGGAAGAAATTCTTCTCGACTGGCTGTTTCTAAGAGTTCGGGTGCTACCTTTAACCTTGCTCCAGTGCCAATCAGCCCTAAACCGATCACGTGATTGGGATTTTGTAGACTCAAAGAAAGGGCAATGGCTCCGCCCATGGAGTGTCCCACAAATAAAGCTTGTCTCAAGTTTATTGCTTCCATCCACTGTCGGATACTTTTTGCATAAGCCTCAATGGTTTGTTGGCCTCTTCCTTCGGACTTGCCGTGTCCGGGCAGGTCAAGCGCATAAACAGGATATTCTGCTAGGCGGCGAACAGGCGCTGGCCAATGTAAATGAGAACCCCCGGCACCATGAATCAGAACGATGGGTGGTTTATAGGAGTCATTTCCACGACGTTCGAAGTAGTAAATATTGGCGGCAACCGGCATGGCTAATCCTTGTAGGAATACTATTTTGTTTTTTGAAATCGCCAGATGGCGCTGCTCAACCCGAGTAGGAATCCGCTGATAACAAAATACGGAGACAACCAAAAAATGTTTATTATTTGATCTTTGGAATATTCGGCGAAACCATGGTTGTGCAGACCTGATTTAAAAGCGATGAGCAAAATTGTAATAAAGATTGTAGCCGCACCTGCCAGGCAACCTACAATCGAGTGAATAAGTAATTGTTTGGAATGTTCAACAGGGAGATTGATCAACCATTGGGTTGCCAGCAAAACACTAATGATCAAGGCAATGATAATTGCGCTTTGTTCGCTGGTATCTTCAAATGGCAGCCAAATAAGAATAAAAACCCCCACACCAATGGCCAGGTAACGCAGCCATAATTGGGTGGAGATCATACACTATGTCGTAGGCGATCAACAGCTTCTTCTGTCAGAGGGAGTGCAACTTGAATGTGGGTACCTACGCCCGGGGTGGACTCAAGATTAAGGACACCATTCACCAGATCTGTACGTTCACGAAGATTAATCATGCCAAGGCTGCCACGATGCTCATAAGAGGCGGTTACTGATTTGACATCGAAGCCTAAACCATTATCCTGAATTTCAAGGAGGGCCAGATCAGTATGTATCGGCCGCAGACGGACCCATATGTGTTCAGCTTCAGCATGTTTGCGTGCGTTTGTCACGGCCTCTTCGATGATATAGAAGATAACCCCTTGCTTATCCATCTCCAATTCGGAAACAACCTCTGGCGCAATATCGAGTTCCACATTCTGGTCATAGGTTTCTTCCATCTTCTCAGCCATTGATTGCAGTGCGGCGGACAAACCCTTTGACTCCAGCACTAAAGGGCGCAAGGTGAAAAGCATGTGGCGAATTTCTTTGGTGGTACGTCGGGCCAGATCCTCGATCTTGAATAGTTCATCAGAAGCTGCATCGGCATCCCGTTCCATCAATCGTCTGGCGAAATTCACTCTCATGGCGATAGCCGCAATCGATTGGGTTGGTCCATCGTGTAAATCGCGCGCTAATTTCTTGCGCGCTTCCTCTTGAATTTCCATCATGCGCTCTTTTTCTATCTCGAGATCTCGATAAAGGCGCGCATTTTGGATGGCTATCACCGCTTGATTTGTAATGATGTTCAATACTTCTCGATTTGCAGAGTTGAAGAAATTTTCTTTGTTGTGAGCAAAGAGAATAACCCCATAGGTGTTGATTCCTTCTCGAAGCGGAATGCTGTAGGCTGTAGCACAGGCTTGCATAGCGATCAGCCGTCCTAATTCGGGATCTTTGGCTGGCTCCTCTGCAATGATTGCGCCGCCTTCCTCGATGACAGCCTGTAATAACCCTTTCTGTCCCGGAAAGGTATGTTTCATATCTGCTGGTGTCAGCCGTCGGGATGCGCCTATATAGAGATCGGCGGATTCCTCATTTCCGCTGGAAAAGAGTAGAACAGCGCCAATTAGACGATCGCTGGGATCATCATCGGAGGTCAGTGCTTGCATCCCCATGTCGAGGGCCAACTCTAGCACTCGCTGGTAGTTTAGAGTCGAGGTCAGATTCGTCAGCAGGCGATATACTTCTCGCAAACGGCTGGCGTCTAATTCTTGTAGTCTTGCTTTTGTAAGCGATTGACGTCTTTGGCTATGAGCTTGTTGGCGTTTGCGAGCTTCAGACTTTCGACGAGTTTCTTGAACGCTGCTTCTTTGTAACCAAAAAAAACTGGTTAGAACTCCCCCCAGGATAAAAGCAATTCCCCCGATTAAGGCAATCATTGTCGTGGGTTCTAGGCCGAGGATCGAATTAAGTATGTTCATTTAAGATTTGTTCTGTAGATTTGCAAGGGCTACAGAGATTTCCAAAACGTATTATGGCAAAAGCCTTCAATATCATACCCTAAAAGCCATAAAATGGCAAAAGTATGGTACTTCGGGACTAAAAAGCAACTTTTAGGTTTTTCCAAAGGTTGCTTTTTAGCAGACAGGAATTTAATTTACATATGCATGATCATCTGGTCAGCAAACTCAGAGCATTTAAGTTTTGTGGCTCCTTCCATTAAGCGGTGGAAATCGTAGGTGACTGTTTTAGAAGAAACGGCTTTGGTCATGCCCTTGATGATCAGGTCAGCAACTTCGCTCCAGCCAAGATAGCGGAACATCATTTCGCCCGACAAGATGACAGACCCAGGATTGACAACATCTTTATCAGCGTATTTGGGCGCTGTGCCATGGGTAGCCTCGAAAATGGCATGCCCGGTTTCATAATTGATATTGGCGCCGGGAGCGATCCCCATGCCGCCAATTTGAGCCGCCAAAGCATCCGAAAGATAGTCGCCGTTCAAATTCATGGTGGCGAGCACATCGAATTCCTTGGCGCGAGTGATAGTTTGTTGGAAGACGATATCAGCGATAGTGTCTTTGATACGCAGCTTGTTCTTCCATTGGCCGTTGCCGTGGGTATCCCAAAGGCCCAGGGCAGCCTCTACTTCATCGAGGATACCTTGCTGTTTATCGGGGGCCATCATTTCGAAGCCTGGATCGATCATGCGGGCATTCTCTTCGATCGTCAAGTCTGGGTTGGCTTCCTTGTTACCTAAGATCCAGGTTTCACGTTCGGTTACGATTTCAGTACGAAATTCGCGCTTGGCTAGATCATAGCCCCAGCCGCGGAAAGCGCCTTCCGTGAATTTCATGATGTTGCCTTTGTGAACCAGGCTGACTCCCCTGCGGTTGTTGTCTAATGCCCATTGAATGGCTGCCCGCACCAAACGTTCGGTCCCTTCCTTCGAAACAGGTTTTATGCTGATCCCGGCGGTATCGGGGAAGCGCAGCTTTGCATATTGATCCGGAAATTGCTCAGCAAGCATAGCACGAAAATCATCATTTTCCTGCGTACCGTACTCGAATTCAACACCCGCGTAAATATCTTCAGTATTCTCACGGAAAACGACCATATCCACGTCTTCGGGGCGCTTAACTGGTGATGGGACTCCTTCGATATATTGGATTGGGCGTTGGCAGACGTAGAGATCCAGGTACTTACGCAACGCCACATTCAACGAACGGATTCCGCCGCCAACGGGGGTGGTCAACGGGCCTTTTATGCCGACCAGGAAGTCTCGGAAAGCCTGAACGGTTTCTTCGGGCAGCCACTCGTTGAACCTGTCGAATGCTTTTTCACCGGCGTAAACTTCCATCCATTCAATCTTGCGTTTGCCGCCATAAGCTTTTTCTACGGCTGCATCGAATATTCGGGCGCTGGCGCGCCAGATATCACGACCAGTGCCATCACCTTCAATAAAGGGAATGATCGGGTTGTCAGGAACCTGAAGTTTGCCTTCTTTGATGCTGATTTTTTCTCCATCTCTGGGTACCTGAATGTTTGTATAAGACATGGGGGTTACTCCTTGCTTGGGGTTTCTGTTTCCTCATTGAATTTCAATTGTTAGATGCGTTTTTCCAGAAAACGTCGCAAAAACTTCAAAAATTTTTGGCGCAACGATTATAGCATTCACATATTTATAAGAGTAGTGTTTCCGAGATCTTCAGGAAAATGACAACCCTGCAATAATATAAGTAAATATGTCGGTTCTTTGGGAACTTCCGTGGCGACCCCTAGATATGGGGGTAGAATAAGCCA
>CAZVPR010000037.1:0-35437 GCA_964629085.1 uncultured Anaerolineales bacterium
ATCCAGGGCGCGATTTTCATTTTCGGTGTCATTTGGGCCGGATACCAGAACTGCACCATGATCTGGCGTGGCTCGCTGGGATCATCGGAATATTGCTCAGTGCGGTTGTCATCTGTGAGCATGATAGAGAATGTCCCCACCGGATAGGGCCCTGTTGGAGCCGGTGTTTGTGGGATTGGTAATAAATTTGGGGGTAATAGCGTGCTCCCAAAGATGACCAGCATCCCTGTGGTTTTCCACCAAAGTGATCGGGGACGTGCGGACTCCTTTGGGCGGGATCGACTCCAAAGAGCGTGAATCAAAAAACCAAGCGTCAGTGCATAAAGGGGAATCAACTGCCAGCGGTAACCTTCAACCCCTGGCTGCAAAAGCACAGCACCCAGAACGGCTATTGTAATCCAATTATCCCAGCGCTTTCGTTGAAACGGAATAAGCGAAATGCGAATAGCTAGAAAGATACATAATATAATTTCGAATGTTCTCATACCTAAAACCTGACACCTGGTACCTAACTCTAATTCCCTAACCGCACCACATCCGCCTCACCCAGCGCGGTCATCAAATCTTTGGTTGTCACCAAAATGGCCGTTCCGCGTACTCCTGAGCCGAGCGAAATTTCGGTCTGTTTGAGCACAGATTCATCTACTAAAACTCGCATGGGAGCTGGCAATCCAAACGGAGCCACAGCGCCCAGTTCATACCCGGTCATAGAAAGCACTTCATCCTTGCTTGCCGTGGTAATACGTGATTTCCCCAAATATTTACGTAAAGCCTTCCAATCGATTTGGGTAGGGCCGGCCATTAGCACCATCAAATATTCACTTTGGGATATTCGAAATAAGATGCTGCGCACAATTTGTTCGGGCCGCTGGCCGCGCTCTTCGGCGGCCTGTTCTAATGTGCGCGGCGGCTCGGGATGGACAAAAACCCGGTGGGGGATGCCCATTACAGTCAGGGCTCGTGAGACGGAAGTTGGATCAGCCATCAGTTGTCAGTAGGCAAGTTGCAGAAATCTGAATACTCATTACTGCATTCTGATCACTTTCCCTTTCTGGGCCGATTCGTACAACGCCAGTACCGTCTTGACATGGTTACGGGTTTCTTCCAGACGTAGATAGCTCGGTTTTCCATCCAGGATGGCCGAATGCATATCTTCGACTTCACAAAGATATAGTTCTTTTTCTGGGACAGGTATCTCCTCTGGTTCCCCATCCTCAGGGAAAAAAATAAGCCTTCGGTTTTCATCCATATCGACAAACGGTTTAGTTATTTCGAGCCGCCCCTTTGTCCCAATGATTTCGATATAAGTGTGGAATTCCGAAAGGAAGGAGCATGAAAATTGAGCGAACAATTTGCCGCGCTCCGCTGAATATCCCATTTGGGCGACGAATGTTTCATCGACCCCGGTTTCTCCCAGCCATTGACTCCCGAAGACCCATTCCGGTGTTCCACCAGTGATGAATTGGGTATAACTGAGCGGATATACGCCGATATCCCAGAGACTTCCGCCGCCATATTCCGGCACCAGGCGCACATCCATATTTTCTAAGTCGCGTCGTTCAGTGGTCATCATGAAATTAAAGCTGCCGCGGACCAGAATGATATCCCCCAATTTTCCGGAGTGAACCAATTCTCCGGCAATCTTGGTCTGCGGATGATGGCGATACATGAAAGCTTCGGCAAGGACCGCCCCGGTTTCCTTTGATGTAGCGATCATTGCATCCACTTCCTCGAGGGAAGTAGCGAATGGTTTCTCGCAAAGGACATTCACCCCAGCTTGCATAGCCTTGATGCTCCATTCAGCGTGCAAATGATTGGGCAGCCCGATATACACCGCGTTTACCTCACCAGAATCTAGCATTTCTTGGTAACTCGCGAAAGCTTTGGGAATAGCCCATTTCTGAGCGTAGGCTTGTGCTTTTTCAAGTGAACGGCTGGCTACAGCAACGAGCTCACCGCGTTTCGATGCGCGAATGGGTGGAATCAGGGATCGGTTGATATTGGCAGTGGAGAGTAATCCCCAGCGTACTTTAGACATTAAATGCTCCTATTATTACATTGAGATATGGATAGTAAAAATAATTTTGTGACTGTTTCTCATTTTACTTCATAGAAACTCCCCTTAAATAGAAAAATTATTTACCAACGCGCGTAATGTTCTTCAGCAAAACCGATCAATCCATCTATTTGGATTTCTTCGCCATCGTCGGAAACTACTGTGCCAGTGTAGCGCCCGAACATTTGATGTACTTCACTGTCGATGATGCCCAGTTTTGTCGTTGCCAGACGCTCCTTGAAAGGGGTGAAGAGTAAGTCTAAACGACGTTCGTTGTCTTTAAATTTCCAGGGCGCCATGTAATCTTTGGGATCGTATTCGAACTTGACCTGATCGAGTTTGTGAACCATACCGTCCAGGATGATGGCATTTTCCGTAGCATTGGATGTATCACCAAAGCCGCTCCCCAGATTCAAGCCTAATCGGCGTCCATCAGGCATGAAGCCTGAAGCGCTGGCCCACAGCCAAAAACTGGAATATTCCCACACGCCCCGGCCCCAATCCAATTGTCCCAATGATGTCTCAGCGATGAGTTGCTCGTGATCATCCCCATATTTGATCCAACCCTGGGCTGGCAGGCAGTTGATTTTGCGATTGTAATAAAATCGTTTTTTGGAGATGGGAATGACAATATTCATCGATTCATGGTTAGGCGGGCAGGCCATAGTGATCTCGGCGGAGAGACCGCGTCCATTGTGGAAAGCAGGCCAGTCAATGGTGATGGTGCGTGCATCGGAGGTGACATCAAAATGCAGCTTGACTTCCTGTCTTTCAAAATGACATTGGCCCTCGGTAGAGTTACGCGCCAGGCTGATGCCGCGACCCAAAGGAATCACTAATCCCTCTTCATACAGGTCACCGCTCTCGAAATCCAGAGTGTAAACAAAAATATTCCCCGCATATCCCAAATTGGCAATAGTAGCCGAAAAGAATCGCTTAGGAGTGAAGATAGCATAATAGTCCCAACGTTTGACCCGGGCGAATTGCCATAATTTAATAAACGCCGGATAAAAAGATACATAATCTAGGTTGCAATCCAGGTATTGGTGGCGCCCCCAGCCAATCTGGGCCAGATCTCCGCTAGACGTCAACAGGGGCCCTTCTTGGGTTATTTCATGTTGCATGGTGTCCTCCAAATATCGCGTACGATTGACGAATGCGTCGACCTTAGTCAAGAATTATGGAATTTTTGTCTGCGACTTTTAGATACGCACGGTAGGCTGCCGTTTCATCGAGCATAGCTTTCAATGTCAAGGTGACATCCTCCAGAGCTAGTCCTGGTATTCCACCTGTTGAAATCTTTATTTCTCCACTTTCCAATAGCCACTCGATACCGATTACCCCCTTCTCTTCCATCCAGGCCAACCCGACACGTACTGTATCAGCTTTATGTGCCATGGCCGCGGCCAGGGTATCCAGCGAAACTAGGCCCTCTTTTGCATTTGTGATGAATTTGACCAACCCTGCCAAGCGCTCTAGGAAAGCATCGGGCGCGTCCAAACCTGGATCGATATTGAACAGGTACACATCTCGTGGTGAAACCTGCTTGATAATCTTTGTAAGTGTCTGCTGACTTGGCGGTGTTGTCCACAGAATCAGTTTTTTGGCAGGTGCAAGCTCATTTCGGTCGCGTCCCCCCAGAAGTCGTTTGGCTTTTCCCTCTGTAAATATCAGCGTATTATCCTGGGTTTTGATTTGATCCAATAAAGGCAAGGGATGCGCCTCGCCACGATAATCAACGATCTCGACTTCAACTGGTTTTGGATCTACTTCGGGGGTGGCAGCCACACTTTGACGGTAATCTTGCCAAACAACCTGCAAACGCCGCTCGCCGCGGAAAGTGTTGGCGCTCAAGGAGAAGGCCATATCGAATTGACCTTTGGGAAGGTCTGCTTCTGAAGCGCGCCACCAGAGCACGTCCTGCGATATGCCCCGCTCATCTTCAACTACCAGCCGCAGATGCGAGCGGTCTCGCCCAATGGAGGTGTGGCTGACCAGCTTAAGATCGCGGCTGGCTAAGGTCAGGGCCGGGTTGCCCGCGCCAAAAGGTGCCAGCCGTTCGATGTCATCCACAAATTCAAGCGAGAGTTCGTCGAGCCCCAGATAGGCATCAATTTGAAGGGTAGCCTCAGGTGGCGAAGGACCGACCATTTTTCGGATCGTGCGCGAAAGACCCCGCCGAAAATCAACAATTCGTTCAGGGTCAATGGACAGTCCAGCCGCCATGGGGTGTCCTCCAAACCCAAGCAGCAGATCGCTTTGCGTGGCAATGGCTTCGGTGATGTGAACGCCTTCAACTGAACGGGCTGACCCGCGGGCTGCTTCGCCCTCCGGTGCCGAGAGCAGGATGGCAGGTTTATTGAATTGCTCAACCAGACGGCTGGCGACGATGCCGATAACCCCGGCGGGCCATTGGGGATGGGCCAGCACCAGAGCCGCAAAATTGAGCAGTTCTGGCTCGCGCTCGATATGGCTCATCGTTGCCTGGTAGATATGATCGGTGAGTAAGCGACGCTTGTCGTTGAGACCCTCTAGCTGTGAGGCGAGAACATTAGCTCGAACCGGATCAGCGGTAGTAAAAAATTCGACAATTGGATTGGCGTCCGAGAGCCGTCCCAAGGCGTTCAACCGAGGCCCGATCCCAAAGCCGATCTGTTCCTCGGTGATCTGGTCGGGGATGATATTGGCATTTTTATAAAGGGTTTGTAATCCTAATCGCGGCGTGCGGCGCAAGACCTCCAGACCGCGTTGAAGCAAATACCGGGCATCCCCGGTTTGCAAAGCGATATCAGCGACGATACCGAGCGCCACAAGATCAAGGAATTTTTCTGTTGTGCGACTGGAGACCGGGGACCGAAAACTTTTTTCTGTCTTCTGTCTTCGGTCGAATAATTCTTCCACTAACTTATACGCCACGCCTACCCCTGGCAGTGTCGACAACGGGTGCCCCTGGGGCGCCATTTTCGAGTTCACAATGGCATCTGCGTTGGGTAGGGTGGATGTTAGATCGTGGTGGTCGGTGATGACCACGGTTAGGCCCTGGGATTTGGCAAAATCGACGGCCTCGTGTTCGGAGATGCCGGTGTCGCAGGTTAGCAGAAGTGCGGGGGGCGGAGTGCCGGGTGCGGATAGGATCTTTTTTAGCGATTCAATCTTGATGCCATGCGATTCAGTGGCGCGGATGGGGATGTAAAAATTAACGCTAGCCCCAAGTTCTTGTAAAGCCTCGACCAATAGCGTCGTTGCTGTTTGTCCATCGACATCGAAGTCCCCCCATACCAGGATTGATTCACCCTTTTCGATCGCTGCTTCGACCAGGTTGGCAGCCCGAATCAGGCCAGGTAATTCACTAGGTGGAGAGGGTGTGTAGTAGCTGGGATCGAGAAATATCCGTGCCTTCTCAGGATCGGTGATGTCCCGACGGACTAGCGTTTCAACAATCAGCGGATGACCACCGACAGATTTAAGCAAGTCGTTAGGGATGAAAATCTTTTGAGGATCGAGCCAAATTTTGTTCATTTTAAATGCTGAGAAGCAGAGTGGCAGACACGCAGAGAAATCATTTGAGTCGGTTGACTACGCGATGATAGCCATCTACTACTTTTGTTTCACCAAAATTTATCACAATGCCAAGTTTCAAGCCAGTTAGTCGTAACTATGTAAGAGTTTGCGATTCGAATATTTTGCTATATTGGGTTGTGGCTTTACACTCAATTATCACTTTTTCAAAAATCATTAAATCAGTTCGGAGGGGAGTCCCCAATTTCTTCCCTTTGTAGGTCAAGAAAATTGATTTCTGCCGTTCAATGACCAGTCCTCGTAGTGATTATTCAAAAGCCAAAGCTTCCTCATATACACTTTCTAGTAACCCCGGACCACCTAAAGTCCGATGTACTTCAATTGCTGCGTCAAGAACTATATGGCTGATTTCATTTTCGTGCATTATCCACACCCAAAAAATCTCTGCGTCTTGGCGTCTCTCCGCCTCTGCGCTAAAACTCTATTTCATTAATTTCATCAAAATCGACTTCGAATTCAAACCCCTGCTCATCCCAATCGCTGTCAATTTCAAACAATGGGCCGGCTTCGGTGCCGCGGTTGCACAGCGAGCGGTATTTACAGAATCGGCAGTGACGCTCATCCTCGGTCAGGGGGGCATCCTCGTCCCCGAGATTTGAAATTTCATCAATTAGACTCGCGAGATAGACCTCATCTTGATCGTATTGTTCTTGATTGTACGGAAAGCGGGCTGGCTCGTCAGGGTAATCCGTGAACCAGTAGATCATTTCGACTTGCTCTGGCGAAATATGACTGCCCTCATGTGACGTAAATCGTGCTCCCGCTTTGACCAACAAATATGGATACACCCTGGTTTGCAGCCTGTTGTTCAGCCACTCGCGCTTGGGCCGTTTGCGTGATGTTTTCCAATCATAAATTGTGGCCTTAAAATTATCGTCCTTGTTGTCAATAACCAACAAGTCAAATTTCGCTGTTATGCGATAATTGTCAATTGGCGTGGATAAACTGATTTCGGGGTTATTGGGACCTGAGAGGATTCCAAAACCTCCCTGGTCTGTATTCACAAAATTCTCCCACCAACGCAGCAAGATTTCATCATGGGCAACTTGCTGCGCGATCTTCTCTTCAGAGATACCTAACATAAATTGATGCGCCATCTGGTGGAATTGTGAACCGCGTTGCATATAGAGTTCGCTATCCATGGCGGGCTGCGATTCCAGAGCGGGCCAAACGCGCCGCAGAATATATCGCAATTGGAATCGCCGCGGGCAATCGACGTAATCCTGCAAGCTGCTTTGACTGAAAACAAATTCTGAAGGCAGAATGGAGATTGATGATTGCATGGGTACCTTACTCCCTTACTCCCCTACTTTTATCCAATAAGCTTGCAGCGCCACTAAGGGTATCGCCGGTTGCAAATTGTTCTTGCGCCCGGTGTTCCAGGTGATCACAAGTTCTTGCTTGGCGCGCGTGATGCCTACATATAATAACCTCAATCGCTCGCGAATGTATTCCATCCGGGCTTCATACGTTGGATTGCCCTCGCTGTACCACTCGTATGACTCTGTGGAAAAAGCCGCTTTCAGCTGTGCCAGCGTCTCCGCCTCCAGGTTGAGATTGTCTCGAATGAACCAGCGTTCCGGGATGTAGGTGTCATACTCCATCCCCGATGGGAAATCGTAATTGTTGACCGACATCAAATAGACGCGGTCCCACTCTAACCCTTTGGCCTTATGGATGGTCGCGATGACCACTTTACCCTTGTATTTATCTGGATCGAAGCCGCTTTCATCATCGCTGAAGCCCAGGAAACGTCGTTCGTTGCGAGCGATTACAGCCAGCTCTCCGGTTAATTCTGGCAGGTGCCAATCGGGATGCAGATTCCGCACTCTACGCAAAAGCACAGCCAGCTTATGCGCAATCGCCAGATCATTGGGCTGGGTGAACAATTCTTGGGATAAAGTCAGAATCATCTGGTCGATGGGGAGTTCGACCGTACGCAGCCAGCGCTGGACATACCAGCGAAAACCTTCCAGGTGCTCCTGTTCCTCGGGGCTGATCTCGTCTCCTAGCGCCTCCAACCAATCGCGCCCCGGAGTGGGGGTGAGGAAATCCTCGACTTGGGGGCAACTCCCTAAGATCTTGGCCGTCGCCAGGACCTTTGTCCACAGGTTGCTGTCCTGACGGTCGGCGCGGCGCCAGACCCGGTAGACTGCGGCCAACTTTCGCGCGGATCCCGGATCCGACAGATATTGCAAAATATTCCCCAAGGCGCCCGCTGTGAAACGCGTCGAACTGGAACTGCGGAGAAGGTTGTCCACAGTATCGATATTCCGTTTGCGTAATTCATCATTCAACGCAAAGCCGCGCACATTACGCGGTGCCAGAACTGCCAAAGTTTTGTCGGGATTCTCTTCTAGCCAACGCTCAATGGAATCGGCCACGGCCTGGATTTCAGCCTCAGGTGAGAATTTGGATTCGATCAGGCGAATCTTATCGGGGAATTCCGGCGGATTGGGCTGTGGATCACCTTCAGGTGCTGGTAAGATGTAAGGTTCATCGAGCGCATCTCGCACTTCTAAAAGGGGATGTTCGGCCCGCGTCCAATCGATCAGGAAATTGGCCAGATTGATGATGCTTTGAGACGATCGCCCAGAGTTAGGTAACTCTCGGGGGAAATCAGCCAGCCCCATAAATTCCCGTAAATGACGCGGGTCTGCCGTGGTGAAGGTTTCATAGATGGCCTGATTAGGATCGCCAACCCTCACCCAATTTCCCCCTGCACCAGCCAGCAGCCGCAAAATCTCCTCTTGTAACAAACTGCTGTCTTGAGCCTCGTCCTCTAAAACGTAGGGCCACAGCCCCTGTAAACGGGCCAACAAGTCATCATCGCTGTTCAGGGCCTGTAGTGCCAAGCGGATCAAATCATCGAAATCCACCGCACCACGATATGCCAGGGCGCGCTGGTATTCCTGGTACATGCTGGCGCCCATTTCAGCCAGAGGTAGCGGAACAGGCAGATCGTCGAGCTGCTTTTTCAGCATATCGGGGGTCAGTTGCATATCCTTGGCAGTGCGAATAAAACTTAAGGCGATGCTTTGAACCAGCTTTGGAAGCGGATCACGACGAACCCAGTCGCGGCGGCCCTCATCGAATTCTGAGTCCAGGAATTCATCCAAAATTATGGGGTTCGCGCGCAGCCAGGCATTGGCAATCTCATCGCGAATGGTGTTAGCCTCGCGTTCGTCGATGATTTGGAAATTTGAATCCAGTCCAACCAGTTCAGGACGCTCGCGCACGATATCGTGAGCCAGTCCGTGCAAGGTGCGCACGCGATAGTACGGCAATAGGGGGCGAGCTTCGTAGCCGGCCAGAAAAGCCTCGATGCGGCTGCTGAAATTATCGACTGCTGAATTGGTCAGCGTGACGATCAGAATTTCCTGGTCGCCGCTGAGCGATCCATCCATGATGATCTGGGCAGCCAGCGCGGAGAGAGTCCAGGTCTTACCGCTGCCGGGTACCGCAGAGATGCCCATGGTGCCACCAGGATATTCGAGGATTTCTTTTTGAGCTGGGCGGGGGATGAAGTTGGTCATTAGGTGTCAGGTGATTGGGTATAAGGTATTTGGTGGACTATGACTTTAGTTATTCCAGATTTTTGGCAAAAGTGAGATAATGAATATTGTTGAAAACGGGGTGAGACGCGACGAATACGTCTTCGATTATGTGGTAGCCATGTTTTTCGTAGAAGGGCACAGCTTTGGTGTTTCGGCTGGATGTACCCAGGTGGAGTCCATGTACCCCCAGGCTTTTTAGATGGTTTTCGAATGTCAAGATTAGTCGAGAACCTGTTCCCGTACGCTGGTATTCAGGCAGGATGTTGATGTGCAGGTGGGCGGGATACTGTTCTTGAAGATCTACTTCCGGGTCAGCAATTGCCGGTTCCTTGATCAGCATAAAAGCTAGTTGCAATGCAGTCAGCATAGTTTTTGGGAAGCGCCAACTGGTATAGAAGATGGCCCGCAACACGATGCGCCAGAGCATCAACCGCTTGAAGCGCTGGATTTGCCTGTCGGTATCGAGTGTCCCGCAAATAAACCCAAAAACCTGATGAGTTTCTGTGTCCTCGGCAATGAAAAAATGTTCGGGTTCATAACGGGCGTAATATGCAATAAAGATCAAGTAGAACAGGCAGCTGTCGTTGAAATAATCGCGCCCTTCCAGGCCTTCACCCTTGAACCCAGTGCGATAGGTGATATATTCAATTGCCGCTTCGTCGGTTGGTTGGAAATTACGAATAATTATTTCTTTCATAATGATTTTTTTGTCATAGCGAAGAATCCACTATTTGGTGGTTGGCGAAGCAGTCTCACCACAATATTATATGGCCCTGGCTGCAGGCCCGCCTGCTCGTAGAGCCGCACATCGAAGATGCGCAAAGCGGCGTGGGGCGCTTGCAATGACATTACTTGTTTACTGATCTCAAGGTTTGATCGATTGCTCGCAGCAATTGGCCTTTGTGCTCGTAACCCTGCTCACCTAGTTCACTTAACCCCAAATAAATTCCACTTCGGCAGCGGCGGATAAGTCCCTGAGATAGTCGGTAGAGAGAGTCTATGCTGGAATCGAATTCGTCATTATCTGTCCAGGGACGATGCAAATCCCAGCCTCGGCTCAGGACGTAGGGGTGGGTCAACGGTTGGCGGATGCGTTCATACCAACCGCGCGAGCCGATGTCCAGCCAGAATTGGTATTCGACTGGCCGGTTGCGCATCAAAAAGGTATAGGCAGGTGCGATAAAGACAGCCTCCTCGGGTTGACTTTGCCAACTGAAAACGTATTGGGCTGCAATGACACCGTCTTCCACCATTTGGAGATATTCCTTGCCCAGGGGAATATCACGGTTTATCAGCGTTTCACCCGTGGACCAGCGGAATTTGCGCACTGATTCGATCAGGTTGGCGGTTACTTCAGCAGCGTCGAAATCGCTGTGGAAGCCAAACCCCGGCTGCGATAACAGTTCTCCAAAGATGCGGCTAAAAAAGTGGTCCAATTCCTCTGGTGGATTTTGCGTGTAGTCAAATAGCCAGGTACGTAATGCTTTGTATCGCTCACCCAAAATGTAAGTGATGCGTTCCTGAGTATCGGGTTTGATCTGTTCGAAGGGTGTCAGTTCTCCCTTGCGGGGGTGGTAAACGATATCGGTCAGCAATTGGGCTCTAATTAGGTCGATACCAGAAATGGATTGGATTAGCGCGTAGGCCAGGTCGAATTTCGATGGCCGTTTCTCCCACTCCGGGTGGGCGATTGCTGCTAAAGTTAGCAAAGCCTGTGTGGCTGGTTCTTCCCGCAATGAGCGGGATGGACGGTGAGAGTAGAATGGGATTTCTCGCTCTTCCAATCGCTCCGACAGCGAGAAGCGCAAGGCATCGCTAAGATAGGATGACAAAACAACGATTTCACCTGGCGGAACTCCCTCATGAATAAGCAATTCAATTTGGTCGACAACCCAATCCAGCATTTGGGGATAGTAGCGAATCTGGTCAAGGGAGGGGTAGAAAACGGGGAATGATGAATTTTGAATTTTGATTGTTGAATTTCCGTTTGAATTCAGGGTTTGGGCGAGAGCGAAACTAAAGGATTGGATGCCCTCTGAGGAAACAAAGGATTCATCGAAAACGATGGTTTGATCGCACTTTTCCTTTAGCTGATAGGTGATCTCAGGACTGGCACCCAAAAAACGCCGATATCCCGCCTCGCGGTCGAAGATCAAAAGGGCTGATTCAAAAATGGGCAGCCACTCATTGAGCAAATCAAAGGTTACAGGAATATCCTCTTCCAGATTGTCGACAATCAAATGATGATATGTCGATTGCAGATGGTCGCGACAAATCGAAGCGGGCCAAAGGTGCTGGGAAAATAGTTCCAACTGTAATGAAAAATCTAGCAGGTTATGTTCCAGACAGTATTCTCGGAAGGTGTTTGCACAATATTGAGCATCTTCGTAAATGTGGGCCTGTCCAGGGTCACCCGCCCAGGCACTTTTCAGGCGCTGGCTGATCTCGGTATGGGGGAAGCCCACCGCAGCAGCCTTGTTGAGATTGTCGATGATTTGGCTGTAAAGGCGATTGCGTTCTATGGTTACTCCCTCGAAAAAGCCTTCGTCCAGGCGCGGCTGCACCAGGTGGGCCATGTAATATTGGGCAGTCTCCAGGGTCAGGTAGGTTGGCTGTTGGTTGGGATGAGCGAAACCAGCTTCTTCAGCAATGATCGGCCAGAAGAGTTCCACCATGCGTTTGGCCAAGCCACCAATGGTGAGCACAGTAACCGTGCCGCCGGCAGCTAATTCTGAGCTGTGCAGCAAATCATAATATGGAGTTGCCAATGTCCGTTGTGGCACCAGCAGCATGATTTCGTTGCCGGGGATGCCGGATTCCAACAGTTGATCCAGAAACGCCACACCGGCGGTGGTTTTTCCGTTTCCAGCATTGCCCTCAATGAATAGGATAGATTCATTTGGAGCTTGAATAATCGATTGTTGATTTGGTGACAGTTGAAATGAGAAACTAGGCATAAATATTCTTGGATAATTCTTAATCACGCCACTTTAGAACATCTGTAAATTGTATCACCAACTAATCCCAACCCTTTCCAACCCATTCATCCTTGACTTCCCAAGAGTTCGATGCTATATTTTCCCCTGTAGGATGCCAGAAAGTTTTCGTTGGAATATGGTGCACGAAAGACAACAGCTCAAGGCAAGTTCCTGGGCTGTTTTTTTGACCCTCCGATGGAACGATCAAGCTCCTCGAAAGTTGAATCAGATATAGATCTATAAGGAGAAAATAATGTCTGAACGTATCACCGGCACGGTCAAATGGTTCAATGGAAGCAAAGGTTACGGCTTTATTGAACGCGAGGGTGGCAAGGATGTCTTTGTACACTACTCGGCTATCCGAGGCGATGGTTATCGCAATCTTGAAGAAGGTCAGAGCGTTGAATTCACCGTAGAAGAAGGCGCTAAAGGACCTCAGGCTGCAGATGTAGTTCCTATGTAGTCCTTGAAGCTCGAAATAGAAAGACCTCACCGATTCCCTGGTGAGGTCTTCTCATTTAGGATTGTAATAGTTTATTCTAGGAATTCTCGCAGAATAGCTTTCTCGTTTTCATAATCTAATTTATCGATAGCCTCCTTGATGGGCAGCCAAATAAGCTTATCGACTTCTTTATCGGGCTCGAACAGTTTTTCTTCTACCAGGCTCATTTCCCAGTACAACACAATTTTGGCAACACCTTTGACGGAGTATGCCGTGCTGCCAGCGAATGACGACAGATCAGCTTTGCAGCAGGTCTCTTCTTCGATTTCTCTTAAGGCAGTCTGCTGCCAGCTTTCACCGGGGTCGCGTTTCCCCTTGGGGAGACACCAGTCATCATATTGAGGGCGATGGACCAGAGCAATTTCTCTGCCGTCAGGTGTTTCTCGCCAAAGTAATCCTCCGGCTGCTTCGATGACATCGGAGAATAGATTATCATTTTTTTTCGTCATGTTTTTTCCCTATGCTTTGGCAAAAATACATTTAAGGTAAGCACCCTCGGGAAAGCCAATCGGATGATCCAGAGGATGACTGGTGCGTTCAATTTCGGTTAACGGTCGATTCATCTTATCCGCTTCTTGGTGAACAGCGGCAAAAAATTTATCGCTGGAAATCCGGCTTGAACAGGATGCTTGCACGAAGACTCCGCCCGGACGCAGAACTTGGAGTCCCAGTCTTGTCAGGTGGCGATAAGCCCGGATGCCTGCCGGTGTCTCCTTTTTGTTACTCGCAAATGAGGGCGGATCGATGATGACCATATCGAATAGTTGACTTGTTTCAACGAGTTGACTGAGAACTTCGAATGCATCTCCGGCTAAAGTTTGGTGGTTGGACGCAGCAACGGAGGGGTGTTCTCGGTTATATTCGAAATTCCGTCTGGCTGCTTCGAGAGCAGGTTTGCTGATATCTATGCTTATTATGGATTTAGCTCCACCGCGGGCGGCATAAAGGGAGAAACCCCCGGTGTATGAGAAAACATTCAATACCGTTTGACCGTTCGCAAGTTCTTCGACTCTGGCCCGGTTATCCCTTTGATCCAGGAAGAAGCCGGTCTTTTGGCCATGAATTGGATCGACCTCAAAGGTGATCCCATTTTCGAGAAACATCACCGGATCCTCGAGAGGGGCACCCCAAAGGATACTGCCATCTTCAAGCCCGAACAGATGTTTGGGATGTTGCTGCGTTCTTCGACCGAGCCTAAGTATGATGCGCTCTGGAGACAGTGTCTGACATAAGGGAATCAGATCACGCAAAAAGGGGATCCAGGCTGTGGAGTAGATCTTTAAGACCAGCGTGCGGTCATATTTATCCAGCACGATTGCGGGTAATCCATCATTCTCCCCGTGAATTAACCGATAACCACTCGTATTCTCAGGTAGTCCTGATCGTTGATTAATTGCATTTTTAAACTTTTCTTGGAACCAATCCTGATTTATTTGGGCTGGTTTGTGATGGTGCAAAACTCGAATGCGGATGGGGGAGAATGGATCAAAAATCCCAATTGCCAAGAAGTTTCGATTTCGATCGAAGATTACAGCTAAGTCGCCTGGTTTTCCTTGGTGACTTTGTTTCTTAATTCCGCTTTCAAATAGCCAGGGGTGTCCATGTCGAAGAGCTTGTTCAGCGGCGCGGTTGACATGTATAGCTATGTTTTTGTCGCTCGGTTGGGGAATCTGATCCAATTCAAAATGCGAGTAGCTCATTCCTTGGATTTTGCTTCTTCCTGATCAATCCAAACCTCAACCAGCGAGAGTACCGATAAGAAATCGTCGCGTTTGTTGACGATGTGGTTGAAATGCTTCATGCCATTGCGATAGGCTTCGTGCGTATCCAATGTGCGGCGTTCCAAAGCTGTGTAAGCAAGCAATGTGACTTCATCGCCATGGTGGTGTTGTCGAATGGCTTCGGCAATTTCGGTGCCGTTCTTGTTAGGCATCATGATATCGATGACCCAAACTTTGGATTTCATTTGACCTTTTACGATGGCGTCATAAACGATCTGAGGATTGCTAAAGGTCATAAAACGCCAATGAGCGTATTTCCAGAGCACATAACTTTGGAAAATATCGGTGACGGATACTTCATCGTCGATGATGATGAGATCGTATTCTGATGAGTCCACTAAACACTCCTTGTATGTAGCGTATTTATCCTTTATCGAGAATTGCAATGTAAGCTGGAGTGGTACTTTCGATGAATCTATTCAATTGCCAGCCTGTTCCTTCCAATATTTGGAGCATTTCATCCTGGGATACGAATAAGTAATCGAACCAGTCAGTTTTATGTTTTCGGAATCTAACACGCAGCCGGACTTGGCCAGCCATGCGGCCGCGTTGAATGTTAAGTTTATGATAAGCTAAATGGTCAGGATCTTCCGTTTGGTAGGGATCGTAACTTTCAGCGATTAGTGTGCCTCCTGGGAAGGTTAAATTATTAAAGCGTTGTAATAACCGTTTTGCACGCTGCGGATTGGCAAATAACCCGAAATTGTTGCCCAGCATTATGATGGAATCGAATGGTTCGATGTGGCGACTGATTTTTGTGATTGGCAGGATGCGGGCATCCTTGACGCCACGCAAACGACAAACCTCGATGGCCTTTGGTGAGTTGTCAACAGCTGTAACCGAAACACCTTGTTCCTGTAAGTACAAGGTGTGCATGCCTGCGCCACACCCGATATCCAGTACGCGCCCATGAACATGTTTTAGGGCCTCCTTATATCGGTCGGGCCATAGATCTGGTTCTGAGAAGTAGGCCGCGAAACCTTCGGATACATTGAAATGACCATCGTCTCGCTCGATGATTTCCATGGCTTTTCCTGTAGAATAATATTCAAGCATCCCATGGCCAATTGCATCTTGATGATCTTTCACGCCGCTCCTCCTGGTCTCTCTCCAAGAACATATTATAATTCGCGAACCATTACCTCCTTATTTATATCACGGAGAATCGAAGTCTGTGGAAGAAAAACGAACATTAAATTTACTGCAAGCATGGATGCTGGCAATCCGTCCAAAAACGCTGCCTGCTGCAGCCGCGCCCGTGATCATTGGCTCATCGCTTGCTTTCTTGGATAGTAGTTTTGATTTATTTCCGGCTTTGGCAGCCTTGTTGGCAGCTTTGTTGCTTCAAATTGGGTCGAATGTCGCTAACGATCTGTTTGATTTCGAACATGGTGCCGATGCAGGCGAGCGATTGGGTCCTACCCGGGTTACACAGGCTGGAATCCTTCCCCCAGGCCAGATTCGTAGCGGCATGGTTTTCATTTTTGGCTTGACCATTCTGATAGGCATTTATTTGATCTGGCATTCAGGATGGCCTATCCTGATTATCGGGGTGGCCGCAATTATTTCTGCAATCGCGTATACTGGTGGCCCATTCCCCCTTGGCTATCATGGATTGGGTGATTTATTTGTTTTTATTTTCTTTGGATTAGCCGCGACCACGGGCACATATTTTGTTCAAGTTGGACATGTGAGCGCGTTGACCTGGTGGATGGCTGTTTCGATAGGCTTGCTAATTGTCGCCATTTTAATTGTAAATAACTTGCGGGATATCGAAAGTGATCGTGTGGCTGGAAAACGCACCTTGGCTGTCCGTTTGGGCGAAAAAGGGACGCGCCTGGAATATATAAGCTGCTTGGTCTGCGCATATTGCATTCCGGCCGTAGTTTGGATTTTTGGGTTGATGCCTTTTTTGGGATTATTAGTATATCTTTCTCTTCCTTTGGTCTTTCGATGTGGCCGCGCAATATACCAATCTTCAGGGCGGGAGTTCAACAAATTATTGGCTGCTACTGGGCAGTTGGCATTGATTTTTGCACTATCATTTTCGTTGGGCCTCATCCTGAGTAGTTTGTGGTAATATTGAACCGATATTTTGTTAAAGCGTTGTCGAATTCTTAACAAATTAATGCCATTGTGCTAGCGTAAATCAAACCTGCGAATATTTTGCAATGAACGTAGAGTTATTATTCTGCTTACACGTCTAAGGCATACCCCGCAGGCCCACCTTTGGTGTGCGTGCCTGCCCGTAGGACACATCGCGCGGCATTGCTGCCTGGGTTCCAAAATGTTAGCAAACCCCGTTCCATAGGGGAAAATTCCGAAATCTCCCGCCCCCGAAGGTGTGCTACGGGGAAAGGAATTTTCAGGATTTTGCCTCTTTATTGCAAATCTTTTAGGAGGAAGAAAACTTTGACAAAATCACGATCCCAACTCATGGTAGAACGTCTCCGTGACCTTCAAGCCTCCTCACCGGATATCGAAGCTTCAGCGGTTGTCAGTGTAGATGGATTAACAATAGCGTCCGCATTGCCTCAGGGCGTAGAAGAAGATCGCGTCTCAGCTATGTCAGCCGCTATGTTATCTCTTGGTGAACGAATTGCATCTGAGCTAGGACGCGGAGCATTGGATCAGGTTTATATAAAAGGGGAGGAGGGTTTTGTAATCTTAATGTCCATTGGCGATGACGCCGTACTAACAGCTCTCGCTCGCGAAGATGCAAAATTGGGCTTGATATTCCTGGATATGCGGCGGGCTGCTGACGATCTGACCAAGTTAATATAGGAATCAGGATACGGCATGGAACCAATTCCTAAAAGCGGATATTTTTACCCGAACAAATTCGCTTTGATCATGATCGAAGCGTTAGAAGATGTGATGGGGAAAAACGGCCTGAATGCGATTTTAAACCTGGCGAATTTGGGCGAATTAATCGATAATTATCCCCCCGATAATCTGAACAAAGAATTTGATTTTTCTGATGTTTCAGCAATCAATCTGGCCCTTGAAGAAATGTATGGGCCCCGTGGAGGTCGAGGCTTGGCTTTGAGAGTTGGACGAGCAACATTTGATGACGCTCTCAAAAATTTTGGCGCACTTGCTGGAGCAGGCGATTTAGCCTTTAAAGTTCTTCCCCTAGACGCTAAATTACGAATTGGGCTCCCTGCAGTAGCCAAGATTTTTAGCCAGATGAGTGATCAGATTTCAACATCTGAAGAGCTAGACAATGAATTTGTTTATACCATTCATCGTTGTCCAGTTTGCTGGGGCCGCAATGGAGAGGATAAACCGGTTTGTTTTATTGCTGCCGGATTGTTGCAGGCATGCTTAGTTTGGGTTTCGGGTGGCAAAGAATTTCGTGTAAACGAATCAAATTGTGTTGCCATGGGTGATGAAACCTGCCAGTTTGTAATTCAGAAAACTCCCATAGATTAATTGTGGAAATTGACCCGTGGTAGAAAAATCGAGCATTCTAATCGTTGAAGATGATCTGGACGTCGCTGAAATGTTGGAAGCATATTTCCGTGTTCAAGGATATGACGTTTCTTCCGCAAATTGGGGTGAGGATGCTGTAAAGGTTTGCGCCTCAAAGCACTTTGATCTCGTCATCCTGGATATCCGCTTACCAGATATTGATGGTTATGAGGTGGCTAAGCGCTTACGGAAAAATCGACGAACAAAAAGTATACCCATTATCTTTTTAACGGAAAAAAGATCACGTGCTGATCGATTACAGGGACTAGAATTGGGAGCGGATGACTACATTACGAAACCTTTTGATATTCAAGAGTTAAGATTAAGGGTCAGAAATTCCATTCAACGTTCTTCGCATGACGCCGTCAGCAATCCCGTAACCAACTTTCCGGAGGGGATACTAGTTGAGGAGAGGTTGAATGAGTGTTTGGAAAGTGATGAATGGGCCTTGCTTTTAGTCTCCTTAGAAAACCTGGATTATTTCAGAAATGATTATGGTTTTGTTGCCTCCGACGATGTAATGCGGGCGGTGAGTCTGATGGTCCATAATGCACTCCGGAATTTGGAAAGCGCCAACGCCTTTATTGGGCATCTTTCCTCAACTCAGCTAATTGTTATTACCGAAGCAAATCGATTGGACGATTTGGGTCAACGGATTCGATCCAGAGTAGAACAATCCCTTGAATATTTTTATCCACTCAAAGACCGTGACAAAACAAAAGACCCTAAAAAGCGATTGGCTCTAATATTAGGTAGGCTGCTACCTGAACATGGCCCATTTAGAGATTTGGAAGATCTTAAAATGAAATTATTGCAAATGCAGTAACATGCATTTGCCATCAGTGCATAGAAGGAATTTTGTTGGGATGGCTCCATGCTGCCATCCCAAATCGGTTAAATACTATGAAATTAACTGTAATAATCCCAACATATAATGAGGCAAATAACTTGCCAAAAATTGCTGCTGCCTTGTTTGATTTGCCCTTGCCGAATATAAACATCTTGATAGTCGATGATAACAGTCAAGATGGAACCGGCGAGATAGCCGATAATCTTTCTCGAAAGTATCCTGGAAAAATGTCAGTAATCCATCGCGCTGGAAAACTTGGGTTGGGGACAGCCTACATAGAAGGATTTCAGCGAGCAATTGACGATGGCGCAGATTTTGTATGTCAAATGGATGCAGATTTTTCCCATCCTCCACAAAAAGTTGCCGAATTGTTCGCTGCAATAGAAGACCACGATGTTGTCATTGGCTCACGATATGTTCGGGGTGGCCAATTAGATGAAGATTGGCCGTTTTGGCGGAAAGCGCTTTCCGCGTTTGGAAATACATACGCCAGGGCAATATTATGGGTCCCAACCCGTGATGTTACTGGTGGTTTTCGAATGTGGAGCCGCAATGCGTTATCAAATCTGCCCGTTGAGCGGATAAAATCAAATGGCTATGCATTTCAGGTAGAGACGCTTTATATCTCTCATCGGTTAGGGTACAAAATAACTGAAATTCCTATCTATTTTGCTGAACGAGTTCAAGGAATTTCGAAGATGTCGCTAAGAATCCAAATTGAAGCTGCTTTCCGCGTAATTCAAATCCGCTTGGCTTATCGCGATATAAGCCCGGAAGGTGGTTCTTAGCAGATTGTGTCAATATTTAATGATTACATTTTTGTAAATTGGAAAGTTTGACGCAGCCAATTCGAAACAGTATAATCGCCATATTGTTAAAAACTAACTATCGATTCGAAAAGCAGACAACTTCATGGCCTTAAAGGGTAATCTCCGTGATTTCTCCATCAATCAATTGTTGAATTTAATCAACTTGGCCCGAAAGACTGGCACCCTGATTGTCGAGGGACCCAGCGATTCGGCGTGGATTTCATTTAATGATGGAAAATTGGCCTATTCGAGGATGGGGGTCGATGAAGATAATCTCGTCGCGATATTACATCGTACCGAGAAGCTCTCCCGATCTCAATACAATATGATAAAGAAACGCGCAACCAATATGAGTGACAAAGAATTAGGATTATTACTCATCAATGCCAATTATTTATCCCAAGAGGATATTTTGGCGAGTTTGCGTACCGAATTTGTTGGTGTCATAAATCGAATTTTCACATGGGTTGAAGGATTATTTCGTTTTGAAGAGCAGGTCATGCCCCCAGAGGGCAAGATCACTTTGAAAATTGGATTAGAGAATATCATCATGGAGGGATCCCGTCGTCTGCGTGAGTGGGAACAACTTCAGGACGAGATACCAAGCCTTGATATCGCCCTGAAGTTTACTGATCGCCCGGGCGCTGATATTCGGAATGTAAATCTTAGTGTGGAAGAATGGCGTGTAGTTTCTTATATTGACCCGAAAAACACGATTAAACAAATTGCTAACGCAGCAAAAATGAACGATCTTGAAATTCGAAAGATAGTATACGGCTTATTGCAAGCGGGATTAGTAGAACTGGTCCGTCCCGAAGGTGTCGTTATGGAACGCAAAAAACCATCTCTGCCGGTTGCGGATTCGGAAGAGCAAAAATCATTGGTAAACAAGCTTATTACGCGAATTCGTTCGCTCTAAAAATAGCAATTTATTTTGACGGAAATTTTAAGCGAGGCATCATGCAAACAGTAAAAATGGTGGTCACTGGGCCTTTCAGTTCAGGAAAAACTGAATTCATTCAGACGGTAAGCGAGATTGATGTTGTTGCGACTGAACGAAAGATTTCATCCGAAGAGGAGAGGATTAAAGAAACTACCACAGTTGCTATGGATTTTGGGCGCATAACGGTAGATGATAATTTGGTTCTTTACCTTTTCGGTACACCTGGGCAGAAGCGATTTGATTTCATGTGGGAGATTCTTTCTGAGGGTATGCTTGGATTCATCGTGATGGTAGATAGCACTCGTCCTGAAACGTTCCGGGAAGCACGCAGTATTCTGGAAACATTTCGTGCCTATGCACCCACTCCTTATGTAGTCACCGCGAATAAACAAGATATCAGTGATGCCTGGGCTGTTGATGATATGCGTATAGCACTCCGTTTAGATCCGAATATAAAATTCCTGCCATGTGTGGCTTTGGATAAAGAATCGGTAAAAAATGTTTTGTTGGAACTGCTGTATAGCATTTTGGAAGATATGGAAGCTGGGAAATTTTAGCTTAAATCCGTAAACTGGAATCGTGTCCTCAATTACGACCGATCAGGGAATTTTACACTACGAAGTATATGGACGAGGCCGACCAGTGTTGCTGTTGCACGGATGGTTGGGTTCTTGGGGGCTGTGGCAACAGACCATGAAGGTGTTGGGACAACATTATCGTACTTACGCATTAGATTTTTGGGGATTTGGAGAATCAGGCAAGAAAGTGCCTACATTTTCTGTCAGCGACTTTGTCAGTATGGTAGATCAATTCATGGACCGATTAGGTATTGAAAAAGCTCCATTGGTCGGTCATAGTATGGGGGGGACAGTAAGCTTATCGGTAGCAATTGAATATCCAGAGAGAGTTAGCAAAGTTACAGTAATTGGATCACCAATCATTGGGTCGTCACTGGCTCTTATGTTAAAATTAGCCGGCCACCGCTGGATAGCGTCTACCGTATTTAAGTCCATGTGGGCGCTAAATTTGGGTTTACGCCTGACAGCCCCAATTATTTCAAATGATCCCAAATTCTATAATATGATTACTCGGGATCTTTCAAGGACGACATTAGAATCATTTTTACTCAGTATTGCTTCTCTGCGACGAACAGATTTGTGCCCATTCCTTCAACAAATAAATGTGCCTGCCATGGGAATGTACGGCGATAAGGATGTTATTGTAGATCCGAATCAATGGAAACTAATGCAAAAAGGTATTAAATCTACGCGTATTGAACGCTTTAAAAATGCTGGTCATTTCATTATGCTTGATGAGCCGCAAAGGTTCGTGAACACACTAAAACACTTTCTGGATGACGATTCGTGACCCATCAAAATATGAATTATTATTATCCTAATAATATGGGGCGGATAATCATTTTAGCTATGGAAGATGTATTGGGGCGAAATGGAATGAATGCAATTCTCAATATTGCTAATCTTTCTGAAAGGATAGAAAATCTTCCCCCAGTGAATTTTGATCGTCAATTTAGCTTTGAGGATTTAAGCGATCTGATGGCAGGTGTTGAACGTTATTTTGGCCCTCGTGCTGGTCGGGGGATAGCGCTGAGAACCGGGCAAGCCTGTTTCAAGTATGGTTTAAGAGATTACGGGCCTCTGTTGGGCGTAAGTGATATGGCTTTTCGATTGTTACCAATGGCAACAAAACTTCGAACGGGCGCAGAGATGTTTGCCACAGCCTTCAACAAATTCTCCGATCAGCGCGTTAGTTTGGAAGAAACGCCAGATAAACTATATTGGCGCATTGAGCGTTGTCCAATTTGCTTTAAAAGGAAATCCGCAGAACCAGTTTGCCATTTAGCTGTTGGCATCTTGCAAGAAGCTTTATATTGGATCAGTGGGGGCAAGAATTTCTTAATCGAGGAGAAACAGTGCATTGCTTTAGGGGATGAAGTTTGCTCCATTGAAATTCAAAAGGAGCCGATAAACTGAATTATGCAAAAGATAATTCTCCCTGCACCTCGACATATTCACCCCTTTAATGAGCCAGCCAGAGATTTACGCATCCAAAACAAACCACTTTGGTTAATTCACCGAGATGTATTAGCACCATATGCTCAAAGTGAACAGGAATTAAAGCCAGGGGATGAATTGCCAGATTTTCAAGGTCCTGCCATTGTTTACCGTGAAAACTTATTTTTTGATTCGGCTTATGTCGATGAATTTCTAAACCAGGCACAACAGTTTGATCACCCATCCAGGGCAGCTTTTTCTTTTAATGATCTTGCATTTCGAGAGCATGCATTACCATTATCGAATTCGTATGACCGCAAAGATGATTTATTTCTGGCAGATTTCTGGTATTACCCTGACGGGAAGAGGGGCGAAATTGAACCTCTGGTGATCGAATTGCTTGCTCGTGAAGTGGGTTATTATCATGTTCCGACCTACATGGCCACCGATAGTGGTGATCTTACATTTCAAGTCCCGTTACGTAGTGTCATAGCAATTGATTCTTGGGTACATATTTTTATTGCAGACGTTGTGTTTGGTTTATTCTCGCGAGGCGCTCGATTTGAAAATCGACTGGAAAATGATCCCTTCTTTAAATTGAAGATTCTTGCGAAATCGATGTTTGAGGGCAGGCAAGTTTTGGAGTCATCTAATGTCGTAGAAATTGGGCGGAATTGCGTAATTGATCCATCTGCGATTATCCATGGTCCTACAACTATTGGAGATAATGTCACGATAGGAGCAGGGGCGGTAGTGGAAAACTGCATTATCGGTGACAATGTCAATATATCTCAAGGATGTCAATTGATGTTATCGGTAATCGGAGATGGTGCCTTTTTACCATTTCGCGCTTCTATGTTCATGACTACTTTCATGGATAATAGTATGGTCGCGCAAAATACTTGTTTACAAATGTGTGTGATTGGCCGCAATACATTTATTGGCGCTGGTTCAACATTTACTGATTTTAATTTAATTCCTGCTCCTTTGAAAGCCCTGGACAGTGATGGCGATTTGCTCGATGCCAACCGACCTGTCCTGGGGGGGTGTGTAGGTCATAATTGTCGTCTGGGATCTGGGATGATAGTTTTTCCTGCCCGAACAATTGAATCAGATGTTGTCCTGGTAGCTTCACCAGACCGTCGTGTCATTTCGAAAGATTTGCGGTTTGAAGATAGCGATCACCACAGATTTGAATTTTCGAAATTACATCATCGGCTATACCCACGATCTGGTGAAGGCGAATATGAAACTTGGTAATTAGTGGATACATTTGCATTTATTATTCATCCGATTGATCCCAAGCGGGACGCCAGCCGGAAATTCCCCTTTTGGGCGAGTCTGTTCAACGCTCGACAAATAAACTTCCTCTCAACATTTTTCCCGCCATTATTAATTTCTAAAATCGAAGGGGTAGCATCGAATGCGACTGGTAAGCAGATAAGGGGTTGGTTGATTGCTTGCCCCCTTACTGCTGAGCGTATGTTAGAATTACCACAAAAGGTTGCATACTATAAAATTATTCAGACTGGCCGTCTAGCGGAACGTTTGGGCGCGCAGATTCTGGGCTTGGGAGCCTTTACTTCAGTAATTGGTGATGGGGGAATTACGGTAGCAAATGGGTTAGATGTGCCAGTTACGACGGGTGATGCATATACCATATCCATCGCTGTCCAGGCTATTCGAGATGCAGGCCATGTCTTAGGGATTGATATTCGTGAAAGTACGCTTGCCATTGTTGGCGCAACGGGTGCAATCGGTCAGGTTTGTGCAGAGATTTTGGCGAAAAATGCAGCCAAAATCTATTTGATAGGAAGAAATGCTGAAAAACTGGATCAACTAAGAAGTAGACTCACAAATATTGGTGCTGCTGAAATATTGACCAGCGTCGATATTCGTGATGTGGCCCATGCTCAATTGGTCATCACAGTATCCAGTGATATTCACACCATAATTCCCCCAGAGCATCTTCGTCCAGGAAGTGTCGTTTGTGATGTTGCTCGTCCACGAGATGTATCGAAGAAGGTGGCATTGGATCGCAAAGATGTTCTGGTCATCGATGGTGGAATGGTAGAAGTTCCGGGCTCGGTTGATTTTCACTTTAATTTTGGCTTCCCACCAGGCAAGGCCTATGCCTGTATGGCTGAGACAATGATTTTGGCCTTGGAAGGAAAATTCGTGGATTATACGGTTGGTAAAAACATTTCCTTGCAGCGAGTTGATGAGATTACTTCATTGGCCAAAAAACACGGATTTCGGCTAAGTGGTTTTCGTTCATTCGAACAACCTGTAAGTCAGGAAAAAATCGATTATGTTCGTAAACATATTTGAAATTGCCGGCTTAATGGGATGAAAATATCCAAAAATGGTTGAGCAATCTTCTCTGTTTTTCGATTGGAGGATCCTATGAGCAAACATCGCTTATTGATAGTAGAAGATGATTTTGACATCTCGAACATGCTCCGGATATATTTTGCGGGTCAAGGATATGAGGTGGATGTTGCACCGCGCGGTTCGGTGGCACTCGAGAAAACGAAGCAGAGTATCCCTCATTTAATTGTTTTGGATATTATGCTCCCTGATATTGATGGATATGAGGTTTGCAGGCAATTGCGCACCAATACACGTACCAGCCACATTCCTGTCATATTTCTCACTCAAAAAGATGAGCGTAGCGATCGTTTGCAAGGTTTGGAGCTTGGGGCAGATGACTATATCACCAAACCTTTCGACATTGAGGAGTTGAAGTTACGAGTGCAAAACGCAATTGCTCGTGCTGAACGGGAAAGCCTGACAGACCCTCGCTCTGGACTTCCTTCAGGTCGTTTGATTGAGGAACATTTGCGCCGAATCATTCGTTCCTCTGAATGGTCGTTGATGGATTTGCGGATCAATCAATATCAGTCTTTCAAAGAGGAGTATGGTTTCGTAGCTGCAGATGACGTATTGCGCTTCACAGCCATGTTGCTAAACGAAATTGTCGATCAAATTGGTTCGCCTGATGACTTTATTGGCCATGCGGGGGGGGATAACTTCATCCTGATTACGGGAAAGGAAGATGCGAAAGCAATTCGAGACAAAATTAAAGAGCGCTTCGCCGAAGAGATACTCACACATTACAATTTCATGGATCGTGAGCAGGGATATATTACCCTAACAAAGGAAAATGGGGAGAAAACCCAAATTCCATTGATGGATGTCGGAATCGGTGTAGTTTCGGCTGAAGAATATCAATTTGCGGATATTAGAGAAATTACCGAATTGGCGGCGGAAGCTCGCCGAAATGATGCTTTTTAAAACAAAGATTATTGGTATTTAGTTTTTCATTCTTGCAGGCATTAGCCGTTTATGTTTGAGCTGGATTCAGTTTCTCTTGGAATCATATTTCTTTTTGTGGGGATACTGTTTTTTGTGATAATTTTTGTTTTCGTGCGGTTAATTTCCAGACGAGATATATTTGGCAAACCCCAAAAAATGGAACCCAACTTCCAAGATATGGCTGAACATCAGGATGCCGTTTTAGTGGTTCAGCCGGGTGGAAAAATCTCATTCCTAAATCAAGTTGCTCGAGAAATATTTGATGTTTGGCAGGAATCACCAAACCTGGAAAGGTTAGCAAAAAAGACTCGCCCGTTAGATACTTTTCTGGGTCTGTGTTCTGCCGAAGGTAGGGCTCCATTCTCTCTTGATGGCCAACCAATGGAAGGGGTGTCTTATTATGTTCCCAATGGAAGTGAAAGTTCAATCATTGTATCAATTCGAACTCAACAGCTTAATTCAATATCTATTGAAGACAGAGAATACTCTGACCAAGCCATTGAAGTGATTTCTGCTCTTGGGCAATCAATGCAGGCTGACCTGGATTTGGAATCCACATTGGATGAAATTCTATCGGGGGCTACGGAGTTGATTCCCGCTGATTTTTCAGAACTTGCAGTGTACGATGTTGATAAGCAGCATTTATCTCCGTATCGCTTAATTGGTGTAAAAGGCTTAGATAGAAGAGTCGAAGAAGCCATCCAGCGATACCCAATTGGTGAAGGATATGCGGGGCGCGTTGCTGATCAAAGAAAACCTCTTCTGATCAACGATGTAGATCAGCATCGAGAATACCACCCGTTAATAGACCGCCAGAAATATCCCTTTCACTCGTATTTGGGGGTCCCATTGCAAATTGCCGATAGGTTGATTGGGACCATAGGATTGACATCATTAGATAAAAATGCTTTTACCGAAAATGATGTTGAAATAATGGAATTGCTTTCAGGGCAAGCTGCAATTGCCTTACAAAATTCACTGCTATACCGTGAAGAAAAACGGCGTGCCTTGGAGCTTTCAAGCTTAGCCAACTTGACACAGGCAGTGAGTTCAGTTCAAGATCCAAACGAGCTATTTGCTCATTTGGCGAAGGGAATTTCTCCATTACTTGATGTGGAAATTGCAGGCTTCTTGATTTTTCTTGAATCACGCCGAACGTTAGTTGCTCAAAATCCATTTATAGGTGTCCCCCCTCAATTTGTAGATTTGTATCAGGTCGAGATACTCCCAGATAGTAGGGCAGATATTATCTGGCGAGATCAGCACACTTTAGTTATTACCGAAGCAGGGGAAAACCATCAAATGGAAGATCTCGGATTAGATCATTTGGCGAGAGCAGCTGGAATCAGACATACAGTCCTTGTTCCGCTAAAAAGTGGTGGCCGATCTTTGGGTTATTTGCAGGCAGCCAATAAACGTGATGGCACGCCTTTCACAAGTGATGATGTAAGATTGCTTTCCATTGTAGCTGGCCAGGCAGCACCAATTATTGAGAATGCGGATTTGATCCAGCAGTCGATACGGCGTGCACTTCGTGCGGAAGCATTACGGCGCATTGCTAGCTTGTCTGGATCAGAAGCTGAATTGGATGAAATCTTAAAATATTCAGTGATTGAGTTATCGCGGTTGCTAAAAGCTGATGCGGCAGCAATTTTCTTTTTAGACGACGACCTGGCTGAATTAAAGGTTCATCGAGATTCGATTTACGGAGTCTCCACAGAATTATTTGATCAATTAGGAAGAGTACCGGTTGTCGAGCCCTATTCAAAATACATCGTATCGATTAGCAAAGAACCATTTTTCTCGGCCAATATTTCACTAGATAACAAAATCATACCGCCCTATGCCCAATTGATCGAAACCCTGGATGTTAATTCTGCAATCGATGTCCCCCTAATTTTTAGGGGTAATGGATTGGGCGAATTGATGCTTGCAAGTAAATCGCACGAACATTTTTCGGAAAGTGATATTCAGTTGGCGATGACAGTTGCCGGCCAGCTTGCTGTCGCAGTTGAACGGATTTCATTGGCATCAGTAACAGATGCTGATCTTAGGCAGCGAGTTGAGCAGCTTACGGTGTTGACCCGCATAGGACGAGAATTAAATTCTTCTGTTAGTTTGAAGAAGTTATTGAAATATATCCATGACGAAACCCTGAAAACTATCCGGGCAGATTGTGGCACCATTGCTCTTTTTGACCTGGATTCTCATGCAGGAGAACGTCCAAAGGTAAATCTTCAAATAGGTGACAAAGTGAGCAATCATCTCCATCCTTTGGAGGTGCTTGCAGTAAAAAAAGGTGTGCCTGTTCTTATCGCTGATTATAATAATCCACCCGAAACTTTGGACGAATCCACTCTGCAACCTGCCCATCAAGGCGTTCATTCTGCTTTGGTTATTCCTTTAATTAATCAAGAAAGACCTGTTGGGATTTTTCATTTTCACTCGAAACAACCAAATCACTTTGATGAATCAGCATTACAATTTGCTCAAGCTCTGGCAGTTCAGGCAGCAGTTGCTGTCGAGAATGTCCATCGCTTTGAGCAGCAGCAGAAAAGTAATCAAAAATTATCGAAACGGATTACCACTTATAAATCAGTTCTTTCTGCGTCAGAGGAAGGCATTAGTGATGCAGCTTTGAGTCAGTCTCTACGAAACCTGGCTTCGAGCATCTGTTCAGAGATAAATTCTCCAGCAGTATTTGTGGGAAATTTGATACAAAATGAGTTGTCCTGGGATGTGTTCGCGGGATTTTCTCAAATCGACCTCGATGAAAAAAATCTTAATCCCGTTAAATGGGCCCAAGTGGAAAAATATTTGTTGCCAGAATATCTGTCTGCGAATACCTATGTAATTCCTTATGAAAAATTAAGTGCGGGTGATTGGCCAACTAATTTGTTGGAAAAGCTGCCATTTGACCATAAAAAAGTCAACAACATAATTATTCACCCCCTATTGAATTCTTCGTCCGACCCTTTGGGAATGATTTTCGCAATATCACCAAAAGATGAATCGCCTGATCAGACACTCTTGGATATATTCGATGATTATGGTCAACAGGTATCGTCAATAATAAACAATTATTTGCATGTTAGCGAACTTGAGATGCAAATTCATAGCCTTGAAAATGAACTTCTTGGTCATGAATCTGATGTGGTTCGAGTTTTAGAAGAAAAAAATCTTTCATTCTCTCAGGAGCGAGTGAACGCTGTTTTGGCAATCATCGATCTATTGTCCATGCAACCAGATCGTGAAGTTTTACTTGAATCACTTGGGTATCAGTTTTCAACCCGGCTGGGCATGAACAGCGTTTTAGTTGTCGAAATGAGACAGGGCGGACCCCAGTTACTCCACGCTATGGGAGAAATGCCTGAAACAGTAAATCTTCAGGCATTGCTTGGACAATCGAATCCCACCACCGAGAGTCTAAACAATGGCAAACTTTTCCTTATCTCAGATTTATTGAAGAACCAAGAATGGAGTGAATCTCCAATTATTCAAGCCTTGAAAGGAAAAGGATTTATTTGTTTGCCAATTATTGCACAAGCAGGTTCTCCTGCGGCGATCCTCGGCGTTAGCACTTCACAGCTTAGAGCATTCAGTCAAGATGATGAACAGTTGTTCCGAATGTTCTCAGCACAATCAGCTTCCGCATTGAATAATCTCAACCTGCTAACGGATACCGGGAAAAGGCTAAAGGAAGTTTATCTATTACTTGAATTTAGCCGCCAATTAGGTGGAGTTGAAGCAATTCGAATTTTAAATTTGTTGATCGAGAGTGCAATTGAAGTTGTATTCCCTGCTCAAGCTGGCATGATAATCGGCGCTGATCTTGGGGCGGATACCATGTCTCCTCGGGTAGCTTTAGGATACACAGATTCGGAGAAAATGCGGGAGATCAATTTTGAAACAGGCGGAGGCCTCATAAATCGCGTACTTGAGCATAAAAAGGCAGTTAGTATTGGCGAATTTGATTTTTCGCAGCAATATAAACTTTCTCAAGATGATTTAATGCGTTACCGTTCTGCGACTGGTGGAAAATTGCCAGTTTCTACACATGCTGCTCCAATTTACCTGGGGAAGAAATTACATAGCATTCTTGTCCTGGACAATTTTGATGATACGACTGCCTTTTCTGGTGAAGATCAAGCTTTAGTGGCCTCACTTTGTCGACAAGTTGCCTTGACTTTAGAAAACATATCTTTGTATCAAGCAGCAGAAGAACGCGCCGGTCAGCTTGAAACATTGAGCAAGATTTCTGCCTCTATGACTGCAACCTTAGAATATGGTGAACTGGTGAGTTCTTTATTGGAAGTGTTGGAAAGCTTGCTCCCCTATGATACAAGTTCGCTTTGGCTTCGCAAAGGTGATTCGATTTCTATTTCATCCGCACGTGGGTTTGATAACGATGAAGATCTGATAGGATTGGAAACTTCAGTAAGCGATAGCCGGTTATTTTCTGAGATGGTCGAAACGAATCAGGCGATTTTCGTGGGCGATGTTAGAGAAGATGAGCGTTTCCCAGAATATGTGGTTGAACGGCTGTCATGGTTAGCAGTTCCCATGTTTTCAAAAGGTAACTTGATTGGTGTTATTGCCCTGGAGAAAGCAGAAGCATATTTTTATGATTCGGATCAAATCCAATTATTAACAACCTTTGCAAATCAGTCTGCAATCGCTTTGGAAAATGCGGAGCTTTATCATCAAAGTCTGACGAGATCAGAGCAATTAGATCAACGTTCGCGACGTCTAAACTATATCAATCGTTTCTCGAATGATATCAGCGGCTCTTTGAATATCGAAGAGTTACTGGCGCTAACCGGTAAAGGACTTGACGAAGCCCTGCCTGGTTCGGCAATATCCATTGCGCTTGTATTCGGGGATGATTTGAGCTTGCAGTTTGAGATGCCTCGAACTGTTGAGACGATACCTTGGGAATTACCAAATGCGCCTTTGTTTGATCACTTAAAACAATCTTTGGGAGTATTCAACACGACCAATGTCAGCGAAGAAGAAACTTTAGAGCCCTTACTTCCGTATTTTGAGAAATATTCGACGAAAGCTTTATTAGTCCTGCCTTTGTTTACGGGGAATGACGTTCACGGCTTCATTTTCGTACATTCTGAAACTGAGCACCGATTTACGGCGAATGAAATAGAGTTGGCCTTGATCCTCACAAATCAGGCGGCTGTTGCCATTCAGAATGCGACATTGTATTCTCAAACTCGTCAATTGACTTCTGAGTTGGAAGAGCGTGTTGAAGAACGGACATTGCAACTTGAGAAGGAGCATCATCGCGCCCAGTCCCTCTTGCGGATAATGCAAGAGCTTTCTGCGAGTTTAGATCTAGACCATGTATTAAATCGCACACTGAAGTTGCTCAACGATATAACGCTTGCTGAACAAAGCACGATCTTACTAATCCGGCCAAACGAAGAGCAGTTTTACTATCGTGCTTCATTGGGGTATACAAACCCACCACCTCCAGGTGGTAGAGCAACAGAATTGCAAATTGGTGATGGTCTGGCTGGTTGGATAGTACGTCATCGAGAAGGTGTTCTGATTGACAATCTTACGGATGATGATCGTTGGTTCTATTCCGCAAAATTCAAGGTTGACCATCGCAGTGTAATGGGGGTTCCTTTGCTTGTTGGTGCAGAATTGTTGGGGGTTATGCTGATGTTCCATCGTGATCAGAGCCATTTTACACCGGAACAAATGGAGATGGCCCAAGCATCCGCGAACCAAATTGCAGTTTCGATCAACAATGCTGAACTCTTCAATTTGATCCGTGAACAAGCGGAACGATTGGGCTCCATGTTACGTACCCAACAAGTTGAAACCAGCAGATCTCGGGCCATTCTAGAAGCAGTTGCTGATGGTGTTTTGGTGACAGACGCTGAAATCAACATTACGTTATTCAACAACTCAGCACAGAATGTATTGGGATTACAGCGCGCTGATGTAGTTGGTAAATCGCTTGAAGGTTTCAGTGGTTTGTTTGGCGGAGCTGCGAGGATGTGGCTTGACAAAATTTCAGCTCTGTCATCAGCCCCTTCAAGTTTTAATGAGCGAGATACTTTTGCTGAAAGAATTGTGTTGGATGATGGGCGTATTGTTTCCGTTCATCTTGCCCCTGTAAATCTCCAAAATGAATTCCTCGGTACGGTGTCGATTTTCCGTGACATTACACATCAAGTCGAAGTAGACCGATTAAAGTCTGAGTTTGTAGCGACTGTCAGTCATGAATTGCGCACGCCAATGACCTCCATAAAGGGATATGTTGAGATACTGCTGATGGGTGCTGCCGGTGAATTGTCGGAGCAACAAACCAAATTTCTGGAAGTTGTCCTTGGTAACACGGAGCGATTGAATATTCTTGTCAATGATTTGCTGGATGTGTCTCGGATGGATGCTGGCAAGATCGATCTTTCGGTTCAGTCGCTGAGATTACTTGATCTGGCCGAAAGTGTTATTGCCGACCAAACCCTTCGGTCTGAGGTAGAAGAGAAACCGATTAATTTTGATCACATTTTTCCGGCTGATTTACCAAGAGTAAGAGGTGATGAAGATCGTGTAAGGCAAATATTGGCAAATTTGGTAAGTAATGCCTATCACTACTCTCCTGCAAATGGTCAAATTTCCATCCAGGCAAGCTATTCTGATACTGAGGTTCAAGTAGATATTATTGACAATGGGATAGGTATTCATCCAGATGATCAGAGGCGTGTTTTTGAGCGATTCTTCCGCGGTGAAGATCCCTTGGTATTGGCCACGGCTGGTACGGGTTTGGGGTTATCCATTGTCCAACAATTGATAGAAATGCACAATGGACGTATTTGGTTAGAAAGTAAAGGAATTCCAGGAGAAGGCAGTAAATTCTCCTTTACCCTTCCAATTTATAAAGAAGATTGAGGAAACAATGGCGAAAATTTTAATTGCAGAGGATGAACAAGATATCCGAAATTTAATCACATTTACATTACGATTTGCGGGACATGAAATTCTTGCTACAAACAATGGCGCCGAGGCTTTTGAAAAAGTTGTTGAGATGGCAGAGAATAATGAACTTCCTGAGTTGATATTAATGGATGTGCGAATGCCGCGCATGACCGGGTATGAGGCGTGTAAGCGCATTAAGGCCGATGAACGGTTAGCCCACATCCCGGTGGCATTCTTATCTGCAAAAGGTCAGGAATCCGAAGTCAAGGAAGGTTTCGAAGCTGGGGCAATTGATTATATTATCAAGCCCTTTGCCCCGGATCAGTTGACAAGTAAAGTTGATGAATTATTGAAAGCAGCCAAAGCGTAATATTTGATCATCCAGATTTTTTATGAGCGCGATCATTCTTCAGAACGAAATTGTTCATTATGAGGTATTAGGGCGAGGCCGCCCAATTATCTTTTTGCATGGTTGGGTAGGGTCCTGGCGGTATTGGATTCCATCTATGCAGGCCGCCTCGGTGAGTTTTCGCGCCTATGCAATCGATATGTGGGGGTTTGGGGACTCAGCTAAAAATTCTGAAAGATATCAGCTTCAACAGCAGTTGGCGTTGCTGGAGAATTTCTTGAATGAATTGGGGATTGGCAAAATTGCCTTTGTGGGCCATGGGTTGGGGGCAATCATTGCCATGCTTTTTGCCGAACAGAATCCAGAACTGGTAGATCGCATTATGTCCGTTGGAGTTCCTCTGAATATGGAACACATCAACCCGCGCATGTATCAATCCACACCGGAAGAGCTGGCTAATTGGTTGCTGGATTCGACACCCAATGCCAATGCCGCTCGAGAGGAAGCACCAAAAGCTGATCGAGATGCGATATCAAAATCATTGAGTCATCTCAGCCAAATTGAATTTTCTGACTTACCAAATCGGTTGAATATTCCTTGTTTATTGGTTCATGGGAAAAATGATCCTGTCATAGAATTGGCAAGCTCAGAAAATGTGGCTGCGCTTCCGATGCATTTTCACTATTTAGCCTTTGAAACAGCAGGACATTTCCCGATGCTGGATGTCCCCAACAAATTTAATCGGTTGATGAACGATTTTATGAATTTATCATCAGGTGAGAGCCCTAAAGAGTTGGCCTTAAGAGAAGAATGGAAGCGGCGTGTTCGTTAGTTTATTGGTAGAAGGAGTTCACCGTGCAGCAATATCTTAAGATGTTGCAACATACAATAGGTGAAGGGGTTGAAAAACCGGACCGTACGGGGACGGGCACCATATCCACCTTTGGGTATCAGATGCGGTTCGATCTGAGCCAAGGCTTTCCTTTATTGACCACCAAAAAACTACATCTCAAATCGATTATTTATGAGCTGCTGTGGTTTTTACGGGGAGACACAAATATTGATTATCTAAAACAACATGGAGTCCGGATTTGGGATGAGTGGGCCGATGAGAAAGGCAACCTTGGACCGGTTTACGGGGCACAGTGGCGATCTTGGGCTGGTCCTGATGGTGAGGCGATTGACCAACTTTCTGGGGTGCTTCAGTCAATTCAAGCGGATCCAGCTTCCAGGCGATTAATTGTCAGTGCCTGGAATGTCGCCGATATCGACAAGATGGCGCTGCCGCCTTGCCATCTGCTGTTCCAATTCTATGTAGCCGAGGGTAAGCTCTCCTGCCAGCTTTACCAGCGTTCTGCCGATGTTTTTTTGGGGGTGCCCTTCAATATCGCTTCTTACTCATTATTGACTATGATGATCGCCCAAGTTTGCAATCTCCAACCTGGGGATTTTGTGCACACCTTTGGGGATGTTCATTTGTACTGCAATCACCGGGAGCAGGCTAACCTTCAATTGAGCCGATCCCCTTTTCCGTTGCCAACATTGAAACTTAATCCCAAAATAAAGACTATCTTTAAATTCAAATATGAAGATTTCGAACTTCAAGAATATCAGGCTCACCCCCATATTCCGGCGAAGGTGGCTGTGTGAGATATGATCTCATTGATTGTCGCCATGGATGAGCAGCGAGGCATTGGTATTGACAACCATCTGCCCTGGCATTTGTCCGATGATCTGAAACGCTTTCGAAAATTGACCATGGGCCATCATTTGATTATGGGGCGAAAAACTTATGATTCCATCGGAAGACCTTTGCCCGGACGGCGAATGATCGTATTGACGCGCAACGAAAATCTTGTATTGAAAGATGTTGAAATTTCATTATCGCTTTCTCATGCAATGAAACTTGCACAAAGTCGGTTTGATAATGAAATTTTCATTGCTGGAGGGGGAGAAGTGTTTCAAGAAGCATTGCCGATTGCCAACCGAATCTATTTGACGCAGGTGCATGCTGAATTAGCATGCGATGTCTTCTTCCCGAAATTTGATTTTTCAGATTGGGTGGAAGTATCCCGCCAATTTGCCCCCGCGGATGACCGCAATCCGTATGCTTCGACATACAAAGTTCTTGACGCGCCAATATCCGTATGATAAACTAGCGCTCGTATTGGTCCCGTAGTGTAGTGGTTGAACATGCCGCCCTGTCAAGGCGGAGATCGCGGGTTCGAATCCCGTCGGGACCGCAGTTACATCTTTGTTTCCCACAAGGGGAACATTGATAAAG
>CAZVPR010000038.1:0-34948 GCA_964629085.1 uncultured Anaerolineales bacterium
GACTACAAGTTCATGTGCTCCAGCCTGGGTCAGGACTTGATTGTAGAGGACATCAAGGAAAAGGGCCTGACCAAAGTTGTGGTGTCATCCTGTTCCCCTCACATGCACGAAAAAACCTTTAGAACGGCCTGCGAACGTGGTGGATTAAACCCCTTCATGCTCGAAATGGCCAACATTCGCGAGCACGACTCCTGGACCACCGATGACGAGGTCGCGGCCACCCAAAAGGCCAAAGCTCTGACCAACGCCGCCGTTGAGCGCGTGGTTCACCATCAGCCCCTGGAGCAACTGCCCGTAGAGATCAACCCCAACACGCTGGTAGTCGGCGGTGGTATCGCTGGCATCAGCGCCACCCTGGAACTGGCCGACGCAGGTCACCACGTCATTCTGGTGGAAAGGGACCCCTCCATCGGCGGCCACATGGCCCAGTTGGATAAGACCTTCCCCACCCTGGACTGCTCGGCTTGTATCTTGACCCCCAAGATGGTCGATGTCGACCAACACCCCAATGTGACCCTGCTCTCCTGGAGTGAGGTTGAAAAACTGGATGGTTACCTGGGCAACTTTACCGTGTCCATCCGCAAGAAAGCTCGCTTCGTGATTGAAGAACACTGCACTGGTTGTGGCATCTGCATCGAGAAATGCCCCTTCAAGGTCGTCGATAACGAATTTGAGGCCGGCCTCGGTGAGCGCAAGGTGATTTATCGCCCCTTCCCGCAAGCTGTGCCCAAGTACCCGGTCATCGACAAAGAGAATTGCGTTTACTTCCAACGTGGTAAATGCAAGGCCTGTCAAATTTTCTGCCCCACAGAGCCTAACTCAATTGACTTTGAACAGGATGATGAAATCCTCACCTATCAGGTGGGTAACATCATCCTGGCCACTGGCTACGACCTTTTCGACGTCAAGAAGATCCCGCAGTATGGCTACGGCCAATTGGCTAACGTCTTTACCAGCCTCGAGTTTGAGAGAATGGTCAACTCCGCTGGCCCCACCGAGGGTAAGATCGTTATGCGGGATGGCGAATCAGCTCCCAAGAGTGTCGCCATTGTGCACTGCGTTGGTTCCCGTGATGAGAACTATCACAAGTACTGCTCCAAAGTATGCTGCATGTACTCACTGAAGTTCGCTCACCTGGTTCACGAGCGCATTCCTGATGCCGAAGTTTACAACTGCTACATCGATATGCGTACACCCGGCAAGGGTTACGAAGAGTTCTACAACCGCTTGCTCGAGGAAGGCACCCACTTCATTCGTGGGAAAGTGGCCGAGGTAACCAACGCCGCTCGCACCCCCGAAGAAGAGGGCAAATTGGTCGTTCAGGTCGAAGATACACTCATCGGCCGCCAGCGCCGCGTGCCTGTGGATATGGTCATCCTCAGCCCGGCTATGGAAGCCAAACCCGACTCCAAAGAGGTTTCCCAGCTCTTCAAGATGGGCTGCGATTTTGATGGCTTCTTCATCGAACGCCACCCCAAGCTGGACCCGGTTGCAACCATGACCGAAGGCATCTACGTCGCCGGCGCCTGCCAGGGCCCCAAGGATGTTCCCGACAGTGTCGCCCAGGGTGCAGCAGCAGCTGCCCGTGTGGCCGGCCTGATCAACCTTGGTACTGTGATGATGGAACCCGTCCGGGCTACCATCAACCAGGACCTGTGCTCTGGCTGCAAGATCTGCAACAACATGTGCCCCTACAACGCCATCATTTTCCATGAAGATCGCGATGTCTCTGAAGTGCTCACCGCACTTTGTCAGGGATGCGGCACCTGTGTAGCGGCCTGCCCCAGTGGCATCATCAGCGGCGCACACTTCACCAACGATCAGCTCTTCTCACAAATCGAAGGTGTCCTTTTCGATGTACGACCGGATAAGGTAGAGGCATAGGAGAAAACAATGACTGAACAATTTGAACCCGTAATCGTTGGTTTTCTTTGCAACTGGTGCTCTTACCGTGCGGCCGATTTGGCGGGCACTGCTCGAATTCATTACGCCCCCAATATGCGCCCAATTCGCGTGATGTGCAGTGGCCGTGTTGATCCCCAATTTGTGCTCAAATCGCTACGCGAGGGCGCGGACGGGGTCATGATTGCTGGCTGCCATCCTGGTGAGTGCCATTATGTCAATGGAAACATCAAAGCCCTGCGCCGCTTCATGCTGCTCAAGAGCATGCTCAAACAGTTGGGCGTCGAAGAAGAACGCGTTCAACTGGTGTGGGCTTCGGCTTCTGAAGGTATCATCCTGGCCGCGAAAGTCGACAAGATGACCGAAGAAATCCGTGCTTTGGGCCCGCTGAACTGGAACGAAAAAGTTATCGGCGGCAATGGTCACAAAGCTCCAGTAGCAGAGGAGGCTTGATAATGTCTGAAAAACCGAAACTGGCTATGTACTGGGGTTCCGCCTGTGGTGGTTGCGAAATCTCAGTCCTGAACATCCATGAACACATTTTGACCGTCGATGAAATATTCGACATTGCCTTCTTCCCCTGCATCGCAGACTTCAAAGTTCATCATGTCGAAAGCTACGATGATGGCTATATCGATGTCTGCTTGTGGAATGGCGCCATCCGCAACTCAGAAAATGAGGAGATGGCTCACCTGCTGCGCAAGAAATCCAAGGTCATGGTGGCCTATGGTTCCTGCGCCTACGAAGGCTGCATCCCCGCTCTCTCTAACCTGACATCCAAAGAAGCGACATTCAACACCGTCTATGGTGAGAACGCCACCCTCGACAATCCCGAGGGTGTGGTTCCCCTGACCAGTGTCGATGTTGCCGAAGGAACCTTGACACTGCCCGAATTCTGGAACACAGTCAAATCCCTGGATCAGGTTATCGACGTAGATTACTATCTTCCCGGCTGTCCGCCTGAACCGCCCCAAATTTGGGCTGTTCTGCAAGTTGTGGTGGCCGGCTTACTCGAAGGTGCTGAACTGCCTCCGGCAGGCTCCGTGGTAGGCGTCACCAATGTGGCTGTCTGCGAAGAATGCGAACGTGTCAAAAGCGAGAAGAGCATCGACCGTTTCTATCGCCCTTACGAAATCGTCCCCGACCCCGAGCAGTGCCTGCTCGAACAGGGTGTCATGTGCATGGGGCTGGCCACCAACGGCGGTTGTGGAGCCCTGTGCCCGCAGGTTGGCATGGGCTGCCGCGGCTGTTACGGCCCGCTGCCCGGTGTCGAAGACCAGGGAGCCAAGATGCTCTCTGCAGTCGCTTCCGTAATTGGCGCTGGCGACCACAGCATGGAAGAGGACGAGTTGGAAGAAAAGATCCAGTCCGTCGTCGATACCATCGCCGACCCCGCTGGGACCTTCTACCGCTTCAGCATGGCTCACTCCATGCTGCGCCGTGCAAAAATTAATGGTAACGGGAAAGGAGAGGCCTAAATGTCTCGCATAACTATAGACCCCATCACCCGTCTCGAAGGCCATGGGAAGATCGAAATCTTCCTGGATAAAGAAGGCAACGTCGATAATGCCTATCTCCAGATCCCCGAGTTGCGTGGCTTCGAGCAATTCTCCGTCGGCCGCGCGGCCGAAGAGATGCCCCGCATCACCAACCGCATTTGCGGTGTTTGCCCAGAGGCACACCACATGGCCGGCACCAAGGCCCTGGACGCCCTCTTCAATGTTGAACCTGCTCCCGTGGTTAAGAAAGTGCGCGAGATGTTCTACAACTCGTTCTACTGCACCGACCATGCTGTGCATTTTTACGCCTTGGGCGGTCCCGACTTTGTCATTGGTCCTGACGGCCCTCCCGGCGAGCGCAACATCCTCGGCGTGGTTCACAAAGTCGGTTTGGAAATCGGCGGCCAGGTGATCGCCTGCCGCAAACGCAACCACGAAGTCATCCAATGGTTGGGCGGCCGTGGCATTCACCCTGTCGCTGGCCTTCCCGGCGGCTGGAGCCAGGCTGTAACCCCAGAATTGCAGGAAAAGATCGAAGCCATCGCCAAAGAGAACGTCGAATTCGCTCTCTTCAGCTTGCAGCTCTTCGAAGACGTCGTCCTGGCCAATCAGGAATACGTGGATCTGATCCTCTCCGATGCCTATGCCCATCAGACGTACTACATGGGCACTGTCGACGAGAACAACCACGTTAACTTCTACGATGGCCAGATCCGCGTGGTCTCCCCTGAAGGCAAAGAATTTGTCAAATACGAGGCCAAGGATTACGCCGAGCATGTCGCCGAACACGTGGAACCCTGGTCCTATCTCAAGTTCCCCTATCTCAAGAATGTTGGCTGGAACGGATTCACCGACGGCGTGGACAGCGGCGTCTACTGCGCCACCCCACTCTCGAGGCTGAATGCATCAGACGGAATGGCCACCCCCAAAGCTCAGGAATTCTACGAGAAATTCTATGACACCCTGGGCAGCAAGAAGGTCGATGGCCGCTACCAGCCCGTTCACGCCCGCCTGGCGACCCACTGGGCCCGCCTGATCGAGCTGCTCTACGCTGCTGAGCGCATGTTGGAACTCTCCCAGGACCCGGAGATCACCGATCCCAATGTCCGACCGATTGTGACCAATACGCCCACCGATGGTGTTGGCTGTGTCGAAGCACCGCGAGGTACGTTGACCCACCACTACACCACCGATGAGAACGGCATCCTGACCAAAGTCAATCTGATTGTGGGCACCACCAACAACAATGCCCCCATGGCCATGTCCATCAAGAAGGCTGCACAAGGATTGATCAAGAAAGGCGTCGAAGTTACCGAACCCATCCTCAACATGATCGAGATGGCCTTCCGCAACTACGATCCCTGCATGTCCTGCGCGACGCACTCCTTGCCCGGACAGATGCCCCTCGAGGTTACTATCCGCGACGCGGATGGTGAGATCCTCGATGTAGTAAGTCAATACGTAGAGTAATTAGTATACAGAAACCAGTATGCAGTAATCAGTGATCAGATTCTTGGTCACTGATTGCTGCACTCTACACACTGGTTACTGAAAACTGAACACTGAATACTGGTATGAAAACACTCATAGTAGGTCTGGGGAATCCCATTCTCACCGATGATGGTGTGGGCGTGAAAGTTGCCTACCTGGTGGAAGAAGCACTCGCCAAAGAAGATTACCAAAACATTACGGTCACAGAAGCCAGTGTGGGTGGATTGCGGCTGATGGAGTTGGTGTTGGGTTATGAGCGAGTTATCCTCATCGATGCCATGTATCACCCCAACGGGAATAATGGTCATGTACCGGGCACAATACACCAGATGTCTGCGCAAGATTTGCGAGATATCAGCCCAACGCAGCACAGCGCCTCCGCCCATGACACATCCCTGGTCACTGCGCTAGACTTGGCAAAAGAAATGGGCCTTCCCATTCCAGAAGAAATCTTGATTTTTGCCGTAGAAGTAGAAGAGATCTTTGTGTTTAGCGATGAACCGACACCCGCGGTAGCTGAAGCGATCCCCAAAGTTACGCAAATGGTGTTAGATGTAATTCGTAAGATGTGAAGCGTGAAACACGTCTGTATTAGAGCATAAAACTTCACATTGGTACAACAGGAGGCCATATATGATTTCAGCAGAATTAATCCGGCGTTTCCCATTCTTTGCAGGGTTAGACCTGGAACAGATCAACAAGTTAGCCAAACTTGGCTCAGAAGAAATTGTCGAAGAAGGAACTTATTTCTTCCACGGTGATGAGGAAATCAGTAGATTCTACGTCAACCTGGAAGGCGCGGTTGGTATCGTTTATGAAGTACCAGAACGCAACGTCGAGCACAAAGTTGCCGACCAGTTTGCCCGCAAGCTAAAAACCAAGGACATTGTCATCAGCACAGTCAGCCCCGGTGAAATGTTTGGTTGGCCGGGATTAATCCCACCCCACAAAGCAAGGGCCAGCGCTAAGGCGTTGGCTCCATGTCGGGTAATTGCCTTTGACGCTGCTGAATTGCTCAAGGAATTTGACAAAGATTGCGGCTTTGGCTACATCTTGACCCAAAAAGCTGCTCAAGTCATCGGCAACCGCTTACGGGACTTGCAGGTCGAGTCGCTGGCATTTGTCTAGATAACACCAAATCAATCGCCTTAAAATCGAACTGGGTTTCCCACGCTAACAATTTCGAAGGGGAAACCCAGTTTATTATGTTTCCGACATTATTTCTGTTTGGGGTAAAATTGATATTGAGGTGAGAGATGTTGACTACACCAGAAGCAACAATCGATTCTGCAACCCAAGTCGTCGTCCTAGTTTCGTTCCCCATTTCTGATCCATCCCAGGCAAAATTACGTCCTGCAATTGTGCTCGCCTATGCAGGGCGAGAGGACTGGATTTTATGTCAAATTCCAAACAAACCGAATCGGGACTCAATAGCAATAACTCTTGTAGACCATGATTTCTCGAGAGGCTCATTAAAAATCCAAAGCTATGAGCGTCCAGGAAAGCTATTCACTGCCAATCAAAGCCTGATGAAATCTCAAGTTGGGACTCTCAACAAAAAATCATTTGAGAACATAATTGCCTCTGTCATGGAAATATTACGTCCACTCTCAGGAAACCATGACTATCATTAAAGTGCTTTTAGTTGATGATCACACGCTGCTCCGTGATGGGATTTGCGCCCTCTTGGAGAAAGACCCAGCGATTGAGGTGATCGGCGAGTGCGAGAATGGACGACTGGGGGTAGAGTTGGCGCGCCAGCTTCAACCGGATATTGTGCTCATGGACATTGCCATGCCGCTGCTCAATGGCCTGGAAGCCACCGCCCAAATCCTGCAATCCAACTCAAAAACCAAGGTCATTATCCTTTCGATGTACGATTATGAGAGCTATATTCGCCAGGCATTAGCAGCCGGAGCCGCCGGGTATATTCTCAAGGATGCATCGTCACAGGAGTTATTGGATGCCATCCATTGCGTCCAGCAGGGGGAAGCAGTACTCTCACCCGCCATAACCCGGTTAGTCATTGAAGATTATTTACGCTGGGGGGAAGTCAAACCAGTCGAGACAAAAAACGGCCTGACACCACGCGAGCGTGAAGTTTTACAATTAATTGCCGAGGGTTACACCAACAAAGAAATTGCAGAAATTCTTTGCATCGCCATAAAGACAGTGCAGGCCCATCGCGCCAACTTAATGGAAAAACTCGATCTGCACAGCAAGGGGGATTTAATCAAATACGCCATTCGCAAGAAGATTATTGAGGTGTAGTTGGGGGACAAAAATCTCCTAGGGTCCAGATTCACCCCAAATTAAGGTAGATCCCCTACTCAAAATAAGCCTTTTCTCATTGTGCAGAGAAGTTTTATTTTGTATATTTAAATTGTGACACCCTTCACAGCTAGATTCATTTCTTTCATGCACCATATAACGAGGTCACTTATGAATCTACCCTCACGACGAATATTTATCCTAAGTTTCGTGGCCGTGGTGGCTGTTTTTGCCACATTGTGGGTTTTCATCGATCACTCACAAGCCACTGCTCCCCCCGATTGGGAGTCAGTCCAAACTGTCGCAGAAATGAACGAGTTTTCTGTGACGCTACCGCCACCCGCTAAACAAGACCCCTGCCTGCATTGCCACATTGCCGGGGAGGAAAAAGGCCTGTGGACACCCGTGGCTCGCTGGGCTATTTTCGGCACTGCCGGGCTAATCTTTGCATTCGGCATCGTGCGCAGCGTCAGCATGTGGCGCACTCGGGCGCCCTGGAAACCACTCATGGCGCGCCTGGGAACCTGGCTCGATGATCGTTACCAGATCGCCGATCCATTGGAAAAATTCCTTTCCAAACCCGTGCCGGATTGGCAGCGGCGCTGGTGGTACTGCCTGGGCGGAATTACTGCTTTCCTTTTCATCGTCCAGGGGATTACCGGCCTGATGCTGGCTTTCTACTACCAGCCAACCCCCGAAGCAGCCTATGCCAGTATCCAATTCATCGAAACCGAAGTGCGCTTTGGTGCCGCCATCCGTATGATCCATCACTGGTCGGCTAATGGCATGATCATCATGTGCACCGCCCACATGTTGAGGGTTTTCATCCAGGGCGCGTTCAAACCGCCGCGTGAGCTCAATTGGGTTAGCGGTGTATCACTGTTGGTCCTGACGCTTGCTTTCGGCTTGACTGGTTACTTACTGCCTTGGGACCAGCGTGCTTACTGGGCCACAACGGTCGCCACCGAGATCGCTGGGAGTATGCCAGCCATCGGCAATTTGGCGTTAATCTTCCTGCGTGTTGGCTGGAATATTGGCGCGCAAACCCTGAGCCGCTTCTACGCGCTGCACGTATTGATCATCCCCGTGTTGACGGTTACTTTTATGGGGCTGCACTTCATCATGGTAAGACGACAGGGTCTTATGAAGCCGCTTTAGTTACTTAGGTACCAGGTATCCGGTATTAGACCATTCAGGCTTAGCCTAATAACAATTACCCAATACCTGGTCAACTGCACGGAGAAAAAAACATGACAGACAAAGTATCTCCCGAAGAAAACACTATCCCCTTCTATCCCGATCACGTGACCAACGAGGCCAAAGTAGCTTTGTGGTTTGGTATTGGCCTGATCATTATTGGGATTATCGGTATGTTTATTCCCGTAGGTTTGCAACCACCAGCAGACCCCCTGGACACGCCAGCCCATGTCAAGCCGGAGTGGTATTTTCTGGCGATGTATCAGCTGCTGAAATATCTTCCAAAAACGACGGGGGCCGTCCTGCCAGTGATCTTTGCAGGCCTGGTCTTCATCTGGCCATTTTTGGATCGCAAACCGGATAAATCACCCAAGGCTACCCGAGTGCGCTTTATCGTCATCGCCGTCCTGATGGTTATCCTGATCGCCCTGACGGTTTGGGGAGAGTTGAGCTAGCTATGAAAATTTCACGACGTGAATTCCTCAAAATTGTAAATCGTGTCCTGGCGGCAACCGGACTCGTTGCTGTCTTCGGACCGGTAGTGGCCTATTTCTATCCACCCAATCTCGAAGAGACCCCCTCAGAACCGGTATTGGTCGCGCCAGAATCGGAACTCGGAGTCGGCGACTCTCGCACGGTTGCATTCGGACGTTACCCCGCCCTGGTGATCAATACCAACGCAGGATTGAAGGCCTATTCCGCTGTTTGCACACACTTCGCCTGCATCTGCAAATGGGATCCCGAACTTGAGCAGATCGTCTGTCCTTGCCATGAAGGCTATTTCAGCCCAACAGACGGCAGCGTGATTTCTGGTCCACCCCCGAAGGGTCTCGCACCTCTTCAAACCGAGATCAAAGATGGCGATGTCTACGTCACCGTGGGAGAAGAATCATGAGCACGACGACCAATACCCAGTACCCAGTATCCAGTAAACAGTGGACAGTGGCATTGAAAGATTTCCTTCAACACGCCATTGTGCAAACTCGCATTCTCAAGAAAGCCTATCCAGGAATCATGCACTTGCTGATTTTCTGGGGTGTAACCATCCAGGTTATTGGCACGGCCATCAACCTGATGCAAATGGCGCTCTTTACACCTTTCGCTTTGGAGAATTTCCCCCGAGGAAACATTTACTTTGCCTACGAGTTGATCATGGACCTGGCGGGAGTCTTTATCCTGGTGGGTGTGTTGATGGCTGTTATCCGGCGCCTGGTCATGCGCCCGAAGAGCTTACCCACAGCCTGGGATGATTATTATGCCCTGGCCATTCTGACCGTGCTGCCCATTTTCGGATTCTTTACCGAATCCATGCGACTGATCTCCTCAGCGCCCGAATGGGCACAGTACTCGTTTGTGGGCAATTGGCTGGCCAGAATGCTCTATAGCGCAGGGCTGACACCGCAAGCCGCATTCAACGCTCAACCCTTCCTTGTACTGACCCACATCTTCCTGGGATTGACCTTCGCGGCCAGTATCCCCTTCACCAAGCTGCGCCACCTGGTCATGGCTCCACTCAATGTGATTCTGAAACCAGAACGCCCTTATGGTGCCTTGACCAAGATCGAAGACATCGAAGAGATCGAAACCCTGGGTGTCGGTCAGATCATCGAGTTCAGCCCCAACGATTTGCTCGCCATTGATGCCTGTCTGCGTTGCGGCCGCTGTGAAGAAGTCTGCCCGGCAACCTTCAGCGGCTTAGATTATTCACCACGCACGCTGCTAATGGATCTGCGCGACGCCATGATCGACTCGATTGGTGGTGTTCAAAAGAACGGCAACGGCAGCGGCGAGAAAGAACTGCCAGCCCATCTCTTCGAAGAGGAAGCTTTATGGTCCTGCACCACCTGCGGAGCTTGCCTGACTCGCTGCCCTGCCTTTATTCGCCCGCCTGAGCGCGTCGTCGATCTCCGTCGCTATCAAATCTTGATGACAGGTGAAATGCCCAAACCCGTCGGGGATACCCTGCGCAATCTGGAACGTCAGGGCAATCCCTGGGGCATGCCCCCGCAGGATCGCATGAAATGGGCCGAGGGTCTGGAAGTGCGCGAACTGGCTCCTAACGATGAAGTTGATGTGCTTTTGTATATGGGCTGTGCCGCCGCTTTCGATGACCGCAACAAGAAGGTTTCCCAATCCGTGGTGCGGTTATTGCAAAAGGCCGAGGTTGATTTCGGTGTTCTCGGATTCGACGAGGCCTGCTGTGGTGAGACCGCCCGCCGCATGGGTCACGAGTACATTTTCCAGGTTTTTGCCGAGCAAAATATTGAAATCTTCGAATCGGTCAAGTTCAACCGCATCGTTACGCAATGCCCTCATTGTTTCAATACGCTAAAGAATGAATATCCGCAAATGGGCGGGGAATATGAAGTGCTGCATTACTCAGAATTATTGAAAGAAGTAAGCGAACAGGGAGTATGGGAGTATGGGAGCAACGGAGATGCGCACCAGCTTGCTTTCCATGATTCATGTTATTTAGGTCGTTACAACGACATCTACTCAGCACCACGCCAGGTCCTGGATCAAGCGAATGTGGACAGGGTTGAACTAGCCCGCCAGGGCGAAAACAGTTTCTGCTGCGGCGCGGGAGGCGGCGGCATGTGGATCGAGACAGATGCTGACAAACGCATCAACCAACGTCGTTTACAGGATGCCCTGGATGCCAATGTCGACACCGTTGCTACCGCCTGCCCATATTGTCTGATTATGTTCGAGGATGCCATTACATCGAAAGGCATCGGTGAAGACGTCAAAGTAATGGATATCGCTGAAGTTTTGGAAAAACAAGTTAAAAGTTAATGGTTGGAAGTTGGTAGATAGATACTGGATATTGGCCAAAATCCGCTCGCCGCTATCCAATATCTAATCTCCAATATCCAAAGCGGAGCATATCATGAATACGCAATGGATGATAGACACACAGGGAGACCCACTGGGAACGGTCCGTGACCTGGTGACAGCCATTTGGGGCGCCTTCGACCTGAACGGCATGGTCGTACCGCTCAATGGCATCCTGGAGAATACCGGGCCGCAAGAGATTAGCCGCATTCAAGAGGTCAAATCTTTGAATCCCTTTACGCCGCTCATGCCAATCAATGCGGCGAAACTCATCCCCGACCTATTGGCGGGTAGCTCGAATCGAAAGGCAGGTGCATTGCTGCGCCCCTGCGAATTGCGCACATTGATTGAGATGACCAAGCAAGATGGTCTGCAACTCGATAATTTACTGACCATCAGTGTTGACTGTCTGGGAACGCTGCCCTTGGATGAATATCAGTGGCGGCTGGAGCGTAAAGGATCGTCGAAGGGGCTGGCACAGGAAGCGCTGCAATTTAGCCGCCAGGGTGGCATCGCGCGCTATCGCTACCGTTCCGCCTGCCAGGTTTGTGTCTCGCCCGAGGCAACCCATGCGGATATCAACATCGGTATCCTGGGATTGCCGGTGCGGCAACAAATTCTCGTCAACACAAAAAATACGGAAATTGCCGAGAGGCTGAAACTGGACCACCTGGCAACCAGGGAGATACCGCAAGAGCTGCTTGATGGGCACCAACGGGTGACAGGGCGTCTAGTTCAACGCAGTGAAAATACCCGCGAACGCATATCCAATGGGTTGGCTGAACTGCTGCCCGAGAATGTTGCTGACCTGATCGAACAACTGGAAACCTGTGGAGACTGCACCACCTGCCTGGATATTTGTCCCCTGTGTGATATGCATTACCCAGAGAAAGATACCCAGGGCAAATTGATTGAGAAGGAAGTTGTGCGCTGGTTGATTTCTTGCTCTGGCTGCGGGATTTGCGAACAGGCCTGCCCGCGGCACTTACCCTTAACGATTATCTTCAACCACATCCAATACCAACTAGCCGAGGAATATGATTATCAAGCTGGGTTTTCGGAAAAGGATTTGTTGCCGTTATTGTAGTAATCTCATCAAAAGTTGGATTTAGCCCGGTTGACTCTATTGGTATTCGCTGGAAAAGGGGTGTTCTCAAGTTGGGTAAATAAGGCAAATTTCGAAAATGCAACCATTGGGAAATCTGGCCAGATTGCCTGGTCCGATCAAATAGACTTATTCGCGCCATCTAAGGTGAATATGAAGCTCAAATCGCAATTGAAACCTTGTCAGTATTTGGGGGATCGCTTCCATCTCGGGCATTTGGGATAAAGCCAGGAACCACGAAACGCTGGACAAAATCCCCCCATTGAAATAATTCACTCAAAAAACACTTTCATCCCCCGAAAACAATCAGCGCTGAGCTTATGCCCTGAATCGGATTCGCAATAGGTCACTTCTGCACCTATCTGATCAAACAGGCGCACGGCCTGACGCGCTTTCTCCACAGGCACAATCTTATCTTGCGTGCCGTGAGAAATGTAGACCGGCTTACCTCGCAGGGGCTCGCCGCTGGTGATGGTCGAACTGCCCTCGGGCAAGAATCCCGCTAAACCGGCCAAGGCTGTCACTCTCTCAGGATGCACCAGCCCAAAGGCGTAGGTCAACGCGGCTCCCTGGCTGAAGCCCGCCAAACGCAGATTCGTGAAATCTGCTGGCGCCTCGGGCACAGCCCAATCCTCCATTAATTGCAGCAAACCTTGGACCGCCGTCATAAAATCTTCCACAACCGGCCATTTTTTACCTTCCTGCATGGGATACCAGCTGTAGCCTCCAATAGGAGATTCAGAGAGCGCTCGTGGGGCAATCAGCAAATAGTTGTCCGGCAAACCCCCGGCAAATATCCACATAGAATTCTCATCCCCTGTCCAGCCGTGCAGCAAAAGGATGACCGGAAATGGTCCGGCTCCCTCGGGCACTCGCAGGCGTACTACCCAATCTTCAATCTGAATCGTCTTTGTTTCTAGCACCACAACTCATTCCTCTTCCCGAGCCTTTTTGACAATCAGATCCATTCCCCACAAAACGAACCAAATTATCAATAAGGGGAACACGCCCGCGGCAATGCAGACAAGTCCCATGAGGGCCGACTCCTTGCCATAAAACAGAAATATCAGGCCATCCCCCACGAGGAAGAGGAGCAACAAAAATCCGATCAAAGATCGGGAATTGGTTTGACTGGCATATTTGCGCAGATCACGCGTCATAATCTATCACTCCTTATACCGACAATTAATCATCGACCAGTTTGCGGAAAAACCAGCGTCCCGATGAAATTTCACCAACCTCTTTAGAAAAATCCAGGACATTAGCATAACGATCCTGACGTTTTTTGGCCATCGCTTTATAGATTACTTCAGCCCAGGAGACTTCCAACTCGGGATTAAATTCAAGAATATTTGGAATTGGGTCAATAATTTGCGCTCGTGCTGTTGCCTTGATGGAACCTTTGTCATAAGGCAACTTGCCAGTCAAAGCATAAAAAAGCACCACCCCCAGGGCATACACATCGCTGCGCTCATCCAGAGTTTCATTGCGAATTTGCTCGGGACTCATGTAAGCGGGAGTGCCCACTACTAATTCTTCCTGATCTCCTCTGGATTGCTCAAACGTTTCTGCCAAACCAAAATCGCCCAAATACGCCTTTCCTGCGGCATCAAATAGGACATTCGGTGGTTTGACGTCCCGGTGAATGATGCTTCTGGCATGAGCCACACTCAACCCTTCAGCGACTCGCTCGAAAACTTCCGACATGTCGCGGGGTTTTATGGGTTGCTTCTCCAAGCGGTCTTGCAGCGAACCACCGGGCATATAGCGCATGATTATGAAAGGCTGACGTCCCTGCATACCAAAATCATAAATCGGCACGATGCTGGGATGTTCCAGCGCCGCGATGATTTCGGCTTCTCGTTGAAAGTGTTCCTGGTATAGATCGTCTGTCGCAAATTGATAGGGCATTACTTTGATAGCAACATCCCGCTTCACATAAGGATCATATCCCAGGAAAACATTGCCCATGCCCCCGCTGCCTAATTCACCTTTGACTTCGTAGCGGCTGATCGACTGTAAAGACAAAATAACACCTATGAGAGCTTATTGAAATTATCAACTAGCTTTATTGTACCCAAGAAACTCACCATAGAGATAATTTCAGGAATCACCTGTTCAATAAACGTTTGATGCGGCTCTGCAAGGAAGGAGATGTGATTTTGATCATCTCATCTACATTGGATTTAGCGGCTTCTCGACCAGCTTGAATCAGCTCAGCCACATTGACACGCTCTAGGGGGTGATAGTGACATACCTCTGGGCGGATGATCACATCTGGAGCTTCGACTTGCAACCGAAGTTCTGTGCTGGCGCTCATGCCAATATCTAGAGATTTCCAGAAAATATCAAGGGCCTGCGCCATTTTCAACCGCGAAATAGTTTTGAGTATTGCTGGGGTTGGGGTGGCAGGTTTTTTCGCTGGAAGATTGATGCGTTGGTCTAAGGGTTGAGACAAAACCACCGCGACCACCGGCAAGCGCGCATTGGGAGAGATCTCTCTGGCGACTGACACTGGAACCGGGTTTAAGACTCCGCCGTCGACTAAGAGATAATCTCCCCACTTTTGCGGTGGAAATATTCCCGGAATTGCCACAGTCGCCAATACCGCATCCACAACACGACCTTCCGAGAGTATTACTCTTTGCCCGGTATTCAGATCGACCGCAGTAAGGGCGCAGGGGATTTGCAGATCATCAAATTCACGATCGCCAAGCAAATCACCGGCTACTTTGGCAACTCCCTCAAGCCCCATGATTGCCGGTTGATCACCAAAATGCACTGGGAACAGGCTGGCTGGGTCAGTATCTAACACACGTTCAGCAATCTCATCCGCAGGATATCCCGCTGAATAGACAGCCGCGGCCATACCGCCCGCGCTGGTCCCGGCAATGGCGCGCACCTTGAAACCTTCTCTTTCAAGCACTTGAAGAACGCCGATATGTGCAAATCCCCTGGCTCCCCCACCGCCCAAGGCTAAAACAATTTCCATAACACTCTCCCAAAATTTAAACGCAGAGCGGCTGAGACGCCCAGGCGCAGAGTTTAAATTCTCTGTTTCTCTTCCACATGCCCCACCAAAGGTGTGCCTGCGGCAAGGGCCGCAAACCGTGGCGCTATGGCTCAGCGTTGATTCACTAAATTATACGGTCATCGACATCAGGAGTTGCGAGATTTTCTGCGCCGTGATTGGCGTATGTGTCTGCGCACAGCCCGGCGGAGTTTGGGCAGCGCCTCTACAGCAGCCTGCTACCCCCAGTTTGACCACTTCCTTATTTACTCAGTGAAAAAATCATCGCGAGTGATTTCGAATACCATAAATGACACCAAATTGCTTCGTGATCACCATTCAACCGAAATTCGAGACGTTCGTTAAATTCGTACCTATTCGTGATGCTCACAATTGCGCAGCAAAAAAACCGTTGGGGATTACCCTGATTTTGCGCAACCGTAGCGCAATTCTATTCGATAACGCAAGGGCAGGCGGTTTCTAATCGAAATTAGCTGCCCAATATGGTTGCGCAATAATAAGGCAAAAACGCAATTCAAATTAATCTAGCTCAAACACGCCGCCACAATTGGTGTTCAACCCATCGATGAAGGCTTCACGGGCATTGCTCCACATGGTGGAGTGTGCGAACCTTTCCAGTGCAGCGGTTTGATCTTCTCCCTCTTGATAGGAATAATTAACCTGGTCATTGGGCGTAGCCGAAATGCTGAATGAGCACAATACCTCTTTCGAATCCACATCTACCAAAAATCCATCCAGCTCAACAGACCCACCCTCAAATTCATCAGGGCTTATTCCAACCACAGGCTCATATTGAGTTACCCGAGCGACGCCCAGATATTTTAATGCCAGAGCTTTCTCTAATTTTTCAATCCATTCATCAGAGGCACTCTGATCGACTGGCACACCATAACCGGGCATGCCTAAGCGTAAATATTTCAAAATCGACCGCTGGAAATTCAAATCAAACTGATCGGTCGTTGATAGATCAAGAACCGGATCGGATAAATTTTCAAACATGAGAATATCTGTGTTGGTGACCACTCCAAAATTATCAGCGTTATATTCAGGTGCTGGTTCGAGCGCACCTGATACCGCAATATCTTCCGCCTTCTCAGGCAGGGCGTCAGCAATAGCCACCAAATCAGCCCGCATTGCATCTAATTGTGGCTTATACTCCACGTAAACGTCACCAACTGTCGGGCCGCAACCCACTAATATGATGGATAATCCAATACTCACCAAAAACGCATAAAAAGAAAACTTATTCACTGATGGCTCCTTTATTATCATTTGTCCATTAATTGGTATTCGAGCATTGATTATACGTGTAAACCCTGCAATTTGTGCAAATATGTACATAGTAAATTAAATAAAAAAGGTGATTGTTTTTACCAAGCAACAATCACCTTCAGGGCTTCAATTTTTACTTATGCAGGAACTTCTGCGGGGGGGACGTAGAATTGACGCCGGTATAAGTCAGCATACAATCCATCTCTATTCAACAGCTCTTCATGGCTGCCGCGTTCCACAATTTCACCCTCATCCAATGCCAGGATGACATCGGCATTGCGGACTGTCGACAAGCGATGAGCAATGACAAAGCTGGTCCGCCCGGCCAACAAATGTGCCAGGGCTTCCTGGATCAGCGCTTCGGTGCGGGTGTCGACGCTGGCCGTCGCTTCATCCAGAATGAGGATGCGCGGGTCAGCCAGCACAGCTCGGGCAATCGAGACCAGTTGGCGCTGGCCCTGGCTGAGCATGCCGCCCCGCTCTCCAACTTCGGTCTGATAACCTTCGGGTAAACGCTCGATGAAATCGTGAGCATTGGCAGCCTTGGCAGCTTCCATGACTACCTCACTACTAGCGTCCAGATTCCCATAACGGATATTTTCCATCACGGTACCTGAGAATAAGAAAGGTTCCTGCAAAACCATTCCAATTTGTTTGCGAATGCTTTGCTGGGTGACGGTGCGCACGTCCCTGTCATCCAGATGGATTGCTCCCTGGCTGACTTCGTAAAACCGTGGGATCAAACTAACCAATGTGGATTTTCCTGCTCCCGTGGGACCAACGACTGCCACCGTTTGGCCGGCTTCTGCTTCAAAAACGATATCCTGCAAAACAGGGCGGCCAACTTCATATGCAAAGGTGACATTATCAAACGAGACACGACCCGCCAATTCAGGCAATTCAGGGGCCTCATAAACATCTTGGATGTCAGCTTCCGTGTCGATCAACTCGAAGACTCTCTCCGCGGCCGCAAAAGCCGATTGCGCCAAAGTCCAGATTTGAGCCACGGTCTGGATGGGACGGAAAAAGTTTTGCACATACTGCAAAAAGGAAACCACCACACCCACGCTGATCATGCCATTGACAGCCAGGAATCCGCCATAACCGGCAACAATGGCTGTGTCCAACGTACTAAGCACATCCATCGCCGGAGCAAATGCTGAAGTTACCGCGTTAGCACTGACATTGGCATCCCGATTGGCTGCGTTGCGTTCAGCAAAGCGACGAATGTTCAGGTCGCTGCGGTTGAAGGCCTGAGCCACTTTGACTCCATCTAGTTCTTCCTGCAAATCAGCCGAGACATCACCGATGGTTTCGCGCGTACGACGGAAAGCGCTCCGAGCCCAGCGAGCGAACTGGCCCGTAGTTAGCAACATCAGAGGCACGATAGCCAAAGTCGCCAACGCAAGTTTCCACTCCAGAGCAAGCATAGCCACGACCACACCAGTGATGGCCAGTAACGAACCAATCGATTGAGATAAGCCCTGGCTAAGGAATGTGTTGATAGCATCGATATCGTTTACCAAGCGACTCATCAGGTCGCCAGCTTCCTTCCCCTCCAGGTACTGCAGCGAAAGCTCTTCCACTTTATCGAAAACTTTCTCTCTAAGATCGGCCAACACATTTTGCCCCGCCCAAGACATCCAATAAATTTGGAAACGCATAGCAAAAAAGCCAGCCAGATAAACGCCTGCCAAGGCAACCATCGTCCAGGCCAGGCCGGTTTTATCGCCAGCGTCGATAAACTCATCCACTGCCCTACCGATCAGGAACGGGCCCGCCGCCTGACTGCCAGCGTTGATCATCGTCAACACCAATGCGCCAACAACGGCATGCCAATAGGGCCGCATATAGCCTAATAATCGTCGAAAAACTTTGCCGCGATCTTTGGCACGTTCATCTTCACTTTGTGCCAATCGCTGCATCGCGTGTCCTGGACCCATCATAAGCTTACTTCCTCCACAACGACGTTTTGATCCTGGTCGCTGAATTGTGTCTCTAAGATTTCTACATATAGTTCGCTAGATTGCAGCAATTGCTGGTGAGTACCCTGGGCACAAAGCACACCATCACCAAGCAGCAGAATTTGGTCTGCATTGCGAACCGTGCTGATGCGTTGGGCAATAACAAAGCTTGTGCGATTCTGCATCAAATCTTCCAGGGCCTGCTGGATCTTGTATTCTGTCTCGGCATCCACCGACGAAGTGCTATCATCCAGGATCAGAATTTTGGGATCGACTAATAAGGCACGCGCAATGGCTATGCGCTGTTTTTGCCCACCAGATAACCCCACGCCCCGTTCACCTACCAGCGTATCGTAGCCATCCGGCAATTCATCAATGAACTCAGTCGCCTGAGCTGCCTCAGCGGCCGCCCTGATTTGTGCAAAGTCGGCATCCGGGCGTCCGTAAGCAATATTCTCGCGAATGCTCCCGGAAAATAGAGATGTCTCCTGTAAGACGATTCCTACTTGTTTGCGTAGAGAATCCAACGTAATTTCCCGCACATCGTGCCCGTCAACAAGCACACGCCCTGAGGTGACATCATAAAAACGCGGGATCAAGTTGATGATCGACGATTTCCCTGCACCCGTCTGACCGAGGATAGCGATGGTTTGCCCAGGTTCGGCTGTAAAGGTGACATTCTGAATGACATCCTCCTGGCCGCCCACATAGCGGAATCCAACCTTCTCGAATGCCACGCGCCCCGCCAGAGGAGGTAATTCTTGGGCGCCAGGTTTATCTTCAACTTCAGATTTGGCATCAATAACTTCGAAGATTCTTTCAGCCGAGGCTTCCGCCCGAGAAAGCATGGCGCCGATCATTCCCATCTGAAATATCGGCATCAACATGATGCCCAAATACCCAGTAAAAGCCACCAGTTCGCCCAAGGAGAGCCGCAGGCCGATGACCTCCAGACCTCCAAACCAAACCACGGCCACCATACCCAGGTTCGCGATAAAAAAGATCATCGGAAATGCCGAAGAAAACAGCTTCACGAGATTCAGGTTTTCAGTCAGCAAAAATCGATTTTGCTCGCCATATCTTTGGGCTTCGTAAGGTTCACGAGCAAAAGCTTTGACGACCCGCATGCCAGCCAAATTTTCTTGCAATATCGTATTCAATTTTCCCAGTTCTTTCTGAACTTGGGATGAAATCGGCATGATCTTGCGAATAAACATGCCGAAAAATCCAAGAATGATCGGAATAACTAAAAAGACGATCAAAGCCAGTTTCCAGTTCATCCAAAACATAATCACGATGGTCCCCAACAGCATCAGTAAGGCCGAGGCCATCATCAGAGCGCCGCGGCCAACGAATTGGCGTACCAATTCGACATCAGATGTCATGCGGGTCATCAACTTCCCGGTTTGTGATCGATCATGATAAGAGAAACTCAAGTTTTGTAGTTTCTCGAAAATCACGTTACGCATGTCGAACGCCACTCCTTGCGAGGCGACTTCAGACCAATAGGCCTGTAGGAAGTTGAATAGGCCGCGCACCGCTGCAACTCCGACCAACGCCGCTGCCACCCACCAGACACGCTCTAAGTCCAGGGGAGTTATTCCCTCATCGATGAGTGTGCGCAATAACTGCGGGGTGACTAGATTGGCCAGGTTGACCAACAATAGGGCGATACCACCTCCCAGGGTGACAACCCAATAATCTGATAAATATCGTAGTGCTCTACTGACGTATTTCATTTTTCGGTTTTCTACTCCAATATTTCTTGATTCCAGCTATTTGGTATTCGTTATTAGGAAAACGGAATACAAACGTGACACCAGATACTTGGTACCTGATACCTATTACCCACTACCTAATTCACTCGTTACCTAATCCCTTCCAAAAGATATCCACCACAAAACGAATCTGTTCGTGAGAAATTTTACTGTCAAAACACATGCGACGGTGTTGATGGAGACCGTGCAGCATGCCAAGTAATATGGATGCCGCTGAGGTATCTTTGGGGACTGGCTTTAATTCGCCAGCATCTATGGCGCTTTGTATTGATTGTTCTAATGGCATGAGCATACTTTGCATAAAGTGGCCGCGTTGTTTGCGAAGCTTTTCATGGGATAAGCCGCTGGTCTTATGGCGCATTGATAATCCTGAAGAATGCCTTTTATCTATCAAGTCAGCATAAACTACCAACATAGCCATGACCTTCGCTTGGTTGGTGTCAGCCATGTCGGCAGCGTTCAGCATTTTTTCCTTTAAGCGCTCGCCATGCCTCTCCAAAACTTTTTCGAAGAGATCATCCTTGTTCTTAAAATGATAATAAAGGGCGGCATTGGTAACGTTACAGGCATTGGCTATGTCGCGAATAGATACAGCTCGGTACCCATGCTCGGTAAAAAGCTTTTCAGATACTTCGAGAATTTTCTCTCGGCCAACTTTAGGGCTTGAATTCTGTGGGTTCATACACACCTTCTTACTGAACGTTTGGTAAGTTATACACCAAGCTGTTGTCCCCGTCAAGAAATTTTCCACTGACACATTTCTTTCTTACACTCTTCTAATATTTACAGGGGAGAATTATCAACCGGTTGAGACTCATCTTGAATCCGCTCAAACCGGGCAATTGATGCGCTGAGGTGAGCCCCAATAAGAACCACAAATCCTAACAAATAAATCCAAAATAATAAGGCCGCCACGGCACCTAAAGAGCCGTAAACCAAACTATAATTGATAAATCCTTTGCGTAAATACCAGGTAAAAACCCACGTCGTAACTTCAATGGCCGTGGATGAAAATAGCGCTCCCCAGGCACCTTCTGTCCAACGAACATAAGTATTGGGAATCCAGCGATAAAGCGTTAGCAAGGTCACGAACAGCATAATCCACATCGCAAAGTGGGAAAAATAACGCATCTGGAATAATACCTGAGCCACCCCATTGATTTCTTTCGGCAGCAAGCTGGTCAGAGTATTAGCAGCTAACAGCAAGATCATCACTACAACCATAACCACGACGATCAAAAGAGCCATAAGTCGGCGGGTAAGAAATGGCCGTTGACCAGCACTTGGCCAGGCAAAGTTGATATTGCGAGCCAAAATGGCAAATGCTGCCGAACCTGACCAGGCCAATGCGATCATGCTAAGGGTGCTGACGGACCCACGAGACTGTAGAACCTGGTAAATATTATTTTCAATAATTTCTCCAGAAAAAGGAAAAATTCCAATTAATAGCGAAAGCACCTGATCTTGGGCCTGGGGGCTCTCCAGAAAACGGCCGCCAAATGCAACCAAAATCAACATCAAGGGGAAAAGCGAGAAGAATCCATAAAAGGCCAACCCCGCTGAGACTTCAGGCACCCGCTCCAGGCTCATTCTTTCGAGCGCATGGCGAACAACCTTGAAGGTCGAGCGTGATATCTGCAGCAATTTCCCAAGATACTCCTGCCACCTGTCCATCAACAATCACACCCAAACTTGTGTATCCCCACCATCACCTCCACTCCTCCTAAAAAAAAAAGGTGGTACAACGTTTATCAAAATCACGTTGCCCACCTCACCTTTCAGAAATAATTTTTATGGGGCTTAGCCTGGCTTTTTCCTTGGTGCTAAACGTTTGAGCTGTTTTTTTGACACTCGATTGGTTTTACGGCATTTTGGACAGCGCACATCATAATGGGACAGGCCATCTTTTTCAACTTCTTTCAAAGCCTCTGCAACAACATCTCGCCCTAGGGCAATCGGCATTTGACATTTAAAACATCGAATCTGCATAATTCTGTACCTCACTCAATAAAGTAAAATTCACGGCCCAAATAAGTATACAATATCTGTTGAAATAGGGGTAGATGAGGAAAATGATCAGGTATAATTGCCGCCATGACTAAATTCTATACCCGTAGGGGTGATGATGGCAGCACTGGAATTTTGGGTGGGGGGCGCGTACCCAAAGATCACCCTCGCCCTGAAGCCGTGGGCACTATCGATGAAGCCAACGCCGCCTTAGGGGTTGCCCGGGCTGCCTGTCAAACACGTGAATGCGCCGAAATGATTCTTACCATTCAACGCGATCTGTATGGTCTGATGGGAGAAGTAGCCGCAACACCCGAAAATGCGGAAAAGTTCCGCGTCATCGATGCAAATCGGGTTAAATGGCTTGAAGTTCAAATCACAAATTTAAGCACAAGTGTAGACCCGCAAAGCGAGTTCATTGTCCCTGGGGACACACTTGCAGGTGCCTCCCTCGATTTGGCTCGCACCATCGTCCGGCGAGCCGAACGCCGGCTAACTACTTTGTGGCACGCTAAAGAAATTGAAAACGTCGAACTCCTGCGCTATCTCAATCGATTATCCTCTGTTTGCTTCGTTTTAGAATTGTTCGAAAACAAGGCTGCGGGAAATTCTCAACCCACCCTTGCAAAAAATAGCGCTGGCACTGAGCGCGATCGGCAGAACACATGACACCTGAAGATTTTCGGAAAATTGGTTATCAAGTTATTGATTGGATCGCGGACTACCGTGAAAACGTCGGCACATATTCCGTTATGTCCTCCGTTCCTCCTGGCTCTGTAAAAAAGAGTTTGCCTGCTTCACCCCCAGAAGGCCCACAACCATTTGATGAATTTCTCGAAGACCTAAACCAAATAATTCTCCCAGCGGTCACCCATTGGAATCATCCAGACTATTTCGCCTATTTCCCATCCAACGCATCATTGTCATCCGTTATAGGCGATCTAATTAGCTCAGGCATTGGGGGCATTGGACTCAATTGGCAATCGATGCCGGCACTAACCGAGGTTGAGGAAGTTGTCTGTGATTGGATGCGGCAGATGTTGGGGTTATCCGACTCCTGGGAGGGGGTAATCCAGGATACTGCTTCGACTTCAACACTAGTTGCCCTTCTGTGCGCGCGCGAGTCGCTAACTCAGCACAGCCAAATTAAGGGCGGGCTTCAGGAGCAGAAGTCCCCGTTGGTCATTTACACTTCCATCCAGAGTCATAGCTCGGTTAAAAAAGGAGCCTTGTTGGCTGGATTTGGTCTCGATAACTTACGTGCCATTGAAACAGATTCGCAATTCGCTTTGGATGTTGATCACCTGGAAAATTCGATCCAGCAGGATATCGCTAAGGGATTAAGACCATGTGCCATCGTAGCCACCAGCGGAACGACCGGCACGACTGCCTTTGATCCTATCGAAGCCATTGCTGCAATAGCCGAAAAATATCGAATTTGGCTGCATGTCGATGCTGCTATGGCCGGCTCAGCCATGATTCTCCCAGAATATCGCAAGCTGTGGGCCGGCATTGAAAGGGCGGATTCTCTGGTATTGAATCCACACAAGTGGTTGGGCGTTGTATTTGATTGTTCGTTATTCTACATCCAAAATCAACAACATTTGGTAAGAGTAATGTCAACCAATCCAAGCTATTTGCAAACAGCGCACGATGAGGAGGCCAAAAACTACCGCGATTGGGGCATCCCTTTGGGCCGCCGGTTTCGCGCCCTCAAGCTATGGAGTCTGATCAGAGATCAAGGAGTTAAGGGCTTGCAGACCAGAATACGCAGAGATCTTGAAAATACCCAATGGCTAAAGGCTCAATTTGAATCTTCGCCAAAATGGAAAATTCTAGCTCCTGTCCAACTGCAAACGATCTGCGTGCGCCACGTCCCAGAGGGTCTAAATGAAGATCAATTGGAAAGACATACCCAATCTTGGGTGGCTCGCATAAACGACAGCGGCGCAGCCTATCTGACTCCAGCCAAGATGAATGGTCGCTGGATGGTACGAATTTCCATTGGGGTTGAGGGCACGAATCGGACAAACGTCGAGAAATTGTGGGAAACGATACAAGCCGCAGTTCGGAGCTAAGGTTAATTGGTGGAAATTAACAAACCCATACGGGGAAATTTCTGCCAGCGCTGATTGGCCCTCTAGCCCCTGGCGAATTTGAATTCCTTCGGGATTTCCGGAGAAAACCATCTCGATTAGTTAAATCGAAATTCCCCCGCTGAAATCAAAAGTTGGGATACAATAATTGCGCTTATATCCCAACTCCCACTTATTACTTGAACTATTGTGACAGCGCCGTTTCGATGGCCTGCTGAAAATCGCCAAAGGGCCGGTTTCCGATTAGCAATTCTCCATTTACAAGGAAACTTGGGGTGGAGTTAATTCCCGCCTGCACGGCATCAATCTGATCTTGTTGAACGCGGTCCTTGTAAGATCTATTAGAGAGGCACTCTTCAAAGGTCGGCAATTCCAATTCTAAGGCTTCGGCAAATGAAGTGATATATTTATCCACTGGGGCATTAGCACTGGAGTACAAATTCAATTGATTGGCAAAAATATAATCTTTGTATTCCCAGTATTTTCCTTGATCACCTGCGCAATAGGCGGCTTCAGCCAACTTCTGCGAAGTTGCGGACCCCAACAATCCGCCCACACTGTGTGAAACAAAATAAACCTGGCCCGTTGAAACATATTCGTTCGCAATTTGCAGCGCTGAACCCTCATTAAAGGTGGCACAATGGCCACACCCAAAATCTGAGTACTCATCGATCACTACCGGGGCATCAGGGTTTCCCATGGCATTCCCAGACACCATAGGGCGAGATACTAATTCAGGATGGATTATTTCTCCAACCGGGGTCAACGCCTCCTGAATGGTGGGTACCATCAAAAGGGCAGCTACGATCAGTGCGGCACCACTAACCACTAATATGGTAGTAATGCGCTGTTGACGTTTTCTTTGTTGTCTTCGTTTTTTGATTGCTTCTCGGCTTTGCATGGATTTGACTCCTGTTCAAATATTGTCAGATTTTGCCACGAGCAGTGTCCAATGTCCAGCGAAATAAACAAAAACCGCCTAATTTCTAAGCGGTTATTAATAGAACTCCCCAACGGGAAATTACAAAATCGAAATTTTGGATGCAACCAGCGCCGCGCTCAGGGCGATAGCATTACTGCTGACGTGCATAATGATGGCTGGCCAGATCGATCCGCTGCGCTGGTAAAGAAAAGCAAAAATAAGACCTAAAATTGTGATGGGCAAAAACGCGGTTAATTGAAAGTGTATGGCTGCAAAAAGTAATGAACTTATTAGGGCCGATATTTGCCAGCCAAAGCGTTCTCGTAAACCAGCAAAAATAAACCCTCGAAAAATGACCTCTTCGACGATGGGCGCAACTACCGCACCCCCAATCATGACCCCCAAAGCGGAGGAAGTATCTGTGAATAAAAGGGAGAAGTCCGGCTGAATTGTGAGACTGAATAACGAAAGAAACAGCGCATAAATCACATTCATCCCCCATGAAATTACCATCAATCCACATCCCAAAGCCAGGAAATTCAAATCAAATTTTCTTAATCCTAAAGATCGCCAGGAAACGCCATATTTCCTGATTCCCAGCCACCAAACAGGAAGAAACAATAACAGTTCCCCACCAATAAGCAATAATCCAACACTGGTCTCTGGGAGCAACAATACCCCTGCACCCAGAGATATCATGAGAATGAATAATAAACCAGTTGCCCACCAGACATCGCGACTAGTCCATGGGACTGGATGAATAGAATGGCTTTCAGAATTCAAACGATTACCTCTAAGGATTTATCGATCCAATTGATAATGTATTTTAGTACTTCCGCTTTTTCTGGTTCATTGTGTAACTCGTGGTAGAACCCATCCCAAATCTTCAATGTGCAACAGTCACCTGCTTTTTCTGCAAATTTACGACTGGCGTCTGCGGAAGTTAGACGATCTGAACTACCATGCATCAGCAGCAGGGGCAAAGCGATTTCTTCAGCATGCGCCATGGACCACTGGCTGGCTTCATAAATTACACTTACAAACAATCGAGCACTTACTTGATCATGCACTAATGGGTCTGCGTTATAAGCGCGAGCAACGGTAGGATCGCGACTCAGGGCTTCAGTATCAAGTTCACTGGCCTGTGTAAATGTCGGCAAGATTTTGTCCATCATCTTCCCAAGTGCCACCTTGAAGGCGGGTGGTTCAAATGCCAATCTTAAATTTGGACTGGTAACAATTGCTCCAACCAAATCCGGTTTCTCCTCAATCAGATAGTTCAAAACCAGGCCACCCATAGAGTGACCATAAATAAATAAGGGAACTCCAGAGAAACGTCCTCGGGTTTCAGCGATAAGCAACTCAATATCACCAAAAACAGCCTCCAGCGAGGGCACGTGCCCCCGAAGCCCTTCTGATTTGCCATGCCCACGAAAATCAAAACCCATCATTGCGTAGCCTGCATTGACAAGAGCCGCGGCAACATGTTGATATCGGCCACTGTGCTCGCCTATTCCATGTACCAGACAAACAGCCGCTTTCTCTTTTTCGATAGGTTGCCAAGACTGAGCATAAAGGGAAAGACCATCTGCTGTTTTTAGGGAAAATTCTTTTTGCACCATAAACTCGTCCATATTTCTCACAATTCTAATTAATGGTATTAAATACTCTGATATTTTTTTTATGGGGAGTTAATTCTCAGTACACCGAGAAATTATTTTTTATCTCCGACTTCGAATCGGCAGAATTCATCGCCCATTGCCAGACAGTGAGTTTCTCGCACGTCATATACTTCCCCCGTGGCCCAGACAATCGCTTCTGATAGTGAACCTACCAACAAGTGACATATTGGCAATTCACTTTCCCGCCCATTACAAATTGCGCACGTGCTTTCAGTAAAGAATATTTTACCTTTCTCTTCCCCTGTCCCTGCCTTTACTTGAGAATTGGATTTTTTCAAGGCATCTGCAACACTTGAGAATACAAATTTAATTCTCTGTTTATGTGGCAATGCCTTTAGTGCGATCCCAGCCAATCCCATCAAAGCCGGCTGCTCGTTTATTCCATACTGAAAAGAGGCTTTGCCTATTCGCTTTAGAATGCCTCGGCCCCCTCTGCCATAGAAATCTTCGACAGCCTGATTCAACTGTGCATATTCAACGGCCAAAACCTGCGTTTCAAGGTCATCCGGGGGGAAATTGCCAACGAATCGGTCCAAACCCGAACTATTTAACACTGCATTGAGTCCATTTTCTCCCATGACTTCCTGGCATGCAATCAGAGCCTGACGCACCAGCGCATTGACAATCACGGCATCTTCACGATGAACCATTGTCTCCTCCAGTCGGTTCAATTAACCAGGAAACTCAATTTTATGAATATTGGGTAAACCATACCTGTCTCGCTAAACCCAACTTTTTTATATAATGCAATCGAAGCATCATTATTTGCTTGAGTATTAACGGTCACCTTTGCGACCCCCCTGCGCCTAAAATTCGCCAGCAGGTCTTGCAACAAAGTGTACCCCACTCCACTCCCTTGGGCCTTAGGATGCACAGCCAAACGGGCCAGGTGCCCATCTGAGGCAGTTACAGTGCTAACTTGATACCCAAGTAGGCCTTGATCATTTTCAGCAACTGTAGCAATGGCTGAGCCTTTATATGCAATTTCGAGCAACTCCCTCGAATGCTGCCAGACAGGTTCAAAAGCAGCGAAGTCTAGCGCATGGACTTCGTCCAAGTCATCATAATTCATCAAACGGAGGCAAAATGAATCTGGTTTAAATTTTGGATCAATTTGTAAGCCGTTGTCTACCCATTTGAGCATGACGACATCATGCATCTTGGAAAAATTACTTTTTTCCAAAATACGCTCGAACCAGGATTGCAACGGTAATGCCGCAATGGGCTGCGAATCGCCGATCATGCTTTGAGCCACAGGCCAAATCATCTCCCAGGCATCCTCGACCGATAAAGCCGTCGATACAGCAAACAAGCGCACCCATGCCAGATTGGGGATATCGGCAGGGCACGCCATAGCAGCCAATATCTGGCCGTCTCGCTCAACCAAAATGAATGGTTCCTTCCCAAGCCAGTCTAAAGGAGCTCGCCAATCTAAGTGGCGATGAACGTATGGACTGAAATGGATTAAGGTAGCCAGATTTTGACGATCAGCATCCGTGGCTGGACGAACCGTAAAACGAGGAGTGTCTAGCGGCTTTTTCACCTGGGAATGTTGCAGATGAGCCAAATCAGTATCCTCACAATATTCAACCACCCATGAATTTGGACGGGAAACTTAAGATTTTTCTCAATAGGCGGTGTTTTAATTTGGGCTTCTCCACCCCATCTACACCAGCTTGCATAGTGGCAACCGCTTCCAGTGACCGCCCAGTGCGCAGTTGCAATGCCGATATTGACTTCATGACGTCAAGTCTCAAATCGTGTTCGCCAATTTTCTTGAGGATCGTTGACGCTTCTTCATAATCGGTTAAAGCCTGATTCAAATCCCCCATTGCTTCCAAAGATGCCGCACGATTCCCCAAGGCCATTGCTAGCCTCTTTTCATCTTGAGCTTCTCGAAAAATTTTTACTGTGTCACGAACCGCCAGGTAGGCATCCTCAGAGTTCTTCGCCTGCAATAAAGCCACACTTAGATTATTGGCCATCTCAGCAGATTTTAAGGGATCCCCCTGCAACAAGTACCCTTCTACCGCCGCTTTAAAAATATTTGCCGCTTCGGCGTAATCACCGGAACGATATGCAGAACCACCTTCAGTTTCTAATTGCTGAGGGGTTTTTGCTTCAATTGCATTTTCCATTTGACACCTTCAGATTAGAGAGTAATATCTAATAACCCTTCAGCCACAGAACGCAACCGATCTACTGACATTTCACTCAAGCGTTGGGCGAGTTCCAAATAGGGTAAGTTTACCGGTTTAGTGATAAATTTCTGCAAATCTGGTGGCAATTCCGCAAACTTCTCCTTGTTTCGTTGTTGATCAAACCATTGACCAAGCGGCCCTGTGTGATCGAAAAACTCATCGATGGTTGAATCCATTTTTTGGAGCATTATTTCCAACTCTGGGAGTGGAATTGGCCGTTCTCCGCGCTCATAGAGTTTTAATATATGTGGGGTAATCCCAATTTCTTTGGCAACTTCCTTCATAGCCAAATTCGCCTCCTGGCGGGTTACCCGCAATTTGGCACCTACTATTCTTTGACGGAGTCCAATCAATTTTTCTATCTTCAACTCATCGGCCGTGTCAGAGGTAGAAAGTTCACCATCGCCCAAAAATTGATCTAAGTTTGCCTTCATGAAATAAGCGAGACCTTCTAACTCTGGAAGAGAGGGAGAAGCATCTCCCCGTTCAAATGATGTAAAACGGTGAGTGGATATTCCGATCGCAGCAGCGCAATCTTTCAGGCTTTTTCCTGATACGAGGCGAGCATCGCGAATCAAGATGCCCAATTTCTTTGTTCGTATCTTCAGCTTGATTGCCTCTGTCATAATTTATATACTCCCAAATAATCGAGCAAATCAGCGCCTTCGGCGACGCGCTGATTGCGTTGTTTCTAACAGGTCGGTTGAACCGGCCCCAAAAACTTGCGGCGTCAATTTAAATCCAGCGGCGATCAAACGATCACTAAACAGCGGGCGAATGCCGGTAGGTCTAAGATCGCCAACTACTTTCCCATCTTCAGTAATTGAAGTTTGTTCAAAGCGGAAAATATCGGTCATCACAACCGTATTTCCTTCCATGCCTGCAACCTCGGTGACAAACGTAACTTTGCGGGTTCCATCTTTCATGCGCGATTGTTGTACAATCAAATCAACAGCAGACGCGATTTGCTCACGAATAACACTCAGGGGCATATCCAGCCCAGACATCAGAGCCATGGTTTCCAGGCGAGAAAGCGCATCCCTGGGCGTGTTGGCGTGCGCCGTCGTCAAAGAACCATCGTGTCCTGTATTCATTGCCTGGAGCATATCCAAAGCTTCTCCGCCTCGGCACTCTCCTACAATAATTCGGTCTGGTCGCATTCGAAGTGAATTACGAACCAATTCACGGATTGGGACTTCTCCAATACCCTCCACATTTGGGGGTTTGGTTTCAAGCCTCACAACATGATCCTGGTGAAGTTGTAATTCTGCCGCATCTTCAATAGTAACAATACGTTCATCAGATGGAATGTAACTGGACAGAATATTTAATAACGTTGTTTTCCCAGATCCAGTGCCGCCGGAAATGACAATATTCAACCGGCTGACAACACAAGCTTTCAAAAAATCCGCCATACTTTCGCTGATCGATCCAAATTCGATTAATTGCTCGATGGTCAGCTTGTCTTTGGCAAATTTGCGGATGGTAATCGTAGGTCCGTCTATTGCTACAGGTGGGATGATTGCATTCACGCGCGATCCATCAGGCAAGCGCGCGTCAACCGTAGGGTTCTCAAAATCAATTCTGCGTCCTAAGGGCAGGATAATTCGGTCAATGACCTTTAAAACATGATTATCCCCAGAAAATGAAACATTCGTTTTAATCAATTTACCATTTTTCTCGACATACACGTCATCCGGTCCATTGACCATGACCTCAGTTATGCTTTCGTCGTCCAAGAGATGCTGAATTGGGCCATATCCGAGTAAATCATCCAACACATCATGAAACAATTGCTCACGCAGCGTATCGGGCAGATTGATCTTTGTTCGGGCATATAATTGCCCGAGCATTTGTTTTGAAACTTCGCGTCTATCTTTAAGGGGGGGAGGATTTGCTTCGAAAGCCTGACTAAGGCTATTGAGCAGATAGGCCTTGAGTTTGTCGAGATCAGCTTTTTCTGGGCCGCTGGTACTCGCTTGATTTTGGATAGTCATGTTAATAAGGCCCGATTACTACTTATTTAGTTCATCATTTCTGGGGCTTACCCAGATTACATTGTCAAGATTCACTGACAAAAATTCAGACTTATACAACACTTCGCCGCGAGCATTATAAACGACTGCGTCCGTCACTGCGAAAAATTTGTCGCTTTTGTTTAATTCATCTTTTATTCTTTCCCCCGGCCGAATGTACACATCACCCTCAATTCGAACTGTCAAGGTTTGAATAACAGCATGGACCAAATCTTTATTGATTACATCAGTGAAGTACTTTCCTTTGTGATCAACATGCATACTCATCAGAAGAAACTCCTCTCCATACTAATAAACCATGGAATTACTTGTCATCCGGATTGGGCATAGTGTACCCTAAACCAGGTCTGGTCACAATGTACTGAGGGTCCTTTGGGTTATCTTCCAACTTCTGTCTAAGCCTGGAGATGCTTACCCACAAAACTTCTTTGTCATCCCGATACGATTTTCCCCAGACATTTTCTAGCAATTCTTCAGAAGCAAGAACTTGTCCCTGATTTTGCACAAATTGCAACAACAACCGATACTCGGTTGCCGATAATAACACATCATTTTCTCCAATAAAAACCTCGGCTCGGGCAAAATCAACACGCAAGTCCTTGTGGGCAAAAACTGACTTTTGGTAATTGCTATCAGATAATTGTGCCCGCCGCAAAACCGCCCTAACACGGGCCAATAATTCTGTCACCGAATAAGGCTTGACAATATAATCGTCAGCTCCCACATCCAAGCCTGCAACACGATCTCGTTCATCTCCTCGGGCAGTCACCATGATTATGGGAATATTTGAAAACCGTCGAATCCTTTCACAAGCTCCAATACCATCCAACTCCGGCATCATTACATCCAATAAAACTAAATCTGGGTGTTCTTCATCCACAACACTAACGGCTTCCAAACCATTTGCAGCAGTGATAACACGATATCCTGCACTAACCAGGTTTGCCTCCATCAGGCGAACATAGCGTGGCTCGTCATCCACAACAAGAATTCTCTCGCTCATTGATTATCTCCTCCATCACTCAGGTTTTCTCGAGGTAAGTATAAATGGAAAGCGGCTCCTTTTCCAACAGTAGATTCAGCTGAAATCGTCCCTTCATGAGCCTGCATAATCTCATGGCAAATAAAAAGTCCTAAACCAGTTCCGGAAGCACTGTCGCGATGTTGTGTAAGCCGATAAAAACGCTTAAAAATGTCTTCAAGGTGCTCATTTGGAATACCTTGTCCACCGTCCTCGAAAATAATATGCGCCCGTTCCAGTTCCCATTCAAGCGTAATGGCTAATTGAGTTCCCGCAGCATATTTAACGGCATTATTCACCAGATTCTCAAAAACCTGTACTAATCGACCAGAATCAGCAACGATTGTATTTTGGGAATTCTGGACATTCATAATGATTTTGATATTCAAATTCCTGGCAATTACCCGTTGAATAAAACCTTCCAGCACGGATGATAATCGAACTGATTGAAAGTCCATTGGCAGAGTCCCTGCTTGAAGACGGGAAGAATCCAGCATGTTTTCAATGATCTCCGTCAGCCGATCTGCCTCTTCATCAATGATGGTCAGAAACTCGTTTTGGGTTTTTGGATCCCACTCTGTGTCTTCGCGCAGCAAAGTAGTTGCATATCCCTTGATAAACCCCAGTGGAGAGCGTAATTCATGAGAAACGGTGGCAACAAAGTGTTCTTGCAATCGATCAAGTCGACGTTCAGCTTCTAAAGATGCCACTCTCCCTAGAAGATGTTGGCGAATTAGCAATTGCTCAACATGCTCAGCAATTAATTTGGCAAAATTGATATGCTCTTTTAGAAAAGGGGGGCCGCCAAATCGGATAAATATTAACGCTTGGGAATAATCTCTCCCGGTTTGCAGTGGCAAACCTAAATAATCCTGTAATTTGAGGCGCTTGTCAGGTAATTTTTCGTGATCATCCCCCAACTCTTCGCGTCGCTTGACTACTCTCCCATTCGCGATTACCTCTCTCGCAATTTTTTCGCCCCACTCCATATCAGCCTCAGTGGACCGTCCTCTTCCAATTGAACGAGCATAAGTTGGCACAAGTGCTTGATTTTCTAGCAACTCATACAGAATTATGTTATCGAAAATGAAGGCAGGACGCGCAAGACGTACAATTTCTTGTAGGGCAGTCTCTAAATCATGAACTTGAATTATTACTCGACCTATTTCGTAGAGAGATTTATACTCTACAGGTCGTAGTTCATCAGATGTGGCTTGCGCAATAGACATCATAATCGATTTGGGCGCTTATTTAGTTAGAGTTATCAGCTACTTTCAGTGAAAATTCAAAATATGACCCTTCACCCTCTTTAGATCGAACAACAATCTTTGAGTGGTGGGCATCAATGATTTGTTGCGCCATTGATAACCCAATCCCTGTTCCTCCGTACCTACGGGTTGAGGAACCGTCTAACTGGTGGAACGGCTCAAAAATCTCTTCCAACCGATCAGGGGCAATTCCTATTCCCGTATCGAACACATATAAACATACCTGAAGCTCATTCATTTTTGCACCAATTTGAATAATTCCCCCATCAGAGGTAAATTTAATCGCATTGTCAATTAAATGGTGCAAGGCCCATGGTAATCGTTCAGGATCGGCGAGTACCTCGGGCAATTCTGGGGGAATCTTTAATTGGCATGTCAATCCTTTATCGTAACAACCTTGCTGAGCATTTTTGACCGCTTCATCGATGATTTCTGATATATTAGTGCTCTGCAAATTAATTTCCATTCCACCTTTGGAGTATGCTGAAAACTGGATCAAGTCTTCAATTAGATTTCCTAATCGGGCCTCTGCTTTTTGCATAACACGAATTGCATCAACCTGTTGTGAATTTAGCTCACCAAGCGCTTCCTCAGCCATCAATTCGATATATCCTTTGATGTGAGTAAGCGGAGTGCGTAATTCGTGAGAAATATTTGCGATGAAATTCGATTTCAATTGATTTAATTCAGAAAGACGAGTTAGCGCATCTTCTAACTCAACCGTTCTTTGAAGTACCCGAGATTCTAATTCTTCATTGGCCTGCCGAAGCGCTGACTGCAATTGCAAAATCTGCTCAGTGATTACCCGATCTAGAACTTCCTGACTTATAATATTTAACTCTACTATTGCCTGGCCAATGAGCTTATTTTTCCCCTCATCTTTCATTCTTTGCTGATATGCCAATGCCTGAATCAGTTGATCAGGCGTTAGCAAATTCTTTTCGATCAGATAATCTCCCAACCGGGGTACTAATACTTCTGGAGAGAGCTTTTTCTCCTTCAACATACCGGTTTGGATTTTGATCTTCCCCTCAACCATGACTGCCGCTAAAGCAAGATTAACTCCGCAATCGCTACAATCAGTTGCATATTGTTCGTTCGGTTGACCACAACGTGGACATGAAATTTGGTTATTCATTGAATGTAGTTGAATTGGAATTGGTTATTGCAATGATTTATTCCTTATCATATCCTTTCTTTCTTTAAGTTGCAAGTACCCCCTGACGTATGGTCAGCATTTGTCTTTCACGATTTTTTTGATCGTTTTGGATCGCACAAACCTTGAACCTCTGCCCTGAATTATGCATAAGTTATGAGTAACCACTGACCTGTTATACACCTTGTTAAGTATTTGTAAGGCTACCTACAGG
>CAZVPR010000039.1:0-34917 GCA_964629085.1 uncultured Anaerolineales bacterium
GATCTGAATTATTGAAGGTAAACTTTTCGCGTATCTATCTTGCCAACGATTTAATTATTAAATATCCTGGCAGGCGATAAAAAAATAATCGCGTTACAATGGGAGCTAGGATAACCCCAAAAACAGTTGCCAACTGAAACGGGCGACAGAATTGGGAGTTCATGGTCGCCAATGACACAATATTTCCAAATAAAACCAGAACATCTTCCAGAAATTTCTCGGAAGTATCAACTTGAATTTATTGGGCTAGAGTCTCTTGAAAAAGGGTCTGCCAATACAAATTATATTTTGTGGACAGCTGAAAAACGGTATGTACTGACCCTTTTTGAGATTAATCATGAGCGGGTGACAAATCTGAGTAAGCTGATGGATTTGTTGGCATGGTATAGATTTGCCGCTCCCCGCGTTCAAGAAACTGTCGCAAATGAATTGGTCACACGCTGGAAGGGCAGACCTCTGATGCTCAAAGATTACATTCATGGAGATGTGGTCGAGAATTTAGATGATGCTCAACTTGTTCAAGCGGGATCAGCGTTGGCTAAACTTCACAAAATATCCCCACCAAAATATTTGCCCGCCCATCATGACTATGGTATCGAGACTTTTCCCCGCCTTTTTGACTTAGGAATCAATTTGAAGTATGAGAAATGGCTGGCCCGCAAATATGATTTTCTCACGAGCAAAATGCCTGTCGAGCTGCCTCGCGGTTTGATCCATGGGGATTTATTTTTTGATAATGTGTTGTTTGATGGTAAGGATCTGGCAGCCATCATTGATTTTGAAGATGCCTGCCATGGTTATCTGATATTTGACCTGGGGATGGCCGCCGTGGGCCTTTGCTGTTCCAGTGAGAATATTTCCCTTCCAAAAGTGCGCTTACTTATTCAGGGTTATCAGAATGTAGGAGCACTCGACCAAACTGAGCGGGAAAATTTGTTATTGTTCATCGAATATGCTGCTATTGCCACCTCTTCATGGCGCTTTTGGAAATTTAATATCGATACGCCCCTGGCCGATATGTCGCAACACTATAAGCGAATGGTGGCCTTGGCTGAGAAGGTTGCTGCCATCCCTCGTGAGCATTTTTTCCAGGAAGTTTTCTGATCAATTTCTTAGAAAATCTAGAATCCCGGATAACTCGATGGCTGTATAAACCAGCAGCAGCGAAAGGGCTGTATTGAGAATCTGATTTAGGCGTGGTTGGTTCAAATAAGCGCGGATACTGGCACCAAAGAGAGTCCAGGTTGAGATGGCGGAGAAACCCACACTTGCTAAGACCATCGCAGAAAGGATTAAGGATAGCAGCCCGGTGACCCGCGTACCCAAAAACGTTGAGTAAATGGTCAAGCCATACACTATGCCTTTGGGGTTCAGCAACTGCAAGAAGAAACCCTTGGCGAAGCCTAAACGAACTTGCTGGTTTTCCTCAAAGGCATAGCTGGCCTTGAAGGTGTGATATGCCAGCCAAAGGATGTATATAGCACCGATCACACGCAGAATATTTTCGAAGGAGGGGAGTATTTCACGCAAAGTGGCTGAAATCCAGCCGCAAATGAGCATGACCAGGAAAAAGCCAGTGACAATTCCCGCCAGATAATTCAGTGTTCTCTTGTACCCGTAAAGAATGCCCATGGAAGCGCTGGAAATGTTGTTCGGGCCTGGGGTGAAGGTTGTGATCACCACGAATGAAGCCAGCGCAAAGAATTCGGAGTTCATAGTGAATGTCCTTGTCGACGTTTTGATGAAATGGTACACTATAACGAACTAATGACCGCTATAGTGTACAATGGGATTGTTATAACGTCAATGGGAGCGCTATATGAAACAGCCGGGTGAAACTGTTGCCATAAATCTGCAGAGCATTCGAGAAAACCGCAATCTGAGTTTAGATAAACTGGCCGAAATGACTGGTGTCAGCAAAAGTATGTTGCGGCAAATTGAAATTGGTCAGTCCAACCCAACCATCGCTACCATCTGGAAGGTTGCCAACGGTTTGCGCATTCCCTTTACTGCCCTGCTCAAGGAGCAAACCCAAGAAGTGGTTCTGGGCTCATTTAAAGCCAACGATCCTTTGAGAAGCGATGTCGAAGGATATCGCATATACCCGCTGATCGCTTTTGATCCCGAACGCGCTTTTGAAACGTATTATGTCGAAATTGAGCCAGGGGTGTTATTTGAAGCGGAACCCCACCAGGGCAATGCCGAAGAGCATGTCTTTGTGGTACAAGGCCAGGTCGAAATTACACTTTCTGATGAAAAATTCCTGGTTGAGAAAGAACATTTCATTGGTTTTCAGGCGGGATGCGAGCACAGCTATCATAATACGGGGAAAATTATCGCTGTGGCGATCATGACCATTTCGTATTTACCCTAGTTCCCCAGATAAATTTTTTACGTAGAAGCGAGGCATGTGTCGCTTCTACTTTTGGTTTGTTACTTTTTCATGTGAGCTGACGACTAAAAGAACAGCAATCAAAAAAATTATTCAACAGGAGAAAATCATGAACAAGCAGACCAAAATTTCCCACAAAGTACTCCCCCTTCTGGCGATCATCGCCATGTCGATCAGCTCTATCGCAGCCGCGGCCCCGGCTCCAGCAGCCAATGGCTTTTCAGCCGATGTCGCCGTGACCGATATCTATCCTGGCAACCAGCCCCACGGCCAGTTCTTCGTACGCATCACCAACCATGGACCCGGCACAATGCACAATGTGCATGTGGACATTTTTTGCGGCTATGACAGCCAGGACACCAACACCGGAAAGGTTGGCCCCAGCAAGCAGCGTAACTTTGGTGCTAATCTCAACCTGAACCCTGGCCAGACCCAAAATATTGCCACCGGCCTCGACCTGGACACCAGCGTGTTTTCCTACCAGGTTGGCTGTGAAGTCAAAGTGGGCTTCCATGATCCTAATGGCGGCAACAATTTCCGCAGCAAGCACTTCAAGGGTCAGGGCGGCGGTGGTCAGCCAAGTGGCGGCGGAAAATCGGGCAACAACGGTGGTGGACAGTTCAGCGCCGATATCAACATCAGCGACATTTACCCCGGCAACCAGCCCCACGGCCAGTTCTTCGTACGCATCGTCAACCACGGTCCGGGCACGCTTCGAAACGTCAATGTCCAGGTGAGCTGCTCCTCACACCCGACCCGCAAACAAGGCATGGGTGCTTTCATCAGCGAGAACAAGTCCTTCAACGTGACATTGAACCTGAACCCCGGTCAACAGCAGGCATTCCCCACCGGCCTGACGCTGGATACCAATGTCTTTACATACCTTGTTCTCTGCAAAGCGCACCAGGGCTTCCACGACCCCACCCCTCAGAACGAATATAGTGAGAATTTCCAGTAGAATTATGAAATGATATGAAACTTTGAAATCCGATTTCCGCCTCAGGGCGAGAAATCGGATTTCTTTTTATCTAATTTTAATTGTATTCACTCCAAGTTATGCTAAAATTCCAACCGATGTTTACGAAAAGCGTTTCCTGCCACCACCATCATCACGCTCATTGCACTGGCTTCGCAGCCGGGCAAGACCGCTTTAAAGGATTTTAGCTGATCGAAAACTGAAAGCTGATGGTAAAAAAATTCAAAGCGCTTCCCGGTCTGGGAAGCGCTTTCGCGTTAGATGTAACCGTCCCAATGCATGGGCATTGGGATCAGTGAAGGAGCCACTATGCAAGATACTCAACGCAACATCCGCATCGCCCTGCCCAGCAAGGGTTTGCTAGAAGATGGAAGTAAAAAATTGTTGTCTGATGTCGGGTTGAAAGTTTACAAGCCCAACCCGCGCCAATACATCGCACAAATACCTGGTTTGCCGGGCGTGGAAGTGATTTTTCAACGCCCTGGGGATATCGTCATCAGCGTGCGCGATGGCAGTGTCGATTTTGGGATTACCGGGCGGGATATATATCTGGAAAAGAAAGATACCAATGGCAAAATCTTAGAATTACACAGCCAATTAGGGTTTGGGAAATGCAGCCTAAGCGTAATCCTGCCTGAGAGCTATGACCAGCTCAACGATTTGGCTGACCTGCCCAAACTACAGGCTGAATTGGGTCGACCGCTCAAGGTGGGCACCAAATTCCCCAAATTGACCAGCGATTTTTTTAAATCCAAAACAGATCTGGAGTTCGTGGTGATCCAGGCCGAAGGGGCATTGGAAATAGCACCCACAGTTGGGTACGCTGATTTGATCGTCGATCTGGTCTCTACGGGCACCACGCTGCGTGATAACCGCCTCAAGATTTTGCGGGGCGGGCAAATCGTGGAGGCCGAAGCCTGTCTGATTGCCAACATGGCCCGTTTGAAGAATAGCCCGGAAACCCTAGCGATTGCCACTCAACTGCTTGAACTGGCCGGGGCACATTTGAGGGCGCGCGACAACCTGGCGATCTTTGCCAATGTGCGTGGCGAATCCCCTGAAGAGATTGCTGCAAAGATCCTCGAGAAAGACGTTATCCGTGGGTTGCAGGGTCCGACTATCTCGCGCATTATCAATCGCGAAGACAAAAGTTGGTATGCTGTGCACCTGGTTGTGCGCAAATCCTTGCTTTCGCAAGCCATCCGCGAAATTCGGGAGGTTGGCGGCAGCGGTGTTGTAGTTTCGCCAGTCGATTACATTTTCGAAGAAGAACCCCCTGAGTTGATCCAGATGTTATCCGCATTGGAGGAATCGAAATGATTCGTTTTTATTCTGTTGACGAAGCCAAGCAAACCATCTTGAAACGAAAACCGCTCAGCCGCGAGAAATATGCGCCGGCAACCTTGGAGCGCACGGCGGCTTTATTTGGGGACGGGGTGACGCCACCGCAGGCTGTAGCCCAAATCATTGACTCTATTGAGGCCAAAGGCGATGCCGCGCTGCGAAAATGGTCGGTGCTGCTGGATAGCTTCAATGGTGAAAACTTCGCCATTTCCGAATTCCGGCTTGAACGAGCTTATGATGAGCTCTCGTCCGAGGTGCGGGGTGTCATTCAGAAATCAGCGCAGCGCATTCGTGATTTCCACGAAAAACAGCCGATCACCTCCTGGCTGAGCGAAGAGATGGGCGGCCATTTGGGGCAGCGCTTCACAACTGTCGAACGGGTGGGTGTCTATGTGCCCGGTGGAACGGCCCCTTTGCCATCCTCACTGTTAATGAGCGTCATCCCGGCCCAGGAAGCTGGCGTCAAGCGGGTGATCGTGGCCACGCCCCCCAATCCCCATCCTTCGATTCTGGCAGCAGCTTATGTTTGCGGCCTCACAGAAATCTTCCAGATCGGTGGGGCGCAGGCTATCGCTGCCCTGGCTTTCGGCACTGAATCGATCCCTAAGGTCGATAAGATTGTTGGGGCGGGGAATCTCTTCGTGACCCTGGCTAAACAGCAGCTCTACGGAGTGGTTGGATTGGATGGCCTGGCTGGGCCTACTGAAACCATGGTCATTGCCGATGAGACCGCCAATCCCGAGTGGGTGGCCGCAGACCTGTTGGCCCAGGCCGAACACGACGTTCAGGCCAGTGCTATTTTGCTGACAACCGATGAAAAAATAGCGCAGCAAGTTCAGGTAGCCGTCAGCCAGCAGATGGAGGCCCTTTCCCGGATTGAGATAATTGCCGCTTCTTTGGAGAACAAGAGCGGCATCGTGGTCACGGCTGACCTCGCCGAAGCGGCCGAGCTGGCCAACGTCTATGCCGCCGAACACCTGTGCCTGTCGGTGGCAGATCCACAGGCGTTGATGGATCAGATCAATAATGCTGGGGGCTTCTTCCTGGGCGATCATTCTTTTGAGGTGCTGGGGGATTATGTCGCCGGGCCCAGCCATATTATGCCCACCGGCGGCACGGCGCGTTTTGCCTCACCATTGAATGTACTGGATTTTGTCAAACTCTCCAGCGTGATTGCACTTGACCCTGATTCCAGCGTTGAGCTCAGCCCGTTGGCAGCGGCTTTTGCCGAAACTGAGGGCCTGACCGCCCATGCTGCAGCTGCAAAATTCCGGGCGGAGGAGGCTTGATCGTGGATTTTATTCGCGCACATATTCAAGCCATGCCGCCCTACCAGTCCATCTTGCCCTTTGAAGTGCTTTCCGTTGAGCTGGGTATTCCTGTCGATGAGCTGGTCAAACTGGATGCCAACGAAAATCCTTACGGCCTGTTGCCCGAAGTGAGCCAGGCACTGGCCGAATTAAAAGGTATCCACATTTATCCCGACCCGGAAGCTCGACGCATTCGCGGCATGCTGGCCGAGTATCATGCTGTATCCCAAGGTAGCATTGTGATGGGTGCTGGCGCTGATGAGTTGATCGATTTGACCATGCGCCTGGTGCTCGATTCGGGCGACTGCTTGATCAACTGCCCGCCAACTTTTGGCATGTACGCCTTCGATGGCGATTTGAATCAGGCTAACGTGATCACTGTACCGCGCAAAACAGATTTCTCTTTGGATATGGATAGTATTTTCCAGGCGGTTGAAGAGCATCAACCCAAGTTGATGTTTCTGGCCAACCCCAACAATCCAGATGGCGGATTGCACCCTCAAGAGCAAATTGAAGCCTTGCTGGAACTTCCCATATTGTTGGTGCTGGATGAAGCTTATATCAATTTCAGTTCTTTGGAGAGCCCCTGGATAGAGCAGGTGCAGAACTATGAAAACCTGATTGTACTGCGCACGTTCAGCAAGTGGGCTGGTCTGGCCGGTTTGCGCATAGGCTATGGAGTGTTTCCCCAGGAGTTTGTGCCATTCCTGATGAAAGCAAAGCAGCCTTATAACATTTCGGTGGCGGCGGAAACGGCGGCTTGTGTTTCCCTGGAAAACATTGAACAGCTTGATCGCAATCGAGAAAAGATTATCCATGAACGCCAACGTTTGTTTAAAGCGCTGGATGCCATTCCATGGCTTGAGCCTTATCCTTCGCAGGCTAATTTCATCCTTTGCCGGGTGAAGGACCAGGATGCTGCCCAGGTCAAAGCCCAACTGCGGGCGCAGGGAATATTGATTCGGCACTTCAACAAACCAGGGCTGGATGACTACATCCGCATCAGTGTTGGGCGTCCGCAGGATACCGATCAATTAGTAGTGGCCTTTAGTGATTTTGAAACTTAACCCAAAGACGCGGAGTCGCGAAGGCGCAGTGAGTTATTTTTTATCTGCATCTCTGTACCCTTGCGACTCAGCGTTAAAAGGAGCACGATATGAGAATAGCTACGATTGAACGTAAGACCAACGAAACCAAAATCAACCTGGAGTTGAATCTGGATGGCAGCGGGATCGCCGAGATTGAGACCGGTGTTGGCTTTTTCGACCACATGCTAACCCAGATCGCGGTGCACGGCTTGTTTGATATCAAGCTCAAAGCCGAGGGTGATTTACACATTGACCCGCATCATACTATTGAAGACTGTGGCCTGGTGCTGGGTGAGGCGCTGAGCCAGGCGCTGGGCGATAAAGGCGGCATTGTACGTACAGCGACCCGCTTTGTGCCCATGGACGAAGCTTTAGCTCGGGTGGTGCTGGAACTCTCTGGGCGGCCCTACGCCGTACTGCAAACGGCCTGGGTTTCGCCTGATGTGGGAGCAATTCCCACTTCTCTGCTTGAGCACTTTTTCGAGTCAGCGGCCATAACCGGGGGTGCCAATTTGCACATCGCCGTGCTCTATGGGCGCGATAATCATCACATGGCTGAGGCCGCTTTCAAGGCCTTTGGTCGGGCATTAGATGCCGCCACCCAAATCGATCCCCGTCGAGCCGGAAAAGTGCCAAGCTCGAAAGGAGTATTGTCATGATCGCCATCATCAATTACGGTGCTGGTAACCTTCATTCGGTGAACAAGGCCATAGAGATTGTCGGCGGTACGGCCGTGGTCAGCGATGACCCAGAGGTGATCTTAAACGCTGATAAAGTGATATTGCCCGGTGTTGGCGCCTTCAAGGATGGCATGGATGGTCTGGAAGCGCGTGGTCTGGTATCTCTCACCAAGGAAGCCGCCCAATCGGGAAAACCCTTTTTGGGGATTTGTCTGGGGATGCAGTTACTCTTCGATGAAAGTGAAGAGCAGGGCCTGCATCGGGGGTTGGAACTACTCCCGGGCCGCGTGCTTGAGTTCACTAACCCTGAAATTAAAGTTCCCCAAATTGGTTGGAATCAACTCCAAATTATAGAAGCTGAATTCCCCTTGTTCAAAGACATCCCTGCCGGGGCATATGTGTATTTCAATCACAGCTTTTATTGTCAACCGTCAGAATCAGGACATGTCTTGGCCTCGACAGACTATGGCCGCGATTTCGCCTCCGTGGTCTCGAAAGGCAATATTCTCGGGGTGCAGTTTCATCCTGAGAAAAGCCAAAAGGTTGGCCTGCAAATTCTGAAAAATTTTGTGGAGATGCCATAATGAGCGAATTTACTATTTACCCGGCCATCGACCTGCGCGCCGGCGAAGTGGTGCGTCTCAAACAGGGTCGGCCAGACCAGCAATCCAACTACAGCAGCGATCCGGCCATGATTGCCCAGACCTGGCAAAATGCCGGAGCCGGGTGGCTGCATGTGGTCAACCTGGATGGTGCTTTTGAGGAAGACAGTAATAAAAACCAATCCGCCTTACGGGCGATCCTGAAGTTAAGCGGATCGGATATGAAAGTCCAGTTTGGCGGTGGTATGCGCAATTTGGCAAGTGTGGCGCAGGCCTTAGATGCTGGTGTGTCTCGTGTGATCCTGGGCACGGCGGCTATCCAATCGCCTGAATTTGCCGCAGAGGCGCTGGAACGGTTTAGCGCGCAAAGCCTGGCCTTTGCCCTTGACGCCGCCGATGGTGAATTGATGACCCGTGGATGGCAGGAAGGTTCAGGCTTGGATGTGATGGATTTCGCTCGAACCCTGGCTGAGGCAGGCGCTCGAACATTGATTTATACCAATATCCGCAAGGATGGCATGCAGACGGGTGTCGATTGGCAATTGACATCTAAAATTGCAGCCGGAACTGGGCTGGAGGTGATTGCCTCGGGCGGTGTGGCCACACTGCAGGATGTGCGAGATGTCAAGGTGGCCGGATTGAAAGGTGTCATCATCGGGCGCGCTTTGTATGAAAAGAACTTCACTCTGGAGGAGGCGCTGGAATGTTAGCCAAACGCATTATTCCCTGTCTGGACGTCAAAGATGGCCGCGTAGTTAAGGGGATCAATTTTGTCAATTTGCGCGATGCCGGCGACCCCGTAGAACAGGCCAAGGCTTATGACGAAATGGGTGCCGATGAGCTGGTTCTCTTGGATATTTCCGCCAGCCCAGAAGGGCAAGCCACGACCCTGGATGTGGTACGTTCAGTAGCCGAACAGGTATTCATGCCCCTGACGGTTGGCGGTGGCATCCGCACGGCAGATGATATGCACAAAACGCTGCTTTCGGGTGCCGATAAGGTCAGCGTCAATTCTGCCGCAGTCAAGAACCCGGATCTGCTGACCGAAGGCGCATTGCGTTTTGGCAGTCAGTGCATTGTGCTGGCCATTGATGCAAAATACGTTGACATAGGTCACTGGGAAGTTGTTATTCACGGGGGACGGACTCCGGTTGGGTTGGATGCTATCAAGTGGGCTGTTCGCGGCGTCGAGGCGGGAGCTGGTGAAATATTATTGACCAGCATGGACCGTGATGGCACCGGTGATGGCTATGATCTAGCGTTGACCCGCGCCATCACCGAAGCCGTCTCCGTGCCGGTGATCGCCAGCGGGGGAGCAGGCAGCATGGCCCATTTCTATGATGTATTTGATCAGACCACTGCGGATGCTGCCCTGGCAGCGACCCTGTTTCACGATAAGATTTTGGAAGTGGCTGATCTGAAGGAATATCTGGACCAAAAGAACATCCCCATTCGTATCACAACATAATTCTGAGAAATTCGAAATAAAGGATGGTAATGATAGACCGCCAAGACGCACAGATTTTTGGATGTTTTGCACGAACCGAATACTTGATAAGCCAGTTTTTGTACGTAAGAAGATGAACTTCTGCAAAAATTACAATTGACCCATATGGCGAAATTGCTAAAGCAAGGTGACAGTCACCTCTCACAAAATGCGTTTGGCTGCGGAGGTGCCTCTGGCGTTGTGTCTTCGCGGTAAATCTGAGGTTGTCAGTCCCCCCAAGGAGATAAAATGAAAAATTTGAAATTCGATGATAAAGGCTTGGTGACCGCCGTGGCTCAAGATGCGCGCACCAAACAGGTCTTGATGGTGGCGATGATGAATGCCGAAGCTTTCCAAAAAACAATCGCGACTCGCAAAGCGCATTTCTGGTCCCGCAGCCGCCAGACCTTGTGGCTAAAAGGCGAGACCTCTGGCAACGTCCTGGACGTGGTCGAGTTGCATCACGACTGCGATGCCGATGCCGTACTGCTTTTAGTCGAGCCGCGTGGCCCAGCCTGTCACACTGGCGAAATCAGTTGTTTCTATACCCCTGTGGAGTTAGCATGATCAAACGTTTATATGACATCATTTTGGACCGAAAACTGAATCCGCAAGAGGGTTCGTATACCAATGCTCTGTTTGCAAGCGGCCGTGACCGCATGGCTCAGAAAGTGGGTGAAGAGGCCGTTGAAGTGATTATTGCCTCTGGATGCCACACTTCCAGTGGGCCCTCGGCCGGTAAACAGCGCCTGATCGAAGAAAGCGCCGACCTGATCTATCATCTGTGGGTATTGCTGGCCTCCAATGATATTTCCCTGGTCGATGTGGAAGCCGAACTCGAAAGGCGTCATCAACCTAAGGAATGATCATGAAAATATTACTTTTTGATATGGACGGAGTTTTGCTGGACCCTCAGGGCTATCATCGCGCTTTACAGGAGACCATCCGTTTGGTCAGCCTCTCGTTGGGATTTGATGCATATCACCTGCAGCCTTCCGCAATTGCCCGCTTTGAAGCATTGGGGATCAGCAATGAATTTCATTCCAGTGCAATATCCATGGCGATGATGGGTATCGAAGCCCAAAAACAGGGCCTGCCATTCACCCCTTCGATCCATGTGCAAACCAAATCCAATAACCCAGAGACCCTACAACTGGATTTTGGACGCATGCTTGAATGTATTGAATCCCAGCCCATCGATTTGCCTGCACTGGCGCGCTGTCAGGCTGCGCTAAAAGAGTATGCCGAGCAAGTTGACGTTGACGCTTCGCCGTTTATGGGTATCGTTCAGCAATGCGAGTCAATAGAAAATTCCCTGACATTCAATGTTTTTCAGGAATTGGTTTTGGGTAGCCAGGAATTCGAGAGCACTTATGGGATAGAATCTCAATTGGATCAAGGCAGTTATCTTTCTCGTTTCGATCGCTCTTTTGTGGATGAAAGTTTACAAGCTACACTGAAAACCTGGTCAACGCTTCCCCAGCAATGTGCTGCCATTATGACCAACCGTCCCTCCAATACATTATTAGGATTACCGGGTACCCCGGAGGCTGAGTTAGGTGCAGAACTGGTCGGCCTCGATTTTCTCCCGATCATTGGTTTTGGTGAGATGACCTGGTTAGCGAATCAAATTGGAGATGAGGTCAGTAATCTACAGAAGCCGGCCGTTCCACATGCTTTGTCTGCAATTTTGGCGGCTACTGGGATGCCCGTAGAGGCTGCTTTGCTCGAAGCCCAAAAGATAGTAGTAGGGCAATGCGATCTTGATCTCAGTTTCCTTGATGGAAGTGAGATTAGTGTCTTCGAAGATACACCCGCAGGGATTGTCGCGGTAGAAAATTCCCAACGCTTTTTTGGTGCCAACGGATTGGGTATCGATATTCAGAAGTATGGCATTGCTCCCGATGTTATCAAAGCCAATGCATTAGAAGAACTCGGCGCGCAAATCTATGATTCCGTAGGGGCTGCCCTGGATATCTTGCTGTGATTCTTATCATGGCAGCGTTTATCTGTAAGAAGCACAGCGCCTAATTGCCACACTCCTTGCGGTGAGTTTCCTGTGTGATACCGTTTATCAGGGGAAATGATAAGCCTTATCAGGGAGAGCGATAAGTGGTATCAAGAAGTACGATAAGCCGTATCAGGGACCATGATACGCCTTATCATGCTATCGTTATCGATTTAGTAGCCCGTCTCGCAAGAAAGCATAATTAATGTCATCGCTCTGCGCGCCTTGGCGTTGCGAGCCCCGTATGGGGCTAAGCAATCTACGCCTGAAGCTCGAGACTGCTTCGCGGAGTTTATACTGAGCGCAGCGATTGTGCTTGCAATGATATTAGTTTTAGTAATTTGTGGGCCGGACTTATTTAGATTATTTTGATAAAAGGCTGATGTTTGGGACAATTTCGCCCTAGCGCCTGAAGAGACAAGCAATCGTTAAAAACATAGATAGGCAAAAACTGTTTCAGTTATCTGTGGAGCCAAAATTTTTTCCTTTCCATATAAATTTACAATGACCGAAAGATGTATAATTGGGGCATGGGTCCCGAGTATAGGGTTATTAGAAATCCAGTATCGATTTTTATGGGGATACTTTATTTACTACCGAAGCACAAATCCGGGATCACCCAGAAAGGGTGAAAGCTTTTTTAGAAGCTTCCCTGCGTGGGTGGGATTATGCCCTGGACCACCCCGAGGAGATGATCGAGTTGATTTATGCGCGGTACAGCCAGCGGCATTCTCGGGAGCATCTGATATTCGAAGCCGAGCAAACAAAACGCCTGATTTTGCCGGATGTGGTGGAGATCGGCTACATGAATCCCGGGCGTTGGCAGCGTATCAGCGAAATCTACGCTGAGATGAACATGGCCCCGGAAGAGCTATCGCTGGATGATTTTATATATGACCCCAATCCCAGCCCAAATCTGACTTGGTTTTATCTGTCTTTGTTGGGGGCTCTGGTTGCCAGGACATTCAAAGAGAATTTGCGCGCGAGCGATTTCCCTGGGCGTATCGGTGGCGATGAGTTTGGCATTTTGCTTCCCAATACGGACCTGGATTCCGCATTTCAACTGGCCGAGCGTTTACGCTAACATCTGGCCTCGAAGGAAATTGAGATACAGGGAGCAATCGTGAAGTTTACACTGAGTATCGGTGTGGCTGTGCTGACTGAAAAAACTGATACTACCGATGATCTCTTCCGACGGTCGGATGTGGCCCTCTATCGGGCCAAGGAAAATGGCCGAAACCAGGTTGCGAGTTATTTTGATGAATAGCTTGGGCAAACTTGGGGACGGTACCGAATTTCTCGATGATGGTTTTGATTGTTAGATTTGTCCTATCGATAAGATGCCTATGAAAAATACTCAACTATCCCAAGAAAACTCTCAACTCATTGACTGGCTCCTGGAAGGGGATGTCTCAATACAATACCAGGTGCATCGTGATTTGCTGGGTGCTGAACGACCCGATTTGCGTGGCCGTATCGCTGCCGAGGGGTGGGGTGCACTATTGCTTAGTTTTCGTCAGCTGGAAGGGCATTGGGGGCAGCGGTTCTATCAGCCCAAATGGGTTTCTACCCATTACACTCTCCTGGATCTGAAAAACCTGGCCATATCTTCGAAAATCCCTGAGATTAAACAATCGATCATGCAAGTCATTGAGACGCTCAAAGGCCCAGAGGGGGGGATTTTGTGCAACAAAGTTAGCAAATATGCTGATGTCTGCGTAAACGGGATGTTTTTGAATTATGCTGCGTATTTTTCCATCGAAGAATCTGAAATGGAATCCATTGTGGATTTCTTGCTCAATGAACATATGTTAGATGGTGGTTTTAACTGCAATTCAAACTATATAGGGGCCAAGCATAGTTCATTGCACTCTACGATTGCCATCCTTGAAGGGATTCTGGAATATGCCAACAACGGCTATCGATATCGTTTAGCAGAAATTCAGGATGCCGCTGCCCAATCAAGGGAATTTATTTTGCAACATAGGCTATTTCGCTCGGACAAAACGGGAGAAATCATCGATAAGAAAATGTTGATGCTTTCTTATCCTTCACGTTGGAAATATGACATCTTACGAGGCCTAGACTATTTTTGTTGTGCTGGGATCAACTATGATCCACGCTTGCAAGATGCGTTGGATATATTGAAGAAAAAACGTCGCAAAGACCAAAAATGGCCGGTTCAAGCGAAGCACGCGGGTCAAGTTCATTTTGATATGGAAAAGACTGGAGGTCCCAGTCGCTGGAATACTTTGCGCGCGATGAGAGTGTTAAAACACTTTGGTCAACTTGAATAGAAATAATTTCGTCAAAGGAAAAACTGATCTGGCTACCCGACAGTTTTAGTTATGTGCGCTTGCGAGGATCACGAATGGTAACGAATACCACCAAGGTCACGATTTTCCTTTTTCGAAAAAACACACAACGTTTCGTCAAATTCGTACTCGTAACCGATCGTGATAATTTTGAGCAAGGAGTATAAAATCTCAGGTAGGTAGAAAACTGATTAGATTTTGTGTTAGGGGGGAATATTAATAACTGATGTTACGCAGCTTGCATACTGCCCTTACAGGATGCTTCGCGAAATGATCCCCGCCGAAGGCGATCGTATCGAAGGCTTCGTTGTGATACTCGCAGGGTAAGCCGAACGGGTGGAGTTTGAGCAATTGCTGGATAAGTGCGTAACATGAGTTAGTATTAATTAGAAAGTCATTATTGTGTAGAATTGAAATGGCGTCAGACCGTTCGATATGCATAGGAGCAAAACAATGAAGCCACAATATCAACTAGATCTAAAAAAATATAGTTTGCAAAAATTCAAAACCGATCTAAAAACACGCCAAATGATTCCCAGTCGTTTGATATTGAAGGATGATATCGAACCAAGATTCGGAGCCCTTGAGCAACAGGGGATCACAAATCTGAAAGAACTTGTTTATGCGCTGCGGTCGAAAGAAAAGACTGAAGAATTCTCCCAAATTTCAGGTTTGACCATTGATTATCTTATCTTGCTCAAACGAGAAGCCAAGAGCTATCAATCCAACCCGTTCCGTCTGGATAAATTCCCCGAAGTGCAACAAGAGTACCTGACTAAATTGAGCGCTATTGGTATCAACAATACTCGCCAGCTTTTCAATGCCGCCTGGGGCGAATCCGAAAGAGCGCATTTATCGCAAAAATGCGGGGTGCCTTTGGATTTTCTGAATGAGTTAGTGGCTTTAGCAGACTTATCCAGGGTTTATGGTGTTGGGCCGGTGTTCGCGCGGATGATCTACGATGTAGGCATCAAATCGCTGGAAAAATTTATTAGCCACACAGCCGAAGATTTCATTCGTATCTACGAAGAACAAACGCAGAAGAAGGCAGATTTCGGGATAAATGAGATTCAATTTAGCCTGCAACTGGCAAAAGAGTTGACACAAATTTAAGGCTGATGATGAACATTCTGGAACACAACCGCATAGCTTGGAATGAAGAAGTTGCCAAAGGAAATCAGTGGACGATCCCGGTAACGGCCAAAGAAATTGAAGCAGCTTCGAGGGGGGATTACCAGTTATTATTGACACCAAAAATACCTGTTCCGCAAGAATGGTTGGGTGATGTTGCTGGTAAAGAAATTTTGTGTCTGGCCTCCGGAGGGGGACAGCAAGGCCCTATCTTGGCGGCCGCTGGAGCACAGGTGACCGTATTTGATAACTCGGATGCTCAATTGAAAAGAGATAGACGGGTTGCGCAAGAGTTCGAGTTAAGGATTACCACCGTGCGTGGCAATATGCAAGATCTGAATTGTTTTGCAGACGCAACTTTTGATCTAATCCTTCACCCAGTTTCAAATTGCTTCATTGATGAGATTCGATCCGTCTGGTGGGAGTGTAACCGTGTGCTAAAAGTGCAGGGCAGACTATTGAGTGGCTTCGCGAATCCGGTTACCTACATGATCGATTGGGAAATTGCCGACAATGAGCAGCGTTGTGAAATCGCCTATTCGATTCCATACTCTGACGTCGAGTCGTTACCTGAGAAGGAAAAACAAAAATATATTTCAAATGCGATTCCTTTCGAGTTTGGACACTCGCTCACCGATCAGATACAGGGCCAAATCGAGGCCGGTTTTGTGATCGCCGGGTTCTATGAAGATAAAGGTGATGAAATCTTAGATCAATTTATTGATAGATTTATCGCTACAAAAGCTATAAAATTAGAATAGGCCCAAAAGTCGCAAAAGCCCAGGCCTTTGGTGCCTGCAGATGCATAATGAGGAGGTGAATCTGTTATGTTCCAGTCGGATGAGATCATCAAACTTATTTTGGCGATTGTTGTTGGCGGGTTAATTGGGGCTGAGCGAGAATTCCGTCATCGCGCCGCCGGGTTCCGCACCTTCATATTCATCACGTTGGGATCGACACTATTTACGATATTGTCTTTGGAGCTTGGGGGAAACATCTCGCCAGTGCGTATTGCTGGTCATATGGTCACAGGCGTGGGATTTCTTTGTGCAGGGGTGATCCTCGAAGAAAAGGCTCGCATCGTAGGTCTGACCACCGCCTCGACCATTTGGTTTGCAGCCGCCATGGGCATGGGTATTGGCGGGGAACAATATCAATTGGTCCTGCTGGCGCTGGCTGGGGCGATGATCGTTTTATGGGTATTCCCTAAATTTGAAGAATGGATCTATAATTTTCGCGAGTTGAGGACTTATGAAATTGTTTGTGCTACGGATCGCGAAAAATTAAAAGAGTTGGAAGGTATGTTTCAGGCTTGCGATTTACGAGTCAAGGGACACAAACTCGTGAAAAAAGATGCGGAGATGGTCTGCATCATTGATGCCTATGGTTCTCCCGATGATCACGAGCGTGTCATGGAGAAATTGTTCGCCAAGCGTGAAGTCATCGAATTTCGCTATTAGAAATATTCATATCCGATTTGGAAAATCTCATGCGAATTCCTGCACGAAAAGAAGCGGAAAAATTTTTACACGAAGCGCAGCAAATGAACCCTGGGCCCTGGGTGCCGCATTCGCGCTATGCTGCCCAGGCTGCCCAAGCAATAGCGCGAGAGCATCCCCGACTTGATCCTGATGCGGCTTATGTTATGGGATTGTTACACGATATTGGTCGTCGGGAGGGAGTAACTGCTTTGCGGCATGCCGTTGATGGCTATAGGTTTCTATTGGGAAAGGGATTTGATGATGCAGCCCGAATAAGTATCACGCATATGTTCCCATTGCCAGATATTCGAACCTTGGATGGCCGCTGGGATTGTTCTGCTGATGAATTGAACTTAGTCAAATCCTTCATCGCTGATATCGATTTTACGGAATATGATCGCCTGATTCAGACCTGCGATGCGATTGCCATGCCAGACGGTTTTTGTCTAATTGAGAAACGCATGGTCGATGTCGCACTCAGGTATGGGGTGAGTGATTTGACTTTGAAGCGTTGGCAAGCGCGCTTTGAGATAATGCAAAAAATTGAGCAAGATATCGGGCGGTCAATTTACACTCTATTGCCTGGGGTGGTAGAAAATACTTTCCAATTTGAGCGTGGTCCAAACACGGAATAGCTGCAAAGAATACATCGTGAAAAATACCAAAAACCTTTGGATCACCATACTGCTCTTTTTATTCAGTTGTAGGTCTCAACAACAGATCGATGTTGATGTTTTTGATAATTTTGAAAGCCGCCAGGTGGAGGGTGGCTTTCTTTTGTATGATTTGAGAGCAGATCAATATCTGGAATTTTGTGGTGATCGGTGCTCAAAAAGATTTATCCCGGCATCGACATTTAAGCTGCTTAATGCGCAAATTGCTCTTGGAACTGGTGTGGTTGCCGATGAAAACGAAATCATCCTCTGGGATGGAGTAGTCCGAGGCATTCCTGCTTGGAATCAGAACCATACCTTGAAGACCGCCATGGAAAATTCTGTGGTCTGGTTCTATCAAGAGTTAGCCAGGCGTATTGGCCAAGACCGGATGCAACACTACCTCGATGTAGTTGGTTATGGTAATCAAGATATATCTGGTTCGGCGGGAGCCTTTTGGTTGGAAGGCAATCTGCGAATTTCACAGTACGAACAGATCGAATTCCTACGTAAACTTTACGCCGAACAGTTGCCCTTCTCTGAACGGACGATGCGAACAGTGAAAGAGATCATCATTCTCGAAGAGACCGAAAACTACCGTTTGAGTGGCAAGACTGGTTGGTCAAGCAGCGTAGACCCAGACGTCGGCTGGTTTGTTGGCTACCTGGAGAAAGATGATAACGTTTATTTCTTTGCAACCAATGTGAACCAGGAAGGCTCAGTAGAAAGCCTGGGCAAGCTAAGTCGAGAGATTACTGCAGAGATTCTACAGGCATTAGGGATAACGGAATAATGATTGTATTGGAAACGGATCGATTGATCTTGCGCGAATTAACAGCCGATGACGCGGCATTCATTTTGGAATTGCTTAATGATCCTGGTTGGCTGCAATATATTGGAGATCGCGGTGTCAGAAACCTGGCTGACGCCCGCCAATATATTATCAACGGCCCCATGGCCAGTTATCAGCGTTATGGATTTGGGCTTTACCTGGTGAAGCTAAAGGATGCTGAAACCCCAATGGGAATCTGTGGCCTGATCAAACGCGACGAATTGGAGGATGTTGATATTGGCTTTGCATTTCTGCCCCAATTCACCGGAAAAGGATATGCTCTTGAAGCTGCTTCGGCTGTGATGTCTTATGGAAGCCACGAATTAGGTATCGAGCGCATCGTGGCGATCACTTCTCTTGATAACCACCGCTCAGTCCGGTGTTAGAAAAATTAGGATTTCAATTTAACGAAGTAATCAAGCTGACCGATGATGACCCTGGAACAAACCCGGTTGCGCCTAAAGGTTAATTTTCAGCTTCCAAGGCTTCATTGATTGTTTCAACCAGAATTTGTGGGTTCGCTCCAAAAACCGGTTTGCCGTTAACCAAGAAGGAGGGTGTCCCTGGTAATCTCAAATACCTGGCGGCCTCTAAATCGTAATCTACTGTTGCTTGATGCAGGTTACCATCCAGGCAACCGTTGAAGGCTTCCATTTCCAAACCGATATCCTCAGCGAAACGTCTGAGATTATCAAGGCCAGCATTGGTATAGGAGGAGCCAGGTTCAGAATAAACCCGCTAAAGATACTTCTACAACTATGAAAGGATACAATTGAATACCAAACAGACACCCTACCAAGTAAGGTGTCCGTCCAATTGCCCCCGTGTGGTTTGTTTTTTGGCTTTGCTGGTTGTCATAAATATCCCATCAGGAATACCTTGTTTTTGATAGGGATGAGCTTTCCAACAAATTCCTTACATAGGTGCCAGGTTTCGACGATAAACTCCACAATCAGGTTGATTTTGCGATGTTTAAGTTTGTTCCAAACGAGTAGCCTGGAAATACCTCTTCCAGCTTGTTGTTCGCTAATCGCTTTTGAACGATTTCGCCTAACACCTCCCTGAAGTCGATGGTGATGTCTAAATCACCGGGGCCATATAAAGACTCCGCGTTCAAGCCCGGCCATTGGTGATAGACCGATCCGCCATTGACCCCGCCCCCTAAGACGAACATAACATTTCCATGCCCGTGATCTGTTCCACTATTGCCATTTTCACTCAATCGTCGCCCAAATTCAGACATGGTTACAATGGTTACTTTCTTTGTGAAGTCTCCCAGATCATGATAAAAGGCACTCAAGCTTTCAGCCAGATCGCTCAATAATGATGCAAATTGCCCTTCGATGCCGCCCTGGTTGACATGCGTGTCCCAGCCGCCTAAATCCAGTGCAGCGACTTCGAGCCCCAGATCAGCTTTGATGAGTTGGGCTACTTGTAATAAACCTTGCCCAAATTCACTGTCAGGATAAGTAACTCCCGATTTGGGTTGATATTCGCCTGTAATAGCGGATTCAAGCATCCCGGTGGCATCGAATGTCAGAGAGGCAGCCTTAGCAAGCTCATCGAGTTCCACGGTCGTAGGGCTTCCGTTTAGCGGGCTCACTGTCTGGTAAAGGTTCGCCATGGCATTTTGGAATTCAGCTAGTTCCTGGGAACGAATCTGACCTCCCAAATGGAAATCGGCGATGGATTTCATCGCCAGCGCTGGGACGGGACCCCGCAATGAACTGGGCAGCATGCCGCCAATGGCCACCGCCCGAAATGGTGAGCCATTTTCCCAGGCGGCGCTTTGTAAGTGGCGTGCCAGCCAGCCGCTTCCCAGGGATTTTTCGCCCGGCGTGCCGCGCTCCATGTAATCCATGGCGTCGAAATGGGAATGAGTCGGGTCGGGTGAGCCGCAGGCGTGGACGATGGATAATTGTTTTTCGTCCCAGATATCCTTTAACGGCCTCAGGGCGGGATGAAGGCCAAAAAATCCATCCAGATCGATGGCAGCTTGATCAGCGCCGGATTTTGGCGCCGGAATTGCTAGCGAGGGTCGTTGATCGTAGTAAGCTTGTTCGGTAAAGGGAATCACAGCGTTTAAGCCATCCATGGCGCCGCGCAGGAAGATCAGCACCAGGATATCGCCAGGCGTTTCCACCCCCTGAGGGGAGAGCACAGTCAAACGAGGCAGCCACCCCGAAAGGTTAGCCGGCGCAGCCACCAGGGCGGGCAGAGCCGTGCCCAAGGATAAAAATTCTCTTCGAGAAATAGTATTCGTCATCATTAATCTCCAAAATTACCGATATTGAAAGAACGGTGAAGCCATCAACAGCGCACCTATCGCTGGGGCAGCCATATCCGCAGTTAGTTGATTTGCCAGTTCCAGGACAATCTGATTGGCATCTTCGTTTAGTGTAGATCCCAACAGGCGGGCACTGATCGTATCGAGCGCTTCCTGGTTGGAGGTTGGTGCGCCAACAATTTCATTCCAGTTGATTTTCGCATCCCGAACAAAATCGAAAGTCAGCGCCAATGCGTAATTCCAACGCGAAAGCATGCCATTGGTCGTTGACCAGGCTGAGGCATAATCGGGATATCCATTGGGTGGCGACCAATGGAAAAGCGGCTGTCCCATCTGGGTCAGGAGAAAGCCTGTGACTCGGTCGACCTGGGCCTCGGCATTGGTCATCCGCAGGGTGGATACCAGATATTCGAACGGCCTTTTGAATTTGGTGCCCAGGGATGCTTTGAATTCATCGCTGTGCAGGATAGTTTTCATTACCTGCTGAATATTTCCCTGCGTTTGCGAAAACGTCTGTGCTGCTTTGGTCACCAGGGAAGCTGGGGGTTCGTCGGCCACGAAGCGGCGCACAAGCTTCGAGCTTACAAAAGTTGCTGTTGAGGGATGTTCGGCGAGGATTGCCAAAAGTTGCTCGCCTTCTTCAATGCCGCTTCCGGCAGGGAATTCGTGACCAAGAATAAGCTTTTCATCACTATCATGGGCGCGCTGTCGGAAGCGAAAATAGCCGGGGTCTTCATCACGCGGGCCGCTGACACTCCAACCGGTCAGGATACGTGCTACTTCTAAAATGTCGTCATGGGTATAGCCTCCATCGACACCCAGCGTGTGCAGTTCCAACAGTTCCCGAGCATAATTTTCATTGGGGTGGCTCCGGTTGCTTTGAGCGTTATCCAGGTATACCAACATCGCCGGGCTGTGCGCCGAGGCTGATAGCATATCCTGGAAATATCCCAGCGCATGCGGCCGAATTGTCTGCTGGTCATCGGCAAGTTTCAACAACCCAACCTGATTCTTGCGCACGTAAACGTTAAAATGGTTGCTCCAAAAATCCACCATCAGTTCGTATAGTTGGCGTTTCGAGTAAACTGCCCGCAAGATGGTGGCCCGTTTCAGCTCGAAAATTGGCCGCCCGCGCTGTTCCAGCTCGAACAACTCTGTTGGTGTCATGCTGAAGGTTTCGAATTCTTGCAGGTGAGCATTCATAGCGCTGTCATCGATGGAATCAGGGGAAAGCTGCTCATCGATAAAGTTGTCCAGCCCGATAGTTTTTGCGCGCTCTATTTCTTCGATGCGCGGCCCAAAGGTGATGCGCCTTAAAGTTTGGAAAATCAGCCAATCTTCGTCATCCACATTGTTGCTAGCCAGATGAGGAAAATTCTTGATGAGATTTTTGGGGGACGCAACATCGCAAGCTGAAAGGGCGGCCATTGCGCTCATGAACCCGGACAACTTTAGGAATTCTCTTCGGTCAATGGTTTGCATATGTACCTCTAAAAATAATTGCCTTCCTGACATTTAAAAATCGGTGACCAAAATTGTCACGAAGGGTACGAATTTTACGAGCAAAGTTGTGAATTGTTGTTTCTTCAAAACATTTTCGTGTCATTTGTGGTATTCGTTACCATTCGTGAATCTAACTGACTACCTATCAAAAACTGTCGGGTAGCTGGAAAATTATTAGGTCTTACATTTTTTACGATATAAGAATACTCAAATCACTTCATCTCTTCATAAACCTGATGTAAAAACCATGTAATTTCCAGGTTGATGAGTTCGCTGTTCGAAAAAAGCTCTTGAAGTATAATTCCCAGCGTATGTCCAAAGACAGTGAAAAACAATACCGACAACTCTATCGTATTCGTCAATTTGAAGAAACGATTCTCAACAATTTTCCCAAGGGGGTATTTTTCGGTACCACACATACGTACCTGGGACAGGAAGCCAATGCGGTCGGTGTGCTCGGCCACCTGAATAAGGGAGATATTGTATTCAGCAATCACCGCGGCCACGGCCATTTTTTGGCTTATGGTGGTGACATGCGCGCTCTTTTTGCCGAGATGATGGGCAAGGAAACTGGGGTGTGTGGTGGTCGCGGCGGTTCGCAGCATTTGCAATGGCGCGATTTTTACTCCAACGGCGTTCAGGGGGGCTTTACCCCCATCGCTGCCGGCATGGCCCTGGCAGAAAAAATGAAATCTACGGGAGCTCTGGCGGTGTGTTTCATCGGTGATGGCACTTTGGGGGAAGGGGTGTTATACGAAGCGCTCAATATGGCTTCACTTTGGGATGCCTCGATTTTATTTGTTTTGGAGAATAATCGCATTGCTCAATCCACGCCGGTTGAGCTAGCCCTGGCCGGAAAAATGGCTGCTCGTTTTGAAGCGTTCAATATTGATGTAATGGAAATTGATAGCAGCGATGTGGTGGAAATCTCGACTCTGGCAGGCGAATTAATTGCCGGGATTCGAAAAAATGGTAGTCCGCGGGCGCTGGTTATTGACACCTGCCGCTTTGGGCCTCACTCCAAAGGGGATGACACGCGTGATCCGGGCGTGGTGGCCGCGTTGCAGCGTGAACGTGATCCCCTGGCGATTCATGCACCCCGGCTGGATGAATCTTTACGTGTCGCTATCGAGACCGAGGTGGATGCTGAAGTTAAGGCCGCGTTTGAACAGGCGTTGGCGGATTCGTTTCCCGATGTTGGGGATCAGCGGGTAGTGGATAATGCCCAGGGGACATTCGTTAAGGGTCAGGAGGCAGAGGGCACTGTTTTGCAGTCGATCAATAGGGCATTGCATGAAGCTCTTGAATCTGATGAAACAGTGGCCATGCTTGGCGAAGATATCCTTGACCCGTACGGCGGCGCCTTCAAGGTCACACAGGGGTTGTCGGACGCATATCCTGCGCGAGTGTTGACTACGCCGATCTCCGAAGCTGGCATTGTCGGCGTAGCCGCCGGTATGGCGCTGCGCGGCATGCGCCCGGTGGTGGAGATCATGTTTGGTGATTTCGTTACCCTGATCGCCGACCAGATCATCAATCATATTGCCAAATTCCGCTGGATGTATAATGACCAGGTGCGCGTGCCTATCCTGATCCGCACTCCGATGGGCGGCCGTCGCGGCTATGGTCCTACCCACAGTCAGACCTTGGAGAAATTATTCCTGGGCATTCCTGGGTTACGGGTTTTGGCACCTTCTTCGCTTGGTGACCCTGGGGGCTTGCTGGCCCATGCCATTAAAGATGAAGATCCGGTATTGTTTGTTGAAAATAAAATTCAGTATTTGTTGCCTGTGCAGGACGAACGAACACTGACGGAATTTGACATTCAAGTGATCGATTCGACGACAAGTTATGCACCAGTGTTTGCGCTGACCGTGCGTGGCGCGCCAACGCCAGAAATAACTTTGGCTGCCTACGGGCACATGGCTGAACTTGCTCGTGGGGCGATATACAAAATGGCCTATAAGCATGAAATCTTCGCTGAGTTAATTGTGTTTACCCAACTTTCACCCTTCGAGATTGATCCTTTACTTAAATCCTTGCGGCGATCAAAGCGGTTGCTGGCTTGCGAGGAAGGAACTGTTACTCTGGGTTGGGGAGCTGAGATTTTAGCGAAAGTTACTGAAAAAATGGGCTCTGAACTGTGTTCAACCCGGCGAGTGGCGGCCAAAGATTTGCCGGTTCCAGCCTCGGGGCCATTGGAAGAAGATTTGCTGCCCGGGGTCGATGATATTTTGCAGGCCGCCTTGGCAATGATGGGAAGCGAAACAATATGAATACAATCGAAATTCCTTTGATCAATCCCAATGAACCGGAAGCGCTGCTGGCTGAATTGCATGTTGAAGAAAGCCAGAAAGTCGCTGCAGGGGATTTGGTTTGTACCCTTGAAACCACCAAATCCACGGCCGAGGTGGAAGCGGAGCATGAAGGCTTCATCCTGGGTTTGAGTTATTCAGCGGGGGATACGGTGCACGCGGGCGATGTTCTTTGCTATCTGGCCGATTCAGCGGATTCTGAGATCCCCTTGGGAGATACCGGTGAGCAACCCCAAACGGAGGCTGACGCGCCCCCTGAGGGTCTGAGAATCACCCAACCGGCGCTGATTTTGGCTCGGGAACAGGGTATTCCCCTTGAAAAATTTCCGATTGGCCCCTTGGTGACAGAAAAAATGGTTCAAGAATATAACCAAGGTGCGTCTGCGTTATTTGAAATTCCAGATGTTGATTTCGATGCCACTGCCGTTGTGATTTATGGAGCCGGTGGTCATGGCAAGGCTTTGATCGACCTGGTGCGCTCAATGGGCACCTATCAGATTGTGGGTATCCTGGATGATAGCGCAGAAGATGACACTGCGATTATGGGTGTACCCGTGTTAGGCGGCGGTCAGGTTTTGAAGGATTTGCATAAAAAGGGAGTGCGCTTGGCTATCAACGCCGTGGGAGGCATCGGTAATGTGTCGGTGCGAGTGAAGGTTTTCCAGCGCATTATGGAGGCCGGATTTAGTTGTCCTGCCGTCCTGCATCCAACTGCCTTTATCGAGGCCAGTGTGGAATTATCTGCTGGGGTTCAGGTGTTCCCCCATGCCTATGTGGGCAGCGAAGTCGCTGTGGGATATGGCAGCATTGTCAATACCGGTGCTATCATTTCGCATGACTGTTCTCTCGGCAATTATGTCAATATCTCGCCAGGAGCAATTCTGGCTGGTGAAGTTGATGTCGGCGATGGGGCCCTGGTTGGTATGGGTGTAACCGTCAATTTGGGAGCCAAGATTGGGGCGGGAGCCCGAGTTGGAAATGGGGCCACAGTAAAATCTGACGTGCCGGCCAAGGGCGTTGTGCGGGCTGGAACCGTCTGGCCAAAATAACTCTTTTTGATACGGGTGGTCATTGATGAAAAACAATTTTCTCTTGAAACTGTTTTGGGCGTTAATCGATCTGGTCACGTTGGGGTTGGCTTTGGCCACTTTGGCAGGATTCTTGGGCAAAGCGTGGTGGATTTTCGATCTCATCAGTCATTTTCGGGTCCAGTATTTGGTGGGGTTTTCAATCCTTTTGTTCATAAATGCTATAAGAGGCCGTAAGCAGGCAACAATTGCAGTCGCTGTGTTCTTTGCCGTCAATGCAATTCTGGTTGTTCCCCTATGGTTTGGGGGTTTAAAGGTTGAACCTGATGACCAGCATACATACAGAATAGTGTATGCCAATGTGCTAACCAGAAATTCCCAACACCATTTAATGAGGGAATTGATCGAACAAACCGATCCGGATTTCGTGGCGTTGTTGGAAGTGAGTCAGGAATGGCTGGATGATTTGAAATTGGTTGATTTGGGATATTCATATTCGATTGTCGAACCCCGATCTGATAACTTTGGTGTTGCTTTCTACAGCCGATATCCTCTGAATGAGAGTGCAATCCACTGGTTTGGACGATGGGAGATTCCCTCAATTGTAGCGACTGTTTCGGAGAAAGGTGTTCCAATTACCTTTGTTGTATCTCACCCTGTGCCACCGAAAAATGATACCTTGACCTGGCATCGGAACCTTCACATGAGTGAACTCGCCGATTATGTTTCAACAATCGACGGAAGCATCGTTTTGGCAGCCGATCTTAATGCCACTTCCTGGTCGCCATTTTTTAGCGATTGGATTAAGACCAGCCAGCTCCAGGATAGTCGTCGAGGATTTGGCGTTAAACCAACATGGCCTGCTTATAATTGGCTTTTGCGTATTCCCATTGATCATTTTTTGACTTCGATTGATGTTCAGGTTCACCACCATGAAGTGGGCCCGCATATCGGGTCAGATCATTTCCCACTGTTGATGGATTTTTCCATTTCGGATAAAAGCGGTGAAAATTAAGTTGGGCTAAAGGTTTACTTGTAGGAAAACTTTGGTATAATCTGCCCGCTGACTCGACCGGTCGGTGGCTCGTGAATTTGAAGTTTTGAACGTGCTGCTGGCTTGGAGACCTGCGAAAAAGCAAATTTATTTAAGGAGATTGCAGACGTCATGGCATTACAGAAAGAAGCAAAAACCAATTTGATCCAAGAACATTCTCGACACGAGAAGGACACCGGATCACCTGAAGTTCAAATCGCGATTTTAACAGAGCGCATTTTACAGTTGACCGACCACTTGCGCACCCACAAGCACGATGAATCATCCCGTCGTGGGTTGTTGAAAATGGTTGGTCAGCGACGCCGATTACTGCGGTATTTAAGACGAAAGAATTACCCGCGCTTTGTTGCATTGACAAAGCAACTCGGTATTCGAAAGGTTTAGTGTGTTGTCGAAAGTAGATGGCTAGCAGGTCTGCCATCTACTTTTTGCGCGAAAGGCTAGTTTTATTCGGTCTTTCGCCATCCTGATTGTGGCTGTTGCATTGAAATATACATTGAATACACCCGCCAAATATTGATCCGGTGGTTTTCCTGATATCCCCGGAGATACCTTGGCTTGCCATAACGGGGGATCGGTTGAACAGGTTTTAAGTCTGCTTTTTTCGATGAATTGTATAAATGGATGTGTTTTCACATCTTTACTTGATCTATAAGTTTTTTAGACCCGCCCACAGGTTGGGAATTGGGAGTTGAAGATAATTTTGGGGGTTGATCAGCTTGTCTTAAACCCCCAATCCCTGACCGGCGGGAAATGGTAGGAGGTACCATGAAACCCGAAGCAAAAAAATATGAAGTAACGGTCGGCGATCGACAATTGGTTTTTGAAACCGGTCGGTTAGCAGGTCAGGCAGGTGGCGCGGTTACCGTCAGTTGTGGAGACGCCCTGATTATGGGTGTTGCCACGATGGGTGCCGAACCCCGCGAAGGGATTGATTTTCTTCCCTTGACAGTAGATTTTGAAGAACGAATGTATGCTGGTGGTACGATCCCCGGCTCATTTTTCCGCAGGGAGGGTCGCCCCTCTGAGGTGGCTATTCTCGTAAATCGCTTGACCGATCGGCCCCTGCGCCCGCTTTTCCCTAAGGATTTGCGCAATGCTGTCCAAGTCATCATGTACGCATTTTCAGCAGATGATGTAACTCCATTGGATATTCTCGCCATCAATTCAGCTTCAGCTGCTTTGACGATTTCCAATATTCCCTGGGATGGCCCAGTTGCTGCTGTTCGCATTGGTTTGATCAATGATGAGTTTGTTATCAATCCCACTTTTTCAGAGATGGAAGAATCCGATCTGGATTTACGCCTGGCCGGGACTCGTGAAGCGATTCTAATGGTCGAGTGTGGTGCAAATGAATTATCTGAAGCCAAGATTGTCGAGGCGCTAGAGTTTGGGCATCAGGCCATGCAGCCGATTATTGAAACTCTGGAGCGAATGTCCCAAGAAAATGGTAAACCAAAGAGTGAATACCCCTCATTCAAGCTAGAAGAGCAGTTTAAACAGGACGTATTCAACCGTGCTGAGGCCCCTCTGCATGCCTTGTTTGAACAGTCTTTGCCCAAGTCGGATGCCAAGAATGCTATGAAGGAATTGAAGGCAGAGATCGCTGCTGAGTTTGCCGGTGAGGATGAAGCTAATCTGTTGAATGCCAAAGAAGCCTTTGATGCAGCGCACAAAGCCGTTGTGCGAGCCCGCATCCTCGATAAAAACTTGCGCCCCGATGGCCGTGACTTCACCACTGTCCGGCCTATCTGGTGTGATGTGGGCACCAGCCCCCGAGCGCATGGCACCGGCTTATTTACCCGCGGTGAAACCCAGGTCATAACTTTGGCCACACTAGGCACACCACGTGATGCCCAGACGATGGACAATCTGACGCCGGTGGATTCCAAACGCTATATTCACCATTACAATTTCCCCCCCTTCTCGACCGGCGAAGCGCGCTTCTTGCGTGGTGCTTCCCGTCGTGAGATCGGTCACGGTGCACTGGCTGAGCGAGCCTTGCTACCGATGATCCCTGCTGAAAAAGAGTTTCCGTACACTTTGCGCCTGGTATCTGAAGTGCTGGCATCAAACGGTTCATCTTCGATGGCTTCCGTTTGTGGCTCAACGTTGGCGCTGATGGATACAGGTGTCCCCATCATCCGACCCGTATCGGGTGTAGCTATGGGATTGGTCAAGGAAGGCGACCGATATGCCATTTTGACCGACATCCAGGGCCTGGAAGATCATCTTGGCGACATGGATTTCAAGGTGGCCGGAACTGAAGAAGGTATTACTGCCTTGCAAATGGACATCAAGATCAAAGGGCTGACCGCTGAACTTATGGCTGAAGCCCTGGCCCAGGCCAAAGATGCCCGCGCCAACATTTTGCGACAGATGTTGGAGACGATTGCTGAACCTCGTGAGGAATTGAAACCTCATGTACCGCGCATTGTCACGGTCCAGATACCCGAAGACAAGATCGGTGCTGTGATTGGCCCAGGCGGTAAGGTGATCCGCGGCATTCAGGAAGAAACGGGTGTTCAGATCGACATCGAAGAAGATGGTACCGTATTCATCGCTTCTGCTGACGGCGAGGGTGCCCGATTGGCCCGAGAAAAAATCGAAGGCCTGACAGAAACTCCCGAAGTTGGCCGCATCTATACCGGTAAAGTCACTGGCGTCAAGGATTTTGGCTGTTTTGTCGAAATCACGCCTGGTACTGACGGCATGGTGCATATCTCTCAGCTTGACACCGAGCGTGTTCAGAGTGTTGAAGACGTTGTCAAGCAGGGTGACGAAATTACTGTCATGGTTACCGAAATTGACCCGCGTTCTGGTAAGATTCGCCTTTCAAGGCGCGCTGTGCTCGAAGGTTGGACTGCTGAAGAAGCTATCGCTAAAGATCGACCAGGTGGTGGCAAACGCAGGCCAAACAATCGTCATGGCCGCGGTCAATCCCGGCGCAGAAATTAAATATTTACAACTCCCCAAATGAAATTTAGAAGTTCAACATTGCTTTGCAAAGCATTGTTGAACTTCTTTCTTTTTTTATGAAGTAGGAGCGACGCATGCGTCGCTCCTACTTCATAATTAACAAATTTCATATGAAACTTTCTGCCCTACACTGCATCCAAAGTGTAAAGGCAAGTAAATCGTAGACTTTTGATTTTGGTAAAATACTCCGTGGTTACATTGTCTAAAAAAAGAACCACATTCAAAATGATTGAGGCATAAAAATGTCAGATAACGGCAAAAGTATTCATGATATGTTGATCATTGGCTCTGGCCCGGCGGGTATGTCGGCTGCGTTGTACGCTGCTCGAGCAAATTTAGAACCGGTTGTATACACCGGCATGCAATTGGGCGGGCAGGTCGCTATTACGCACATTGTCGAGAATTATCCTGGTTTTCCTGATGGCATCGGTGGGCCGGAACTGGTAGATGCTTTCCAGAAGCAGGCTGAACGCTTTGGTGCCAGCTTTGAGTTCGATAATGTCACCGAACTGGATCTCTCTGAACACCCTTTCAAAGTTTCCACTTATGGTGGCGAGCAGTTAGCCAAAACGTTGGTGCTCACCACAGGCGCTAACCCTCGAAAGTTGGAAATTCCTGGGGAAGAAGAATTTATTGGGCGGGGTGTGTCTTATTGTGGGACTTGCGATGGCCACTTTTTCCAGGGCAAGGACGTAGTTGTGGTTGGTGGTGGCGATAGCGCTTTGGAAGAGGGTCTCTTCCTGACTCGTTATGCCAATACAGTTACCGTGATCCACCGCCGGGATGAACTGCGAGCCGGAAAACTGCTCCAGGATCGCGCTTTCAATAATCCCAAGGTCAATTTTATATGGGATACTGTTGTTGAAGAAATCACGGGCGATGGTGTTGTTCAAGCAGTGAAGTTGAAGAATGTCAAAACCGATGCAGTGACCGACATGGACACAGATGGCGTTTTCATCTTTATCGGACACATCCCCAATACCCAACTTTATGACGGCCAGTTAGAAATGGATGATTCTGGGTATCTAGTTGTCGATCGATACATGCAAACCAATGTCCCTGGCGTTTACGCGGCTGGTGAAGTAGCCGATTCTCATTTTCGGCAAGTTGTGACTTCTACAGGGATGGGGGCTGCCGCGGCAATGCAAGCAATCCACTTCCTTGAAGAGCAGGAAGGTTAATTTATATCCCCCCGACAAGTAAATTGCCGGGGGTTATTTTTATCACAAAATAGGATAAGGATAGTAAAATATCCCTGATTTTTCCAATTTACGGCTTATGTGAATTCCGAAATTGATTCTAGAAACCGTTTTTTTTGGTAAATCTCAAGCAATTTGGAAAAATATTCTTGCCAAAATGTCAGGCTTGAGCGAATGTCCTGGAAAAACCCGGTTTCTTTGGCTAATTTTCATCGAACTCACATAAAGGGTAATTTATAATTACATGATTTTTAGGAGGAGTATGTGAATAAAAAGGTATCCATTATCGGTGCCGGTATGACCGGATCAACCACGGCTCATTGGCTGGCGGAACGAGAAATTGCAGATATCGTTTTGGTCGATATCGTGGAAGGAATGCCGCAGGGCAAAGCACTAGATATGCAAGAAGCTATGCCAGTGATTGGCAAAGATGTTTCCATTACAGGTGCCAATGATTATGGCCCTACAAAGGATTCAGACATCATCGTTATTACGGCCGGTTTGCCTCGCAAGCCTGGCATGAGCCGCGATGATCTGCTGGCAGCCAACACTGAGATTGTTGGCAAAGTGGCCGAAGAAACCATCAAGCTTTCCCCGAATGCCATGTATATTGTGCTGACCAACCCCCTCGATGTGATGGCTTATCTAACCTGGAAAAAAACCGGGCTGCCAGCGAATAAAGTTATCGGGCAGGCGGGAATTCTGGACTCGGCTCGTATGCGCGCCTTTGTGGCCATGGAATTGGGTGTCAGTGTGGAAAATATCAATTGCTACGTTTTGGGAGGCCACGGCGACTCGATGGTTCCTCTCACGCGTCACTCCAATGTAGCCGGGGTACCTTTGCACAAAACCATGCCTGAAGATCGATTAGAAGCCATTGTTGAGCGCACCCGCAAGGGCGGTGGTGAAATCGTCAGTCTGTTAAAGCAAGGCAGCGCATTTTATGCTCCATCGGCTGGGGTTGCTCAGATGGTCGAAGCAATCTTGAAGGATAAGCAGCTCATTGTTCCCGCGGCCGCTTACATGCAGGGGGAATATGGCCTGAATGATATCTATTTCGGCGTTCCAACCCAGTTGGGTGCTAACGGCGTTGAGAAGATCATTGAATATAAATTAAATGATGAAGAACTGGCTGCCCTCAAGCAATCCGCTGAAGGAGTATCAGCCAATACAGTCAAATTGAATTATTAATCTTAATTTACGGGAGAGAACCACCATGTTATTGAAAGAGAAAATCGCCGCACAACTGCCCGAATGGCAAGATCGAGTTCGCAAACTCGTCAAAGAAAATGGGGATGTGAAAGTCGGAGAGGTAACCGTTGCTCAGGTTTACGGCGGCATGCGTGCTGCCAAGACACTGGTCACCGACATTTCGTATGTTGATCCTGCCGAGGGCATCCGTTTTCGGGGATATACCATCCCTGAACTAATAGAATTGTTGCCTGCCCCTGAAGGTTCAAATTATCCCCTGTCGGGCGGATTGTTCTATTTGCTGCTGATTGGGGAAGTGCCTTCGTACGATGAAGCTATGGCAGTTGAAGATGAATGGAAAAAACGGGGCGAAGTTCCCGCGCATGTTCTCGATGTAATCAAATCCATGCCAGCCGATGCCCATCCGATGACACTTTTCTCGCAGGCTATTTTGGCTTTGCAAGGCGAATCGGTGTTCGCGAAAAATTACCAGGAAGGTATGCAGAAAACAGCCTATTGGGAAGCCACGCTCGAAGATGCACTCAACCTGACTGCAAAACTTCCAGCGATTGCTGCCTATATTTACAACCTCAAATTTGGCAGCGGAGAATTTGTCGCTCCACTTGACGATTTGGATTGGGCAGGCAATTTTGCCTATATGGTCGGCAAAAATACCGCAGGCTACCGTGATTTGACCCGCCTTTATTTCTTCCTGCACTCGGATCACGAAAGCGGCAATGCCAGTGCCCACGCCACCCATTTGGTTGGCTCTACCCTCTCTGACGTTTATTACGCCTGTTCAGCGGGCATCAATGCCTTGGCGGGGCCTTTGCATGGTCTTGCCAACCAGATGAGCCTTAAATGGCTGCTGAGCGTTCGGGACGAATTTGGAGGTTTACCTTCAAAGGAAGAATTCGAAAAATTTTGCTGGGACACGCTAAACTCCGGACGAGTCATTCCGGGATACGGACACGCCGTGCTGCGTCAGCCTGATCCGCGCTACACCGCCCAGTTCAAATTTGGCCAGGAATTCTTGGCTGATAATGAAATGTTCAAATTGGTCGAACTGGCATTTGAAGTTGTTCCCAAAGTGCTTGGCGAAACCGGCAAAGTGAAAAATCCCTGGCCCAACGTGGACGCGATCAGCGGCGCGCTGCAATATCACTACGGTATGCAAGAATTGGATTTCTATACTGTGTTATTTGGTGTCAGCCGCATCCTCGGCGTTACCTCAAATGCGGTTTGGGCGCGTGCGCTGGGGCAACCCCTTGAACGGCCAAAATCTCTAACGACCAAAATGTTGGAAGACATCGTCGCAGAATCGAAATAATCACACTAATATCTACTCAGTTTGAAACCAAATGCTTGAGTCATTGCGAGTAATCCCACAGCGCGTTAGGTGCTGCTCTCGCACCAAAGTGTGGAAAGAAACATTATTTCTGTCATTGCTAAGTAGCGTCGCCGAAGTCGTGCACATTGCAAAGCAAGCGACTGCGGCAATCTAAATCTATGGGAATCTAAAATCCAGATCGCTTCGCCACCGCCTATATGGCAGGCGGCTACTCGTGATGACACCGAGAATTAATTCTGTGTAACATAGACGCTGCACTCACCATAAACTCCGCGAAATAATCTCTTCCTGTACATGGGAAAATCCTTTTTAACCCTGCTGAGTTGTTAAATCTAAAAAATCCCTCTCAAATTTGTGAACTGAGAGGGATTTTTGATTCTCGAAATATTGGGCGCTGTTAGGGCGTAGGCGTTGCTAACTGTGCCTCACCCGCCCAGGTAAAGGTGCGTTTATCGCTGGCGGCTCCAGCGGTATCCCAAATGGGTTCGCCGTTATCATCTGTGCCGATCTGGCGCACGGGCATCACCCACCACCGATACACATGGGGTTCATTGGTATTTGCTCTAAACGAGGCGGGTACGATGTACTTTGTGTCTTCAACGTAATCGACGATATCACGGTTTTTCCCTTCGGTGACATCTATTACCGTGACGGCATAAGCCTCATTATCGCGCAAGGTACCGACCGCTGCCCATTGCAGGGTAACGATATCGTCCTCGAGCGTGAAATATGTCCCGTCAGCGGGGAGCAGCAAGTTCGCTGCAGGATAAGGAGGCGGCGCGGTGGGGGTTGGAGTTGGTCCTGGTGTTGCAGCCCGCTCACACAAAGGAATCACGATATTCATGCCGGCATAGACGGTGTTATTGACCATGCCGTTGAATTCTTTAATCGCATCCATCGGGACAGCATAATTGGTGGAAATGCTGCTCAAAGTATCATTTTCTTCCACGGTGTACAAAATCTTCTCGCAGGCCGCGATGGTAGCCTCGATCCCGCTCAACGTTGCTGTGGGGAAGGGTGTTACCGTTGGGGTGGGATGCGGGATCAGCAATTCTTGCCCGTCAAACAGCGTGGCGCAATCCGCAGGCAGGCTGTTCTGGCGCACGATACTTTGTACAGAAACGTCAAATGCCGCCGCAATGCCGCCGCAGGTATCTCCGGACTGCACAATATAGGTGAAAGGTGTTGGCGTTGGCAGCGGGGTTGAAGTCAGCGTTGGCGTGACCGGCGTTGGGGTCACCGAGGGGGTAATCGTTAGGGTCAGTGTGGGTGTACTGGTTGGTTCGACCACGCGACCAGTACTTTGCAATGCAAAAAAGACCATCACTGCGCCGATAGCCAGAAATACGGCCAAAAGCCCGATAGCTGCGGGGAGACTAAGGGTAATTTCAGGCATGCGGCTGCCGCGCAGCGGCCTGGGTTGCGTTTCATGGACGGCGTTTTTAGGGGCCAAGTCGCTGCCGCAAACCAAACAACGGGTGGCATCTTCACTCACCCGGGTGCCACAAGTCGGGCATAGTTTCGTCGGTCCAGTTTCTGTTGTCATAAGCCAATTGATTGTTGGAAATCGCTTGTTTTCCTTTCCAAACAGCGGCGAAAATTATACCAGCCTTTGGAATGCCTTGCGAATCATCTTTTTCCACACAAATTACTTCAAACTAACCAAACAACCAACTGTCCATCTAATCCTGGTATACTGCCAGCAATGCAAT
>CAZVPR010000040.1:0-34707 GCA_964629085.1 uncultured Anaerolineales bacterium
CACGTCCGGTTCTGTGGGGGGAGGGGCAGGAAACTGCCCCTTCTACCCGGCAGCTGAGGGAACTGACTGTGGTCAGGGGGGGCGTCCTCACTGGCATATGCTGGGGTATTGAAAGCAAAGATAAATCCTAAGATTACCAATGTGCTTACAATCAACCCAATACCTATGCCGAGTTTTTTGGACATGCGAAGTGATTGATGCATATCTTGCACTCTCCTATCATAATATTTTCTTGATCCTTCCTGATCAATTTGGGGTATATCCCTTGGGGTAGATAACCCATAAATAGCGCAATTTGTCACAATCGGAAGGGTGACAAATTTCCTTGGGATTATTACAAATGCCATCTATAATTAGAAGTAACAATTGTCATACCTCTCTATTAGGGAAACTTATATTAAAAGTAACTTTATATCTTATGGTTTGCGACCAAAAATAGGTGTTAAATGTTGAATATTGATGATTTATTAGTTTTTGTCGAAGCAGCTGAGTGCGGTAACTATAGTAAAACTGGCCGGAAACTGCATTTGACCCAACCAGCAATCAGTCAAAAGATAAATAGTTTAGAAGATCGTTTTGGCGTAAAATTGTTCACCAGGCAAGGTCGAACCATGACCCTTACTGAAGCTGGTCAGGTTTTAGAACCCATTGCTAAAGAATTGATTGGTTTAGCTCGCCGGGTAGACGAAACAATGGTATCGCTTCAGGGAGAAGTTATTGGCGAAATGACCATTGGTTGCTCCACCGCTTCAGGTAAATATTTGCTTCCTGGGTTGATTGCCGTTTTTCGGGAAATGTTTCCCTTGGTTCGGATCAACGTTGAAGTGACCAGCCGCAAAAGTGTGCTTGATAAACTCTCAATGGGTGATGTCGCTTTAGGAATTTCCAGTAAAAGAATCGATCATCGCGATTTAGAATATAAAGAACTCTTTACCGATGATGTGATCTTAATTGTCCCGTCCCTTCATCCCTGGGCAGAATATCCGCGAGTTTACCCAGATGATATTTTGGAAGCTCCAATAATTTTGAGAGAAGAAGCATCAGGCACTCGTGAAGTATTTTTGTCGGCACTGAAAAAGCATGATATTTACCCAGAAATGTTGAATGTAGTAATGGGACTAGGAAACGCCGAAGCAATCGTCATGGCTGTAGAAGAAGGCATTGGGATTGCTTTCGTTTCACGCCTGGCTGCTGCTCGGGGACTGGAATTAGGGCATATTGCGGAAGTACATGTTGAAGGTATGGAGCTTGAGCGGGCGATTTTTATTGTTCGCAATAATATAATCGTTCCTACACGGGCCCAAATGAATTTCTGGGATTTTGTGCATTCTGAGCAAGCACAGTCCAGATTGAATTCTCCATCCAAAATTTCATTAGGTTCCTGTGCGTAGAAATTGCATAAAATAAGATCTTTTGCTCTCCCTTCAATGAACGTCCTATGCTATAATCCTGCCAATTAAGAGTGCCCCTATGAATTGGATTATTGCTAAAAATAACAACAATAATTATGATGCTAATCCCACCGACACCCTAATCCGTCGGGCGGTACAGCACTGGTTGCCAATTCGCTGAAACAAGAAACCGCACACTTATCGCCCGATGCCAGCAGCAGCGGGCGATTTTTTTTGCCGAAAGGCAGTGGTCAAATAAAGCCATTCGGTATCCCAATACAAGAGTATTGGGGGAGATGATAGGATTGAGCCCTTTGCCACCTAACTGCATGAGCAGTTGGGAAGATCGTAGAAAATTGACCGTTGTCTCTATCGGCCCTTACCCACCCCAGTGTATGCGAAGCCATCCAAAGGATGAAACACTGGGAAAGATTGGAAAAAATCGAGTGAATTGCACTCATCTGTTATTGCAGTTGTAAAGATAACGACATACTTTTGAATTATTACACGGAGGCCTCCAATGAATAAATCCCATACCTGTGGCGAATTGACCGCCGACCACATCAATGAAAAAGTTACCCTGGCTGGTTGGGTCCATCGGCGGCGAGACCACGGCGCCGTGACATTCATGGATTTGCGTGATCGATTTGGGTTGACGCAGATCGTAACCAATTCAGATCAGCTCCCAGATGCCCACAAAGCCATGGAGCCCGTTCGCTCGGAGTGGGTGATTCAGATCGAAGGACTGGTTCGTCAACGTCCAGCAGGCATGGAAAACCCTGAAATTTCTACCGGGCAGATCGAGGTAGATGTCCAAGAAGTTACGATACTAAACCCGGCTAAAACCACGCCGATTTACATAAACAAAGAAGAAGAGATCGACGAGCAAGTGCGCCTTAGATACCGCTATCTCGATCTTCGCAAAGATCGCATGCGCAAAAACCTGGTATTGCGGCACCAGGTTATCAAGTTCATTCGTGATTATCTGGATAATGCAGATTTCTTAGAGGTAGAAACGCCAATTTTATTTAAGACCACCCCAGAAGGCGCGCGCGATTACCTGGTTCCTTCACGAGTCCACCCTGGAGAGTTTTATGCCTTGCCCCAATCGCCTCAGCAGCTCAAACAGTTGTTGATGGTCGCCGGGATAGAGCGTTATTTCCAGATCGCACGCTGTTTTCGAGACGAGGATCAGCGTGGTGACCGTCAGCCAGAGTTTACCCAACTTGATATGGAAATCTCCTTTGTTGAACGCGACGATGTCATCGATTTAACGGAAGATTTGTTTACCAAGCTGGTCGCAGAAATTGTTCCGGAAAAGCGCTTGATGGAAACCCCTTGGCCGCGTTTCACCTATGATGAAGTCATGAACCGATTTGGGAAGGATAATCCAGATATCCGCTTTGACATGGAACTTCAAGACCTGACTGACCTGGCTGAGAACAGCGGGTTCCGTGTTTTTGAGAGCGTTGCAGCCGAAGGTGGTCATGTGCGCGGTATCAAAGCATCGGGGTTGGGTGATTACAGCCGCAAGCAGATTGAAGAATTGACTGCCTTTGTGGGTCAATATGGTGCGAAAGGACTTGCTTATATTGCCCTTACCTCGGAAGGTGAGCAACGTTCATCTTTTGCCAAGTTCCTTTCAGAGGAAACTTTGAAGGTAATTCTTGACCGGTTTGAAGCACAAGCCGGCGATCTTATTCTGATCGTGGCTGCGAAACCGGAAGTCGTATTTGAAAGCCTGGGACGGCTGCGTGAATTTCTAGGTGATCGCCTGGGTTTGCGTGACCCCGATGTGCTCGGCTTCTGCTGGGTGATCGATTTCCCCTTTGTAATGTGGAACCAAGATGATGAGCGCTGGGACCCTAGCCACCACTTGTTCACATCACCGATGCCTGAGGATATTCATTTGTTGGAGAGCGATCCCGGCAAGGCTCGTGGACAGCAATATGATATGGTGCTCAATGGCTACGAAGTTGGTGGAGGTTCCATACGTATCCATGATCGCGAATTACAAACTCAGGTATTTGAGTTGATCGGTTTAGAGAAGGAAGTTGCCCAGGAGCGCTTTGGGCATATGTTGGAGGCCTTTGAGTATGGCACGCCGCCTCACGGAGGCATTGCACCGGGAATTGATCGCATCTGCATGATTCTGGCCGGAGAGCCCAATATTCGAGAGGTGATCGCCTTCCCGAAGAACCAGAATGCCCGCGACGTGATGGCCAGTGCGCCATCTCCAGTTGAGGATAAACAACTCAAAGAATTACACATCGATTTAGATTTATAATAGACACTGATTGTAGTAATCGATTGTGTTATTGACGAAATATCATTCGAAGGAGAATGTATGGCAGAAGAAATTCGCATCGATCAAATTGGTGAATATGTTGAGAAGGAAGTTAAGATCAAGGGTTGGGTCTATAACCGCACCCGAAAAGGGAAACTGGTCTTTTTGTTAGTGCGTGATGGCTATGGTTTTGCGCAATGTGTGGCCTTCAAGAATGATCTTCCTGAGGAATCCTTTGAAGAAATCGTTCGCCTGACCCAAGAATCATCGGTCGAGATTACCGGCATAGTTCGAGCTGACCAGAGAGCTCCGGGTATTCCTGGTGGTTTCGAAGTCGGCATTACGGATTTGGCCACTTTTCAGGTCGCAGATGAAGATTATCCCATGTCGCTCAAGGAACACGGCACCGATTTTGCGATGGACAACCGCCATCTCTGGCTGCGCATGCCCAGCCAGTGGGCCATCTTGCGCATCCGATCGACGGTCATCCGCGCCATTCGCGAATGGCTAGACGACAACGGCTACATAAATATGGATACGCCCATTATTACGCCAGCGGCCGCTGAGGGTACAACGACACTCTTCGAGACGCCCTATTTCGACGAAGGAACGGCTTACCTGGCACAGACTGGGCAGCTTTACAACGAGGCCAATATTTTTGCCTTCCAAAAGGTGTATTGTTTTGGCCCTACTTTCCGAGCGGAAAAATCCAAAACCCGCAGACATTTGACCGAGTTTTGGATGGTCGAGCCAGAAGTGGCTTTTTGTGATTTGGATCAATTAATGGAGATCGAGGAGCAGTTTGTTTCTCATATTGTTCAGCGTACACTTGAATTATGTGGCCCTGAGTTAGCTTCCCTCGAGCGAGATACATCCTCCCTTGAAAATATCACACCTCCATTCCCGCGCATTTCATATGATGAAGCGGTCGAAATGCTGGCTGAGATACGCGAGAATACCGATGATCCTGAAGAAAAGGAATTGCTGGCTTTCGAGTGGGGTAACGATTTTGGCTCTCCCCATGAAACAGCACTGACCCAAAAATTCGAAAAACCGGTATTTGTGTATGGCTATCCCACCCAGGTAAAAGCTTTCTATATGGAACCCTGGCCTGACCGTCCTGAGATTTGTAAAAGTGTTGATTTGCTGGCTCCTGAGGGATACGGGGAAATCATCGGTGGTAGTGAGCGTGTTTCTGATCCCGAATTGCTGCTACAGCGCATCAAAGATCACGAACTCCCCGAGGAAGCCTACCAGTGGTACATGGAATTGCGTCGTTATGGCAGTGTGCCCCACAGTGGCTTTGGATTAGGCATCGAGCGTACAGTAACCTGGATTTGTGGTATACGTCATATCCGCGAAACGATTCCCTTCCCACGGACAATCAATCGAGTATATCCATGAAAGATTAAAAATTGTAACAATAGAACAAAAATACCTTCCCACCGGAATTCACTTATGGTATAACAATCGTACCCTGCTGTGTTCGTGATGCAGCATATGCGTTTTGAGCCAACACTTTTTTATAACTGGTCCGAATGACGTGCGTGACGCGATAGGCTTCGGCCAAGGCGGATCTCCCGATGAGGACCACTACCTGCGAAAGCAGGTTCAAAACTTAGTTGCACACGGCATGGTGGGGTTTCTGCCGAATGGCAGATTTTCGAAGGCGGCCCGATGGCCGCCTTTTGCGCGTCCTTGGGGAGATCCTCCCCCAAGGACGCCACTCCAATTCTCATGAATTGGAGTGCGCAAGGGTCACCCTGCGAGTTTCCACTCGCCCGACCCCTGTCCCCCCGCACAGAGGTCAGGCGATGGCGGTAAGGAAAGCACCCCGCTTAGAATCGCTGGCATAAAACATGTACCAATTCAATTAAGAAACTCGAGCCATCAACCAAGGATAAGCCCATGAAATCAAAAAATTGGAAACTAACCCTACCGGTGCTGTTGTTGCTGATCGGCATTTTGTCGTGCGATATTTTAGGTACACCACGACCCGTCATCATTGAAACATCAACGCCGGACACGACCTTGACGGCCATGCACAATATGTTGGAGACACTTCAACCGACGCTGACTTCAATGGCCTCCGGGAGCAACATGCTGCCTGCAGAAGAAGAGGCCAGCCCAACTGCAGAAATAATGCTTCCCACAAATACGCTACTCCCAACTGATACACCAATCCCGAGCAATACGGCCATCCCTCCCACCATGACGTTTACGCCAACGACATCCTTAGTCGGTCCCGGTATGCGGCCGGGAACCAGTGTCGCGGCGGCATATATGCATTCTGCCCCAACAATCAATGGTGACCTGAGCGATTGGGGATTGGGAATTTATCAGGCCAATAGTTTGGTTTATGGGGCAGCTGATCATGTTAGTGAAGGAGATTTGTCTGCCAATTTGATGGTGGGTTGGGATGTGAACTACCTTTATATTGGGTCACGGATCAAAGATGATATCTATGTCCAAATCTCGAATGGTGCCTATATTTATAAGGGGGACAGCATCGAGATTTTATTGGACACTGATGTGCGCACAGATTTTTATTATGATGTCTTGAGTTATGATGACTACCAGTTAGGCGTGTCGCCTGGAAACCCCAGCCGGGGTACTAACCCTGAGGCCTATATGTGGTATCCATTATCTGTTAAAGGCCCGCGTTCCCAGGTTCAGATTGGTGTGCTTTCAACAGCCAATGGATACCATCTCGAACTGGCGATTCCCTGGAGTTTATACGGCATATCCCCCTATTCTGGGCAGCACTTTGGGTTTGCCTTTTCGGTTTCGGATAATGACAATGCTGGGCAGGCTGTCCAGCAGACCATGATCTCAAATGTCCCCACGCGAATGCTGACCCACCCGATGACTTGGGGCGATTTGACTTTGACGGATTAATGATAAAAGAACCGGGTTTCACATTGAAACCCGGTTCTTTTCTATACACCAAATCGCTGAAAGGCCTGATACATCGCCTGGGTGCCAAATTCGACCGCCTCGATCGGAATGCGTTCGTCGGTGGTGTGAACCGAGGCCGAGAAATTGAAATCTGGAGGCAGTTTCATAGGGGTGAAGCCATAAGTCTGGATGCCCAGTTTCGAAAAGAAACGGCCATCGGTAACTCCGTTCATCAGGAGCGGGATCGGTTTTCCCTCGGGATCAGCCTCACTTAAGATTTCCGCTAAAGTGTCAAACAATTTCATATCTGGTTCATCAGGTCCGGGATCATGTCGGCAAATCTCAAACTCAACCTCATCACCTACAAGTGCTCGCAATTCAGATATCAGATCATCTGGTGTGAAACCAGGCAGCAAGCGTCCGTCCAGTTCCACAGTGACTTCATTGGGGATCACATTGACCTTATCACTGGCGTGCAGGATTGTCGGGCTAACGGTATTGTGCAGCAAGGGGGAAAATAAATTCCCGCGCTCCCCCAGTAATTTCAAAACAGGATCGGTCATTACTGGATTGGTTAACTGGCCCAGGATCAACTTAGGAAATCCATTCAATTCAGCGGCCATGCTGCTGAACATAGCTTCAGCGACGGGTGTGATGTGAACCGGCAGCAATTTTTTGTCCAGGATATGTAGCATTTGGGATAATTTGGCCATAGCCTGGCCTCTAACAGGAATGGAGCCATGGCCACCCTTTCCGCGCACGGTTGCCTTCATCCAACAGCATAATTTTTCGGCAACCTGGATGGGGTAGAAAGCTTTTCCGCTGACATGGAGTGTAAATCCCCCGAATTCACCCAAAGCATAGCGCACTCCTTGAAAATGTTCGGAGTGTTCCTCCACCAGAAAATTAGCCCCAAAATCGCCACCATTCTCCTCATCACATAGGGCGGCAAAGATGATATCTCCTGGGGGTTGGAATTCTTCTGCTTTGGCTCGCAATAAAGATGCCACCATCATGGCCACCCCGCTTTTCATGTCCAGCGCGCCCCGCCCCCATATGTAATCATTAACGATCTTGCCTTCGAAAGCTGGATGAGTCCACTGTTGATTTTCGGTTGTAACGACATCCACGTGCCCGTAAACGAGGAGGGGAGGCGCTTCCCCACGACCAGGAAGCCTAGTGATCAGGTTGGGCCGTTGTGGTGTTTTTGCCAGTAGAGTGGTTTCAAAACCAGCTGCCGTGAGCAATTGGTTGATATATGTTATACACTCGATTTCGTTGCCAGGGGGATTGGTAGTGTCGAATTGGATCAGACGTTGCAGCAATTCGACCGGTCGTTGGTAGATTGTGCCATCCGGTGATGTTGGTGTCATTGGGGCCTCCTAAAGATGGTCGGCAGATGGACATAATTGAAGGTGACAGTCCTTTGCGCTGTATGCAAAGTGATTGTCACCTTTGTAAAACGAGCTTAAATCGAAAAACTATTTCTTATTTTCCAACAACATCATCGGGCCTGAAACGCAACGCTGACCAGGTTTCATCGATGGATACCTGGGTGACAGGTCGAATTCCTGTTCCTTTGGTCATCTCCCAGATTATATCGCGCGACAGATCGGATTTGATTTTTGCACTTTTCTTAGGGTAGCAAATCCAAAGTAAGCAATCAAAAGTGCAGGCTTGGCGGGCTTGCGGAATGAATTGATCGAACTCGGCGCTGTCCTTGACAAATACCTGGACGAATTCATATTGATTTGCTTCTTCAGGATTCTCGCTCAAGGTCAGGTCAGCGGGGAGTTCTTCCAGCGCATTCAAATACCCCTTGGGGGCGTTGATGATTAGGGCCCGTTGGACTGTGTGTAAGCGGAGTTTTTTAATTAGGGGAGAAGACATGAGTTACTCCGCTTTGAGGTGTAAATCTTCCCCATGCTCTATTTCATGATCAGCCAGGATTTCGACAATTTGTGCGATACTACCTTTCCCTCCCCAAGGTAGTGTGAACTTCGAGTTGACCAGATTATCTGGCAACGCCTCGATGGCAGCAACAAATTGCTCCCGACTATTCGTGAAATCAAAAAGAGCCTGTTGGTAATCTTTCTCTGCCCAGGTTTTGGCCATTTCGGAATTGAATGCCTTAATCCCTTGGGGAACAGTGACTTGCGGCTCCTTCCCTGCAGCCAACTTTTGTATAGCCTCAGCGCTGACCTCATCCCAGCCGGCGATGTGAGCCAAAACTTCTTTGGTTGTCCATTCCTCCGTAATACCAGTATCGGGAGAGATCGTTTCCAGGGCATTGACAAGCTCTTGCCTAGAATCTTTGAGACGCTTGATCAATTTTGATTTCATTGAGTTGAGGTTACGAATAAGGTAGAGACGCACCGTCGGTGCGTCTCTACTAGAAAAACTAACTATGAATGGGGTGCCCTTCGACACCATGAGCGGCTTCCATGAGCACTTCACTCAGTGTGGGGTGGGCATGCACATTACGCGCGATCTCGGCGGCGGTCAATTCCATCATTTGGGCGATGGTCAGTTCGGGCAGCAATTCGGTCACTTCGGGACCGATCATGTGTGCACCCAGAATTTCGCCGTATTTAGCATCGGATACGATCTTGACCCAGCCGGTAGATTCGTTCAAACCAAGGGCTTTGCCGTTGGCCTGGAAGGGGAAGCGACCGACATTGACCTCATAGCCGCGCTCCTTGGCCTGCTCTTCGGTGATCCCGAAGGATGCCACTTGCGGGTGACAATACGTCGCCCGAGGCATCATTTCATAATCCAGGGTGTGGGTTTCCACACCGGCGATATTTTCAGCACAGATCATCGCTTGAGCCGAGCCTACATGCGCCAGCATCAATTTGGCGGTCACATCACCGATTGCCCAAATCCCAGGCACATTGGTAGCCATGCGCTCGTCTATCTCGATGGCGCCACGCTCGTCCAGTTTCACACCGATCTCTTCCAGTCCGATTCCCTCGACGTTGGGTTTGAAACCGATGGACATCAAAGCCTGTTCGGCTTCCAACACTTGTTGGCCTTCGTCGCTGGAAACGGTCACTTTTACGCCCTTTTTCGTTGTTTCGATGGATTCAACTTTGTGCCTGGTCAAAGCATTTATTTTCTCTTTTTTGAACGCTTTGCCCAGTTCAGCGCTGACTTCTTCGTCTTCCAGGGGTATTAATCTTGGCAGCATCTCGACAATGGTCACATCGACACCATAGGAATTCCAGATAGTGGCAAACTCGACTCCAATGGCTCCAGAACCGACAATTATCACCGATTCGGGTAATTTTTCTTGCAAGATGGCCTCGCGATAGGTGACGACTTTCTCGCCATCAACCTCTACACCGGGGATAACAAAGGGGCTGGCGCCCGTGGCCACGATGATGTTTTTTGCCTTCAATTCCTGGGTATTGCCATCCGAATCAGAAACGGCCACAGTTTCATTGGCAGTCAGCTTGGCGGTACCCATATGGACGTCGATATTGTTCTTTTTCATCAAAAACCCGACTCCCTTGGTCAGGCGTCCGGATACCTGGCGGCTGCGTTTGACTGCCTTGCCGAAATCCAATTCCAGGTTGTCGAAGGAAAATCCGAAAGTGCGTCCCCCGGTTCGCAGCAAGTGGGCCACATCGGCATTTTTCAGCAGCGATTTGGAGGGAATGCAACCGATATTCAGGCAGACGCCTCCTAAATATTCCTTTTCAATGACCGCTGTTTTTAATCCCAATTGCGAGGCGCGAATGGCGGCCACATATCCGCCCGGACCCGCGCCAATAACGATGACATCATAGTTGCTCATAAAATGCACTCCTATTTTTCTTATTGCAGGTTTTCGAGATCTGCCAGATCTTGATGTCGCCCGGCAGATGCTTTGGCTTTTTTAAGGTTTTCCAGGTCAATAAATGGTATAGATACCCCGTCAATTTCCTCTTCTACTTTCTTCGTATAGCATTCTTCGAAATCTACTCCGGGTACACCCAAAATCAGATCTATGCGATTAGGAGCGTATCCTAGTTGGATCACAGTATTCATTTCCAAAAAATCATCCATAGTTAACCGCAATGAAGCAAAACCAAAAGATTCCAGACTCTTTACTAAACGTTTAGCATTTTCAGGATTGACCCAGACCCATACGTCTATTCTCTGGTATAACGTGGGTGACCATGAAAGGCAACCGCTTATCCGCCAATAACTAGATAACGGACTTCATTGGTGGTTAATAATTGAAAAAACTCTTTGAAATCTGGGTTAATCATATTTCCATGCGTGGTATTCGCGACGGATTTCTGCCAAGGCCGCCAGACGGTCCTTGGCAGGTAGAGATTGCCAATATGCAAAATCGGTATTAGTCTCACGAATTTTTCGTTTATTGACGACTTTAGCGATTGTGCGTTCTTTGTCCACAGGTGACCTCCAATTAATTATACTCTACAGAAAGATTATTGCCTGCTCAGTCCCAGATATTCAAAACATCAATAACATTGGTCAGAAAGTGATCAGCCATGGCCCCATCGAGAATGCGATGGTCAAATGTCAGGGTCAGGTAAACCATGGGTCGGATAGCCATAGCATCATTACCGGCATCATCCGTGATCACCACCACACGTTTCTGAACCGCGCCAACTCCCAGAATGGCGCATTGCGGCAGGTTGATGATTGGCGCGGCGAGAAGCGAGCCGCTAACGCCGTGATTGGTGATGCTGAACGTGCCTCCCTGAACGTCATCAGCACTCAGCTTTTTCGCACGCGCCCGCTCTGCCAAATCGTTTACCGTTCGGGCGATACCCCGCAGTGAGAGTTCATCAGCTCGTTTTATCACCGGTACGATCAGCCCTTCCTCGCCCAAATCGGTTGCCATGCCGATATTGACCCCCGAGTGCAATTGCAAGCCCTCATCATGCCAGGTTGAATTGACCATGGGGTAGGCCTTCAATCCTGCGGCTACGGCGGAAATAAAATAAGCGGTGAAGGTCAGGTTTACTCCATCCTGGGCAAAATCTGCTTTGTTGGCGCTGCGGTGGGTGATAACACGGCTCATGTCGGCTTCCATCACCGTAGTGACGTGTGGCGATGTGCGAACGCTTGCAACCATGTGCTCGGCGATGCGTTTACGGGTCAGGGAATGGGGAATGATGGTGGCAGATTGCCGTGCGGAGTGCAAAGTGCTAGGCGTGATAAGGTATGCTTGAACGTCGTTTTTTGTGATGCGGCCGTCTCGGCCGGTACCAGTTATTGTTGATAGATCGATATTATGCTTGGATGCCATCCTGGCGACTACAGGTGAAATAAAGCCTAGATCATCCCGACGTTTGGGCGTGGCAGCCGCTTTAGGGTCTGGATTTGCTTCCGGGGTTGGCTCTGTTGATTTTTCTTTGAGAGCGGTATCATCCTCGGGGATAGAATCACCCTCCCCTCCGATCCAGGCCAGAACAGTACCAACCGCGACAGGCGTGCCTTCCTCGAGGATTTCGACCTTTAGCAGAGTTCCCGCAGAAGGGCTGACGATTTCTGTAACCACCTTATCGGTCTCCACTTCCAAAATCCCCTCGTATTCATCAACTTGATCACCCTCTTTTTTTAGCCAGTTGACAATAGTGACTTCTTCGACGCCTTCGCCAAGCAATGGGACGGTAATTTTTGTGGGCATGGGAATGCTCCTGTTGCTGGTTATTGGTTAGTGGTTGTTAGGATTATCTCGCGATACTGTTGATCAGCGCATAGATTTGCTTGCGCGATTCAATAATGGTTGTTTCCATTTCTTTAGCTTTCTGCTTTGAAATATAATCAAATTCATTGGGTGATTTCCGTGCTAGGCCTTCAGCAATATTCGATGGAATAGAAATTCTTGCTCGCCTCATTTGATCCGCGAGTGCATAGTTTTTGTACTTAGGGAATTGTATTGTGATTTTGTGTATCTCTTTGGCGAGTTAGATGCTCTTTTTCCATACAATTAAATCTTGATAGCTTTTCGGTTTTATCATTATGGTGCCCTCCGCAATTTCGAGTTCATCTAACAATCAACTGTCAACCACCAACTATCAACTAATACAACTCGGGAAATTTGACTGGATCCACCTCATTCATCAACCCATAGACTGCATCGAAGATATCCTCGAGATTGGGTTTTGACCAGTAGTCGCCATCAGAGCCGTAGGCTGGGCGATGTGCTTTGGCGCTCAACGTGCGCGGTGGGGAATCGAGACACTGATAGCCGTCTTGCTTCTCGATGACTTCCTGCAACATATAGGCAGATGTACCGCCAGGAACATCCTCATCGGCAAAAATGATGCGGTTGGTTTTTTTGAGCGATTCAAGAATTTGACCATTTCGGTCGAAGGGCAGCAAGGATTGCACGTCGATGACCTCGGTTTCAATGCCGACCTGACTGAGCTTTTCGGCTGCTTGCAGGGACAGGCGGCACATGGCTCCGTAGGTGACCAGTGTGACATCCGATCCAGCGCGAATAACCTCGGGGATGCCCAAGGGTAGAGTGACATCGGCGATATTCTCCGGCAGGCGTTCTTTCAATCGATAGGCATTGAGCACTTCTACAACCAGGGCGGGATCATCCGATTTGAGCAGGGTGTTGTAGAAGCCAACGGCCTGGACAGCGCTGCGCGGTACGAGTACATGCATCCCTCGTACCAGATTAATGATCCCAGCCATGGGAGAACCCGAGTGCCAGATGCCTTCTAAGCGATGTCCGCGCGTTCGCACGATCACCGGTGCCTTCTGGCCGCCTTTGGTACGCCAGGAAAGTGTGGCCAGGTCATCGGACATCAACTGCAGGGCGTAAAGCAAATAATCGAGGTATTGAATCTCGCAGATTGGATGCAGCCCGCGCATGGCCAGCCCGATAGCCTGTCCCAGGATGGTGGCCTCGCGGATACCGGTGTCCATAACTCGCAGGGTGCCGAATTTCTCTTGCAGCCCGTGAAAACCCTGATTGACATCACCAAGGTGGCCGACATCCTCCCCAAATGCGATCAAACGCGCATCGCGTTCCAGAGCGGCATCAAAGAAATGGTTGAAGATTTCAAATGCCGCCACTTTAGGCGAATCATCTAAATATATCGGGTCACTCCAATCAGGGGTCTGGGTCGAATTAGGGAATTCGCTGTAAAGATGTGAGCTGAAGCGTTCTTTTTGCAGTTTGTCCTGTGCTGTTTTCCATGCTAATAAATCCCGGCGAGCTGGGTAATCTTGGCCTCGGGTCAGGCGTAGAATAGTGTGAATGGCACCGTAAATATCGCGCCGATGTGCGATGGGTTTGCTGACCAAATTTTGCTTGATTGCTTCAATATCTTCGGACATAGGACTGCTTTTGGATAATTCTGCAATGATTTTTTGGATTTGTTTTCGATCGGCTCGAATAGGATTTTGATAGGCATCCCAGGTTTCCGCGCGGATCATTTCAACTTTTTTGCGGTCACTTTTCTCGAATTCGGTCAATTCTTCGTCGCAGCTGATCTCTTGCTCAATAATCCAGGCGCGCAGCTTATCCAGGCAGTCGTGTTCGGTTTCCCATGCCAAACGTTCGGGAGATTTATAACGCTCGTGACTGCCCGATGTGGAATGGCCCAAGGGTTGGGTGACCTCGGTTATGTGGATCAAGGAGGGGATGTGATATTGACGGGTGATTTTGGCGGCAGTTTGATAGATTTCCAATAACGCTGGATAATCCCAGGCTCGTACGGAATAGATATCATAGCCGCGGTCGCAAAACTCATCCGGGCAGGGTTCTCGCTGAAAGCCAGAAAGGATGGCGGAAATATTTTCCTTCACCATTTGGAATTGATTGGGCACTGAGATGCCGTAGCCATCGTCATAGATCGAGATGATCGCAGGGGCTTGTAAAACGCCAATGGCATTAATCGACTCCCAGAACATACCTTCAGCAGTCGATGCGTTGCCAATGCTGCCCCAGGCAATTTCATTGCCATGATCAGAAAATTGGCTGAAGGTTTGGAGTTCGTCCAGATTGCGGTATAGGTGTGAAGCGAACGCCAAACCAACCAGGCGCGGCATCTGTGAGCCGGTGGGAGACACATCCGAAGAAATGTTGTACATCTCGGTCTGATTCACCCAACTGCCATCTGAGGCGATATATCGACTGGCGAAATGGCTGTTCATCGAACGCCCAGCGCTGGAAGGAACTACCTGTTCATCGGTACACGCGTAAAGTTGGCCAAAGAATTCTTGTATATCCAAAACACCCAGGTGCATCATCCAGGTTTGATCGCGGTAGTAACCCGAGCGCCAATCCCCCTTTTTAAACGAACGAGCGATGGCTAGTTGTACCACTTCTTTGCCATCGCCGAAGATACCAAATTTGGCGTTGCCACTAAGGACCTCCCTGCGGCCTATCAGGCTGGCCTGACGGCTCTTATAAGCTAGTCTGTAATCTGCAATAATCTCTTCTGATGACAGGGGGAGATGCGCCTTGGTTTTCTTTTTTGCCATATTGCCTCACTTTGGCTTTTCCGACTGCTTCGCTCCGATTATAGCGTATGATCCTTAGAGTATCATAAAAAAGGAACGGTGTTAGCCGCTCCGATATGTTTTCCCAATTCCACCAAAAGTGGTGAAAATGACAAGCGTATTCAGGGTGTGGTGTTTTTCGTGGTGTTGTTGACTGCATCCCGTGTGTGAAGCCAATCGAGGGGTGCTGCTCATTCTGTTTCTAGAAAGCTTCATTTAATTCCGTTTACAGAGTAATAATCCGCGTAGCGCCGTAGGTGTGCAAATTTGAAAAGTCGGGTGATTCGCATAGGGAAGATAAATTCCTCCAGGCTTACTCGAATGTGGCCTCCCTAGAGCTGCAACCGTTCCTCAAGTTATAGCCAAATCGAGCGCTCTTTTTATCAATGAAGACCGTTCAATTTTCTGGGCTTTTTCCAGAAATTTTCGGTGGTGAACACAATGTAACTAGAATGACAATACTACAAGACATTCATCACTGTTTTTAAATCTTCATATAGTGATTTCGCTAAGGGCGCAAAGAACCTGCGGGAGGTTTTAGTAAGTGATGCTCGCCTGAAATTGATTGTTCGTGTGAATCCGATTGACAAATTTGGAGAACCCGGAAATCTTGCCAGTTCTTCCATTAGAGTCGGGTGCTGTCTCAACCACAGTGAAAAAGGTTTCCACCGTTGGGTTGGCTGGGGCGTGATCGCCCACAATTTGAAGAAAATTAGCTCGACAGTCGCAGCGAAATCAGGATAAGGTGATAAGGTTCCAATTACTTTTTAGCAAACGTGTCTTCTCACCGCGTTTCGAACCGAAAACTAACTAAGCACTTTACACAGTTTGAAATGAATTTCTTTCATATTCACGCTTCAGAAAGCCGGGCAGCAACAATTTCTGCAATGTCCAATACTTGCATCTCGCTGGCTGCGTCTTTGGAGGCGTCATTCATCATCACCATGCAGAAGGGACAGCCCACGGCAAGGATGTCAGCATGGGTATTTTGGGCTTCACGGAAGCGGTTGGTATTGACGCCCTCCTCGCCGTGTTCTTCCTCTTTCCACATTTGGGAACCCCCTGCACCACAGCAGAAGGATTGTGTTTTATTACGAGGCATTTCAATTAAGCGGGCCTCGATATTTGTGAGCACATCCCGCGGCTCAATGAGAATATCATTCTGGCGACCTAAAAAGCATGGATCATGGAAGGTGAGGGTTGGTGGTTGGTAGTTTTCTCCGTCCACCTTCCAACTTCCAGCTTCCAATGCCAAATCACCGCTCGAAATCAATTCGTCAATCAGTTGGGTATGATGCACAACCTGAAACTCACCACCGAAAGCTGGGTACTCGTTTTTGATAGTATGTAAACAGTGCGGGCAGGTTGTGATGATCTTTTGGGGTTTGATTTCGTTGAACATCTCCACGTTGCCGGTGGCCAGTTCGAAGAAAAGATACTCATTTCCAGCTCGCCGGGCGGAGTCACCTGTACAGGTTTCCCGTTGCCCTAGTACAGCGTAATCCACACCAGCGTGGTTCAATATTTTTGCGAAGGCGCGGGCTGTCTTTTGAGCGCGAGCATCGGTTGCTGGAGCACAGCCAACCCACCATAGATATTCGGGAGCGGTTTTTTGGTCAATGGTGGGGACGTCCAATCCCTCGGCCCAGGTCATGCGCTCGGTGGGCAGAACGTTCCACGGATTTGTGGTGCGTTCCATACCCCGAAAAGCGGTTTGCCACTGTTCGGGGAAGTTGTTTTCCATCAAGACCAAACCGCGCCGAATATCGAGGATATCGCGCATAGGCTCGTTGCCCACGGGGCAGATATCGACACAGGCTCCGCAAGCTGTGCAGGCCCAGATGGCCTCCTCGCTGATGGCGAATTCGGTCAATTGCAGGGGCGCCGCATGCGGCGCCCCTGTGCCATAATTTAAATGGTAACGTTTATTGATCTCTAATGCCGCCGGAGAAAGCACCTTGCCGGTGGTGTTGGCGGGACAAACCTCGGTGCAGCGGTTGCACATGATACAAGCATAGGCGTCCATGATCTGTTCCCAACCCAAATTTTGTAGATGAAGGGCGCCAAATTGCTCGATGCTCTCATCCTCAAAATCCAATGGGTTGAGCTCTCCCATCGAGCGGCGTTCAGGTTTGAGCAGGAAATTGAGCGGGGCGAAGATCAAGTGAATATGCTTAGAGCGGGGAAAATAGGGCATGAAGGCCAGGATCAAACCCAGGGCCATCCAAAATGATACGTGAACCATTGCGTTCAGAATTTCGGGAGACATGCCGATCCATAGGGAGGAAACACCGGAGGCAAGGGGCTGCCAGGGGTCCAGGTGCCCCTCCAGAGCGAGTGAATACGATTCACCTAAAAAGCGGAATCCAACATGAAGTAAGATGAATATGCCCACGATGGCTGAATCTCGCTTTATCCCAGTGCGTGCTTGGGGGTGGAGCATTGTATCCTCAGCAATAGTCAGCTCCCGAGGCCGAAGGAAAAAGCGGCGAACCAACAACGCTGCCATACCAAACAAGGCGGCCACACTCAGCAAATCGGCAATCAATCTGTAAACCCCACTAATGGTGCCTGTACCGAGAAAATGGAATTCGGGTATAAAGGCTCTCAGGACATCCCCCACATTGACGACCAGATAAAAAGTAAATCCCCAGGCTACCAGGGCATGAAAAATGCTGGCGATGGGGCGCAATTTCCAGGTGGGTCCCAGCGTGACGAATTTGCCAATGGCCGACATAATCCTATTTGGAATCAGATTCCAATCTGGGTGGCCTCCACCCTGGGAAATATTTTGGATGATTCGAATTACACCACGCCAGGTTAAAAAAACGCTGGCACATACAGCCAGGATAAACAGCAATTTTTCGGGGGACGTTAGCATGCAATTTCCTTATCGAAAATCGAAATATTCGAGAGCAGCTTTCACTGCGGGGTCATTCTCAAGTGCATAATCTTCCCAGGTGACGGGGACGGTCAGATCGGGGATGATGCCGGTTTGTTCCCAATCGTGGTCTGGATGATTGACTGGGCGAAAAGTGTCGTGGGCAATCCAGGCTCGGGATCCGTCATCGAAAGTGTACCCCCATAGGATCTCGATATTGCCGTCGGTCTGTTCACCAATAAGATAGGCTCGATGGATATCTTTGAGAATGCCGGAAAAGATTTCGCCAAAACTGACAGTGTTGGGACCAATCAGCACGACAAGGGGAATTTCGCCTGAATTCAGGACATAGTTTGGCTTGTTGATGTGCAAAGGGACTTTCCCCTGGCGGTTGATGAAATATCCCAAGGTGCCTTCTGTGAAGTATGAGAGCACCTGCCGTAGAACGGTATCTGCGCCGCCTTCGTTCATGCGGTTATCAATGATGATGGCTTCTACGTCGTTATTTTGAAAAATGCCCAGGATACCAGCAATTTTGGTCTCGATACTGGAATCCGTGAAGGAGACCAATAAAATGTATCCGACGCGTTTGCCCTCCGGTGAGGTGATGATCGAATAGGGCACCGGCAGCGAGCCGGTCACCTGACGACGAGTGAGTGTTACCTGACGAGTGTCGTCCCCAGGAGACTGAACGACTAGTGTAGCTGACGATCCACTCACTCCAAGCAATGAGTCATTCAAATTTCCATCTTCGTTCAAGATGGGTTGACCATCGATAGAGAGAATACTATCCCTGGGGTGCAATCCGGCCTGCGCGGCGGGACTATCATCAAAGGTGACCAGGATAACGGCGAGTTCTTTTTCTGGGACTGCTGCCAATAACACACCAAACCCGACAAAATCGTTTTCCCCTAAATATTGGGCATCTTCCTGGGCTGCTTCCTCAGGATTGAGATATATCGAGTGATCATCCCCAAGGAGATCAACCATATCCGCCATATTGAGATAAAAAATGTCATCGCTTATTCCAGCTTCAATTTTTTGGCGATATTCATCATAGACTGCTTTCCAATCAAGTCCGTTGAAATCAGAATAGAGGTAATCCCTCTCGACAATGTGCCAGAGTTCTTCGAAAATATCGAATTGGGATGTGTGCGCAGGTGGTCGAGAAGTTTTGCGAATGGATTCCGTTGAATTGACTTCAATTGCCGAATCGATGGCTGCAAAAACACTCTGGCATGCCAGAGTGCTGACGAGAATGAGAGCCAGGATTGGCCAAATGATTCTGCTGCGATGGACCATTATAAATAAATCTCTGCAGCAACGCCGATCCTCAAAGGATCAGTGTTGCTTAGGGACAATAGTTTACGCGCCCCCAGCGCCATATTGGCTTGGGTCAGTGGGCGTTAGACCCGAAGGGTCCCAAACATAAATCCAGTCACCTACATTGGCCCAATCAAAGAGCCAGCGCGAATCACCGACCGATAAATTGACACAGCCATGAGATTGAGGGAAACCGAGGTTTGCTCGCCAATAAGCACCGTGCAAGGCGCGCGCTTCATCGAAATACATGGTCCAGGGGACATCCTCCAGGAAATAAGCGTCTGAGCGATCAGCTTCAAAGGAGCCGCGCATAGGAGTAGATTCGAGTTTTTCGTAAATTTGAAATAACCCAGGGCGTGTCCAAAAGGGATCTAAACCACTGGCGATGATGGTGGCAAACACCAATTCGAAATTGTCATAAACGGCGATAGTCTGTTCGAAAAGATTAACTTCGATCCAGCGTCCACCAGTGACGCCCTTGGGTGGGGTGGTATTGGGGATTACGCGGGCGATGACACCTTGAGGTACCCATTGGTCAGGTCCAATCAAATACCATTCTATGTCGTCCACTTTTTTGGTATTGTATATCCAAACCATGGAGTGGTTTTCATAGTAGATGCCAGTGTAATCTTCAAGCTCATATCCCGGAGTGCTTTTCGGCTCTACATAGCCCGTGGTTCGGCTAAGATAACTGAGCACCCAGCCAAAAGATTGCGAGGGGGTACGCGTCAGTTCCAGGCCCTGGAAACGTGGGGGAGTGACGCGGCTAACATCGATAGCCGTCATCCAATTACCCGTTTCGATCTCGTAGAAGCGAGCGCCATCCACAACCGTGTCTTCGTAATATGAGATAAAGCTAAAGGGTGAATCGATACGGCGGATAGCTTCTTTTTCTTTGCCCGTCATGGCTTGTTCCAACGAACCGTATACCGGGGCATTGGGGGTGCGCACTTGGGCATATTGTTCTGCGACGTACGCCAATGAAAAATCCGGTTTCTGGAATGGAAAGGGTTCGATGGGATAGGTGATCCCTTCTTTTGCTAAATCAGCCAGATATTGAGACGAGCCAGATTCCAGGCAATCGTTGTTTGTGAGTTGATAATCACCGGGCAAACAAAGCACGGCTCCGGCTTCCGGTGGATTTCCATCCTCGGCAAGAACTGGTGGCGGCGAAAACAAAAAAGCAGAACAAAGAGTTAAAAAACCAAGGAAAAGATATCTGTTTGGCATATTTGTCAGAAACGTAGAAATACGTGATTATTTTGGACGATTGTATCAAATTCTAAATCAGGAACATTAACCGGGGATGAACAGAGATAAACGGTGATGAAACCGTACATACCATTCATAAAAGCTGTCATTTCCAGGTAACATCCCCTTGCGTGTTGGCGTCCCAGCCGCGAGCGACGAAGGCTTCAAAGGCCGGGCGCTCTGAGCCGATTACGCCGCTGGGACCATGACCGGGGAAAAATTGTGTCTCGTCAGGCCAGGTGAATACGATCTCTTGCATGGTCCTCATGGTGGTGGCGAAATCTTCGGCTGACCAGGTTTTGCCGGGTCCTCCGACAAAGACGGTATCGCCCACAATAATGCGGCCATCTCCCAGATCAAAGCAAACCTGACCAGGGGTGTGTCCCGGCGCATGAATGGCTTGCAAGACAAGATTCCCCACCGAAATAGCCTCACCCCCTGCGAGGGCGTTATCGAATTCCACTTCGAAAGTTTCGGCATCTTTGGGATGCAGATAGACCGGAACTCCTGTGGCCTCTTTGACTTCATTCAATCCCAAAACATGATCAAAATGTCCATGGGTCAGCAATATTTTATCGACGCGCGTTCCATCCACCAAAGCCAATATCTTGTCCGTGTCTGAACCGGGATCAATAATGGCGCTGGTCTTTGTCTCTTCGCAAATAACGGCGTATGTATTCATTGGCCAGGGGCCAACCGCTGCGGTGAGCAATTTAGCCTTCATGGATTTCTCCGTTTCCGAGGTGAATGGCAGCAGCTTCGTCAACCATCCAGCGTAATTTGCCTCGACTCGGCCGGATGATCTGGGAAGGTAAGACCTCCGGCTGATAGCGTCCGACCAACACTTCTCTCAAGCGCCAGGCTTTCTTCTCTCCCGAAACCAGAAAGGTGACATTTTTGGCGGCATTGATCAATTTTGGCGTGAACGTAATTCGCCAGGTTTCGAATTTTTCCACGAATGTTGCCGCCACTAGGTGAGATGCATCGAGAATAGCCGTGTTTCCCGGAAAAAGCGAGGCTGTATGACCATCATCGCCCATGCCCAAGAGAACTAGATCGAATACGACTGAATTAGGATCATAGAAATCTTTCAATGTGCGTTCGTATACTCTCGCAGCATCAGTGGGCTTGATCTCTCCTGGGATGCGATGGATATTTTCTTTGGGGATAGGTACGATTTCGAGCATAGCTTCCATCGCCATACGGAAGTTGCTGTGCTCGTGATCTGGAGGAACTGTGCGTTCGTCGCCCCAAAAGACATGTACGTATTCCCATTGAACTTGTTCGGCGAATTCGATAGTTGCCAGGGTCTGGTAAGTGGCCTTGGGTGTCGAGCCGCCAGCCAGAGCTACTGAAAAGAATCCATGGTCGGCGATAGCTTCTTGCGATAGGGTCGCAAAATGGGTTGCAGCAGCGTGTGCCAGATCATCTGGTGTGGTGTGGGTTTTTATGATGGCCATATTGAGTTTATGCTTTCAGGTTGAAATCAGGTTCATGACCGCCGCAGCCAGTTCGCCAGACGCGCCCATCCCGGGACAATAATTGCTCAGCCTCGATTGGACCCCAGGTATTGGGCTCATGCGTGGAAAGATACCCTGAGGCAACATCTTCCCAGGCCGTGATCACCGGATCGATCAATTGCCAGGCCGCCTCGATGCCGTCGCTGCGGGTGAAGAGGGATGCATCGGCTTGAATGGCCTCTATCAGAAGCCGTTCGTAGGCATCGGGCAGCGGATCACCTACGAAGGCGGATTGATAATGGAATTCCATGTCGACAGAGCGCATATCCTCGTCCGAACCGGGTGTCTTAGCCTGAAATTTGAGATGGATCCCTTCATCGGGTTGGATGCACAGCGAAAGGATATTGGGTGAGAAATCGCTGGAATCCGTAAGCCCAAACATCAAGTGTGGGGGTTTCTGGAATTCAATGACGATTTCTGTGGTTTTACGTTTCATCGCTTTCCCAGAACGCAAATAAAAGGGTACGCCTTTCCAGCGCCAGTTGTCGATATTGAGTCTCAGCGCTGCATAGGTGGGCGTGCGCGAAAATTCTGCAACGCCTTCGGCGCTGCAATAGCCATCATACTGTGCGGCAACCGTGTTGGACAGCTCGATGGGCCTGACCGAATTGAGCAATTTGGCGACTTCATTACGCACGGCATCTGCTTCGAAAGATGACGGTGGCTCCATAGCAACCAATGCGAGCAACTGCATCAAGTGATTTTGGAACATATCCCGCAGCACGCCGGAATTATCGTAATAGCCAGCACGATGACCAACATCCACACTCTCTGCTACCGTGATCTGGACGTTATCAACAAAGCGTCGGTTCCAGATAGGCTCGAAGATGGTGTTAGCAAAGCGGAAGAAGAGGATATTCTGCGAGGTTTCTTTGCCAAGATAGTGATCAATTCGATAGATTTGCTGTTCGTCAAAAACAGTGTGTACGAATTGATTGAGACTTTGGGCCGAGGCTAGATCATGGCCGAAAGGCTTTTCGATGACTACATGTCGCCAGCGGGCAGATTCCCCCTCAGACTCCTCAGCCAACCCGGCTGAACCCAGGTGCGCGATAGCAGGCTCGAAAAAGGAGGGGGCAGTGGCTAAATAGAATAGCCGGTTCGATGTGCCACCATCAAGGTTATCCAATAATTCTGCCAGCTTTTTGTAATCTTCTTCTTCTCCCAAGTTTCCTTGAAAATAGTTTATCTTTGGAGAGAAAGCTTCCCATATTTCCGGGTCGAAAGAGTCCGGGCTGAAGGTTTGTAGACCCTCCAGCATTTGGGAACGGAAAAATTCGTTATCATAGGGACGTCGGGCGAAACCGATGATCTTGGTTTTTTCGGTTAAGCGCCCCTTGATGTACAAGTTATAAAGCGCCGGGATCAATTTGCGACGAGTCAGGTCGCCAGAAGCGCCAAAAATTACGATTGTAACAGGAATTTTTTTCATTGGGATTTACCGCTTTCAGGAATTGCCATATGCTGGAATTGCTGCGCCGTTGATCGGGGTTGCTGATTCGGATGCCAGGAACAGGATCACCCCTGCCAAGGCTTCGGGCGTTACCCAGCGGTTGAAATCAGCTTTGGGCATGGCCTGCCGATTCTGGGGTGTGTCAATGGTGCCGGGGAGAATGCAATTAACATTTATGTTTGCATCTCCGAGTTCAGCAGCCAGACTCTCGGTCAAACGGATCACGGCGCTCTTCGATGCGCCATAAGCTGCCATTTTACCGCGTCCTTGCAGACCTGGTCGTGCCCCAATGTTGATTATCTTGCCGAATTGCTTTTCCAGCATAAAAGGGATCACGCTTTTGCATGCCATCAACACGCTGCGCGCATTGAGTTTGTACATCAGATCCCAGGTTTCGAGATCGGTTTCATGGACTGGTTTTCCCGCCCGGTAACCGCCGATAGCATTGACCAGCACATCGATGCGACCAAACTTTTCAATGGCCATAGAAACGGCCTTTTCTATGGCCTTCGGCTCAGATAAGTCGACGCCTTTTGCCAGGATGTGATCATCCGACTTGGCCAGCTTGGGGAACATTTGGGGGAGGCGGTCGGTTTTGCGGTCAAGCAAAACCAGATTGGCACCTGCTGCCTGAAAAACACGTCCCACTGCGGCGCCTAAATTCCCGGCTGCCCCCGTAATCATAACAATCTTATTCTCAAATTTTTTCATTTGTGCTATTTCAATAATTTCAACGTTTCAACGGGATTTTCTCCCAAGGGAATACAGATTACTCGACGACCGGCGTCTCGCAAAGCCTGGGCATCGCCCAACGCCTGCGACATTTTAAGCGTACCAAAACTCATCGCAGAGGCGGCTTTTCCTGCTTCATCGGGGATGTCGATGTCCTTTATCGGTTGGGATGTGAATTGAATGAAGAGTCCATTGCCTGCATCGCCTTTGTGGAGTTGGCCGGTTGAATGCAAAAAGCGGGGACCGAAACCAAGCGTGGTGGCCGCTTTGAAGTTTTTGTGTGTCCCCAGGCGAATGTCCTGCAAAATTCTTTCGACCTCAGGGGTAGGGTGAACATAAGCCTGAAAGGCAACATAATCCCCAGGCTGAATCGAACCCAGGAATTCTTCCAATACCTTCGGTCCTGGGGGTGTGATTTCACCTTTGGGAAGTTGGCCCGTTTCGCGATAGGTTGCTACCATCTGGCGTGCCAGCACTTTGGCACTTTCGACGTCGGGCTGGTCGAAAGGGTTGATTTCCAGGAAGTGGCTGGCCACCGCAGTGGCAAACTCCCACAAGAAGAACTGACCCCCCAAATCGTAGATATCGTCGAGTTGCAGGCGTAACAGGGGATGTCCGGCATCTTCGAGAGTTTTAAATCTGGCTGAGTGGGTGGCATCATCCTCAACTTGCAGATTCACGAAAAATCGATCGTCGCCATAAACATCAGGGGGGCCTAAGGGCTCAGCGACCACGGGCAAGATGCCTACCCCTTCTTTGCCGGTACTTTCTGCGATTAGCTGCTCAACCCAATTGGGGAAATCCGCGATCGAGCGGGAGGCAAAGAAAGTGACCTTATCGCGTCCTGCTTTGGCCAGCAAGCCCAGCAGAGTTCCTAACACCGCGCCTGGATTTTCCTTTTCCGGGGTTCCTGGACCACACAATTCGGCCATGGCTTGAGCCCTGCGCAAAAGTTTGGAAACATCCACCCCGGCCAGGGCAGCAGGTACCAACCCAAAGAACGACAAAACTGAGTAGCGTCCGCCGATATTGGAATCGTTGAGAAATATCTCTCTAAAGTGATAGTTTTCTCCCAGATCAACCAGTTTGCTGCCGGGATCGGTAATAGCGACGAAATGTTCTCCCGCTTGATCGGGCCCTGTAATATCCAACAGGAGGTTGTAAAAATACTTGAAAAATGAAAGTGTCTCGACTGTCCCGCCGGATTTCGTGGCGACGATAAAAAGAGTTTTCTCGAGATCAATGCTGTCTGTCGCGGCTTGCACCGTCTCGGGATCAGTGCTGTCCAGAACGCTGAGCTTCAACCCGGTTGAGGGAAAAGTATTGCTGAAGACTTCGGGTGCCAGGCTGGAGCCGCCCATCCCCAGCAATAGGACATTCGTATAGCCTTCTCGTTGAAGGTCTTTTGCCAACGCCTGCATGCGCGGCAATTCCTGGTGCATGGCCGCGTTGATATGCAGCCAGCCAAGCCGGTTGGTGATCTCCGTCGGGTCGGACTTCCAAATGGTGTGATCGTGCTCCCACAGACGGGATATGATATTTTTCTTTCTTAAAGAGATCAGCCCAGCATCAATTTCTGGTTGGGTCGAAATATCTGTTTGAATGATTATTGACATGATGGTCCTCAAAAATAATTTATTTTTCTCGCAGCTAGATTTTACCAATACTCTTGTCAACTATTCAGTCTTAAAGGTGTTTTTATGGGGTAATTTCTTACGTCTAAAAAAACAGCCGTGGAATGACATCCACGGCTGTTGTCTATCATTCCTATTGTTCTATTGGTTTAAAACATCTGCAAGGGGGCCTTCAGGGGAGAAGCCGTATGCCACCGCCAACAATTCCACCGGGTGGATGCTGGGCAGACCGGTTCCATGTGTGATTTGCCAGCGGCAAGTTTCGCTGTCACAGACTGCCAGCGGGACGGCTACATTCAGGACGAAATCGAAGAGTGGTTGACCGACGGCCATACTGATTTCATATTTCTCTTTTTTGTAGCCGTACGTTCCCGCAATGCCGCAGCAATCGGCGTGGCCTTCGATGATCTCCAATTCTGGTATGAGGCGCATGATCTCCAATGCTGGGCTGCCGATACGGTGTGCGCGGTACTGGCAGGGTTGGTGATAGGCCAATCGCAGGGGAATGGGCTTCAATGTTTCGGTTTTCAACTGCCCGGTTGTCCACAACTGATAAAGGTACTCGTGAAAATCAAAAGTGTGTTTAGCGACCAGGCGTGCTTCTTTACCATACATGTCAAGCAGTTCGGGGGCCTCATCTTTTAACGTCAGCGTGCAGCTTGTGGACGTGCCCACAATGGGAATCCCGTGCTGGGCATATTCCACTAAGCTGCTGACGTTTTTTTCGTGAGCACTACGGGCAGCGGGGAATTCACCATTTGATAACAAGGGTAATCCACAACAATTTTGCGGTGGTACGATTACCTGGAAGTTGTTGGCTTCCAGAATATGGATGGCTGCCCTGCCGACGCGTGGCTCATAATATTCGGTGGCGCAACCGTGGAAAAAAACAACTTTATGGGGAGAATTGCGCGTTCTATGAGATCGCCACCAATGACTGAATCGTTGGCGCGCAAAGGGTGGGAAGTAAGCCTTGCGTGCAATTCCCATTATCAACTCAGTGAGGCCTCGTACAACAGGATTGCTCAACAAAATGTTCGAGATGGGTGCAAAAGGTTGAGCCAGATTGCCCAGGAGTTCAGTTCGAGCGATAAGATTATTGCGCAATCGCAATATCAATGGAACCTTGCCCTGGGAGACAATATCATGACGGGCACGGGCGTTCATTTCGGCAATTTTTACACCGTTGGGGCAGGCCATATTGCATACCCGGCAGCCGCTGCAATAATCCACGGAATGGTCGGGAGTGGGCTGTTCGGCTTGCCGGAAACGGGATGCCTGAGGTCCGGAATATTTTGGTCCGGGGAAGTAATCAGCAACGGCGGCAACCGGACAGGCGGCAACACAGATGTTGCACTTGATACACTGGTCGAGGCTTAGCTCTACGGGAAGGTGGTGTGACATGTTCATTATTCCGCTAATCCTTTACCAACGACAAATCCACTTCCCAGGGCGACACCTTCCAATGATCCTTCCCGAATGTAATCTCCGTAAGCCAATCCGTTGCCTATAGCAAAAAGATTGTCGAATAATTTTTGTCCTTCCACATCAACAGGTTGGAAATCTTCGTTTGTGTGGATACCCGCTTTGAAGAGCGGTTGTCCCTGATGGTCACTGAATTGTTGCGCGAACCATTCCTTTCTGGCTGGGCAGTTTTGAATGGGAAGATCAAAAACCATTTCTTTAGCATAGCCAGTATGATCTATTTGAATACCATCGCCTAAGAACCCACCTGTCGCCAAAATGTATTTTGATGCAGAGTGCGGAGTGTTGCGTGCACCAGAATCGCTCCAGATGGTAATAATGTTTTTGCTGTCGGCTGTCTGCTCACTGCTAAAGTCTATCACTTCCATGCCATTCTCGACACGGCCGCCAGCCTTTCTGATGGCGTCAACAAGAATATTGTGGAGGCGAATGCCAGGAACCGAGGGGGGTAATCCAGGGATTTCGAAGATGCGGCACCCCAAACGTGATTCTAAATCTCGGAGTACTTCAACGGGTTGCTTCAAGCCCAAAACTGCCGGGAAACCGACACGTGTAGCCTTGTCAACATGCGGTTTGATGGCTTCAGCAATTTCGGCTCGGAACTCGACGTCATCGAACAGCCGTGCCAGGGCCATCGTATCAACTCGAAGCGTGACCTTCAATTGGTGGATTTCCAGGATTAATGCTGTTGCCGAAATGCCAATTTCAGTGAGATTTGCCGCTGCCAGATGGGGTGAAAAGTCGAGATAATCCTCGAATCCAACCAGGAGCATTGGGTCAGTAGAATTCAAATCTCCGGCGATCATGGATTCTGGCGCCAGACAGGTGGGGCGTTGCGCGCCGAGAACTGTTGGCAACCAATAATTATTCTCGATGTTCCCGTGCAGTGGGTATTTGGCTTCCTTGCATAAGGTTTGGAATGATTCCAGAGCCTGACTTATTTTCTCATTTCCAAGAATTGCGTAGGGATGGGAAATGTTTTCTTTTACCAATCTTTCAACCCCAATGGATGGGCTTTCCAACGGTTCAAGTGAATCAATAGGGTGGTAGCTCAAAACATCGATACAGCCGGACCCCCAGTGATTGGCTCCCCAGCCTTTGCTGATCACTTTGGCCCGCAAGCCATTGGATGAAGCCTGCCAACCAGCGACCAAACCTGCCAATCCGGCACCAATAATGAGGACATCCGCTGACGGCTGACGGCTGACTGCTTTTAGCTGATCCTTTATTGTGATCTGTAGTCTGTCGTCTGCGGTCGGATAATCACTCTCAACCTTGGAATATACCTGCGCTGCCAGTCGCGAGGCCTGTGGTCCTGGCAGCCGATTTGTGCCGAGTACATTAGTAAAAATCAATTCGTTCAGGCGTTCCTGGTGAAGTTGTTTGCCCCATAAGATTGGCAGTACCCCTTTCCAACGTTCCTCAAGAAAGTCTCGTAACGAAACATTGGTTTGTTCAACTTCCCACTTTTCATTTTCCACTGCCCGATGATGAAGAAGCCCCGCAGCACGCAGGGTACAGAAACCTCCCTGGCAGGGACCCATTCCAAGGCGCACGTCACGGCGGATATCGTCCAGGGTTTTTGCATCCTCTTCGGTAATAGCTCTCTCAATATCAGCCCGCGTGGCCAATTCACATTCGCAGACTAATTGGCCGTAATTATTTTCTTCTTCAATTTGGGCCAGGCGCTCGCCTAAGAAATGGTGACCGAGGACCGAAGACGGGGAACGGGATATTTTCGTCTTCAGTCTCCCTTCTTCGGTTGGCAACTCTTCAAGATGAGTTTTGCATACCCTTGAAGTACCCAACTTCTCGCACACCAGGTCAACCGTCTCTTCTGCCATTTGGCGGTACGTGGTCCATTTTCCGCTGGTGATGGTGACAAGGCCAGGAACTCCATCACGCTCTTCATGATCGAGCAAGACAAACGAACGGGTGATATCGCGTGACACATTTGTCTTGGTTTCCTGGTAGAGCGGGCGGACGCCTGCCCATGCACGCAACATGCGCAATTCTTTGAATCCGGGGATGATCTTTTCCCCCTCTTCGAGCATTAGCTGAACTTCCCAGGGTTCAATGCCGAAGTTGTCGGGGTCGGCAACCTGCTCATCGGTTGTCCCCATCACAGCCACAGTGTGTGCCGGGACCAGGATATCTCCATCGGAAGGCATTTTGCAGCGGTTGATTACGGTGTTGACGATGCGTTGGCTTACGGCCAGCATGGTTCCTTTTCCGGGACGGATGGCGATTTCAACCCCTGCTGAAGCGCCAATTTTGCCCACCCAGGCGCCAGCCGCGTTGACAACCAAATCAGCGTTGATGGTGACTTGTTCGTTGTTGACCAAATCGTAGCAAATGGCACCAACTACGCCTCGGGAAGATGTATCTCCATTTTCTGTCAATAATTGCGACACTTCATGGTAAGTAAAAATTCGCCCTCCATGCGCACGGGCAGAATTTACATTGGCGTGTGCGGCAGCAAATGCGTCGACTGCTGCGTCCGGAACTCGAAAACAGTGCGTAATCAGGGGATTAAGTAATGGCTCCTCTTTCAACATTTGACTGATCGATACTTCCTCGACAGGAATCCCTGCACTCTGGCACCCCCCCATAAACTTGGTTCCGAAGCTTCCATCGTCATCTGGTGTCACCACAAAAAAGCTGCCGGTATCTTCGATACAATGAGGCATGATGCTTCGCAATATGCGATTTTCTTCGATACACTCTTTGGCAGCCTGAGGGTCCTTGACAGCATAGCGTCCACCGCTATGCAATAATCCATGAAAACGACCCGTTGTGCCATGTGTCAAATCACGCGCTTCCACCAAAATGGTATCGAAACCGCGCATGGCCAAGTCGCGTACTATTCCTGTACCGGTAGCGCCACCACCGATAACTAGAATCTCAGTTGTAAGTTTTCGCATTCCACCTCGATTAGGTTTTCTTTTGGGTTTCTATCCAAACGACAACTTGATTTCGCCCCCGTTGTTTTGCAATATAAAGTGATGTGTCTGCTCGATCTAATAGTGTTTCAATTTTTTCAGATTCTTTCGACAATCCAACCACCCCAAAGCTTGCCGTTACAATGATCGTGCCCTTCGCTGTTTCTATCGGTTTTTCACTAATTGTTTTGCGTAATCTTTCTGCAACAGTCTTGGCGGATGGTTTTTCAGGATTTTCGTTATCTTCATCATTTGGATCATCGATGAAACTGGGGGTTTCAGGAAGTAAAATGGTAAATTCTTCCCCGCCATATCTTCCCATGATATCCATTTCTCGCAAATTATTATTGCACAATTGGGCAACATCGTGGAGAACTTGATCACCGATGAGATGTCCAAAGGAATCATTGACCATTTTGAAGTGATCAATATCCATCATAATGATTGAAAGGGGCCTATTATATCGATTTGCACGTTGTAATTCTAATTGAGCCAGCATCATGAATTGTCTACGGTTATTTATACCGGTCAAAGAATCTGTAATTGCTAGTCGATGAGTCTCTTCATAAAGGTTAGCATTATCAAGTGCAATAGCAACTTGAGCGGCAAAGGCTGTGACTAACCTGGCATGTTCATTATCAAACCGACCGGGCTGATTACTATCTAGGGCGAGCATGCCAATTATTCGATCTTGTATTACTAGAGGAACTCCCATCCAGCCTCGAATATGATTGTGAGGAGGTTCTTTGAATTTTTCAAATGCTTTTGGTGCATCATTAATGATATATGTTTGGCGGCTGTCCAATACGATGCTGTTAGGGTTATCATCGCTAAGCGCAAAAGTCATTCCATAGACTGAATGTGGATCCTTGAAACCGTGCAAGCCAACAATTTGTAGCTCTCCATCGCGTAATAATTGTACAGAAGCGCTATCATAAGGGACAACCTGAATAAGCTGTACCAATATGCTATCTATGGCTTCATCCAATTTTAGCGTCGCGGCGACCGCTGCTCCAGCATGTCTCAAGGTTTCTGCTTCGATTGCACGTTGTTGAGCAGTTTCAAGAAGGCGAGCTTTTTGTATTGCCAGCGCGACCTGGCGACAGGCCTGTTCGCTTAAAAATATTTCTTTGTCTGTAAAAGTGTGTGAATTGTCAAATCCAATTATCGCTGCCCCTAACGGTTCATCATCGACGATCAATGGAAACGCGAGAACAGAATGTGAAAGGGATTGCTCAGCCCTTTCGTGTGAGATGTAGGGGGTGTCGTTTATATCATTGATAATGATAGGTTTCTGAGAGTGAAGAACTGCTTCGGTTAGTGTGGGCTCATCCGGTTTTGGGGTGGTTTCCTGGTATATTTCTTTCATCGGGCCAAAAGCTGCTGTAGGAATTGCAGTCTCTGTATCCTGGTCCCAAAGTGTGATGTGACAGCTATCCGAGTGGATTAGCCCCCCGAGACGATTGGCGAGAGTCTGCAATGTCTCATTCAAATCGCTGGTTTCGATCGCAGTCATGGTTATTTCATTGAGACATTTCTGATCTCGAACGTGTTCGAGCAATATTGTTTCTGCCTCCACCTGGGCAGTTATATCCCTAACTATGGCTAACAGGGCTGGTTCTCCCCCATGCTCCATAATACTGACATTGAATTCAACTGGCACTTGCACACCAGAAGCGTGAAAAAGAACTGATTCATATCTGGTGGGTTCGTCTAGTCCTTGCATTCGGCGTTTGTGCCTTTCACGCACCGCATCAACATGTTCAGGAGCAACAAAATGATAAAAAGGTCTCCCAACTAAATCATCTATGCGGTAACCCAGCATAGTTGCTAGTTGTGGGTTACAGTAAACAATCAAGGTTTGTTGCAAAATAGCAATTCCATCATTTGCTTTTTCAGTGACGTTACGATATAGCTCTTCACTTGATCGTAGGGCAGTTTCTAATTCTCTCTGCTCAGTTATGTCCCTTAGGATAATCAGCCAACCCTGAGTTTGTGCATTTTGTTGGAAGGGTGAGATTCTTAAGTCGTACCATCGGTCTTCTTTATCCTGAATGACCTTTCGAAATGTAAAATTTTCAGGTGTATTTTTGAAAAGAGTAGCCAGGTATGGCCACCTTTGAAGAGTATCGGTTGCTTGGTTTCCGATTATTTGATCTTTTCCTTGAATTAGGGTTAGTGCCCGGTGATTTGCATCAGCTATTTTTGAGTTCTTATCGACATAAATCACAATTTCGGATAACTTGTCGACAATTTTTTCTCTGGCAATGGGTACAAAGTCAAAAAGCTGGTGTCGAAACATGCTCCAGGCTAAGAATATCCCCATGAGCAGAAAAGTTACAGAAGTCAAACCCTGACCAGGGAATGGATTTACCCCGATGATGTAAAGAAGATTTCCCACCCAGGGTAATGCGGCCGCGATTACGATCGCGCCCACTTGCCGGCGATAAAGGTTGGACAGGTTTTGTGCTGTCCAAACCATGTTTATTGAGGCAATCAGGATAAGAGAATAATCGTAGATGGCTCCGATCCAGAAACCAGCTCCATATTGGAGCAAGACTTGGTTTGGAATTTCTGGGGAAAAAGTGAATTCGGTCCAAATCAGGTTGTGATAATTATTTGTAAAGGCCAACCCCATGATGATTAAGGGAACTAACCAAAATACAAGCAATCTGCGAGGTGCCAGCCAGCGATCATTTTGATTGTATTGTAGGGAAAGGATTAGAAAAAGTGGCGGGATGCTATGAATCCCCAGGTATGATATTTGCGCCCAAAGAATTTTCTGCGGAATTGTGGAGGCAGCTGATTCAAGCGAACTGGCAATAGCCCACTCAGCCACAGCAATCATGAGCAATGTCAGAGTAAAACTACCGGTTGTGTCACGACGATTCCAAGCAAAGAGTCCTACTGCAATCGCGAAACCCCCGGTGAGTAGCAATAATATTGAAAAAAAACTTGAATTCCAGGCTTCGAACATTGAATATAAGTTTTCTAAGAGAATGTTGATAGGATTATTAATTGCTCTTAGTATAATTATCTACTAATTAAACCTCAAATCAGGATTATAAACCAGGATCAATCCATTTCTCCAATACCATGAGCAATGTAAATATGCAAAATAAAACCGAATATATACCCATTTGGGCGGATACTGAAAAAATTAGCAAGTTGCTTCCAAATGAACTTCGTCATGATACCGTTTTTCAAATAATTCGCATCAGTTTATTAGAAGACATTTTTCCTGCCTTTCAGGAAAAATGTATGGAAGGTGATGTTACCAGCGTTGCAACAATTAAGCCTACCACGCAAATGACAGGCCGAATCTCGGCTAAATCTTTCGGCGTTTTGGCGGGGTTGCCTGTTGCCAAAGCAATTTTTAGCCTCGTGGATTCCCAAATAAAAATTGAATCAGCGAAACAAGATGGACAATCCATCGAGGATGGTGATTTGATTGCTCAGATTGAGGGCTCGGGGCCAGGATTGTTGGCTGGTGAGAGAATAGCCTTGAATTTCCTTGGTCGGATGTCGGGCGTTGCCACGTTGACACAAGCTTATGTTGATGCTGTTGAGGGAACAGGTGCGACCATTCTTGATACGCGCAAAACTACTCCGGGATGGCGTCTTCTCGATAAATATGCCGTAAGGATGGGGGGAGGCCAGAACCATCGTTTGGGTTTGTATGATATGGTGCTGATAAAGGATAACCACATCGATGGCGCTGGCAGCATCTCTTCTGCCATCCAAAGAGTGCGTCGGATGCATGGCAGCCAATATTCCATTGAAGTTGAGGTGAAAACTATTAGTGAATTAAAGGAAGCTCTCGCTCTTGCGCCTGAGCGGATCATGTTGGATAATATGTCGCTGGAAATGATGCGCCAGGCTGTCGATATCACCACTGGGCGTGTAAAACTAGAAGCTTCTGGGAATGTATCCCTGGAGACAGTACGTGATATTGCCGAAACCGGGGTCGATTTTATTTCCGTTGGTGCTCTGACCCATTCGGCACCGGTATTTGATATCAGTATGAGATTGGCGTAATCGTCAATAACCGGAGGTATTGTATGTCGTTTGATGCATTTCTGGAAGAAATGAAACTGAAGTTGGAAAGAGTCGTTCCTGAGCCAGAAATTTATATCAAAGCTGAAATAGCTTATGAGATCAATAGATTAAAAGAAGAGAAAAATGCGGTTATCCTGGGGCATAATTATATGGAACCGGCCCTTTTTCACTCAATTCCCGATTATGTGGGAGATTCTTTGGGATTGAGCCGAATTGCTGCTGAAACCGATAAAGACATCATTGTTTTTTGCGGTGTCAAATTTATGGCGGAGACGGCCAAAATCCTCAATCCTGAGAAGACAGTCTTGTTGCCTGCCAAGGAGGCAGGATGCTCTTTGGCAGCCAGTATCACCGCCGAGGACGTCCGCCA
>CAZVPR010000041.1:0-33975 GCA_964629085.1 uncultured Anaerolineales bacterium
CCATGCACCTGATCTACACGCGCTTTTTCCACAAAGCCGGACGTGACATGGGCATAATGAAAGGCCCCGAACCGATGGCTCAACTGCGCAACCAAGGAATGGTCTTAGGTGAAGATGGCGAAAAAATGTCCAAATCCCGTGGCAATGTGGTTGCTCCCGATGAACTGGTCGAAGCCTTTGGCGCTGATACGGTGCGCGCCTATCTGATGTTCTTCTCTCGCTGGGATTTGGGCGGACCCTGGGACAGTCAGGGCGTCGGCGGCCCCAATCGTTGGCTGAAGCGCGTCTGGACTCTGTTTACAGATTCATCTCAACCCAATGAGAGCCCCCCCAAAGGTGTAGAACGTGATCTGCGCCGTAAAGTCCATCAAACGTTAAAGAATGTTACCCGCGATTTCGAGAAATTCGAATTCAACACTATTATTTCTTCGTTGATGGAACTGCTGAATTTCATGTACCAGGCTAAAGAAAAAGGCGCAAGCGGTACCCCGGCCTGGGACGAAGCCATCGATATTTACCTGCGTATGATGGCGCCAGTAACACCACATGTCGCCGAAGAGTTATGGGTCGAACACTTTGGCAAACCCTATTCTATCCACAACCAGCCCTGGCCGGAGGTAGATGAGGCAGCCACCAAAGTAGATGAGGTAACATTAATCGTTCAGGTAAACGGCAAATTGCGAGACCGTATCACTGTCCCAGCAGATGTTAGCGAAGAAGATGCTCAACAAACGGCCCTGGCCAGTGAGGCAGCCCAACGTTTTATGGAAGGTAAGGAGCCTCGCAAGGTAATCTATGTGCCGGGTAGGTTGGTCAATATCGTAGTTTAGCCAAAAGCCGGGTTTCTCAAAGAAACCCGGTTTCTATATAGGTGACATTCATGCGCTTTGAAGAATTAAACTGGTTCGATATTGAAGCATATCTTGAAAATGATGATCGAATGATGTTGGTATTAGGGTCTTGCGAACAGCATGGCTATCTCAGCCTGCTCACGGATGTCAAAATTCCGTTGGCGTTGGCAGATGCTGCCAGCCAGCAGAGGGGGGTGCTGGTTGCCCCACCGCTCAATTTTGGCGCCTCGCCCTATTTCATGGCTTATCCTGGCACGATCAGCCTGCGTATTGAGACTCTGATGGGCGTAGTTGAAGATGTTGTGCGTTCGGTTTACGCCCATGGATTTAAGCGGTTGCTGGTAATCAACGGGCATGGTGGCAATGACCCGGTGCGTGGGCGGCTTTATGAAGTGGCCAACGATTTGCCAGACTTGCGCATTGCCTGGTACACATGGTGGAACTCTCATAGCGTCCAGGCAGTTTTGGAACGCCAAGGCCTCAAAGCTTACCATGCCGGCTGGATCGAAGCCTTCAATTTCACTCAGGTCACCGATTTACCTGAAGGCGAGAAAGCGCCATGCCATGTTCCAGGCTTGCTGGGCTCTGAGGAGGCGCGCCACATTTATGGGGATGGCGTCTTTGGAGGAAAGTATCAAGCGGACGAAAGCATAATGCGAAGCATTTTTGATACCTGCGTAACAGATATTGTTCACTTATTAAGTTTCGATTGACCCATGAAACGGTCGAGCAAAATTTCGACTGTGGGTAAACCAATACGCTGTCTCTGAAATCCTTTCAGGCATGGATGATTCAATACCCTCGCACTAATAAATTCAAAACTTGTATCATACATATCCCTCCGGTACAATGGGGAAGTTGATTAGACCAAACTCATCGAGGAAGAAAAAAATGACCAAACTATTATCACGAGCGGATGTTATGGAAGTTCTGGATATGAAAGACACTGTCCAGATTCTTGAGAAGGCATTTGCCGATCTATCGAATGAAAAGGCTGTCATGCCTCAGCGCACGCCGATCACTGCCCCGGACCACGGCGGTTTGGCCCTATTTATGCCCGCATATCTAAAGGGAATGGGGGCGTTGGGAGCTAAGGTTGTTACAGTTTATAAGGAAAATCCAGCAAAATTCAATATGGCCACCGTTTTGGGAACCATCATTCTTTTGGATGAGAAAACTGGTGCCCCAATTGCCATTATGGATGGTGGCTATTTAACGGCCATGCGCACTGGAGGCGTTGCCGGATTGGCCACTCAGGTATTCGCGCGCCAGGATGTCAAAACACATACATTATTTGGGACGGGAGGCATGGCCCGTACTCACGCCTGGGCTGTTGATGTTGCCCGGGATTTCCAAAAGCTGATCCTGTACTCGATTGATGCCCGTGAAAAGCGAGTTGAATTTGCCGAATCACTGAAAGATATCATTGATTGCGAAATCGTTTTGGCAGATAATCCGGCTAAGGCTGTGGCGGAAGCCGATGTGGTTACGTTGATTACCAGTGCCAAAGACCCCATAGTGGATGGGAGTTGGTTCAAACCAGGCACGCATATCAATGGAATTGGTTCTCACGCTCCGGCAATGCGTGAACTAGATACGAAAACGGTCCAGATGTCAAAGGTGGTTTGCGATCTTGTAGAAGCTTGCAAACCCGAGGCGGGTGACTTTATCCTTCCTGTCGAAGCAGGTGAATTCAGTTGGGATGATATCCATGGCTCCTTAGGTGATGTTATCACGGGCAAGATTCCGGGCCGTGTAAACAGTGATGAGATCACCCTGTTTAAGAGCGTTGGCCTTGCCATCCAGGATATCTCTACTGCTTTTCATGTTTATAACAAAGCCGTGGACATGGAAGTTGGTACTGATTTCGAGTTTTAGTTTACTCTGTGCATGAATACGAGGTGAAGCATGGATAAAGAAATTGTTATTGCTAAAGACGCGCCAAAGGCAATTGGCCCCTACTCGGCCGGTATTCGAACGGGTAATCTGATTTTTACTGCCGGCCAGTTGGGTATTGATCCTCTCACCGGGCAATTTGTTTCGGATGAGATTATTGAGCAAACTCGGCAGGCATTACAGAACATCAAGGCTATTCTCGAAGCAGCCGATTCATTCCTGGAAAATGTGGTTAAAACTACAGTTTTTCTAAGCGATATGGAAGATTTCGGAGAAATGAACGCAGTGTATGCTGAATTCTTTACCGAGAATTTTCCTGCTAGATCAGCGGTGCAGGCAGCCAAACTTCCCAAGGATGCCAAAGTAATGATCGAAGCTGTTGCATTTGCTAGTAATCAATAATCTGTGAGAGTGGTCGCTAAGCAGTATGAAAACTATCAACTGTTCACCATCAACTTTTTACTTTCCGCTGAACCATGTCAGGTGAATTGATTCTACTCGTTGACGACGAACCCAATATCATTCAGTTAGCGCGCATGTATCTGGAGCAAGAGTCATTTCGAGTGTTGGCAGTGCAGGATGGACAGTCAGCACTGGATGAGATTTCTCGTCTTCAACCAGCGTTGGTGGTTTTGGATATTATGCTCCCTAAGGTAGATGGCCTCGAGGTTTGCCGTCGTTTGAGAGCCAAAGACAATCCTGTACTAATCTTGATGCTTACGGCGCGAGATGAAGATATTGATAAAATTCTCGGCCTGGAGATGGGGGCCGATGACTACTTGACCAAGCCCTTCAATCCACGTGAGCTGGTAGCAAGGGTAAAAGCTTTGCTGCGAAGGGGAGAGCGACCAGCCAATTCAGCGGTGAAACCCTACTTGATAGGCGATCTCACAATCGATCCAGGGGGACGTGAGGTAATTTTTGCCGAGGAGGCTATTGATCTTCGCACGCAGGAATTCGAGTTGCTGCTTACGTTAATCGAACACAAAGGTATGGTAATGACCCGCGAGCAGTTGTTGCAATTAGCCTGGGGCTATGATTTTGCTGGACAAACTCGCACAGTGGATGTGCATATTGGTCAATTGCGCAAAAAGCTTGATCTCAGTTCAGTTTCAATTGAGACCGTCACTGGAGTAGGATATAAACTGATTGTAAGATAAGCAAGTGGTAGGTTTATTCGGATTAACCTTCCACGTGTTTACATGCCCAGGCCAAATCATGTTCTCCTCCCTTCGTTTTCGTCTCTTATTTACATATATTATTGTCATTGCGGTGGCGTTATGTGTGATTGCCTCCGTAACGATCGTGTATGTTGCGCGGAACCCTTCCCAAACCATGCAGGCACGTTTGAGGTTGCAAACTGCCTATGAAACGCTTTCAAGTAGGATTGATGATTTTCAGGGTGGAAATATTAACATCCTAAGGAATTCTGCTGGGCGTGCAGATGAAGCGTTTAATGTCAGGGTAATGATCTACACCCCCCAAGATAGATTATTGGTGGATTCACGCGCGGAGACAGAACCAGCATTACTATTAGAAGCAGCATTGAGGTCGAAACGAATAGTTGAATTTGTTCGTACTGTGGAGGATATTCAAGGAAATCAATGGTTATATCTGGCGCGATTATCTTTTGATGAACACTGGCTAGTATTAGCAACACCTCAACCGCGCATGACTCTTCTGGCGGCCCTTCGATCTCGCAGCGATGAGGTATTGAATTTGCTGTTTCAAGGGGGGATAACTGCATTGATTCTTTCGCTCTTTTTTGCCTTTTGGCTCACGCGTTGGATTTCAGCACCATTGCAGAAAATTTCCGGGGCGACGCAAAAGATTGCCTTGGGAAAATATCATGCCATCAGGCCGGAAGGGCCTAAAGAAGTCATGGCCCTGGCAAACGCGTATAATGAGATGGCGAAGCAAGTCCAAACGACTCAACAATCCCAACGTGATTTTGTTGCCAATGTTTCTCATGAGCTGAAAACGCCGCTAACGTCAATCCAGGGTTTTGCTCAAGCCATCATGGATGGCACTGCCCAAAGCCCCTCGGAGATGAGTGGTGCTGCGGCGATTATTCACAGTGAGGCTGAACGCATGCACCGGTTGGTGCTTGATTTGTTAGACCTGGCTCGTTTAGATGCTGGAACCTTAGAGTTCAAGCGTTCTCCGCTGGATTTGCCCGCTTTGTTGAAGAGTGTAGTAACAAGGCTAACTCCGCAGGCAGCTGAAGCGCAAGTATCGTTAAATTTACGGGTTGAACCCGTACAAAACGTAATCGCCGATGGTGATCGATTGGCTCAAGTTTTTACGAACTTGATAGATAATGCAATTAAACACACAGCCCTGGGTGGTGTGGTGCAGATCAGTGCAATGCTTGAGAACGGCTGGGTTTCTGTTTCTGTGAGCGATACCGGAGAAGGGATGTCAGCGGAGGAGTTATCCCGTATCTTCGAACGCTTTTATCAAGTGGATAAGTCCCGGTCTGGCGGGTCGCAGAAAAAACGCGGTGCCGGTTTAGGCTTAGCTATCGCCCAGGAGATTGTTGCCGCGCATCACGGAAACCTGAGTGCTAGTAGTCAACCGGGACAAGGAAGCGTTTTTGTGGTAAAACTTCCCCTCGTGCGCCCGGATGACACCACCCTGGCAACCAGGCGCCTAAAGTAAAGAATCGATGAAAGCAGGGAAAATTTCTATTCCTGCTTTGTTAGTGCTACCTCCTCCTTTGATTCGAATTTAGCCATTATGACTGAATTGACAGTTACCGTGATTGTGCCATGTTACAATGAGCAAGCGACAATCAGTCTTTTGTTGGGTGCTCTGAAAGACCAAACCTTCCCGCAAAACGATATGGAAGTTGTTATTGCCGATGGAATGTCCACAGATAGGACAAGAGAAGAAATCGCCTCCTTTCAGCAATCTCATCCAGGCATGACAATTCGGATTGTTGATAACCCGAAAAGGAACATCCCGGCAGCATTGAATTGTGCAATCAATGCTGCTTGCGGTGACATAATTGTCCGTTTGGATGGTCATTCCATTCCGCGGTCGGATTATGTTGCTCGCTGTGTCCAAGCCCTGGAAGCGGGGTTAGGTGACAATGTAGGAGGCGTTTGGGAGATTCGCCCTGGAAACCCAGGGCGAATTGCGCGTGCCATTGCGCTGGCAGCGGCCCATCCATTGGGTGTTGGTGATGCTCGCTACAGGGTTGGCAGTCAGGCCACCCAAGTTGATACAGTACCATTTGGTTCGTTTCGGCGAGAATTAATTCCCCAAATTGGTAATTTTGATGAAACTCTGCTGTCCAATGAAGATTACGAATTTAACGTGCGTATTCGTCAATCCGGTGGGGTTGTCTGGCTGGATCCCGATATCAAATCGACCTATTTTTCCCGTTCCACTCTCGGCGCATTGGCCAGCCAATTTTGGCGTTATGGATATTGGAAACTTCGCATGCTATTGAGATATCCAAACACATTCCGCTGGCGACAATTGTCAGGGGCGTTTGTGCTCACCTGGATTGGCCTGGGTTTATTGTCTATATGGTTTATTTGGGCTCGTTGGTTATTGTTAGCGGAGTGTGTCATTTATAGTTCTGCGTTGGCATATTCTGGTATAAGTTCAGCAATCAAAACCAAAGATTTATCGATGGCTTTCGGTGTCCCGTTTGCCATAGCCGTGATGCATTTTTCGTGGGGAACTGCCTTTTTGTGGAGCTTTGTTCAATATATTTTTACCTCTGAAAAGATTCATGGCTAATTCTCAAAACACTTCTACTCTTTGGCGCCTGGGGATGCGCGAACGGCGGACGCTGCTGATCTTAGGTGATCTATTCATTGGTGTATTTGCCATGGGTGCTGCGCTCATTTTTTGGGGGATGAGCGAGGAATGGTTGGGTCTTTCTTTTGCCTTCTTACGTGAGCGCGTTGAAGCCTGGTTTTATTGGCTTCCTATTGTCTGGCTCCTTTTGATGATAGAGCTTTATGATGGACACCGGGCTGCAGATCGGCTTCAGGTTGTGCGCGGGATTATTTTTGCTTCTACTATTGGCCTGATCCTGTACCTGATCATTTATTTTGCTTCCGATAACCCTCTACCAAGATTAGGCGTGGCGATATTTTTGGGAATTTCTTCGGTCCTGACCTTAGTGTGGCGTTTGTTTTATATCCGTGTTTTTACAGCCCCTCAATTCATGCGCCGTGTATTAGTGGTTGGTGCTGGTAGAGCAGGAAATACAATTTTAGAGATCTACAACAATCTAGAGCCTAAACCCTTTGATATTATCGGGCTGATTGACGACAACCCTGAAATTATTGGCTCGAATATTTCAGGCTTTGAAGTCATGGCCGGTAGCGACCGCTTACTTGATCTTATTGAAAAACAATCCATTACCGATATCATCGTCGCAATTTCCGGCACGATGATTGGCGAGACATTCCAAATAATTCTAGATGCTCAGGAACGCGGTGTCGAGATTACGCGTATGCCTGTTTCATACGAAGAATTGGTACGGCGGGTTCCTATAGAACTGCTGGAAACGGATTGGTTATTGCGCTCCTTTGTGGATGAGTTTCGTATTAGTGGGTTTTATGAAGTATTAAAACGATTTCTGGATATCCTCGGGGGGTTGGCAGGCGTTCTTATCGTTGGAATTATTTTACCGTTTATTGGATTGGCCTTGATTATTGATGATGGTAGGCCCATTTTTTATGCGCAGAAGCGATTAGGTAAAGGTGGGCAAATTTATGAAATTATTAAGTTTCGCACTATGCGGCGCGATGCAGAAGCTGATGGCAAGCCCCAATTGGCAACTGAAAATGATGATCGCGTAACCGGTATAGGGCGTTTTCTGCGTCGTACACACCTGGATGAGATTCCCCAATTTTTTAATGTATTGCGAGGCGATATGAGCCTGGTTGGACCTCGCTCAGAACGCCCTGAGTGGGTCGAGCATTTCCAGCGGCGCATTCCATTTTATCGGGCACGCTTATTAGTAAAACCAGGGATTACAGGTTGGGCGCAAGTCAATTTCGGTTATGCGGCCACAGTCGATGACACCTCGATGAAACTCGAGTATGACCTTTATTACATCAAGCATCGCAATCTGCTTCTTGATATATTAATTTTGCTTCGTACACCGGCCACAATGTTTGGCTTGAAAGGACAATAAATGAGAGTTTCTCTAGTTACCGGTGGGGCCGGGTTTATTGGCTCTCATATTGTGCGTGGACTCATCGCTCAGGGCGACCGTGTAAAAGTGCTGGACAATTTCTCTACTGGAAAGTGGGAAAACCTTGCCGATGTTGAAAGTGAAATAGAAATCATCGAAGGAGATCTTCGCAAGATTACGAATGTTCAAAAAGCGGTCTTTGGAACTGAGCGGATTTTTCATCAGGCGGCTTTTGTCTCCGTTCCACAATCTTTCGAAGATTCGCAAGACTGTTTTGATGTGAATGTCCAGGGGTCAGTGAATTTATTAGATGCTGCCTCTCGCGCTGGAGTAAAGAGAGTCGTTTTGGCATCTAGTGCGGCTGTCTACGGCGACACGAGCATATTCCCTATAAAAGAGTCCAATCCTACCACTTCCTTATCTCCATATGCGGCTTCGAAAAAAGTCAGCGAAATCTATGCCGATATGTATACGCGCATATCCAAGATGGGGGTGACAGCTTTGCGCTATTTCAATGTCTATGGTCCACGACAATCACCAGATTCCGATTATGCCGCGGCAATCTCAATTTTTTCTCGTCTACTGATCGACAGCAAACCAACCACAATTTTTGGGGATGGGTTGCAGAGCCGCGATTTCATATTTGTAGAAGATGTAGTACGCGCTAATTTCCTGGCAGCCACCTCACCTGAAGCACCAGGCAAAACTTTCAATGTCTGTTCCGGCAAAGAGATTACTATCCTAGATCTGATAAAAACCCTGAGAAAAATACTTCCTGGGAGACCCGAGCCACAATTTGCTCCGCCTCGCCTGGGTGATATATACCGTTCGATAGGTGACCCTGCGCTAGCAAAAAGTCTACTTGGTTTCGAGGCCAAAGTTGATCTGATAGAAGGATTACAACAAACTGTGAACTGGATGCGAGCGTGACCCGTAAAAAATTATTTAATCGAATTCAGCTGATTCTGGCCAACGCTCCCCTGCGCAACCGATTTTTTTTGGCAGGGGATTTATTCCTCATCGTCGTTTCGGTGATGGGGAGTTTTGCGTTGCGATTCGAATTGGGAACACTTTTTGTCTATTATTTGCCTCAAGCCATTCGGATGTCTATTCTGGCATTGGTGATCAAGCCGCTTGTTTACCATACTTTTGGGTTGTATCGACGTTTGTGGGCCTATGCTAGCACGCGTGAAATAGTGTTGATTGTGTCTACTGTAACCTCAGCTTCAACTGTGTTATCTATAGCGGTAATCGCAATGATTTCGATCCAAGCAAATTATCCAGGGTATATTGGTTTTCCTAGAGCAACCTTGGTTATCGATTGGTTATTATCAATTATTCTGGCCGGGGGCATTCGATTTGCCTCGCGAATTGTTGCCGATAGTCGAGCAGCGTCGGCAAATAGTAATAAAAAGCAGGACTTGAAACGCAGAGTTCTGATCATTGGAGCTGGGGATGCTGGTGCCTTAGTAGTGCGTGAAATCCAAAAAAACCCACAATTGAACCTATCTCCCATATGCTTTTTAGACGATGATCAAGCTAAACTCAAAAGCCAAATTCACAGCGTTCCTGTTATTGGCCCCTTGGATGATCTTTCCAAATCGATAAAAGCTAAAAATATTCAGGAAGTGATTATTGCAATCCCTACAGCTCCGGGCGAAATTGTTCGGCGTGTTGCAGAGACATGCCAGCAGGCCAAGGTTCCCTTCCGGACAATGCCTGGTGTCTACGAATTGATTGGCGGAAGGGTCAGCGTCAATCGATTGCGAGAGGTAAACATCAATGACCTCTTGCGGCGGGCTTCTGCAATGACTGATGATCGTCATATTGGTTCGGTCATTGCAGGAAGACGTGTGCTAGTGACTGGGGCAGGTGGTTCTATTGGAACAGAATTGTGCCGCCAAATCGTGCGCTGGGGGCCTTCTTCTTTGATCATGCTAGGACACGGTGAAAACAGTATTTTTCGAGCTTACCTTGATTTAAACGCCTCGCATCCCGGTCAACCAATCCATCCTGTGATTTCAGATATCCGTGATCTCGACCGCTTAACTTCGGTTTTTGAAGATTTTCGGCCTCAAGTAGTCTTCCATGCGGCAGCCCATAAACATGTCCCCCTCATGGAAGTAAACGTTGAAGAGGCAATTACCAACAATGTCCTCGGTACCCGCAATCTGGTCGAAACAGCATTATCCTACGGGATCGACCGATTGGTGATGATATCTTCCGATAAAGCCATAAACCCCACCAGTGTGATGGGTGCTACTAAGCGTTTGGCAGAATTGCTGGTTTTAGATGCTGCTCATTCATCGGGACGCGCATATTCAGTGGTTCGTTTCGGAAATGTTTTAGGTAGTCGTGGTAGTGTAGTGCCTCGTTTTCAACGGCAAATTAAGACCGGCGGTCCAGTAACTGTTACCCACCCTGAAATGGAGCGCTTCTTTATGACTATTCCTGAAGCAGTACACCTGGTATTGCAGGCTGGTGCTATGGGAAAGGGTTGCGAGGTATTTGTGCTCAAAATGGGTGAGCAGATAAAAATAATGGATTTAGCAGAAGACCTGATTCGTCTTTCAGGCTTGGAGCCGGAAAAAGACATCGAAATTATCTTTACTGGAGTTCGCCCTGGAGAGAAATTGAGTGAGGAGCTTTGGGATCGCTGGGCAACTTTCGTTCCCACCCAACACCCAGATATTTTGCGTTTGTCCGATGAAGACATTATGAGTGGCGATGCCTTACAGAACGCTGTTGACGAGTTGATTCACCTGGCTAGAGAAGGAGCTGCCTCAGCGATTCTCAAACGTTTGGACGTGATCATTCCAGGCGCTACTGTTAGGGATACGCCACCACCCGATTTGACTTCTTTGATATAAAATGCCTGTACTGTCTGCAACCGATTGGAATCATTATTTGTCACAACATCACGATGTTCATATGCTTCAGTCTTCAGCCTGGGGAAAACTGAAGTCGGAGTTTGGTTGGCAATCTGTATACATTGTTGTTGATAATGTCGGTGCGCAGGTTTTGTTTCGCTCCCTACCACTTGGATTTAGCCTTGCCTATATTCCGAAAGGCCCTGTTGGACCAAGAATCGCGTGGGAGAAAATATGGTCGGAAGTGGACAAAATTTGCCGCCAGCGAAAATCAGTGTTTTTGAAACTGGAACCCGACCTTTGGAAGGATGCAGCGGACGACCTTTGGGGTGGCGCGCCGCCTGCGGGATTCCGCTTCAGCCCGCAGGATATCCAGCCCCTTCGCACTATCATTGTGGATTTGCATGCAGACGAGGAGCAGATCCTGGCCCGCATGAAGCAGAAGACTCGCTATAACATCCGGCTGGCGGCCCGAAAGGAAGTTGTAGTTCGTCCCACGGATGATGTCGATGCCTTTTACTCCCTGATCAACTTGACCGGAGAGCGCGCCGAATTTGGTGTTCACAGCCTGGAATATTACCGTAGAGCACATGAAATCTTCCACCCCTTGGGAATGTGTGAGTTGCTTCAGGCTGAATACCAGGGGCAACCCCTGGCCGCTCTAATGGTCTTCACCAATGGGAGTCGGGCCTGGTATTTATATGGCGCTTCATCTAACGCGGAACGCAACCGTATGCCAACCTATTTATTGCAGTGGGAAGCCATGCGTTGGGCTAAAGCGCGAGGCTGCACAGCGTATGATTTTTGGGGTGTGCCAGATGTCGATGAAGTTGAATTAGAAGCCAACTTTAAGCAGCGTCATGATGGCTTATGGGGAGTATATCGTTTCAAACGCGGCTTCGGTGGTGAGTTGCGCCGCGCTGCTGGTCCTTGGGACCGAGTTTATAATCCTATTTTGTATGCCTTCTATCACTGGTGGATGAGTAGGTGAAAATTAGAAGCTCGGTTTCTTCACGAAACCGAGCTTCTAATAATTTTTTTCGCTATCCACAGCCTCCGCCAGAAGGAGCTCGCTTCAGTTCCATCTTGATCTTTTTCTCATACTCGAATTCATTATGGTCATTGGTTGGATAAGCTGCTGGGCAGCCAGAACCCAGAGCCGCACTGAATTCGTATCGTAATTCGTCATCACCGCCCTGTGTGGTTTTAGCACAGAAATCTTCTTCAAAGCCGGTTGAGAAAGTATCCAGCCAGGTGTTGATCCCACCTTCCAGAATGTAAACATTAGGAACAGATTCTGACACCATGGTTTTCCAGACTGCGGTGGCGGCGGTTTCGTCATTACTCATGACGACGAAAAGCGTGTTGGTTGGTTGGGCGATGAAATCGTCGATATGCGCAGGGATTTCAGAGGGTGTTACGTTTTTGGCATCCAAAAGATGAAAGAGATTATAGTCAGCCTCGCTGCGTACATCCAACATAACCATGTTGAGCTTAGGATCGTGAAGACTATCGAGTAATTCACCAGGATGGATTTGGTACTTTCGCGCTTCCAGGGCAGGTTGCTTTTCCGGGGCCAGGCGTTCCCATCGGTCAAGCGTTGTGGGTTGCCCGATGAAGGCGATAAACACTGCGAGAATGACGAAAACGCCTGCTCCGATGTAACGAGCTTTGGGTGCTGCTTTTGGGTCTTTGCCACCGAAGATGCGCTCTAGCTGCTCACCGCCCCACAGCATGAAGATGGCCATCAGTGTAACCAAAATGACGATCACACCGGCGGGTAAATTGAAGACATCCATCAAAGTCACGCGGCCGAAATATCCGCTGGTATTGAAAAAATGGGTGAATGAGTCGACGGTCTCTCCAAATAAGAAAACGCCAAACAAGCCTCCCAACATGAAGAATACCCCATCAATTTTAAGGGTTGCTAAGGCTACCAGTGAAGTTCCAGGGCAGAAGCCTCCCAAAATAAAGCCGATACCCATGATTAAGCCCCCCCAAATTCCAGACCAGAGATAGGTGGGATTGACCCAAATCAAGTTGTAATCTAACAGGCCAATGGCCGAGGCGCCAAAGATCATCAGCATGGCCACAACGATGGCTGTGAAGAAGACTTTGAAAACGCGCAAATCCTTGAAATAAAATTGTGCCGCCAGTGTTGGTGAATGATTGAATCCTGAGGTCTCTAATACAAAACCAAATAGGAAGCCGATACCCAAAAAGATCAGGTAAACACCAACTTTCAAAAAAATTGCATCAAGTGGTAAGGGAAAAGGAATCATAATTAGCCTCTGCTTAGTTCCACAGTTTGCGTACAAAATATGCCAGGGCATAAGCTCCGCCGAATATAGCAAACATAACCACCCAACTGCCCGCTGAGAGTGTCGCGCCGCCGGACAACGCTTGCCCAGACGTGCAGCCACGCGCCATACGAGCCCCGTAGGTGAAGAACATGCCGCCGACAAAAGCAAAAATCCATCGGGTACGGTTAGAGATATTGGGGCCTTTGTTCGTCTCAAATTTGGTGCGCCCATTGATCAGGCCAGAGATAAAGCCGCCAATGATCACGCCCGTACTGACCATCACGATCCAACTATCAAGCGCGTTGCGCTGGCCACCAGCCATTTTGATCAGGTAGGGTACGCGGTCAACGTGGCCGGGGGCGATCAGGACTTCGATGAAGGCCACATAGCGGCTGAGCCCGCCAGAAGCGCCTAATCCATTGCCCGTGATCAAGTAGGACAGGAAAAGCACCAAACCCAAGAACACGCCGCCTAGATAGGGATTGGCGTAGGGTTTGGTTTCACGCCCAAAGATTCTCTTGATCAAGATAGTTTTTTCTGTAGTTTGAGTTGTTGTGTTCATGATAATTCTCCAAAGACCTTTAGGATTTTCTAAATCCTAAAGGTCTGGTTTATTTTTCTTCTATTTGGTGAACTTCAACCTCGTCCCACCCCATGATCATGGCTTTTATGCTGGCCATGGGGGTGTGGCCGGTTGTGGTCAGGTAAACATGCAACACAATGAAGGCGGCGAACAGCCAGGCGATCAGTGTATGGAAGGGGGCCAGGAATGGCAACCCGCCGAGACGATTGGCCCATCGTGGCCAGCGTTGGGCACCCCAAATCAGAATGCCAGTGATGCCTTGCAACGGTAACAGCACATTTAAGATGCCAAAATAAGTCACTTGCTGCAACGGATTGAGCTTCTCGGATGGCGTCTTCTCAAAGGGGTGTTCAGCGCCCTTGAAGATGCCTTGCAAGTAGAATTTTGTTTGTCTAATGGTCTGGTCGAAGAAACCGCGCGGCCTAGGGAAATATTGCTGAATTTCGCCGCTGACCAGGTGGTAAAACATTGATAGAGCGGCATTGATAGCTAGAATAGCGGCTAGTACATTATGTACCAACACCATCCCGCGGAAATTGAAGATACCGAATGTGTCCGGTTTATGAATGACCAAACCGGTGAAGAGCAACAGGACGATAGCAAAAGTTTGCAGCCAATGCCATAGGCGCTCATACATGCTGTAAATATAAACCTTCTCAATAAGCGATTCGTGGTTGGTTCGACGGCGTGAGGCATAGAAACGCAATCCACTGTGAATAGCTATACCAACTAACACACCAATAAAAATAATCGTGCCCACCCGGTCGATCCAGGCAATACTGTCGTGGCCGATGACGTAAAGATTCTCGGCATGGGTAGCAGGTTGATAGAATAAAGCCCCATCGTCAGTTTGGATCAATTCTCCACTGAATGTCAGGTTGCTATCTGTTACGAAGGATGGCAGTACGTCTGCAGGGATGTTTGCAGCTAACTGAATTGGTAGTGTAACCCGTGATTCATCTCCATGGCAGGCCTGGCATTCTTTGAGTGCCCATTCGCCTGTGGTTACGTCGTGGTTGATGCTGTAGGGTTGGATTTCGCCGATAATGCGGGGGTTGCTCAAACCTAGCAGGTTGAGCCGGTCGCGAACGAACTGTTCCTTTTCAGGCGTGTCAATGACCAACTCCGATTTTTCAAGGCTGCCATCTTCGGTTGTGTCGAAACGGAGTAGGATGCCGGGATGGTAATCTCCATCCTCAATATAGGCTGCTTGAAGATCGATCAGGCGTACAGGGCGTGGCGGATCACCGTAGACCCAGAACCAGCTGGTGACCAGGTTGTGGGGGGCTAAACTGCTATTTCCATTGATATCTGTGCGGGGCAATAACACAGGTACATAGCCTGATAATAAGGAGCCCATGCTGGCATGGTCCCCTTCGACGCCGCGGCACTGAGTGCTGGAAGCGCCGTCCAGGGTGATCACTGTCCAGTCTTGAACCATGTTAGCCGAGGAGTACATCTGGGGGATATGGCAGCTCTCGCAGCTCAAGGCCTCGAAGTGGCGCCCTTTGTACGGCAGCCATTCATGGGTGATTTCTGCGCTGTGGCAGGAGTCGCAGCGGCGCATGGTGTCCTTCAACCCCCGGGCGATGGTGCTCTGGGCGCTGTTGCCACGAGCGAATTGGTGCAATGGTTTTTCAAGATATTCGCCAATTTCGAGACGACGCGGATCAAAGGTAAGGTGTTCAGGTCGGGTGCTATCGGACTCTTGATAGTAAAGCGGGTTGTTGAGTGAGTAGTGGCAGTCGGTACATTTGAGCAGGCGCTCGGCGTGCACATCCCAACTGCGATTGAGTTCGCCTTTGTTGGCCAAGTTCATGCCGCTGTCAGATAATTTCTGCGGTGAGATGATTTGTCCTGTAGTGATGGTGTTCCAGCGCTCAGGAGAACAGCCGACCATCACTAACGGATTTTCAACGTCGTCGTGAACCAGGCCGTGACACAAGCCGCAGTTATCATTGGACGGATCCTGGATCTGGACGAAATCAGTTGCCAATTCGCCTTCGGCGTTGAAGGCAGCGGGGTTCCATACAAAGGTACCATCGTGATGTTCGACAATCTCCGTGCCCAAAAGTGTGGCCGTGTTGGCCCAACCGAACTCTCCACCGTGCAATGCTTCTGCACGGGCTTGATTGTTTGGGTTTGGCGTGTGGCATAAAAAGCAGTTCATTTCTACTACGCCGGATTTTGTCCAATCCCAGGGAATTAATTCGCCCGTTTCTGGATCGACGGTATTAACCTCGGGGCTATCAGGATCCAGCGTGAGGTCGGTCAGCCGTTCGCCGTTGCGGGCATAAACGGCCGGTCCGCCTCCCACGTGGCGCAACCCCAGGGATTGCAGCCAGGCTGGAGTACTCAGATCGACCAACTCATCTCCCACAGGTGAGAGATAACGATAAGCGATGCTGTTCCACTTGCCGAAGAATCCAGGGCTGATGTCCCAAACTCGGCTGTTCGGTATTGCGCCAGGTTCAACCAGATCGTTGAAGCCCAGACTGGCATGGAAACTGTGTTTCTCTATGAAATCGGCATCGTGGCAGGCCCCGCAGGTCTGCATCGTTGATACGGCTTCGCCGGAATCAAGCACGTTATCACCATTTTCATCGAAGAAAGGAAAGGTAGGGTGGATCGGCGAAAGTTGGGACTCACTTTTGGTTGCTTGCCGCGCCTGAACAATATCTTGGCTCAGCACAATTCCTGCAGCCAGCACGAATAAGACCAGCCAGAAACTAATTATGCGATTTGAGTGAGGGGAAGTTGCTTTATTTGTCATCATGATGTCCCTCTATGGTTGGTAGCTGTTCGAGCGGAAACGTCCGCCCCAATCGATGGGGTCGCCATAATAACCCAGCGCTTCCCAATCCATGCGGCCTTCAGGTCCATGGCAGTGATCACATGTCAGCGCTTCTTTGGATGGCGGCACCATGTGGGTGGTGGTCCAATACATCTCGGTCTCGGCAAAATCGTAAGAACCGCTGTAATTAAGACCGACGATTTCCGAGCCCAGGCGCAGGGCCTGATCCCAGTCGAAATCTTGCCAGAAGCCACCTTCACCATAAGTCACCGGCTGCAGGAGCAGATTGTTAACAGTGTCATAAGGTTGTTTGGCACGATGGACTTTGAAGGGCCATATTTTAGCGGTTGTGTCGTCGATGTTACCGCCCGGCAGGTTGATGGGCGTAGATTCGTTCGGGTTCATAACATCGCCCAAGATGTAGCGTTCGGCGGTGCCGTTGTACCAGTGATATTCGGGAACAAAATTGGAAGTGTAAACGAATGAACCTTTGATCTTCAGATAGGAATGGATGTTATCTTCGATTTCATCGCTGCCGGCGGTGGACCAATCCCAGTACATTTTAGTGGCGTCACGTTTGGCTGCAGAAGGGATGTGACAGGTCTGGCAGGCAACGCTGGCCAGATGGGCGTTGATGCGATCGTCGGTATGCAGCTTTTCGTTGTGGCAATCTGTGCAATACACCTGGTTAAAGGTATCCAGGCTGACTGATATCGAGCGGCCTTTGATGTCGTGATTTTCCGTCTGGTGGCAGTCGGTGCACAGGAAGTCATGTTCGCCCATGTGAACATCGACCCTTTCGGGTGGGAAATAGAGTGTCTCATCCAGATCGCCATGTTTGACAGCGTTACCGCCGCCGCCTTTGAAGTGACAGCCACCGCAATTCTCGCGGGTCGGTGCGCCGACACTCTGGGCCACAAACAATAGATCGACCTCTTCTACTGGAAGCCCAGCCGTCCCTTTGACATACAATCCGGAATTGTCATGACAAACCAGGCAGTCGATATTCTCCTGGTTGGAGAAATCAAAATTGGCATTTTCCCAACCATAGCCAGCGTGGCAGGATGTGCACCCGGCCCAATTGCCCTGAATCCCTATGCAGAAGTTGTTGATTGAGTTCTTTTTGCCAACAGTAATAGGTCCAGCGCGGTTTTCCAGATGATAAGGCTGGCTTTCCCAGGTCCAGTGAGCGGTAGTCATAACCTCGAAACCGGCCTCTTCGTGACATTCCAGGCAGGCTCGGGTGACATCAGATCCGGTATCGAAAGGTCCCTGTACAATGTCACTGTGATCCGTGTGGGGAATATGTAAGGGAACGTTAGTCCAGGGGTCATTTTCAGGTGAAGTGTCACCTGGGGAAGTAAAAACGATGATTGGCACGATGATTACTGCCAACGTGACAACCAATCCGATCAGCCAGATGTATTTGAAATTCTTCATAGTGTCTCTAGGATTGAGGGGTAGCTTCTTCGATGAGGTGAGCTCGATGTGCAAGACGATCGTAGAGTACAGCACGGAGTAAATCCAGCGCTTGTATGAGTCGATCATCGACCAGGTTGTATTCTACGCTGGCGCCCTTACGGGTAGCACTTACAAGTCCCCTTTGACGCAGCACCTTCAAATGGCGTGAAGTGGCAGGTTGACTAATCCCAATTTCAACTGCTAATTCACTGACATGCCATGGGCGTTCTGAGAGGGTGTAAAGGATTAATATTCGATTGGGATCAGCCAATGCAGAGCAAATTTCGGCATGCAGTTGCATGACTTCTTGGGCTAAACTGGATCTATTCATAATTTCCACCATGACCTTATTCGCATAAGCGAATATATTGATTGGTGAAAATAATAACATTCAACTAAGCAGCTAAATAGTGAGTCTTGTCACAAAAAGTGTAGAAAAACGTCATACTGACAAGTATATTTTGGCTGTTGGATTAAACAATGAGAAAAAGAAAACTCAAGTTTTCCCCCGTTTTGTTATTAGGTTTTGAAATATTTTTTCGTTAGATTAGGGGGAAGGGATAGGGCAAACTCTTAATGAATTCCCAAAAGGTATTTTGCGCAATGGTAGCTGGTTGAATGGTATTTCGTCCAATATAAATGTCCCTGATAATTTCCAATCCATTTACTCGAATAGGAATAACTTCCTTTAGTCCAAGTTTATTGACAACGACTTCTGAAACAAATCCAACTCCCAAGCCTTCTTGAACGGAAAGCGCTATGGCTTCTGAATTTCCCAAGGTCATTAATACGCAAATTGTCGAAACTTGAACATCTAGCTGGGAAAGCGCATTTTCAACAGCAATAAAAGTGCCGGAATCATGCTCTCGCATGATGAATTCGGCTCGATATAAGTCTTCAGATTCGATATACTCTCGTTTCACCCAGGGATGACTCTGAGGGGCGATCAAGATAATTGAATCGCGAATGAACTTACGGAATTCGACTTCTTTATTGCCATTATTGATCTGGCTGGTGAGAGCAAAATTTACCTGACCAGTAATAAGCTTCTCGATGGCCTGATCTTGAGGAGAAACCTGGCACGTGATCCTGACTTTGGCATATTCATTGTGGAATTTGGTCAACAGCGGGGGCAAAACATATTTTCCTGGAGTTGTGCTGCAACCAACCATTAAATGACCAAAAACTTCTCCTTGTAATGAAGCCATGGTTTCTTCGATGCGGATTGATTGCTTAACCATATCTCTGGCAAGAGGAACTAATGCCATTCCCGCATCTGTGAGTTTTAGGTTGCGTGTTGACCGAATAAATAAATCTGTGTGAAAGAAGCGCTCCAATGTTTGGATATGCTGACTAACACTCGGTTGACTCATACCTAATTTGTGAGCTGCCTGAGTGAAGTTTAGCGTGTCAGCGGCTATCAAGAAAACATTAAGTTGGTGTGCGTCTAACATTTATTGTGCTCCGATCAGATCATATCAAGGTATTTATTACATTTTCAAGTGATAGATATCATTAACATATAGAGTTTGCTTATAGAAAACTATAATTGTTACGTATAAGTAAGGATTATTTTTGTCACTACTATTTATGACAATTACTTATGTATAATTTTCTTGTGAAAGTAATTACAAGACAGGAAGGTGTAACTAAATGGACAAACACCGTTTTTTGTGTTTCTTGGTACTTGCAATAATATTAGGGGGGATATTCGCATACCAATTCTCACCGACCCCGGTTTTGGCGGATTCTTTGCCCGCTGATCAACCAGATCAACGACAAGAAGAAATTGATAACTGTCTGACTTGTCATATCGATAAGGATGCACTGGTTAGTACTGCTAAAGCAGAAGAAGCCGTCGAGAGTGAAAACGAAGGTGAAGGCTGAGGGGGATCTGTGGCTCCGTTGGAGCCTTGGGAAAAAGTTATTATTGATGAATCGTTCGCCCAGACCGTTCATGGTGCGATAGCCTGCACTGAATGTCATGGTGGCAGTCAGGCAGCAGACAAAAATGGCGCCCATGAAGGCTTGGTTGCTGCACCTAGCGAAAATCCAGGAGAGGTGTGCGGACAGTGTCACGCCGATGTAGTGGAAACCTACCCCAATAGTTTACACTCATCGCAAGAAGGTTATTGGACAGTAATCAACGAACGCAGTGCGCCTGACAACCACGAAAAACTTGAAGAGATGTTCGGTAATCACTGTGCCAGTTGCCACACCGATTGTGGCGATTGCCATGTCAGCCAACCAACTTCGGTTGGTGGAGGTTTTATTGAAGGACACCTTTTCAAGGCAACACCTTCTATGACACGCAACTGTACTGCTTGCCATGGCAGCCGGGTTGGTAACGAATACCTTGGAAAGCATGAAGATCTCAAAGCTGATGTTCACTTCCGTAAAGGGCGAATGAAATGTACCGATTGCCATGGGGCTGCTGAGCTCCACGGCGATTATGCCGCTGTTGGAATGGACGGGACGCCTGATCATCGGTATGCCGGTGGGCAGGTGCCTGCTTGTGAAGATTGCCATCAAGTCCAGGCGGCAGAAAGCGAATATCTGGTCATGCACAAAGTGCACGGGGCAGTGTCTTGCCAGGTTTGTCACTCTGTCTCCTACACCAGTTGTGATGGTTGCCATGTTCAGGTAAACGAGGAGACCAACAAGCCTTATTTCTCCACCGAAGGCAGCTACCTGACCTTTTTCATCGGCAAAAATCCACTCAAAAGTGATGAGCGACCCTATGACTATGTCACCGTGAGACATGTGCCAATTGCCAAAACTTCGTACCAATATTACGCTGATTATTTTGGCGATGACCTGCTGCCGAACTTCGACGCTTTGCCAACCTGGGTTTATGCCACGCCTCACAACATTCAACGGATAACCCCCCAAACGGAGTCTTGTGGTGCATGCCACGGCAATGCAGAAATCTTTTTGACTAAAGATAAAGTTTCTCCCGAAGAATTAGAAGCTAATCAATCGGTAATCATCGAAGAAATCCCAGAGCTCATTATGGATAGCTTTGGTGAGACTTCCCCGTAAGTTAAGTAAGAATTGTAGCAAATTCTAAAACCTAATGAAAAGGAGAAAATTATGAAGAAAAAGCTACATATCATTGTTTCACTGCTCGTTCTCACGAGTATGCTGATAGCGGCATTGCCTGTTTTGGCCGATCACCATGGCGGTGCCCTAGAAGCGAATTTGAAGACCATGCTCAGCACCATGGTACGCTACAATACCGTCAAGGCGGATGCCCTGTTGGTGGAGATGGCTGAGGATGCCCCTCCCTTCCTGTTGGACGTCCGCACCACGGGCGAATTGGAAGAGAAAGGACATATTGAAGGTGCCGTGCATGTCCCTCTTAATGAATTGGGACAAAACCTGAATTTGTTGCCCTCCTTCGATACACCCATCGTGGCCTACTGCGGTAGCGGCTGGCGTGCTACCATCGCTATGACTGTCCTGCATGGAATGGGCTGGACCGACGTACGCGCTCTCAAGACATCTTTTGCTGATTGGGTTGCCGCTGGCAATCCAGTTGCTGAAGGTGTTCCTGAAGCTGTCGCTCTGAATGCTGCCCAACCAGATCCCGAAGTTTGGATCGCCTCTGATATGGCGCTCTCAACTTATGGAGTGAAGCCCTTTGGCGTGATCGATGCAGAAGGACTCAATACAGCTCTGGTAGAAGACCCAGAGATGATTGTCATGGACGTGCGCACAACTGGCGAATGGACTGGCAAAGGCATTATCGACACAGCCGGCGTAGAACTGATCAGCGTTCCTATGGAACGTTTCCTCGCACAAGAAGCACTGTGGCCTGCCGATAAGGATGCCCACATTGTGATTTATTGTGGCAGCGGTCACCGTTCCACGATGGCAATGGCCATCATGTGGCTGCACGGATATACCGATGTCAGCAGCCTGAAAGGCGGCTTTGGTGGCTGGGCAGAAGCTGAATACCCAGTTGCGGAGTATGTAGCCCCTGATCTCGCTACCCCTTACGCTGACATGCTTGCCAACATGGCAAAATACAATACCGTCAAGGCTGACGATCTGTTGGTTGAGATGGCTGAGGATGCTCCTCCCTTCTTGCTCGATGTTCGCACGACTCCTGAATTAGAGGAGAAAGGCCACATCGAAGGTGCTGCTCATGTTCCCTTGAACGAATTGGCTGCCAACCTGGACCTGTTGCCATCCTTTGATACCCCCATTGTGGCTTACTGCGGCAGCGGCTGGCGCGCTACTATCGCTATGACCGCCCTGCATGCCATGGGCTGGACCGATGTTCGTGCCCTTAAGACCACCTATGCCGACTGGGTCGAAGCTGGCAATCCTGTTGCCGAGGGAGTTCCCGAAGCAATGGTGTTGGATGCTGCCGAAGTTGATCCACAGGTTGCAGTGTTCCTGGACGCAACCCTGGGTAAATATGGCGTCAAACCCTACGGTGTCATCGATGCTGATGGCCTCAATACTGCCCTGATCGAAGACTCCGAAATGGTGGTCATCGATGTTCGCACCACTGGAGAACTGGAAGAGAAAGGCGTTATCGATACCGGTGATGTCGCTTTGGTTCACATCCCACTGGAAGAGTTTATCGCTCAAATGGCCAATTGGCCTGCTGAGAAGGGCGCCCGCGTGGTGATCTACTGCGGCAGCGGCCACCGTTCCACCATGGCGCTGGCCATACTGTGGAGCTACGGTTACAGCGATGTCAGCAGCCTGAAAGGCGGCTTTGGCGGCTGGGCCGAGGCTGAATATCCCGTTGTGGAATTTGCTGCGCCCTAGTTTTTCGTTTTGATAAAATAAAAAACTGGTTCCATGATTTTCATGGAACCAGTTTTTTGTATCAGATTTCAAAAACTATAAGATCAGACCCTTATTGTCAGAATATGGCATAATTGTGAGGTCATGTGCCCTTTGGAACCCCAAGAGAATTCCTGGAGAGAAAAGTAAAGTAATGATCTGTAAGGTCTTTCTTTTATCATTATGGATAGTTTGAAGGATTATTCTAAATTCATAGCACGCTTTTCTGTAATCCGAACAAGTTTACGAGTTCGGGTAGCTTTGGGTGTTGCCTTCCCCGTCTTGCTGATGATGGCCGGCTTATCTTTTTTTCATTATTGGCGCGAGTTAGATATTCTTGAGGAACAAATTCGCTTGTCAGCCGTTCAATTGGGGGATGTGTTGAATTCCAGTATCTCTCATGCGATGGTAATCAAAAATGATGGCCACTTACTAACCTCATTCTCTGATGTCAGCCAGATGGAGAATGTGCGCAGAGTAGAGATTGTTGGAATTAGTGGCAAAGTATTGGTTTCATCAAGATCAATGCCCGATTTAAGCCCTATCAGTTTTGAAGATCCTGAGTGTTGGAACTGTCATCAATATGCTCTGAGTGACAGGCCCCGTGCTATTGAGATGGAATCTCAACCCAATGTTTTGCGCGTGTCGGCACCAATATCTAGCTCTGAAAAATGCCGCGAATGTCACGATGGAAATGATCATCATCTAGGGGTGCTATTGATCGATATGTCATTAGAAGATGTCAGGTCCCATTTGAAAGAGGATTTGCGTCTTGATTTGGCAATAACGGTCACTGCCACAATAATAATAACTCTCGGAATGATTCACTTGCTAAATAATTTAGTGGTGCGCAGAATTGAGAAATTCCGTGAGCCTATAGCCGCATTCACAGCGGGAGATTATTCTATTCGTCTTGAAAAATCTAGCAAAATTGAAGATGAAATTGACCAGTTAGTTCAAACATTTAATGGTATGGCAGATGAAATCGACCGTTATACCCAGAAAATGACTACGCTCAGTATCGTCCGTCAGCAAGCAATTAACGAAGAGCGGGAACGAATTGCTCGAGAGCTTCATGATGGTATTGCACAAGTGTTGGGATATGTAGGGACCAAAGTAATGGCTGTGCGCGTAAATATCCAAAAAGGCAATCTTACGGAGGCTGATCGGCAGCTTACTCAATTGGAGCAGGCCGCACGACAGGTATCAATGGATGTGCGCGAAGGAATTTTGGGGTTAAAAATCTCGAGTCAGGTAGACAATGACCTGCTCAAATCACTCAACGATTATATTCAGCACTTCAACAATTTGAGTGATGTAAATGTTGAACTTCGCCATCGGCATGGTATTAATATCAACCTTATGCCAGAGGAAGTTTTCCATTTAATGCGCATAACGCAAGAAGCTCTGACTAATTCTCGCAAGCATGGACATTCATCCCAGGTTTATGTCTCTCTTGAGAGAAAGAATGGTATGCTGTATTTGGAAATTGTTGATGATGGATATGGATTCCGAGTCCAAAAAGCACTCGAGGAGAGTCAAGGTCATTTTGGATTATCGACCATGTGTGAACGAGCACAGAATATCGGCGCTGAAATGGATATTCAATCTGAACTAGGTGTAGGAACTCGCGTAGTAGTTAGAATGAACCTCGAAGGGGAGAGGAGTTGAATTATGCGTGTACTTGTTGCCGATGATCATTCCTTGTTTCGAGATGGCATTGTTAGCTTGCTTGAGGCAGCTGATTATGAGGTGGTTGCACAGGTTGGCGATGGCACTCAGGCCGTGAAAGCAGTTCGTCAGTATAGCCCTGATCTAGCATTAATTGATATCTCAATGCCCAATATGGATGGCATCGAGGCGCTACGTCAGATCAAGGCAGAATATCCTGCAACTCGTGTGGTTATGCTGACCGTGTCCGACTCAGACGAGGATCTATTCTCAGCCATCGAAATCGGCGCGGATGGATACTTGTTGAAAGACCTGGACGCCAAGGATTTTTTGTCCATCATAAAGGGCATACAAATTGGTGAGGCTGCGGTAACCCGGAAAACCGCCGCTCGCATTATGCGCCATGTACAAGATCTATCGCAACCAAAAGATTCTAATAAAAATTTGCTTTCGGAACGAGAAATGGAAGTTCTAGCACTTTTAGGCAATGGTATGGCCAATAGAGCCATTGCAAAACAAATATTTATCAGCGAAAACACGGTTAAATATCACGTAAGAAATATTTTGCAGAAATTAGGGGCTCAGAATCGAACCGAAGCGGTGGCATATGCGCTGCGTATGGGATTGATTGAACCAAAGAACTGATTTAGAATTTTTTTGATCCCTAATAATTCCTATATAATAGGATAGGGTTTTGCCTATCCTTGTGGGTAGGTTATTGGGATGGTTTGCCTACCCTGTTTGGTGTCACAGATTACCCAGGGGGGTGTTCTTGTTTTTCTCATGATTTGTTAATATTATTCTAAGCAAAACTGGTAATGGCTTGATATACCATTCGATGCTTTTAGATCTAATTCCGAAGGATTGAAGCATGATAAAAAAAGTGGTGATCATTTCGGATCACTCAATCTTCGCCGAAGGCGTGGCGAGGCGTTTCGAAGAATTTCCGGAACGTGTTGAAATGCATTTTATCAATCCCAGGAACGAGAATAGCTTCGATCAGATTTTAGCCATTCAACCAGAGGCAATTATCCTAAATTCGAGCGAAGCCGAAATGAAAGAAAAATGTTTGCTATGTGAACTCCTTTCCGGCTTCCCATCGATCCGCATTATCCGTTTAGCGGTAGATCAAACCCCGGTCCAGGTGATCACCAGCGAGCAAAATTTCTTGAATGAAGTGCGAGACTTGCTCGATTTGATCAATTCAAACTAAGAAAACTGGACAGCCAACATTTATCTTGGTTGATCTTAAATTGAGAGGAGGTGGTGCTCCCCAAGACGATACTAGAAGATAAGATAGCGATATAAGATGATAAATCTCCATCCTATATAGCGAGTTCCCTCTGAGATTTGTGCACAAATTTTAAGAAATGCATGACAATGTATAGGAGAATACAATGCAAAAACGAACAATCTTAATGCTGGTATTGGTGCTAGCTCTCACCGTTTTATTAGTGAGCACCACCAGCGTCTTTGCCCAGGAAGGTGATGCATGCCCAGAGCCATGCCCCGAATTACCGGGGATCCAAGAGGCCTGGGCTGGCTCCGGCCACGCCGCTTCCGATACGGAGGCCTTCCGTCATTGGGACGAAGATGACCCCGCCGTTATACCCTTGTTCTGTGCCAAATGCCACAGTTCCGAGGGCTATATCGAGTTTGTTACAACTGGTGAAATCACCACTGAACCCGTCGCTGCCGAAGTGATGGGTGTCAGCTGTGAGGCCTGCCATAACCAGGCAACCATCCAAAAAACCAGTGTGGTAATGCCTTCTGGCATCGAACTGGCTGGATTGGGTGACGAGGCCCGCTGTATGGAGTGTCATCAGGGTCGTCAATCGGTCGTCAGTGTGAACAAGAGTATCGCCGCAGCTGGTGGTGTTGAAATTGCCGAGGTTGCCGAAGACGCTGAAGATCCCGTCATGGAAGCCATCGGTGCTGCTGCAGCTGCAGCCTCCGAAGTCGACGCTGACGCCGTTCTCGAAGAACTTGGCTTTGCCAATATTCACTACTACCCGGCAGCTGCCACCAAATACGGCACCTTTGCCAAAGGTGGCTACGAGTACCCCGGGCAGACTTATGACGGCAACTTTGCCCATGTCGAATCGTATGACACCTGCATCGAATGCCACAGCCCCCACACCTTGGAAGTCAAGGCTGAGGGTTGTGTGATGTGCCACGGTGAAGGCGAGATCGCAGACTATCGCATGGAAGGCTCCGCAGTGGACTACGATGGCGATGGTGACATCGAAGAAGGCGTCGCTGCTGAAATAGCTGGCCTGCAGGAAGCGCTCTATGCTGCTATCCAGGCTTACGCTGCTGAAACTGGTGGCGTTGGCATCGTTTACGACTCCCACAGCTATCCCTACTTCTTCATCGATGGTGATGGCGATGGTGCCGTAACCGAGGGCGAGGCTGCGTATCCTAACAAATACGCCACCTGGACCCCACGCTTGCTGCGCGCGGCTTACAACTACCAGATGTCCGTCAAGGACACCGGTGCAGCTGCCCACGGCGGAAAGTACATCATTCAGTTGTTGTACGACTCCATCGCAGATCTGGGTGGCGATGTAACCGCTTTGCATCGTGACGATCATGGCCACTTTATGGGTTCAGCCGAAGCGTTCCGTCATTGGGACGAAGACGGTGAAGTACGGTCGTCTTGTGCTAAGTGCCACACCGCAACCGGTCTGCCCACCTTCGCCGCAGAAGGCGTCAACATCACTGCTGAGATCTCTAACGGACTGCAGTGTGAGACTTGCCATAGTGGTGAATGGCCTGGGCGTTTTACCTTTGAATCGGTAACCTTCCCCAGTGGAGCTACGGTTACTGTTGCCGAGGGTGATGAGAGCAGCCTGTGTATGCAGTGCCACCAGGGTCGTTCATCCACGGTCACTGTCAACAAGATGGTTGCAGACTTGCCCGGTGATGAAGTTGCTGAAAGTTTGGGCTTCTCCAACATCCACTACTTCGCGGCTGGCGCTTCACGCTACGGCACCGAGGTACAGGGTGGGTATGAGTTCGCAGACAAAGAATATGCTGGATATTTTGCCCACGTACCTGGGTACGATTCCTGTGTTGGCTGCCACGATGCTCACGAATTGGAAGTCAAGACCGCTGAGTGCTTCACTTGCCATGCCGGCTTTGAAAATGCAGCCGACATCCAAATGGCTGGAGTGGATTACGATGGTGATGGCGATGCTGAAGGTGTCGCAGCCGAGGTTGAACACATGGCTGCTGCCCTTTACGATGCCATCAAGGCCTACTCCGCGGAAATTGGCTTCCCGGTGATCTACGACTCCCACAGCTATCCTTACTTCTTTGCGGATAACGATGGTGATGGCGAAGTTTCACCTGGCGAGGGCATTTACCCCAACAAGTATGCTACCTGGACCCCGAACTTGCTCGAGGCTGCTTATAACTATCAGTATGCCTTGAAGGATCCGGGCGGATACGCTCACAACGGTAAGTACGTGCTGCAGTTGCTCTATGACAGCATTGAAGCCGTTGGTGGAGATGTCTCTGGTTTGACCCGACCCTAGGCTCAGGGTTATTACAATCAACAAAAAAGGCTGGGCACATATGTGTTCAGCCTTTTTATCATAATCAAAACTTGTCTTTTTCCATTTTTATTGCTTATTCTTGAAATTTGGCCCCTTGGTATAATCAAGCTATGCCTAGAGTCGCATTTGTCCTGATTTATTTTTTCTATGGGTTGGCTTTCTTCAGCATGGGTTTAATAGTGCTGATGGAACGCAATCGCGGCTCGGATTCGCGTTTGCGACATGCGCTCTATCCGCTAATAGGGTTTGGTTTGATTCATGGGGGGCACGAATGGTTGGAAATCTTCGAGTTATTGGGCTTGTTACCCTTGCAATTTGCCGAACCGCTTCTTTGGGATTGCCTGCGAATTGCCATATTGGCAATATCCTTTTTTTCATTGACCGCATTTGGGGCTTCGTTACTTTCTCCCAATGAAAAAATCCGCCGCCTTAGCTATCTGGTAACCTTGTTCCAGGCTGCCGTCTGGGGATTCGGGCTGCTGACCATGGCTCGCAATTATGATATTCATGGTGAGTTGTGGGTTGTGGCTGATGTCTGGACGCGCTATGTAGTTGCCATTCCAGGGGCAGTTTTGGCTTGTCTGGGGTTGATCAACCAACAGCGAGTTTTTCGATTAGCTGGCCTGGAAAAATTCAGCCGCGACAGCCTGTGGGCAGCGGTTGCTTTTGCCTGGTATGGGCTGGTTGGACAAACGTTTACCAAAACCAGCCCATTATTTCTATCAAATATAATAAACCAAGAATTGTTTTTCGAAACCTTTGGTTTTCCAGTGCAGTTGTTGCGGGCGGCGGCTGCGATTGCAGTTGCAATATTTGTGTCGCGCTTTCTCCGTTCTTTCGAAGTCGAAACCCAACGCCAAATTGATGAATTGCAGGCTGCCCAATTGCTGGAAGCCCAACGCAAAGAAGCTTTGCGAGGCGAGTTTTTGCGGCAAGTCGTTTCTGCTCAGGAGGCCGAACGTCAGCGCATAGCTCGGGAACTGCATGATGAAACTGGGCAGGCTTTGACCGCGTTAGGTTTAGGCTTAAGGGGTGTCTCATCTTCTGTGCGCATGGATACTGAAAAAGCGGCCAGTAATCTGCGCCAACTCGAGGGCATGGCTGTGCGCTCTTTAGATGAATTGAGACGGTTGATTTCAGACTTGCGGCCATCGCATCTGGATGATCTCGGCCTGGCGGCTGCCATTCGCTGGTATGTTGGCGATATCCAGGAGCGGACAAGTTTGTCGATTGATCTTGTTATCCCTCCCGATGAAGAATGTAACCTCCCCTCGACCATCAGCACCTCCCTCTTCCGGGTGGCCCAGGAAGCACTGACGAACGTAGTCAAACATGCAATGGCCGAACATGCCTGGGTACGACTGAGCCGCAAAGATGGTATCGTAACCCTTGAAATTGAGGATGATGGTATTGGTTTTAATCCTGGTGGCAAGCTTTCCAAGGGGCAAACTGCCTGGGGATTGCTGGGAATGGAGGAGCGCGCCTCGCTTTTGGGGGGAGAATTGCATTTGAAATCTCGTCCTGGTGATGGCACTTGTATTACGGTATTGGTCCCTTGCCCGGATGAATTGATTGCTGAGGATGACGATGAAAATTAGTCTGCTGCTTGTGGATGATCATGATGTTGTACGCTCCGGTTTGCGCATGCTCCTGGAGAGTGAAACCGGCATTCAAATTGTAGGTGAAGCAAGCACTGCCAGTGAGGCAGTAAATTCGACCAACAGCCTCAAACCAGACGTAATTCTGATGGACATCGGCTTACCGGATATGTCTGGTATCGATGCCACACGCAAGATCAAAGGTTTGTGGCCGGAAACTGCTATTGTGGCTTTGACAATTCATGAAGACGAGGAATATTTCTTCAAAATGTTAGAAGCCGGGGCTAGCGGGTATGTTCCCAAAAGGGCCGCACCCGAGGAGTTGATCACCGCGATTCGCGTAGCGGCTTCGGGAGAGGTGTATCTTTATCCCTCCCTGGCAAAACTCCTGGTCAAGGATTTCCTTACACAGAGCCAACCCGAAGAGCAAGAAAGTGCCCTGGATGGCCTCACCCCGCGTCAGCAGGAAGTATTAGCATTGCTTGCTGAAGGGGCAACGAATTCAGAAATCGCCAAGAAGTTGCATATCAGCCCAAAAACTGTAGCCTCCCATCGCGAGAACATTATGCAGAAACTAAACCTGCATTCCAGGACTGAGTTGGTTAAATATGCCATCCGCAAGGGATTGATTCAACTCTAAATCTATTTGAAGTTGCCGTGTGTTAGTGAAAAGAGGGTGCAATTAGCATCCTTTTTTGTTTTTAAATAACCAAAGGCAGATGTAAATTGTGAATTATGGGGCAAGCGACCCATGCTTTGCGTGTTTTATGGGGTATTCTTCGTATCTTATTTCACAAACTTTGGGTTGTTTGCCGTGAGAATAAGTACGGGGAAGAGTTGAAATTGCCTGGTATTTTTACCCAAAATTGGTTCAACTAAGGACAGAAATTCCCATTCGTGAAACTGGGCACATAGCGGATTTACTTGAAAGCCTTCAATTGCTAAACTCAAGCTACAAAATCCAAGTGTATGAGAGAGAAAGGAAGGCAGAGATGTCCACACTCGTTTTAGGCTCAATGTTTATCGGCCGCATTTTATTGCCTATGATATTGCTATTGGTTATTGGGGCGATAGTTGAACGTCGCAAAATAGCATATTAAAAGGGAGGTGAGCCGTGGAGACCACTCAAGGTTTGCTCCTGGCAATAGGTTGGTTTTTATTACGTTTTGGGTTGCCGTTGCTGGCTACCGCGCTGGTGATTTGGCTTTTCAGGCAACTGGATGCCCGGTGGCAGGCGGAAGCCAATGAATATAAAGAACGCATCGGTTTGGAAAACTTGATGCCAGCCGTGCGTTGCTGGATTTTTAACGATTGTCCTGAAGAACAAATGAAAAATTGCCCCGCATACCAAAATCAGGACAAACCATGTTGGCAGAATTTTCGTGCCGTCGATGGTAGTTTAAAGGAAAATTGTCTCGGATGTGGAATGTTTAGAGGAACACCAGTTCCCGTTCACATATCCGGGGATTAATTAGGATGTAACTATGTTGAAACGAATACTCTTCCGTATTTTTGTTGCCGTATTGTTTGCGCTACCATTTGGGCTTGTAGCGGTTGCCGGAGTTCAAGCCGATGTTGTTTACCAAGATGAGCCCACAGATCCTACCTGTCAGGATTGCCACCCTTCAGTATACGCTGTTTGGGAGGAGAGTCATCACGGACAGGCTGATATTGCCATTAGTTGTGAAGCCTGCCATTCTCCTGTTGTAGACAATCACCCCGAATTACCCATGCCTATGGACCGATCAGTGAATTTGTGTGGCACCTGTCATCAAGGTACCGTCATGGAGTGGCAGGTCAGTCACCATCGTTCAGCCAGCCTCTCTTGTGTTGATTGCCATGGCCAGCATTCGACAACTCTGAAAGCCGAGGATACGCAGGCATTGTGCAGTAGTTGTCATAGTGAACGCGTCGATGAATTTACCCATTCCGCTCACAGCGTTCAGGGTTTGTTATGCGCAGATTGTCATCTTACAGCGGAAGGCAGTGAAGCCATAGCGGATCATAGTTTCCATGTCAAGTTGTCGACTTGTACAGCCTGTCATGAGAATGCTATCCATGATCCAGTTGATACGCATGTCGAAAGCCACCAGCCTGAGGAGCCCGAATTGGACGCTATGGCCTCAGCAGCAAATATGGGAGTCAGCATCGATCCTGACCCCATCAGCCCCATTTACTACGCTCTGTTATCCGCTTTAGTCGGAATGGCATTTGGTTTGCTGGTCGCTCCCTGGATTGAGCGCTGGTATCACCGCCTGGATAGACGCGACCAAACTGAAGAGCAGAAGGAATAAAGGTGCATTATGACGGAAAAGAATAATTCCTTGGGCCGACGTGAATTTTTGAAAATTGCCCTTGGTACTGGAGCGGCGGCGGCCGGAATGCAGGTAGTTCAAAAGGCTTCCGCCTCCAAGCCACAGGGATCCAGCCCACACCAATGGGCCATGGTTATCGATCAGCGCAAGTGCGTCGGATGTGGTTATTGCTCAAATGCCTGCCAGGCTCATAATGATATTCATCCGGATATCTCCTGGAACCGAGTGATTGAATCCGATGTGGTAGATGGTGAGAAGCTCTACGTGGCGAGACCGTGTATGCAATGCGAACATGCCCCCTGCGTGGATGTTTGTCCGGTCAAGGCCAGCTACTACCGTCCTGACGGCATCGTGATGATGGATTACGACCGCTGCATTGGCTGCCGCTATTGTGAAGTGGCCTGTCCCTATAATGCGCGTGCCTTCAATTGGGAGGCTTTCACGGCTGAGAACCCGGCTGTCCCGGAATGGGGTGTCCCAGAGGTTGAACGGCGTCCTCGCGGCGTCGTCGAGAAATGTTCATTCTGCTATCACCGCATTGATCGCGGTGTGGCTCTCGGTTTGACTCCCGGCGTCGACAACGATGCGACCCCAGCCTGCACTGTAGCTTGTCCCGTAGGTGCCAGAGTTTTTGGTGATCTCAATGATCCCGAATCTCAAGTAAGTAAAATTTTGGAAAAGCATGTCACGCATCGCTTGCGGGAAGATTTGGGCACCGGACCACGGGTCCACTATATCCTGGAGGTATAGGCATGAATGTAAAATCCTTGACTCAAAAAATCTCTGGATTTCATGTTTGGCTGGCCGGTTTAACGGTTGTGATGGTAATTGGCGTGATTGCCGCTTTGATTGTTTTCTATAAAGGTTTGATCGTTACCAACCTATCCGACCTGGTTCCCTGGGGATTGTGGATCACAATAGATTTGTCTTCTATCGCCCTCAGTGCGGGTGCTTTTACCTTATGTGCAGCTGTGTATTTGGTGGGGTTGAAACAATTTCAGCCTGTTGCAAAGACAGCCACATACATCGGCATCATTGGGTATAGCATGGCTATGCTTTGTTTGCTGATGGATATCGGCCGCCCAGATCGTTTCTGGCATGCCTTCGTCTTTTGGAACCCCCACTCGGTTTTGTGGGAAGTGACCATGTGTGTAGGGCTTTACTTCACCGTGTTGACTCTCGAAACTTTGCCGATCATCGGCGGCGCGGATTGGTTCAAATCTCGTTTACCCAAGATTTCATCCTGGATGACGAAAATTCACCATTATGCCCCTTACCTGGCCATTGCCGGTTTGTTCCTTTCCATGCTGCACCAATCTTCCCTGGGAGCAACATACGGTGTACTCAAAGCCAGACCGCTGTGGTACTCGCCCAGCTTATCGGTGTTGTTTATGATTTCGGCCATCGTGGGTGGTATTTCTCTGACAGTCCTGGCTTCGATGATTGCAGCCCGGGTTTCGGAACAGGCCAATGTGGATGATAGTTTGCTTGATAAGTTGTCCTATTTCATCGGTTGGACTTTGGTCATATATCTTTATTTCCGTTTCTGGTATGCCTTCTCGATGACTTATACCTATGAACCTGGTCGCACAGAAGGTTTGAGCCTTTTGACCAGCGGACCTTTGGCGATCAATTTCTGGTTTGGTGAGATATTGTTGGGTGCACTTGTGCCCATGATTATTCTTCTCAATACGAAGATGCGCGCTCGCCCCTGGACACGCATGCTGGCTCTGGCGATGGTAGTCGGCGGTCTTGTGGCCTATCGTTGGGATGTCAATCTCTCCGGTCAATTGGTTGTTTTGACTTATCTGAACGATGGAATCAACACCTTGTTTACTAGTTACACGCCTGCTTTTATTGAAATTCTGGTGGGAGCTGGAGTAGTAGCATTTGGGCTAATAGCTTTTACCTTGGGGGTGCAGTTCCTCAAAGTGGTTGATCATAGCCTTGATGATCACGCTGCCGAACAGGTTGCCGAGCCGGCCCTCGCCACAGGCGATTAATGTATAATGTAAGAGCGAAGTGAGAGATGCATTCATCCCTCACAGGCAAACGCCCCGATCAAATAGCCATGATCGGGGCGTTATTCCATTTAGAGTGATTATC
>CAZVPR010000042.1:0-33127 GCA_964629085.1 uncultured Anaerolineales bacterium
ACATCTCTTCATTTTTCTTTTCGTACTCTGTTTCTCCATTGTAGATCGAGCGGTGGCACTCGTCGGTGATGATGAAATCGAAAGTCTCGATGGGGATATCGAGGTTGTATTCTACTTCTCTTTCCCTCACCCCGTCTTCACTCCGCTCAGACTCCCCTCTCCCAGTGGGAGAGGGGCCGGGGGTGAGGGCTATATTCTGCTCAAACCACGACATCTCTTCATTTTTCTTTTCGTACTCTGTTTCTCCATTGTAGATCGAGCGGTGGCACTCTATCGTTATGGTCCAATTATCCTGTCTTGCCCTGGCTGGAACTGGTGCTTTTTTTGGGCCAATTTTTGGCAGCTTGATATTCCACGATGGTGGCGGTCAGCCAGAAATCAAATCGAGCGCGGCGGGGTCTAAACTACAACTCGATGGATTCTTCGGCCTGGGCGCTGCTACCGGGACGGTCTGTTGCCGTCACCAGGAAGCGCACCGTCGTGCCGGGGTCGACAGATTGACTGGCTGCATACAACCAGCGTCCGCTGTCGGGGGGCGATTCTGTTGCCGGGCCGCCCTCGATGGGGTTGCCAGCGGCGTCGCTCAGGGCTACCTCCACAGCCTGCACGTCGAAATCATCACTGGCATAGATGTAGATCTCATCTCCGACTGCACCGGTGTAACCCGATATATCGATTTCATCGACGCTGGGCGCTCGCAAAAAGTCCGCTACCATCAGACTGAAAATCGGGTGGCCTTTCTCCTTGGCGGCATCTTCATAAAGCGCCTTGGTTTCGGGATCAGCCAATACTATTCTGCCATAAAGCGCTGCCTGATTGAAGCGCTCACGCTGTGCCAACTGGGCCTCGCTCAGTTCCACATCGCTCATGTCTGGTTTACGGCTGATCACAACCTCATCGCCATAGCGCCGGAAGACCAGGTCACCAACCTGGCCTCGGATTTGTTCTAAAAGTGGGTTCAATTTTACCTTTGCCATCCTTACCTCCTATATTGGCATTTGGGGAATCATTCCCCAAAAATCAGCATACTCCTCATCAATTCCCGCCGCGCTCGCCCCTTTTTCACCACACATCCTGGCTAGATCCTCCCTACATCCTTCCTAGATCCTGGCTAGAACAATTGTTGATCAACTTCGCATCTCCGATAGTTGTGTTCTTAAACACATTGATATTATATACTAATTTTTTAACTAATTACAATTCTTTAAGATTAGACCAGTGCCTACAAAGTAAAGGTCACATTCTGTATCCTGGACTTTCCTGCTTGTTCCTGCTCTCGATACGCGGTATAGTTAGCAGTCGATTTGTAAGATGGCAAATTCCTTCAGGGAAGGCCTTCGGTGTGCAAGCAGAATAAAGGACATTCATGAAATCAACCAGCCTCACCACCCCAACACAAAAAAAAGAACCCGCCTTCGAAACTGGCCAGGTATTGACCATCGTCGGTGGTCATTTCATACACGATACCTATTCGGCCTTCGTAGCTCCCCTGCTGCCCCTGATCATCGAGCGGTTCTCGCTCACGCTGACCATGGCTGGATCGCTGACCGCTATCATGCAATTGCCATCCATTCTCAACCCTTTCCTCGGCTACATCGCCGATAAGATCAGCTTGCGTTATTTCGTCATCTTTGCGCCAGCCACCACGGCCACACTTATCGGATTAATGGGTTTCGCCCCCAATTTCTACTCGCTGGCATTCCTATTTCTACTGGTCGGCATCAGCGTAGCTGCCTTCCACGCCCCCACACCCGCTATGATCGCCCGGATTTCTGGCCGCCGCATTGGACTGGGGATGAGCCTGTACATGGGCGCTGGAGAATTAGGGCGTACATTCGGCCCTATCATCGCCATCAGCGCCGTCGCCGCCTGGGGATTGGACGGAATTTATCGCCTGATCGCCATCGGTTGGGCCTCATCCCTGGTCTTATTGTGGCGATTTCGCCAGGTTTCCAGCAAACAGCACCGTCAAAAACCGGGCAGTCTGCGGGCCGACTTGCCCAAGCTGCGTACATTTTTCCTGCCATTGTTATTCGTCACCGTTTCACGGGCTTTCCTCACGGCCAGCATCACCACCTATTTACCCACCTTCATGAACGTCGAAGGCGCCAGCCTGAAGTTGGCAGCCATCTCGTTGACCATACTCGAAGCGGCCGGTTTCTTAGGGGCCCTCACCAGCGGCACCATCAGCGATAAAGTGGGCCGCAAACCCATGCTGCTGGTGCTGATGTCAGCCTCGGCGCTCTTTTTGTTCCTCTTCCTGCAGGCGCAGGGCTGGATGATGGTACCCGTTTTGATCTTGTTGGGTTTCACCAGTCTGGCCCCCCAACCGGTAATCCTGGCTACGGTTCAAGATCAATTCCCAGAGAACCGTGCTGCTGCTAACGGCCTGTATATGGCGATGGCTTTCCTGGTGCGCTCCCTGGCGCTGGTGCTCTTGGGAATGTCGGGTGATGCCTGGGGGTTAAGAATGACGTTTTATGGCAGCGCATTGATCTCTCTGATCGCCATTCCTGCTATTCTAACGCTGCCTAACCTGTCTGCAACCCAGTTGGGTGAGGCCAATTCGTGAACGATTCTGCCCCCAAACCAACACCAGTTACCCTCAAACGCGTCCTGCTGATCTGGCTGCCCCTGGCCGGGAGTTGGATGCTGATGGGCGCGGAACTCCCTGCTCTGAGCGCTATCGTCGCCCGTCTGGCCGAACCGGAGATCAATCTGGCAGCATACGGCGGCGTTGTTTTCCCCTTAGCATTGATCATCGAATCCCCAATTATCATGCTGTTGGCCGCTTCAACAGCTCTCAGTAAAGACTGGGCTTCCTATCGCAAGCTGTACGCCTTCATGATGATCACCAGCGCCGCTCTGACGGTACTGCACATCGCGGTGGCTTTTACGCCCTTGTACTATTTCGTTGCCGAAGGCATTATCGGAGCACCACAAGAGATTATCGAGCCGGCCAAATTAGGGTTGCGCATCATGACCCCCTGGACCTGGTCCATTGCCTACCGGCGCTTCAACCAGGGCGTGCTGATCCGTTTCGGACATCCTCGTTCAGTTACCATTGGCACCATGATCCGTCTGGCTGCCGATCTGATCGTGTTAGCTATCGGCTACATCTTAGGCAATATTCCCGGAATTGTGGTTGCTACCGGTGCGGTTGCAGCGGGGGTTATATGCGAAGCGATTTATATTGGTCTGCGATCACGACCAGTTATCAAGAATGAATTACGGCTGGCCGAACCGGTCGAACCCCCTTTGACTTTGATGGCCTTCCTTAAATTCTACATCCCATTGGCTGCTACCTCCCTGCTGACATTATTAATCCAACCCATTGGCAGTGCCGCCATCAGCCGGATGCCCCAGGCCCTGGAATCCCTGGCTGTCTGGCCGGTGGTCATCGGGTTGAGTTTTCTTTTCCGCAGTTTAGGTGTCGCCTACAACGAAGTGGTTGTGGCCTTACTCGATGAGCCCGGCTCTGCGTCGCTTCACCGGACTGCTTATCGGATTTGTGACCATACTGCAATTGATCCTGGTTGCCACTCCGCTGGCTGACATCTGGTTTGCCCAGGTCTCTGCCCTGGCTCCAGAATTGGTCAAATTGGCAATCATTGGCATGTGGCTGGCGCTGCTCTTACCAGCGTTGAACGCCCTGCAAAGCTGGTTTCAAGGCAGCATCTTACAAAGCCGCCAAACACGCGCTATCCCTGAGGCGGTGATCATCTTCCTGATCACCATTGGTTCAATCCTTTGGGTTGGGGTTTCCTGGGGCCAAGGGGTTGGACTATACATTACAATCATCGCCTTTACCGTGGGCATGGGTACCCAATCGTTATGGTTGTGGTATCGCAGCCGACTGGTGATGGCGAAAGTGAATGCAAGGGATAGTTAGCATCTCGAGCGACCAAGGGTCAACCAGGGGTGCTGCAAGATTTAATTCGTTATAATATCCTCCACGTTGAACATACCCATTGTAGGGAAGTAAATATAACAGTAGAGTTTATCCATGGAATATCGCAGCTTAGGCAGAACAGGTTTAAAGGTTTCCGAATTATGTTTGGGAACCATGCAGTTCGGCTGGACCACCGATGAAGAGCTTTCCTTTGAAATTTTGAACGCGGCCTACGCCGCTGGGATCAACTTCATCGACACGGCCGATATCTACTCTCGATGGGCGGAAGGCAATCCGGGGGGTGTGGCTGAAATTATCATTGGCAAATGGCTCAAGAATTTTGATGTCCCGCGTGATAAGGTGATTATCGCCACCAAAGTGCGTGGCCCCATGGGCAGCGATCCCAATGATGAGGGACTTTCACGATTCCATATCATGGATGCTGTCGAGAACTCACTCCGCCGACTCGACATCGAATACATCGACCTTTACCAGGCCCACTGGTATGACGCCGATATCGCCATCGACGAAACATTGCGCGCCTTCGATGATTTGGTACGGCAGGGAAAAGTACGCTATATTGGCGCTTCAAACTACCCAGCCTGGCGTTTCATGCAAGCCCTATGGTCTGCGGACAAAAATGACTTCGCTCGCTATGACACGCTACAACCGCACTATAACCTGGCCCACCGCCAGGAGTTCGAACGTGAATCAGCCGAGATTTGCAAGGCCTATGGCATCGGCGTGCTGCCTTACAGCCCTTTGGCTGGCGGCTTCCTGACAGGGAAATATCAGCAAGGGCAAGAACTCCCTGCCAGCGTACGCGCCAGCAGCGCCAAGCGACGTTATTTCAATCAGCGAGGCTGGAACATCCTGGCTGCAGCCAAAGAAGTTGCTCAGAGCCATCAGGCTTCGGTCTCACAGGTTGCCCTGGCCTGGCTGATTGATAATCCACTGGTATCCTCCCCAATCATTGGTCCTCGCAATTTGACACAACTTGAAGATAACCTGGGGAGCGTTGATTTGAAACTCACCGAAGAGGCCCTCAACAAACTAAACCTAGTGAGCAAATGGGATAAATGAATTCGAAAATTTCCAGGCTGATCATCATTCTAAGTTTGCTCGCGCTGCCCATTTCAGGATGTGCAGGTGGAGCTTCCGCTCCATCTTCGCACATTGATGTCAATAATCTTCAACTGCAATGGACTGTTGACATCGACGAGGCCATCGGCTGGCCACCTGTTACTATCAATGACACACTGGTCATTATGCCGCTCGACTCCCCATTGATGGCGCTGAAAGCAGAAACCGGTGCCAAAGACTGGCAGCTTGATACTCCGGCTATTTTTTGGGGAGAAAGCTTATCAGCTACGCTGGATGATGTCTTGTTGCCAGGACAACATGGGCGGTTGATTGCTTTGCGCCCCAAGAGCGGTATTGCAGAATGGGAGATCAAACTAGACGGCGAGGTATTCGCCACCCCCTATCTTGATCGTTATGTACTGTTCACTCCCACGAGTGAGATCGATGGCAGTGAGATCAAAAATGGCACCCTTTATGCCATCAACGCCTCCACAGGGAAAACTCTTTGGCTCTATAAAACTGCCAGGAAAGATTTGCTCACCCCAGCGCGTGGGAATGACCTGGTTTTTGTTGCTGGCAATACTGTCCAAGCCGGAACAATCTACGCGATCTCGGCTGCAGAGGGCCTTTTGCGCTGGGAGAGCGACCTGGATGAGCGCATCATTTCAATTTTCGCTAATGATGAAATTGTTGTTGCATTAGGTGACCAGGGGAATCTCATCGGGTTGGACCCGCAATCAGGGGATTCGCTTTGGAGGCAGAAAGGAGCAAAAAGCGGCCAGCACCTGCTCGGTTGGAATAACCTGTTCTTCATATCCGGATCGAATTTCCTTGAAGCCAGAGAAAATCAGACCGGTTCGTTTGTCTGGCAATTCGAAAATGATGCAGATCACGTCGATCAACCTATTGTCATTGGAAATGAACTAATCCTTCTGAATAGTAGCGGAGAAATAATCTCCCTGAATTCCGAAGACGGGAGAGAATTGGGTCGCTTTGCTACGGGCAGCACAGCGCCAAAAGGTTTCGCCATTCACCAAAACTGGCTTTTTATTGCAGAATCAGCGGGTATCGTCTACGGTTTTGCCCAACCCTAATGCAATCCATCTCAAAGCCCAAGATACAGGGTTGTCATATTCCTTATTGATATCTTGCCCGCACAATTTCCGCCATAATCGCCAGGGCAATCTCTTCGGGCGACCTTCCTCCCAAATTCAATCCGATGGGGGCATGAATCCGGGCCAACTGTTCTTCGGTCATTCCCGCATCCAGCAATCGTTTCCGGCGCTTGGCCTGTGTTTTACGGCTGCCCAATGCACCAATATAAAAAGCCGGGCTATTCAAAGCCACCTTCAAAGCCGGATCATCAATTTTGGGATCGTGGGTCAGCATCGCAACAGCTGTTGACGAAGTCAGGGTCAACTCTTCGAAAGCCTTCGTGGGCCAGACTTGCAGCAACTGATCGACATTCGGAAAACGCCCTTCGCTGCCAAACATGCGCCGGGGGTCAATCACAATTGTGCGATACCCCAAAGTTTTAGCGAAGGAAACCAGCGGGATGGCAATATGCACGCCCCCAACGACAATCAACGTTGGTAAAGGTATCTCTACATTGATAAAAAGCTCTGTGTCCAATTCATCATCTTTGATTCTGTTTGGCGTGCCAGCAGCTAACGCGGTTTGAGCGTAGTGCAAGGTTTGGGGATCAAGATCAGGCCCAAACGAACCCTGCACTTTCTCACCTTCAAGCAAAAGCAACTCATGCCCTAAATATTCATCGGGGCCATCGATCATCAGCACAGATGCCACAGATTTCCCCTCTTTTTGTGCCTGCAGCCAATCCTCAATAAAATTCAAGTTGATCGGACGGATGAATACCTCGATATTGCCTCCGCAGGAAAGTCCCACTTCCCAGGCTGTTTCATCAGCGACACCAAATTGCAGTAGACGAGGATTTCCACCCCGCAACATCTCCAAGGCTGCCTCTACCACAGCCCCTTCAACACAGCCCCCACTGACTGAACCCGCCATTTCACCCTTGGCGGTAATGGCCATGTTTGCTCCCACCGGGCGCGGCGCAGAACCCCAGGTTTGAACGACCGTTGCCAGGGCAATCTCTTTACCCTGCTGAGACCATTGAACTAGCTCGTCAAGAACATCACGCATTGCCATAGGTATAGTTTACCAAAGCTTATGGAAGCAAAAAAGACCTCGAGGCGCTCAGGCACTTCGAGGTCTTTAATATTTATCTTGTCGCTAAACCATTACTTCGTCAGGCAGACGCATGGTCTCGTTGGCCTTGACGATTTTATCGGGCACATCGAATTTCAGATCACCGCCGACCATCTGGCGGACATAATCTTTGATAGATACATCCCAATACTTCTTGGTGACATAATACACGCGGGCGCCACCGAGTTCGTGCTGAACATCTGGCCAGGGATAGCTTGGCTGAGCCATACCAACGCCCCAGCGCTTCCAGCCGTTGTAGCTTTCATACGTTGCCCACCACTCTTCGTTACCCAGCATCTCGAAGCCGTAGTATGCCTTGGCATAGTACATGATCGCGCCGATGCGCAAGCCACGCATCAAGGCCATAGTGTGCAGACTGATATTGATCTCTTTACTCATCAGGCGGCCATTGGCGAAGCCAGCCCACTCGCCATCCAGAATACCGACCAAAACGTAGGGGTCCTTGAGGCGTTTGCGGTACCAACCAGCCAACTCAGCATAAACACGAGCGCCAACGACATCATAGAAGTCGTGCGGGGACTGCATGACCTTCATGACGTAATCCATCATCATGGGTGCTTCATCCAGCCGGGCTTCACGGATGTAGAGCGTGCGTCCATCTTTGAGTTCAATGGTCGCGCCGGGGAAGGGCACCAAATCCATCGGGGGTGCTTGCAAAATTGGTTCGATTTCTTCAACATCAAAAGTAACCTGCGGTCGGGAAACTTCACATGGGGGATCGAGTCTCATTTTATTTCTCCTTGTAATATTGTTTTTTTATCTAGGAACCCGTTTCCTTCTCCTTCAGCTTTGTTTCGGAGTACAACGTAAGGAGCGGGTTCCTTAAAAATCTATTCTAATAGAGCCGCGCTTAATTTATCGAGGCTTTCAATATGGCTAGGATCGATGGCATCGCCAAAGCGGGTCTTCTTCATCCCGGCCTTTTTCTTCATCAGCTCTTCGTAGCGGTCATCATCCACAAAGGCCACACAACGCCCGATGCTGGCTTCACCATCAACAAACCGCCAGGGGAAGAATCCAATAGTTGCCCGTTGGTTGAGCAGCAGATCGATATCGCCGCCCAGACATTCAGCATGAATAATGCCATGCGGGAACAAGGCGATGTGCATCATCTGATATTTGCTGTCATTGTAAAACTCAGCCAGAGATATGCCAAACTTCTTTTGGAAGACTTTTTCAGCCTCTTTGGCTTGGCGCGGCATCCAGTTGCGGATGATGGTGTTCATAGGATGATCGGCGCTGCCGCAATCGACGGCGATCCAGCGCAATTTCTTTTCAATTGCCCATTCCACAAATTCAATATCCGGACCGGGGTGCTTGACCATATAGCGAATTTCATCTGCCGTGTCCTGATCCCAACCAAAGTGGTGATAGCCGGTATGGATGATGAGAATATCGCCTTCTTTGACTTCAACACGCTCTTCGATCATTTTGCTGGTGTAAACATCATAATCGCCAGCTACATCGCTTAGGTCAACGATCACACCCTCATTGACCAGGAAATCCATATCCAATTCGGCCATATCCTTGCCAGGGGTATAAAAATGAATTTCACCATCCAGGTGTGTCCCTAAATGGTTAGAGTGAGTCAACAATTGGCCATTAGCACCGTTGGGGGCCAAGCGTTTGAAATATTTCACCTGCAGCGGTTCGTAGGTCGGCCAGGGAGGCGTGCCAATACCCAAAGGGATAGTAAGATCGATAACTTTCATTCTTTTCTCCTTATCTATAGTATATAAATCGAAACGATTCGGATTTAGATCTTTTGATCCACGAAGAACACAAGGGTTTATATTTATCTCTTCGTGTTTCTTAGCGCGCTTCGAGGATAATCATTCTTCAATCTAAAATGCGCCCGACATTAATGCTAACACAATTCCACCGGCGATAACACTACCCAACTGACCTGCTGTGTTGGCGCCCATGGCATGCATCAACAGGAAATTATTAAGATCGTATTCTTGCCCAACACGCTGAACAATGCGTGCCGACATCGGAAAAGCGCTAATACCCGCGGCGCCTATCAGTGGGTTGAATTTCTTCCCAGAAATCAGATACATCAATTTGCCAAACAAAACGCCACCGACTGTATCTAATACGAATGCCAACAGACCCATCGCCAAGATCAAGATCGTTTCCGTTCGAATGAAGCTGTTTCCGGTCATTGTGCTGCCAATGGTCAATCCCAAGAAAATCGTGGTTACATTGGCAATCTCGTTCTGTGCCGATTTGCTCAAACGCTCGACCACACCCGATTCCCGCATCAGGTTGCCGAACATTAGTGTGGCAATTAAAGGTGAAGCCTTGGGGGAGATTAGAGAAACTACAATGGTCACAATCACCGGGAAGAGTACACGGGTGGTCTTGGAAATCTCCCGTTGTGTGTAAGGCATGCGAACTTTGCGTTCTGCATCCGTGGTGAGCAAGCGCATGACAGGGGGCTGAATGATGGGCACTAACGACATATAACTATACGCAGCTACCGCGATCGGCCCAAGCAATTCCGGAGCCAGCCGGCTGGAAACATAGATCGCCGTGGGGCCATCAATAGCGCCAATAATACCGATGGAAGCCGCTTCATTGAGGTCGAACCCAAGGGCCAGCGCGAGCATCAAAGTCCCAAAAATTCCCAACTGTCCGGCAGCACCCAACAAAGCCATCTTGGGATTCTCCAAAAGCGGGCCAAAATCGGTCATCGCACCGATGCCAATGAAGATCAGCAGAGGAAAGAGTTCGGTCGCCACGCCGGCTTCATAAAGAATGCCCAACAACCCATGCTCATCAACACTGGCAATACCCGTCAAGGGAAGGTTGGTCAAAATAGCGCCAAAACCGATAGGAAGCAAAAGCACTGGTTCATAATCTTTGGCCACCGCTAAATATAATAGCACGCCCCCAACAGCCATCATGACCAGGTTCTTCCAGGTCAGGGCTAAGGGAGCTTGAAAAATGATGTCCGAAATATTTCCCATGATAGCCTACTCGAAAGTAACCAGCACAGCCCCGTAATCAACGGCCTGACCTGGGCTGACTTCAACGCTGGCGACAACACCATCCTGAGGAGAATGAATGACATTCTTCATCTTCATGGCATCCAACACACAAAGCGCCTCACCCACTCCAACTTTTTGTCCGGGCTGCACTTTGACTTCAACGATATCTCCAGGCATGGGGGCGGTTACAGCTCCCTCCACCGCAAAAACATTAGATTTTGCTTCTGCTATTGGGGGTGCAAGCGCAGACACCGCTTTTGCAGGAGCTTCTGCCTTAACGGGCTTGACCGCAGGTGGCGAAGACTGACCATCAATAACTACTTGGTAAGTCTTACCATCAACTTTCGCAATTATCGGCTCTGCCGATAAATCTTGTATTTCAACGACAAATTCCCGGCCATCAATTTGGACCCGAACTTGTTGATTAACATTACTCATTTGGGCTCCTTCGAGAAGCGCTCCACCATTGACCGGGTGGAGATTCAAGCAGTTGGCCTAAGTTGGCCCCGCGTTTTTTTTGTGATTTCATAAAGGCAACTGAAACTGCAATTCCGACCGCCTGTTGTCGAATATAATCCATCTCATCGTCAGATTCTTGAGAAGCATTCGTTTCGGTTGTCAAATTTTGGTCAGGTGATTCTTTTTGCTTTGGGTTGAACAACTCACGCAAAATGATCATCACAATGATCAACAAGCCTAAAGAAGCAAAGGTGATCAAGATTCCATAAACACTGAGTTGTAACCCTTGTGCTATTTCACTCAAGGTTCATCTCCTTTTCTGGCAAAATCCTATAAGGGGATATTGCCGTGCTTCTTTGGACGCGAACTGGCTTGTTTGTTCTTTAGCAATTCCAGGGTAGCAATCAAACGCGGGCGAGTTTCCGATGGGATCAATATCTCGTCAACATGGCCGCTGGCAGCAGGCGTATAAGGCTTGGAAAATTTCTCACTGAATTCGGCCACAATCTCCTGGCGGGCTTCTTCGGGGTTTTCCTCTTCCTTGAGCTGCTTGGAATACAAGATTTCCACAGCCCCATCTGCGCCCATAACCGCTACTTCCGCTGTTGGCCAGGCGAATACCAGGTCGGTGCGGATGTATTTGCTGCTCATGACGATATATGCGCCGCCATAGGCCTTGCGGGTGATCACGGCAACCTTGGGAACGGTTGCCTCCGAGTAGGCGTACACTATCTTGGCTCCATGTCGGATAATGCCCCCATGTTCTTGTTTGACGCCGGGCATGAACCCTGGTGTGTCTACAAAGGTAAATATGGGGAAATTGAAAGCATCGCAAAAACGGATGAAACGAGCAATCTTGTCTGAAGCATCGATATCGAGCACACCCGCCATCGCCAGGGGCTGATTGGCGACCACACCCACCGCTTGACCGTGCAAGCGGGCGAAACCAACCATCGCATTGGGAGCGAAATGTTCGTGAACTGGCAGGAAGCTATCGAGATCAAAAATTTTTTCGATAACTTCGCGGATATCGTAGGCCATGCCTGGGTCGGCGGGAACGATAGTATCCAGGCTTTTGTCTTGTCTCCAGGGATCGTCCTCTGGGGTGATTCCGGGTGGCGGCTCTGCATTGTTCCCGGGCAGATACCCAACCAAAGCGCGTGTTATTGCCAGCGCATCCTTCTCATCCTGGGCAGCGAAATGGGCTACCCCGCTGACCGTGCTGTGCACGCTAGTGCCGCCCAGCGATTCCAGATCAACCTTTTCTCGGGTGACAGTCTCGATGACCTTGGGCCCGGTGATGAACATATGGCTGGTATCTTGGGTCATGATCACAAAATCGGTCAATCCGGGGGAGTACACGGATCCACCAGCACACGGTCCTAACATCACGCTGATCTGAGGGATCACGCCACTGGCTTGTGTATTACGCCAGAACAACTCTGAAAATGCTGCCAGGCTATAGACACCCTCTTGAATACGAGCCCCGACGGAATCCATTAACCCAATTACCGGAACACCAGAATCCATGGCCAAATCCAGGATTTTGGCAACTTTCTGGCCATGCACTTCAGAAAAAGAGCCGCCTAAAACGGTAAAATCTTGGGCATATACACATACCATGCGGCCATCGATCTTTCCGAAACCGACAACAACGCTGTCTCCTTCGGTCTGCTTCTTATCCATACCAAAATCGGTATGACGATGGGTCCAATATGCATCGACTTCTAGGAAACTGCCCTCATCCAATAGTTGATGAACGCGCTCGCGGGCGGTCTGTTTCCCTTTTTTGTGTTGAGAATCAATGCGCCCTTGACCCCCGCCCAGGTTGATTTCCTGACGTTTTTCCTTTAATTCTGAAATTAATTTTTTATGCTTTTCTGTCAAGATCGCCCCCCCGGTAACCGTGTAATTTTGTCATCTGGCATTCCCTTTACAAATGATGGTTAGAGATAATGCCAATGTATTTTAGTATTCAGTTGTCAGACATGTCAACTTACAAATATCACATTATTTTAGACAAATGAACCGGGGACACCAATTTTGAAGGTGTCCCCAAAGTATTTAATAACAAAGCTGGTGGTTTATCTATGTGGCAAAGTCAGAACCAAGAATGTAATTCTCTAGCCCTTTGATGGTACTCTCGCGATCGGATAACATTATATTTGCCACGTCTCGAATCGAAACCATTCCAACAAAAGTGTCTTTTTCGATCACTGGGAGATGGCGCACATGATATTTGTTCATCAAAGCCATACAGTGTTCCACGGATGTGTCCAATTTCACGGTGATCATTTGACCAGTCATGACTTCACGTACGAGGGTATCTGCCGCTCCCAAGCCCTTAACCTCACATTTTCGAGTGTAATCCCGCTCGGTAAAAATACCGACGATTCTTTCTTTTTCAACTACCATCACAGAACCGATATTAGCTTCCGCCATAACTTGGAGTGCCCGAAGCACTGTGGCAGTTCCTGCGAGAATATAATTCTCACGATTGTCCTTTTGCTCAATTAATTGTTTTACAGTTGCCATAATTAGCCTCCTAAATACTACTACTAAAGTTTTAATCAGATTTTTCGTAAGGCAATCCCAGCGCTTCTGGTTTTGCTGCACCCCAACGGCTCCGGAACCACTTCAGGGACATTATAAACAAGACGATCAATGTTATGGTGAAAGGCACCATTCGCCAAACGTAACGAGAAAACAATCCTGGCAGTATCAACTGAGGATTGAGAGATAACTGCCAAAGGGTTCCAAAAAGCAGAGACCCAGCCAGCAAGATATAGGGATTCCACATCGAGAAGAAGACCAAAGCCAGGGCAATGAATCCCCACCCCATCAGGAAGTTGTAATTCCAAACCGGGTTGTAATTCAAAGAGTAGACGGCTCCGGCAAAGCCCATCAGCATACCACCTACAATTGAGCACCAGTAGCGTGTTTTGGCAACATTGACCCCGGAAACTTCAGCTACGGAAGGATTTTCGCCAACAGAGCGTATCTGTAATCCCAAACTGGTCTTCGTGAGAACAAACCAGGCAATGATGACGAGAACCACCCCAACATAGAAAAATGGCGAAACACCAAATAGGGTTGGAATGCGATCCATTCCCAGGGGGCCAGTGAAAGGATTGCCAATATACGTGGTCAAACCAAAACCCATGATCCAGATGCCCATTCCGCTAACCACCTGGTCACCGCCTAAGGTAACTGAGAAAAAGCCATGCAAAAGGCCTAACAAAGCGCCAATGGCAATTCCGACTAAGAATCCAAGCAAATAACTCCCGGTAACCTGTGCGGTGATAAATCCCAAAGTGGCACCGAAAAGCATCACACCTTCAACACCAACATTGAGAATTCCCGATCGTTGGCCAATCAATTCGCCAATTGCAGCGATTGTAAAAATTGTCGAGGCATCCAGACTTCTAATGAAAAACTCATTCATCTGGGTTCTCCTTCCGTGTTTTTGTTACGACGATCTGATAACGATAAAAGAATTGAAAAGCGACCAAAGTGATCATCAACACGCCCAGAAGCGCGTAATCAATGCCAAAACCTAACTGCATTTTTCCCTGAACGTATCTGCCACCATTAGTCAACCCGCCAAAGAGCAAGGCCACCGGTATGGCTGCGATAGGGTTACCCAAGGAAATCAGGCCGCAAATGATGCCATAAAATGCCAGATCACCAAGAACAGCATAGGTCCGGGCAATCTTATAAACCCCAGGAACAGCCGCAAAGTAATGGTATCCAGCCCATCCAGCCAGGGCACCACCCAGCAGGAATACCAGGACGGGAATTTTAATTCCACTGACACCGGCATATTCGGCTGCGGCTGGATTTGTTCCATAAGCTCGAATTTGATAGCCTATCTTCGTTTTAGCAAACATCCAGTACAAGAAAAAGGCAATTCCGAGAGCGATGACCAGGGTGAATGGCACATCATGGTAAAGGGGTGCATACAACGATTTAGGCAATTCGAAGCTTTCGCCTCTTCCACCGGGATTCATAAATAGGCCGCCATCTTTGATCATAAACGACACCAGCCAAAAGGTGATGAAATTTAACATCATGGTGACCACAATCTCATTTACGTTGTATCGTCCGCGTAAATATCCAGCGATCATACCCACCAGCATGGCCCCAACTGCGGCCGCCACCAACATTAATGGGATGATCAACAAGGCAGGATATTCAGCGAATTTTGCGCCTTTGACACCAAATGCATACAACACACCATATGCACTTAGAGCACCCACGTAAAGCTGGCCGGTCATACCAATATTCCACAACCCAGCTCGGAAAGGAATGATGAACGCGCAAGTGCACAACAACAAGAAAATAAACCTGTTGAGCGTCAGCGGCAATCCATAGGGATTGAAAAAGGCGTAATCGAAGATTTCCCGATATGCTTCCAGTGGATTGGCATCCGCCTGAATGAAGATCAGACTGAATAGAAGCAGGGCGAAAATCACAGCTAAAATCGAGATAACGGCTGCCTGCAAACCAGTAAGTTTTTCACGTTTTTTAAGGGTTAGTTCGTAGCCAGCAATGGTCATGATGCTTCTCCCTCGATTGTCAATCCGGCCATCATGGCACCAACATCTTCACGTTTGGCATCCTCACCAGGAAGAATACCCATGATCTTGCCTTCGTATACTGGTGCAACCCAATCGCTCATCGATAAAATTTCATCCAAATCTTCTGAAATCAGAATAACACAAGCATTGTTTTGCTTGGCTTCGATTAGCTTATTGCGAATAAATTCCGTAGCGCCAACATCAAGACCTTGAGACGGAAGATCAGCAATAACCAGGCGAGGTTTGCGGGACAAAACTCGTCCCAAGATCACCTTTTGCAGGTTTCCCCCCGATAGGCTTTTCGCTGTTGTTTCTGCACTGGGAGTTGCCACACTAAATTCTTCAATGATGTCTTCGGTAATATCGCGGATTTTCTTATAATCCAATGTTCCACCACTAGCATATTCTGGATCAAAATAGTAATTCATCATTACATTTTCGATCAACGAGAAATCTCCAATGGAGCCAACATCGATGCGATCCGCCGGGATATATCCAATACCTGCCCGCCAACGCTCAAGGGCTGAAGCTTTTGTGATATCTACACCATCGAGGGTTATTTTCCCCTCGATCTCTTTGCGGAGCCCAGCGACCACCTCTACCAACTCGCGTTGGCCATTACCCGAAATTCCCGCAATTCCAAATATCTCACCTTCGTGGATAGTAAAGGACATTCCATCGACAGCTTTCACGTCTTTGTCACTTATCGCCGAGATATTCTCAACTTCCAAGATGGGCGCGCCCCGTTCTACTTTCTTGCGTTCAACCCGAAAAATGACATCACGCCCAACCATTTCTCGGGCGAGGCTTTTTTCCGTTGCTTCAGCAGTGCTCATGCGGCTGACAACTTTACCTCGCCTTAATACAGTTACTCGCTCACTGATAGCCAACACGATGGGCAGCTTGTGGGTAATGAAAGGCACAATAGCCATATCTTTGCTGGACATGGTCATAATTGATTCCATCAATACCTCGGTTTCTATCGGAGTCAGCGCGGAAGTTGGCTCATCCAAGATCAACACCTTTGCCCCACGGTAGAGGGCTTTGAGAATTTCTACTAATTGTTTCTCGCCCTCTGAAATCTGCCAAACCTTAGCACGGAGGTCGATCTTGAATCCATATCGATCACTGAGAGCCATAATCTCGTCTTCGGCCCTTCGCAGGTTCAAGATTCTGCCAGCCCTGGGATGTCCCAAAATGATATTCTCGAGCACGGTATGGGCGGGGACCAGCTTTCGGTGCTGGTGGACCATGCCAATGCCCAGATCAATCGCATCAAGGGGAGAACGGAATTTGACACTCTTTCCCCCAACCAGAAGTTCTCCCTCATCAGGCAGATATAACCCAAAAAGGATATTCATCAAGGTTGTTTTCCCGGCGCCATTCTCCCCTAGAATGGCGTGTACTTCTCCCGCTTTTATTTCAAAATCAATGTTTTCATTCGCGATTACCCCCGGGAATCGTTTGGTGATTCCCCTCGCTTCTAGAACAGTGTCACCACGTTTGATATCTTCCAGGACCATATAACCTACCTATCTCAACGATATTATTATTGTTTGTCGGATACATTTGTTTAGAGGACCATTATGGGAAATATTCTAATAGCTTGACGTGAAATCTCATAACAGATAATAAATAAGGCCTTTGAAAAGAATGAGGCTCCCCTCTCTGGGTTTTGCCCTAAAGAACGGGAGCCTCATTACTATTACTAAAAATCTTACATGTGTTCCAAAGTTTTAGCTAACTCATTACTCCAGAACGTCCATGCCTTCCAGATCGAAGTTGAACTCAAAGAGCAAGAAGTGGTCAGTGGGGGCTTCGCCAGCAGCTTTGACTTCTTCACCAGCCGCGGGTACTGGAAGACCTTCCATCTCCAACCCAGACCCACTGGATACAAAGGCATGCTCGGTGAATGGATCCCATTCGCCAGCCATCATTTGCTCACGGCGCTGTTCGACCAGGTCCAGGATCTCCTGAGGTACCAGTTCCAGAGCAGCCGGGCTGATCGCTTCGAGGCCAACCTTGCCATCATTCATGATGTCAACGGTCAGTTCTTCGGTGCCGTCAGCCAGGGTCATGGAGGATTCCATACCCAGGTAGAGAACCTCTTCAGGCGCTTCACCGGCCATCATGTGCTGGATGATGTGATCATAGAGAACTTCCCAGCGAGTATCGAAAGAAATGGCAACGGTATCGGGGCCACCCCATCCATATTCGCCAACGATGTCCATGTCTTTACCCACGAACCAGATGCCTTTTTCAATGGCAACATCCAGGGGGGATCCGGAGTCGGTTTGCTGGGTGATGACATCAACATTGTACTGATCAACCAGAGTGGCAGCGATATCACGCTCTTCCTGAGGCAGATACCAGTCACCGGAGTATTTCACATGCACTTCAACATCCTTGCCCAGTAATTCGGCGCCATCCATTACACCCAGGTAGAAGCCAGCGGTACGGCGAATAACCTGAACGACGGGGAAGGCCGAAACGACACCAACATGGCCAGTTTCAGTCAAAGCAGCAGCTACCAGACCTTCAAGATACAGGGCCTGATACTGGCGGGGGAAGACACGCAAGAAATTTTCCGACGAGGTTGGGTCACCGCCAATAATGGAAACGAAATTCACATCGGGGTATTTCTCGGCGATTTCAGCCAGGGGCATCCCCATGAACTCTGCATTGCCCACGACAATATCGGCGCTATCATCGGAAATCATTTCTTCGGCGAAGGGCACACTCACATCAGGCATGACTTCTTCACGATAGACATAGGTCAAATTTTCATATTTCTCAGCCAGGCGCTCTCCAGCACGGTGATGGGCACCGGACCAGGTAGTGCCTTCGATGATGCTGAAATGTTCAATGGCCAGGGTTAGTTCTCCATCCGCAACCTCCTCAGCGGGTTTACAGGCTGCAAAAACCAGACTGCTAACCAAGACCAATACAAGAACTAAATATAATGTTTTGCGTTTCATTACCTTTTCTCCTCTTAATCGTAAAGATGGACATCACTGAACCTTGATATTCTCTTTTTACTATCGATTGGGTAGTATCCTCCTTTCGTTATCAGATAGGTACTGCAATTCAAGTATGTATAAACTTCAACAAACCTTTTTGCAAAATCTCCCCCAGTTCGGTAACTTGAATTATTGTACTTAATCATATTTCTCTTGTCAAACAAATAGCGCTGATCGATAAAAAAACAACTTCTACAAAGATTCGTTCAGCTGTTCGAGCCCTTGTTTGATCATACTTTTACTGACGGTATCGAAGAGGCGCTGGCCAACACTGGCCACACGACCACCAATTTGAACTTCGCCGCTATACTTCATTAACGTTTTATTGTCTCCCAGATCGGACAGTTCGACATCTCCTGAACCTTTCAGGAAACCGACTTTCCCTTTGCCTTCAACTGAAAGAGTCAAACTCTGGGGGGGCACCTCGTTCGAGACGGTCAGCTTGCCTCCAAAGGTGCCCGCTACGGGTCCAATGCGAACCTGCATCTCGCCCTCATATTCGTTCTCGCCGACCAAATCGAGGCGCTTAGTCCCGGGCAAGGCTTTGGCTAAAGTATCAGGATCACGCAAAATTTCCCAAACTCTTTCCTGAGGTCCATCAAAGGTATACTCACCTTCCAACTTCATAGCTAGGCCTCCTTCTTTTGCAGCAATTCATACAACCGACTTGGACTGAGAGGCATTTCCAGGATATCAAGATCGTGCTCGGGGAAAGCGTTGTCCAGTGCCTGGGCGAAGGCTGCCGGCACGGGAATAGCCCCGGCCTCACCTACTCCTTTGGTGCCCAATTCGTTGAATGGTGAGCGGGTCGCCAAATGACCGGTTTCAATGCGTTTCGGCATTTCATGGGCTGTGACAATCAAATAGTCTGCCAGCGAGGCATTCAGCAACTGCCCGCCATCGTCAAAATGCATCTTCTCGTAATAGCAATTGCCAATCCCCATGGACACACCACCATGGATCTGACCATCCAGGATCAACGGGTTGAGCACCGTACCACAATCTTCCACCGTGACATATTTCTTGAATTCAATCATCATGGTCTCAGGATCGACTTCGATGATCATGGCATGCACGCCAAAGGCGGTCGCTCCGTAGGCGGGTCCGAAGTAGTCGGTCGCTTCCAGCCCTGGCTCTGAGCCTGGTTCGACCGCGCCACGCAGAGGGTTAGCCAGCGCAGCCAATTCTCCCAACGTGATCGACTGGTGCGGGATATCCGCCACTCTGACCAGACCGTCCTCGAGTTCGAGTTCCTCTTCAGGGGTTTCCAGCACTTTGCTGGCCAGTTTCAACACTTTCTCCCGCACACCGGATGCCGCAGCCAGGATGGCGCTGCCGGCAACCACGGCGCCGCGGCTGGCAAAGGTTCCCGTCCCCCAGTGGAACTGGTCCGTATCGCCAGAAACCAGGTTGACATCACTGACCGCACAACCAAGCTGCTCAGACACAATCTGGGCAAAAGATGTGAAATGACCCTGGCCCTGGGTACCGATTCCGGTGGCCACATTGACCTTGCCGCTGGGCTCGATCTGAATGCGAGCTCCCTCATAGGGGCCGACGCCGGTGGTCTCGATAAAGGGCGTAATCCCGATACCCACAACTTTCCCTTCGGCGCGCAAACGCGGCTGCTCTTCTCTGATGAATTGATCGTACCCGATCATTTGCTTGGCTTTTTCGACCACCGGCTGGTAATTGCCGCTGTCCATGATCAATTTTGCAAAAGCCTGATCGATGATCTCCTTATCATACGGGAAGGCTTCGGGCGGGATGAGGTTCTTCTGGCGCACTTCTAGGGGATCCATGCCCAACTCTTTGGCCACGAAATCCATCATGCGTTCGATGACGAAAACCCCTTGCGGTCGTCCAGCGCCTCGCACGGGGGTCACAATCGGTTTGTTCGTGAACACAGCCGTACAGTTGGAGGCAATATTCTGAATATCGTAAGGGCCGGTCACATGGCATTGGGTATTGAGCGGGATGGTCAGGCCATAGGGGTCAAAGGCACCCGTATCGTGCAAAAAATCATCACTCAAACCCAAGATGTGGCCGTCCTCGTTAAAGGCAATCTCGACTTCGTGCACCTGCTGGCGTTCGGAGGTCGTGGCCAGGAAATTCTCGCGTCGGTCTTCGATCCATTTGACGGGGCGGCAATGTTTCATCGACAGCCAGGGGACCAGCATCTCTTCGGGGTAGAACATCATCGCCTTGGGGCCGAAACCTCCCCCAAGGAAGGGCGCAATCACTCTGACCTGCTTCTCGGAGAGACCCAGCCGGGCCGCCGTCCCATTTCGGATCGGAATGGGGGCCTGTGTGGTGTCCCAGAGCGTCAGATGCCGGCTCTTCTCGTCCCAATGTGCGACCACACCGCGGTTCTCCATAGCCACCGCCGCGCCGCGGTCCAAATAAAATTTCTTCTTGATCACCCTGTCGGCCTCGGCTATGGCGGCCTCGTAATCGCCCTTCTGCTGGAACATATGCGCCGCTAAGTTCGAGTCCAGGTCATCGTGAACGGTGGGGCTGTCAGGCATCATGGCCTTTTCCAGGTCGGTGATCACCGGCAAAGGCTCGTAATCAACCCAGATATCTTCAACGGCATCCTCGGCAATATAGCGGCTTTCTGCCAGAACCGCGACAACCGCTTCTCCAGCATGATAGACCTTATCTTTGGCCAGTGGCGATTGCCGGCGTGAGTGAAATTCGACGCCTTCCAGGGTGGGCGGGGGTGACACCAGCGGTGGGCCGGGCTCCCAATCATCACCCATATCTTCCGCCGTGTAGACCGCAACCACACCCGGTCGATTGCGGGCTTCTTCGCAGTCAATACTGGTGATTGTGGCATGGGCGTAATCGCTGCGTACGAAAGCGACATGCAGCATGCCAGGAATATCGACATCATCAACGAACAACGCCTGTCCGGTTAGCAAACGAGGGTCTTCGTTGCGCTTGATCCGTTTTCCAATAAATTTGAAATCGTCGGTCATGGCTCTGCTCCTATTGCGCCTGCATCTTCTCGGCTGCTAAGCGAACGGCATCGACTATATGCTGGTAGCCCGTGCAGCGGCAGAGATTACCTGAAATGGCATCGCGAATCTCTTCCTCGCTGGGATCTGGATTCTCCTCAAGGAAAGGTACCAGGGTGGTCAAAAACCCCGGGGTGCAGAATCCACACTGCAGACCATGGGCCTCCCAGAAGGCCTGCTGGATGGGGTGCAGGTCATCGATGGTACCAAGTCCTTCTACAGTCAGCACTTCATGGCCGTGCGCCTGGACAGCAAACATCAGGCACGATCTTACAGGGTCTCCATCGAGCAACACCGTGCAGGCTCCGCAAACACCATGCTCGCAGCCGACATGCGTACCCGTCATCCCCAGTTCGTGACGCAGAAAATCGCTGAGCAACAATCGCGGTTCAACCTGTTTTTCAAATTCCTGCCCGTTGACCGTCAGGGAAAGTTTGAATAAATTCGTCATGATGGTCTCCTTAATTTCCCTTGGCACGTGCCAGCGCTTCGTTCAATGACCGGCGGGTGAGCACTTTGGCCAGGTGGCGGCGGAAATCAGCCGTAGCATGGATATCACTGGCAGGGTCAATATCGTCGATTGCTGCTTCAGCCGCAGCATTGACAACATCCTCAGTCAACGCCTGTCCTTGGAGAACATCAGCTGCCTTTTGACCTACCATTGGGCCATCACCAGCGCTCAAATAAACCAATTTAGCTTGCTGGCATTGATCCTTCTCATCCAGAGTCAGCACGGCAGCCACACCGATCAGACAAAAATCATGCGGCCGGCGGGCGATCTCCTGCAGCGACCAGCCAGTGCGCTCTGGGAACTTCGGCAACTTGACCTCAACAAGTAATTCTTCCGGCTCTAACACCGATGTAAACAAACCCAGAAAGAAATCTTTGGCCGGCACCCAACGTTCGCCATTCTGACCAAGCACTTTAAATTCGCCATCCAGAGCCACGCTGACACAAACCAGCTCCGCCGAAGGATCGGCGTGAGCCAGGCTGCCGCCAAAAGTGCCGCGGCTGCGGATTTGCGACGTGGCGATCTTCGGCATGGTCTCATAAATCAAAGGTGCCCGCTCGGCAATCAGGGGATCTTTTTCGACCGCCTTATGGCGTGTCATAGCGCCAATCGACAGGCCGCCATCGTCTTCCGGACGGATAAAGGACAGGTCGGAAATATTATTCAAATCTACTAGAATGGAGGGTTGTGCTAGGCGGAAGTTCATCATCGGGATCAAACTCTGTCCGCCTGCTAGGGGTTTGGCATCGTAACCATGTTCGGCCAGATACCCAAGCGCCTCATCTACCGTGGTAGGGGCGTAATATTCAAATGGGGGTGGCTTCATAAAACTGTTGCTCCTTGTTTCAGCTATTGTCATGACGAGGAGGCCCATCTCTGATGGGCTGACGAAGCAATCTAACCCCGATGCAGGAGATTGCCTCGCTTAGCTGAGCAAAGCTCAGCCGCTCACAATGACATAAAGAATTAAATTCTACAAATTGTCTAACATTATAATTGCTTTTCAGTCATAACGAGGCAGAAACCTGCCTCTCGATAAACTCTGCCAGGGATGTTGGCATCCTGCCCAACAACCAGCTCAACACATTGGAATTACCCATAAAGCCAAAACGATCATAGTAATCAAACATCCCCTTCAAAGTCGTGATCTGATATTCACCCAGACCTGTAGCCCTGGCTTTCGCCTCCCACTCATCCAGAGCGATCTGCTTTACCTGAACATCTCGTTGCAAACCCTCGCTCAATTGTTGGGCAATTTCAATCTGGCTCATCGGATGAGTACCAACCAATTCATAGGTAGCCCCTTCATGTCCAGGCTCAGTAAGCACTTTCGCTGCCACCTGAGCTACATCTTGCAAATCGACCAGACAAGAACGCGCCTCGCGGGAATACGGCACTGGATAAATCCCTCTATCCAGAATGCTTTCCCAATATCCGAGTAAATTTTGCATATAGGCGGTTGGTTGAAGGATAGTAAAAGGCAGGCCCGATTCAAAGAGATGCTCTTCCACTCGCAGCTTGCCCCAGTGATGTGGCATAGACTCCGTTTGGGGGTGCATAACGGAATGAAAAACACAGTGTTCTACACCCGAGGATTTTGCCGCGGAGATCACCGTTTGACCGATTCTAAGCTCATAGGGGCTGACATTTGGGCACAGGTGATATACCGCCCGAATATCCTGAAGAGATTGCATCACTACATGATAGCTGAGCAAATCGCCCACCTGAACTTCTTCTACGCCCAAAGATTTCAATCCCGGCGCCTGATTAGGGCGTCTCACGAAAGCTCGCACAGAGACGCCCCTTTGTATCAGGGCCTGAATGACAGCGCGACCGGTTTTCCCGGCTGCGCCGGTGACTAAAATCATTCTACGACGCCGGCTTCCAACATCGCCATATAGACCTTCTCGGCGCTGAAAGGCGGGGAGTCCATGCGCACTCCGACCGCATCATAGATTGCGTTGGCGATGGCCGCCACAGTGGGCACCATCGGATGCTCGCCAATACCGCGTGCCCCCCAAGGACCATCGTCTTGGGGAACTTCGACGATAATGGATTGTAAATCGGTAGGCGCATCGGTTGTCGTAGCAATGCGATAATCCACAAAACTGGGGTTTTGTGGGAAGCCATCGACCATTTTGATCTCCTCGAACAAAGCCGAGCTCATACCTTGCACAAAACCACCTTCTATTTGGGCTTCAACCAGTGCTGGATTGATGGCTCTACCCACATCAAAAGCGGAGACACCGCGCAAGACTTCTACGCGACCGGTATCCAGATCAACCTCAACCTCGACCGATTGAGAGCCGACCGTGTAGTGAACCACGGAGCGGGTACCCTGTCCGGTTTCGGCGTCTAGTCCAGTGACATAAGTAGGCATGAATTTGCCACGGCCGATGATGGGGCCGCCCATCCAGCCTTGATCTTCGGGTTTAGGCAAGCCATAGACCACCAGGTCCTTGAGCGGCTGTTCTTGCTCGCTCTGATAGGAGACAACGATACCATCGCGGATATCGAGATTTTCGGGATCTTCCTCCCAGGCTTCGGATACCAGGTCCAAGACCTGTTTGCGGGCATCCGTGGCTGCCGCAACTACAGCATTGCCCATGCTCCAAGTCAGGCGGCTGGCAACCGTCTGCCATTCGTAGGGGCTGTAGCGCGTATCCACAGGAGAGGAAATGCGCACATCTTCATATTTAACACCCAGGGCCGCGGCTGCCATCTGCGCCATAACGGTAAAGGCACCCTGGCCCAGGTCTTGCCCGCCGACCGCCAGATTGACTGTGCCATCTTCCGCTAATTCCATCAAAGCGCTGGAACCGGCATTGGGCGGCATGGCCGGCGCTTTCCACATGATGGCCGTGCCTTTGCCGCGCCGCTTGTTTGGCGCGCTTGGCTCAGATTTCTGGCCCCACTGAATGGCTTTGGCAGTTTCTTCGATGCACTGATCCAATCCGGTGGGGTGCATCTTGAAGCTGGTCACAGTTTCGCAGCCGGTCTTGACGCAGTTTATTGCCCGGATTTCTACAGGATCAAGGCCAGCTTTGTGAGCCAACTCATCGATAGTCTGTTCCAACCCGGTATGCAATTCGGGCATGCCAAAGCCGCGATAGGCCCCACCCACCGGGTGGTTGGTATAGACGCAAATGCTATCGGATTTGACATTGGGGACTTCGTAGGGTCCGGTGCAGCTGTAGCCACCGGCCCGGGTGACATTGACGCCATATTCAGTATACGCGCCGCCGCCCCAGTAGTACGTGTTTTCCATGGCCAGGATCTTGCCATCATCGTCACAACCGATCTTGTAATAACCAATCAACTCCTGGCGTACAAATGCGGTATAAAACTCTTCTTCACGGGTCAACACCAGTTTGACCGGGCGGCCTTTGGTTTTGGATGAGATGGCAACCACCAGGGCTTCCATACTGACGCCGGCTTTGCAACCAAAGCCGCCGCCAATCTTGGGGGCTATGACGCGCACGGAACTCTGCGAAACGCCCAGGGCTTGGGCAATTAGATTGCGCTGCGCAAAGGGCGATTGCGAACTGGCCCACAGCGTGATATCACCACTATCCTCCCACTGGGCAATGGCAACGTGCGGCTCGATGGGCACATGCTGGATATGCGGCACCCTGAACCTCTTCTCTACAATCGTGGTGCATTTCTCAAAAGCGCCTTCCACATCGCCTTTGCGCAGCTTGAAATGATTCGAAACATTAGTTCCCGGCTGCGGGAAAATAAAGTTGGCCACCTTGTACTCTCCCAGGTCAGGGTGAATCAGGGGTGCGTCGGGCTGCGCGCCTTCTACGGGGTTCACCACCGGTTCCAGAACTTCGTATTCGACATTGATCAGTTCCAGGGCTTTTACAGCAATTTCCTCGCTGGTCGCGGCAACACCTAAAATGGGGTCGCCAACATACCGCACGCGATCGCGGCAGAAAATATGCCGGTCCTGGAGATAAAGCCCCAGGTAACCAGGGAAATCATCACCCGTGACCACAGCCTTTACACCGGGCAACGCTTTGGCTTTGCTGGTGTCAATGGACTTGATCAGGGCGTGGGGATGCGGACTGTGCAAAATGCGAGCATACAGCAAACTGTTGCCAAACTGAATATCATCGGCAAAAATGGCCGCGCCGGTAACTTTCTGATTATTTTCCAAGCGAGGTTTACTTTCCCCAATTGGCTTCGGGATTCTATCTTGTGTCTCTATAGTCATGATCAGCCTCCTATACCATTTTTGCAGCAGCCTGCACGGCATCGATGATCTTGACGTAGCCTGTGCAGCGGCATAAATTACCGACTAAAGCTTCTTTGATCTCGGCTTCGCTGGGGTTGGGATTTCGATCCAACAAAGCCTGGGAGGTAATCAAAATGCCCGGGGTACAGAATCCACACTGAACACCGCCAGAATCGACGATGGCTTCCTGAACCGGTGCCAGGTGTCCATTATCGGACAATCCTTCAATGGTCACGATGTCTTTACCATCACATTCAACGGCCAGCATCATACAGCTGTTGGTGGGTTCGCCATCGACCATCACGGTACAGGCACCACATTCACCGGCCGCGCAGCCGTTCTTGGTGCCGGTCTTGCCGAGCTTCTCACGCAGCATCCGCAGCAAGGTCAAGTTGGAGGGAACCTCGACCTGCTCGGCTTCACCATTCACAGTAAATGTAATTTTGTGATATGCCATATCTCACCTTCCGAGTTTTTCCCAAACTACCGTTAACGCTTTCTTGGTCAAGTTGCGGGACATCAACTTGCGATACTCAGCCCCGCCGCGCACATCATCGATTGGCGAAGCGGCTTCAAAAGCGGCTTCGGCAGCTTCGGCGATGCTCTCTTTGGAGATTGCTTTGGCCGCCAGAATCTCTTCCACGTTTTCGACCACTAAGGGGGTCGGTGCCACCGAGGCCAGGGCTACCTTCAGGCGGTAACCGGTAACGGTGTCTGCGTCGGGATAACCGATGGCTGTCACGCCCACGATGGAGAGATCGCTGGATTGGTTGCGGCCCAATTTGACATACGTTCCTTGCAATCCTTCAGGAGGCAGCGGGAACTCGATGGACACAACCACGTCACCAGGCTTCAAGACCGTCGCACCGGGTCCGGTGAAGAACCCAGCCAGTGGTTCCTGGCGTTCGCCATCCAGGCCGTGCACATTGAGCACACCGCCTAAAAGCAGGCAGGCCCCAATGGTATCACCGGCCGGAGAGGCGTTGCAAATGTTGCCAACGATGGTCGCCCGGCTGCGCAGCTGGTAACTGGCCACGGAGTCAACGGCCTCAGCCAGAATGGCGTAGTGCTCTTTGACATCCGGGTGGGCGCTGACGCGGTTCATGGCCACACCTGCGCCGATGGTCAGACCTTTAGCGGGATCAAAGCTGATCTCGTCGGTGCCATCCAGCCCTTTGACATCGACCAGAAATTGGTCCTTCCAATGGCCATCGCGCATGCGCACGAAGATATCCGTGCCGCCCAAAAGGGCACGCGCTTTGCCTTCATGCTCGGCCAAAAACTTACTTGCTTCGGCAAGCGTTTCCGGCTTGATATAATCAAACTCTGGCAAACTTGGATGTGGATCTTGCATACGTGTGTCCTTTCGTTCCACAGACCTTCAAGGTTTTGAAAACCTAAGGTCTAATTTCTTTTATACTTCCTTGAAGGCCACCATACGAGCCCAGCAGGAAGCCAATTCCATACCTTTCTGGATGAAGCAGCCGACATAATAGCGACCGCTGTCCATCTCCATCAGGTCCTTGCCCAGGTTTTCGGCGTGGATGATGCCCTTGGGGAACAAGTTGAGGTGCATGTCCTGGTAGTATTTTTCGTAGGGATAAATCACATCCCATTCATCACCATATTGCTCAATCAGCTTCTGGTTGGCTTCTTCAAAGGTCTTGGGATGCCAGAGGCGCTGGATGGTGTTCATGGGGTGTTCCATGGCCACGCAGTCCACCGCCAGCCATTTGAGCTTCTTCTCGATGCACCAATCGCCAAAATCGGGCGAGGGGCCTGGGTGGCGGATCATGTAGCGGAACTCGTTCGAATCAGGTGTGTTCCAGCCGTATTTGCCATAGCCAGTCTTGACGACCAGAATATCGCCATCGCGCACGTCGACGACTTTTTCGATCATCTCCGGTGTGTAGACGCTGGTATCGGTAACAAACTCGGAGATGTCGGCCACCGCCGCGGGGCCGAACCATTTATCCAGGGTTTCCTCACCAATCGCCTTGCCAGCGGCGTGGAAGTGCTTTTCGCCGTCCATGTGAGTAGCCAGATGGAAGCTAGCCTTACAGTGGGCGTTGTTGCGTCCCAAGCCAAAGTATTGGCCGCCAACCCGTTTGGTATAGTTGACGCTCAGGGGGATGTAATTAGCCCATTGAGGAGTCTGCACGCTGAACGGCAGAGTCATATCCAACATTTCAGCAGAAGCCATAAAATCGTAAAAATCAGCTTCAGCCACGCCATCGGGAGCCTGCAGGGCCACCACACGGCTCCAAGCAGATTCGACTTCCATGAAGGGGATCGGCTGCACCATGATCCAGGCCCGCTGGTTGCTAAGTTCCTTGATCTGCCCACCCAGGGACTCAGCCAACAGCAAACCCGCCTTGGGCATAACGATGTGCGAGAGCTTGTGATACTCTTCCACCGGGAACATCTCGTCCCAGGTCTTGCCGTATTTCTCTTTAAGTTTGGCTTCAGCCTTTTCGAACTCGCGAGCGTGCATGTAACGCAAATTGGTGTTAAAGGGATGCTCAGCGCAACTGCAATCGACACCGATCAGCTTCAATTCCATTTCTAAAGCCCAGGGAAAAAACTCCGGTGCGGGGCCAGGGTGGCGCAGAAGATAGCCAAATTCCTTATTCTCGATGCCGCCCTGACAATCGGGGTTGGGGATATCGGGTTGATCCCAGCCGTATTTGTGGTAGCCCGTGTTGATGATCAAGATATCACCTTTTTTGACATCCACTCGCTCGGTGATCATCTCAGGGGTGTAAAGGGCATAATCTTCAACCGCATCCGAAATATCGACCACCACACCTTCACCGCACAGATCGGTCAGCGGGATATCGGCGATCGAGCGCATCCCTGAATGAAATGCTGTCGGTCCAACCAGGTGCGTTCCAGTGTTGTTGCTCCATTCGATCAACTGGCCATTGGCACCTTGCCCACCGATGAAGGATCCAGTCACACGCTTGAAGAATTGAATCTGCAAAGGCATCTCGCCTGGAAATGGAGGCGTGAATATGCCCATAGCTTGAGTCAAGTCATACCATTTGGCATCATCAAGTGTTTTGATAAATTGTTCTCGGTCCATATTTGTGTTTCTCCTCTTTTCTAGGAAAGCGGGTATTGGTTATTGGGTATTAGTTATTGGGTATTAGTTAAGGGTGACTGGGTATTAGGTATTGATTGAAGCCATTGGATTTCTAATTCAGAGAAAATTTCCGTTGATACATTGGTTGATTCTACTAAGTATTCTGGTGAGTTTTCCTGAACACTTCTAGATGGTGGTTTTTTTCCTTTGCGTTGAATCTTAATAGTTTTCGCAAAAGCATTCAGTTGGCGAGCCAGGTCAGTCAATTTTGTTGCATAAATTTCAACTTCATCTTTATCCATCAATTCACGAGAATGTACTCGATTTAGCCAATACTTTGCTTCATATAAACTTCCCCGAGCATAATAAAGGAACTGAAGCTTCTCGCCATAATGAAAACGGCCAAAAGCTTCAGCAATATTTGCACCATCGGAATCGATGGCACGCGCTAGTTGTTTTCCTACCACATTCTTAGAAAAATCATCCCAGCGTGCAACGTGATGCCAAATCTCATCTGCTAGAGATTCAGCAGTTTGAAGCACTCTCAAATCTTCAAACTTAAGCGCCATCATCCAATACCCAATACCCAATATCTAATATCTAAACTCCAACCTAAATCTTATATTCCTCCGCAAATGCCTCCAAAGCCTCCTCAAACATGCTCAGTTCGGGGCGCACCAAACCCGCGCCGACCTGTCCCACGCCGGGGTCTTTGTGAGCCACGCCGGTGTTGACTCGGGGGGTAACACCCAATTCGACCACCTTGCGCAGATCGATGCCGGTGGGCGTGCCGCGGAAATCAAGCGGTGGGATGGTGAAGAATTTATGCTCGGCATAGCAGATCTCGTACATCTCCAGAGTCGCATTGATAGCGTCCTTGGGCGTGCCGCTGACGAAGGTGACAATAGCAGGAGCAGCCGCCATAGCGAAACCGCCGATACCAGCCGATTCGGTGATCGTACTGTCACCGATATCACCGCTGGAATCTTCCTCGGTAAAACCGGGGAAATAGAGGCCTTTGGGAATGCCTACAGGGGCTGTGAACCAGCGATCACCCAGGCCGCTGACACGGATACCAAAATCGGTGCCATTGCGGGCCATGACATGCACGATAGTGCTGCCCTCGATACCGTGAGCCACATCGACCATGCCTTTGCAGGCCGCCATGACCGGGTTGAGGATTGTAAGAGCATTATCACCCAGGAACTTGATGATCTCGGAGGCCACTTCGGCGTCGTCGGTAGCCTTGACAATGTAGGGTGCCAGCGCCTTGGTAAAGAGCACTGAGCCGGCCTTGTTGCGGTTGTGGCCTTCGTCGCCCATGTGCAGAGCTTCAGCGACCATGGCACGGATGTCGATACCGCCGCTCAACTCGATGGCTTTACCCAAAACAGGGGCCATGATGTTCTCCATCCAGGCAAAGCGGTCGATGACCTCTTCGCTGTAAGCACCGTAGCGTAAGACCTTGCCATAACCCTCATTGAGGTTGGAATAGGACATATTGCCATGGGTCTTGTTTTCGAGGATATAAACCGACATATTGGCCGAGGTGACACCGGCCATAGGTCCCACCGATTGATGATGGTGGCAGGGTTCCAGGTCGATCTTGCCGGACTCGACCAGCTTTTGGGCCTCGTCCATATCCTTGGCTTTGCCTTCATAGATCAACGCGCCGGTAATAGCACCCTTCATGGGGCCAGAAGCGCGCTCCCAGGTAATGGGCGGGCCGGCGTGCATGAGCAAATTATCGCGCATGCCGGGTACAACATCAATGGCCTTGCCCATGCCCACAACCACTGGGCGAGCTTCCATCATCCGATCGGTAGCTTCAGCATTGGCTTTTTCAATATTCATAAGTGCCTCCAGTTAATTGCCCTTCATCCGTTCCAGGATGCCCATCAGCTTCTCATTACCTCCAGCTACGGGCTTCCAATCCATATGTACAACTTGTGATTCTTGATCGATCAGCGCCTCGGTGAACGAGTCCAGGCCGACGTTGATGCCGGCTAGTGGTTGCTTAAGAGTTTCCAGATCGACGGGGTTCATAGTTTCTGTCTTGACCGGCTCAATCGAGCGCTCGATGGCCTGCAACAAACGACCAACATAGCGAGCGGCGGTGTCATTGCTGAGTTCGACACGCGCGCCAGCATCCTTCAAAAGCTTGATCTGATCGTCCATGCCCTGGGGATCTTCATCGGTGCCAGAGACCACAGCCACGACTTCCAGGTGGCGACCCGCCTCATTGGCGGTCTTGATCCCCGCAGCAATAGCCGGAGCCAGTTCGCTGGCCGGGTCACCATGGGCGCCGTAACCCAGCACCACATCCAGAAGAATGACGGCCACTTCAGGATCTTCGGCTTCTTTCTCCAGGCGGCGGACGCGCAGGTCGTTGTCCATCATCGGGTGCAGACGACCCACTGTGAATTCGTCTTCGCCCAGGTCAATGACCGTGTGCTCAACGCTGACCAGGGAATCCTCCAGGGTATATTTTTTATCCAGGGGAGCATTGGAATAGACCACCGGGAAATAATGCTGTAAGACCAGTAAGGCTTCGTACTGCAGCGTGCCGCCGGAGAATAGACCGCGCAGGTAACGCTGTTCTTTAGCGAATTTGGAAATATCCGGTTCTGCTGCAAAATCTTCTTCCGAATCGACCAAATCTACGGCCAGCTCAGCGGCTTCATCGAAGGTGGTCGCGAAGAAAATATTGTCCATCCGGCGAGATGAGGTGGCATAGCCAATGAAATTGACCACCACCGGTTTACCCGCCGAACGAGCCGATTTGATCAGTTCATCAGCCACCTTGGGTGACGGCGGTTTGGAAACCAGCACAATCACCTTGGTCTCGGGGTCGCGAGCCATCAAATCCAGGCCCTGGCGGGCAGTGATAGCATTGACATCTTCGGAAAGATCACGGCCGCCCGTACCCAGGCAATGGGTAAAACCACTGCCCATCTGGTGCACGCGCACCGAGACCTGCTGCAAACCTGTACCAGAGGCAGCCACCATACCGATGGGGCCTTTGCGAACTTTGTTGGCAAAGCCCAAACCAATGCTGTTGACAATCGCCGTACCGCAGTCGGGGCCCATCACCAGCAAACCTTTGGAGGCAGCTTCTTTCTTCAGCGCGATCTCATCTTCTAGTGAAACGTTATCGCTGTACAGGAAAACATGCCTACCTAATTCCAGAGCTTCCCGGGCGACACCATCAGCATAACGGCCGGGAACCGAAACCAACACCCAATGGGCTTCGGGCAGCATCTTTGCGGCTGTTTTCATGCTGTGCGGCTGATAGTCCTCATCGCCGCCACCACCGCGGCGGGCTGAAGCCAACTCGTCCACTTTGTCAATGGCAGACTGGACGTCAACTTCATCATCGCCTTTGACTACAATCACCAGGTCATCGGGGTTGGCCGCCTTGGCTTCGGGAACCAGCAATTCACTCTGTGCCAATACGTCTTTATTGGCCTCCGTTCCCATGACCACGCCGGCATCGATCACGCCGGGTTCATCGGCTAAGGCGCGCTGCAACTGCATCAATACCACAGAGTCGTAGTACGCCCCGGTTCGAATTTCTACTTTAATGATTGCCATACAAACTCCTTCCACCCGAAAAAAACCTTCGGGTCTAATGGGTTGTCGACGGATAATCCATCCCCCTACATAATGGAAAAAAGCTGGGGAGTGGTACAAACGCAAAAAACGGCACCCCGCCCTCTTCCAGGTAGTATCAAGGAATGGCGTTCCTGGTACCAGGAACGCTATTCCCAAAAAAATCAAACAGTTACGTCGTCGGGCAAGACGATAGTTTCGTTAGCCTTGACCAGTTCCTCGGGAACATCGAAGTTGAGCGAATCGCCCACCAGGTCCTCGGAATACTGCTTGATGGCCTGATCCCAATATTTCTTGGTGACGTAATACACACGGGCGCCGCCCAATTCGTGCTGCACATCGGGCCAGGGATAGCTGGGCTGGGCCATGCCCAGGAAGCCGA
>CAZVPR010000043.1:0-33024 GCA_964629085.1 uncultured Anaerolineales bacterium
CGCGCCTTTGGGGTGGATACTGACCCCGAAGCGATTACTGCCGCCAAACAGAATGCCAGCGATAACAACGTTGCAGATCAGGCTACATTTTCCGTTGGCTCTGTGTCCGAAGTTTTGGCTGGTGAATTTTTGGTGAAGCAAGCTCCTGTAGTCGTCGCCAATATTCTGGCCCCTATCATTATGCGTCTGCTCGATGCTGGCTTGGGAGAATTGGTCGCCCCAGATGGTATTCTCTTACTTTCGGGCATATTAGAAGAACAGCTCCCAGAAATGGAAGCTGCCCTAAAAACCCACAGTTTTTCTGTTCGAGAAAACCGTCAAATCGAGGATTGGGTGGCACTATCCGTTTGTCGGTGAGATTAGCCGAAACGACTGTCCGAGCGCTTCGCTTTCACTTCCCCCTGAACATTTTCTAACCAACCCACACGGATGTCAGCGTCCGGCTCAAAGGCTGGAATGTAGGGCTTGATGTCCAGCAGCGGTGTGCCGTCGAGAATATCCACATTTTCAATATATAGAATATTCCCATCAACGCCAGTCAGCCTGACCACCGACAACCCAATCGGGTTGGGCCGCCTGGGAGCTCGGGTGGCAAAAAGGCCGCGTTGTTGCGTATCGAGGAATGGCGTCACCGTCAATTTATATCCCTCCGAACGATGCAAGTGAAACAACAAAATAATGTGTGAAAAACCAACCAGATCACGCAAGCCTTCCTGGAATTCTGGGAATACCTCTATCATCCCCTGAATCCCTTCCGCGCCAGCAGGCTGAATGGGCATCCCTTCTAGTTCTGTAAATGGACTGTGAATGATTCCAATAGGCTTGTACAAGACTTCTGTCATAGCGATTACTCAATGATCTTCCCACTGCCAACCGATTGCGGTCTGCGGTCTTCCGTCATCGGTCATCGGTCCGTCAGATTTTCAACTCCACCTCATCCCCATCATGCAAAATATAATCGCGGCTGACCATCTGCCCCTCGAAAGCTCCACTGCCCCACACTCGCGCCGATTTCATCTGTTTACGAAAATCCTGGTGGACTTTGCCAGCAAACTCTTCCACTGTGCTGCCAGTCTTGAGCACGAAAGGTGAATCGTAATTGGGATCTTTCCCTGGAGGGCGAGAATAGATGCGCATAATGTCCAACTTGTCGTAGATAGCTTTTTTCATCGCATCCAGGTTTCGATCTTCGGTCACGGAGATGGGGATTAGCGGACACTCATCGCCTTCGAGCAATTCACATAGCACTTCGAAATCGGCATCCTGCTCGGGAGAATCGGTCTTGTTGACGATCCCCAGGATAGGCATGTATTTGATACGCAGGCCGCCCTCGTGGTCTTCTTGCAGGTGCTCAGGGATAATGCGGCGCTCTTCAAGAAACGCTAAAGTACTCTCAATCTGCTCGATGGGATCCGCCTGGAGGTCGACAACAAGCAAAGCCATATCGGCGTTGCGGATCAGGTTGAAGAGTTCCGGTTCGATGTGCTCTCCATCCAGCGGCGGAGTATCGATTAGCTGGATCTGCACATTCTCGAACTGCATCATGCCTGGGGTGGGCGTCCAGGTCGAGAAGGGATAGGGAGCCACTTCAGGCGTGGCGTTGGTTAATGCATCTACCAAAGCCGATTTACCAGTGTTTGCAGGGCCAATTATCACAACTGTGCCGGCGCCCTCTTTGTCGATGTGGAATGCCGATACCTGCCGGCCCGGGCCGCCTTTTTTCCCATCCCCGGCCTCTTTGAGTTTGGAAATCTTGCGCCGCAGGTCGCTTTTGAGATGATCGGTGCCCTTGTGCTTGGGCATAATGGATAGCATCTCTTCCAGCCAGGCGATCTTTTCCTGGTTGGTGGTGGCCTTACGGAATTGTTCCTCGGCTTTGTAATAATCGGGAGGCAGATTAGTTGGCATCGTTTTTTTAGGACACGGATTTCACGGACAAACACGGAAAACAGATTTTAAATCCGTGGAATCCGTGTTCATCCCTGTAGAATTTTAGGTGATTACACCAAGTTCACGACCGACAGTAGCGAAGGCTTTCAGGCCCTGGTCGAGGTCCTCTTTTTCGTGGGCTGCGGAGATCATCACCCGGATGCGGGCTTTGCCGCGCGGCACGGTGGGAAATCCCAGCGCCATGCCAAAAACACCCACTTCATAAAGTTTACGACTGAATTCCTGCGCCAGGGGAGCTTCCCCTAACATCACCGGCGTGATTGGCGTGACGCTTTTCCCGGTATCGAATCCTAGGTTCTTCATTTCGGTCTTGAAATATTCGGCATTTGACCAAAGTTTATCCACCAGTTCGGTGGATTCTTCCAACATGTCAATCGCTTCAAGACAGGCGGCCACATCAGGGATGGTCATCGCGGAAGAGAAAAGGAATGGCCGACCGCGTTGATGCAGCCATTCGACAACCTTGGGATTCCCGGCCACCACGCCACCCATCACGCCGAAGGCTTTGGACATGGTACCTACTTCGACATCCACCTTGCCATGCAAACCAAAATGATCAACGATGCCGCGTCCACCATGGCCCAAGACCCCCTCACCGTGAGCGTCATCGACCATCAAAATGGCATCGTAATTCTTGCTGACTTCATAAATTTTATCCAGCGGAGCGATATCGCCATCCATGCTAAAAACTCCATCTGTGATCACCAGCGCCCGGCGGAAATTCGTGCGATATTCTTTGAGTTGTTTTTCCAAATCATCCGCGTCGGCGTGGGCAAAGCGGATGATCTTGGCCCCCGAAAGACGGCAACCATCGATGATGCTGGCATGATTTAACTCATCAGAGAAAATGGCATCCTCTTTCCCAACCAGCGCAGGGATAACTGCCAAGTTTGCTGTAAAACCGGATTGGAACGTAATGGCCGACTCGACTCCTTTGAACTCCGCCAGACGTCGATCGAGCTTGACGTGTAGATCCATCGTCCCGGCGATGGTGCGCACGGCCCCCGGCCCAACGCCAAATTCAGAAATTGCCTTCTTGACCGCGGCTACCAAACGGGGATGATTGGCCAAACCCAGATAATTGTTGGAGCAAAAGTTGAGCGCTTTCTTGCCATCAACCTCGAGCCAGGCCCCCTGGGGGGAACCCAAGGTGCGGATATTATTATAGAGTCCGGCATCGTGCAAGTTCTGCAGTTCTTCGTCGATCCAGTTTAGCGTGTTGGTCATTATTGCCTCGGGGGGTAGGTATTAGGTGTTGACTGATTGAGTATTAGGTTTTGATTCTATCAGGTCAATTTTTTTGGCGCGGGTTAGTTTTTTAATGGCGTACTCGCGTTTTTGGGCTGTGGAGCGGTCGGGTTGTTCTTCGGTGTAGACCAGCTTTACCGGGCGGCGGACGCGTGTATAGTAAGACCCGCGGCCGGAGTTATGTTCTTTTACCCGGCGTTTAGGGTCTGTCGTCCAGCCGGTATATAACGAGCCATCAGCACACTCGACCATGTAGCAGTAAAACTCAGTCATCGTCCAGGCGTGGTTTACCGCCAAAGCGTAACAAGTCGCCAAATAACCTTGATGCAACCGAAGTGGTCTCGATTTGTGGACGGCCTTCAGCAGCCCAATTGGCTTCCTGGCGTTCCTGCCACCAGCGCTCACGGCCCTCACGGGCACGCTGCAAACGCTTGGTCAACGTTTCGGCATCTTCCTCAAAAATATCATCCCGCAGCACTTGCATAGAGGCGATTACACTATCGAGCACCCGCACGACGTTTTCACGGTTGAGCATGGCTGTGCTGCTCAAAGCATCGGGTTCGCCAAGATGCATGATCGGCCCAGAAACTTCTGCGTAGGCGCGCCCGGCAAATTTGCGAGCTTCGTGCCAACCGGGTTGATCCACAGTAGCATTGAGCAGCGCCGCGCCTATGATTTGCGGGACAACGTGCGTGGCAGTCATCAAACCATCGTTTTCGACAATATCGGTGAACAAGGGGGCCGCACCAACCAAACGTACGAGATCGGCAGCTAATTTTATCGCCGCTGAATCGGTACCGGGGGGAGTTGATATGGCAATTAATCCATCCAGGAACAGGTCAGCATGAGCAGCATCGATGCCGCTATCTTCGCTCAGTAAGTACTGCGGCGATATCACAGGCGTCAGACCAACATAAGCACAACCCTCAGGCAATAATTCGTCAGCCCACTCGGCAATTTTGGCTTTGATGGGTGCTGTATCCATCAGCACAGCCCCTGGTTTCAATTCCGGGGCAACGATTTCCATCATCACCCGGATCTGGTCAACAGGGATTGCCAACAAGACCACATCAGATTGGCTGACAACCGCGGGCAACCTGACGACGGTCTCATCGACAACATTGGTTTTCTTGGCCTGTCTGGCAGTAGCGCCATCCTGATCGGAACCGATACGCTTGATCAAATCAGGATGCTCCCCCAAAGCTAAACCGATGGAGGCGCCAATTTGTCCCAAACCAATAATGGTAATTTGAATTTTCACGTTATCTTCTCCTAATGTAGATTGTCTGCATTTTGGAGCACAGATAGCAGATGAGCTTCAGTTTGATCCACAGTTGGATTTGCGGATTTATTTTGATGATGGCGGATCAGGCGCACTGCCTGGGGCGTAGTACCAGCCTCCAGGGCCAGTTCGCCCCCCCAAAGGGGATGCTGCGCAGCAACCACAAAGGGGCGCGACCAACTCTGGGGCTTCATCTGCCCCCAAACAGCTGATCTCTCCGGGAAGAATTTTTTTCCCAAAACAATAAAAACCCGCTCCCACAGGCGCAGTGGATAGCGGATTTTTCCCACATCATGCAGCAGGGCTGCCACAAGCAAATCGGGATTAGTTTCGCCCTGCTTTTGTATCGCTCGCAAGACGCGCAAGCTGTGGTTTTGCTCGCTGGCTTGCATTTGCGTAAATAATTTCATTTGCGAGTCAGTCAGTACCGATCGGGCTGGCTCAAGTTGTTCGGTCGTTAGAGGGGAAGCCCACAAAGTCTGCCAAAACTGCCAGGCCCAATAAAATATGGACGGTTTGCTCATCCCACGAGAGCACCAAATAAGAAGCGCAGCGCCGGACCAATGATCCAGCCCAGGATATCGATGCCCAAATAAGGCCCAGCGATGAACAACACCATCAAGATCATCGGACCATAGGGACGGATACGAGCCAGAGTATCGGAGGCGGCCGGTGGCAAGAAGTAGTCTGCAATTTTTTCGCCGTCTAGCGGAGCAATGGGCAGCAGGTTGAAGAGCATCAAAACCAGGTTGATGATGACGAACTCCAACAGCAGGGTGTTGGTAAAAGAATTTGAATAAACGGAGATCAGGCCCATACGAAAGGGGATCGCCCCCAAAATGGCCAGCAGCAAGTTCGACATCGGGCCAGCCAGTGCCACCCACATCAGCGCCGCCGGAGATTGTCGGCGCAGGGTATACGGATTCACCGGCACGGGTTTAGCCCAGCCAAAGCCAGCTATAACCAACATCAATGAGCCCAACGGATCGAGATGAGCCATCGGGTTGAGGGTGAGGCGCCCATTATTGCGGGGCGTGTCGTCACCAAAATAGTCTGCCGTCCAGGCATGTGCAAATTCATGGACGGAAAAAGCAGTCAGCAAAACGATCACACGTGCGATCAGTGTGGGGATATCCATTCCAAGCATAAAGTACCTCTGTGAGGGGGATTATACCATTCCAGACACTTTGGAAACGGTTTCGATTTGCAACCTGAAGGCTGTTACCATCGTATAAAAAGCTAGCGAATCCCCAAGAGAATGGTGTGCAGGTGCCTCACTGCCTGCATGATATAATCCCGCTATGCTCCCAGACTTGAAGATGAATGACATTGTTCAGCTGCGCAAGCCGCATCCATGCGGCAGCTACGAATGGAAAGTGGTCCGTCTGGGTGCGGATATTCGCCTGGTGTGTCAGGGTTGCGATCGAAGGGTAATGCTTTCCCGACGCGAACTGGCACGCAGGGTAAAGAAAATCGCAACTTCCGAAGAGAATCATGAATCAAGACAATAACCCTCGCGGCAAAATTCTGTTCCTGTTTTCTGACACTGGAGGGGGTCACCGAAGTGCAACCGAAGCCATAATCGAAGCTTTAAAACTTAATTACGGAAATCAATACACCTGTGCAATGGTGGACATTTTCAAAGATTATGCCCCGCCTCCGCTGAAAATTCTGCCGGCGCTTTATCCACGCATCGTCAAGGCGCCACGCGCCTGGGGTTTGGGTTACGCCCTGAGCGATGGACCCATGCGGGTCAGCATGCTCTCTGCCGGAGCCTGGCCCTATATCCGTAACACGTTTCAACGACTGGTAAAAGCGCATCCCAGCGACTTGATTGTATCCGTTCACTCCATGGCCAATGAGCCGGTGCTGCGCGCTTTGGGCAAAGATCGGCCGCCCTTTGTGACCGTCGTTACCGATCTGGTCAGCGTGCATGCCAGTTGGTACCACCGCTATGTAGACCTCTGCCTGGTACCCACCAAAGCGGCTCGTCGGCGGGCTTTGGCAGCCAAATTATCCCCAAACCAGGTAAAGGTTGTCGGCCTGCCTGTAGCCGCGCGTTTCTGTCAACCACCTGGAGATCGTCAGGAAATCCGCAGCCAATTGGGCTGGCCGCAAGACCGACCTGTTGTGGTGTTGGTCGGTGGTGGCGAGGGCATGGGCCCGTTGGAAAAAACCGCCAAGGCGATCTGGAAAGCGAACTTGCCGGTCACGTTGGTGGTGATTGCCGGTCGCAACCAGCAACTCAAAGAAAAACTCGAAAGTCGCGAACACCCTCTTCCAACTTTTGTTTACGGCTTTGTGCGCGAGATGCCCGACTTCATGCGCGCGGCTGATGTACTGGTGACCAAAGCTGGACCGGGTACGATCAGCGAGGCGCTCAACGCAGGCCTACCGATTATCCTTTACAGCCATCTGCCGGGCCAGGAAACGGGCAATATCCCCTACGTAGTTTCGGAAGGGGCTGGAGTTTGGGCTCCCCATCCCGATAAGATTGTGGCCGCGCTCCAAAACTGGCTGGAGAATCCCGAGCAACACGAACAGGCCGTTGCAGCCTGCCAGCGGATCGCTCGGCCTGAAGCAGCCCGCCAAATCGCTGATATCCTGGTTGAAACCCTGGAAACGCATAAAGAAAAGAAGCTAACAACAGAAGTGATGTAGTCAGCCTGAAGCCGAATAATTTTTCAGAATTCATGTTTTCTTTGTCAAATACATGAAGACAAGAAATTAGTTTTTATTCGTGTCATTCGTTGTATTTGTTCCCATTCGTGTTCCAATGAGTGTTCTCTATTTAGTCGCCACGCCAATCGGCAATCTGGAAGATATAACGCATCGAGCTGTGCGTATTCTGCGCGATGTAGCTTTAATTGCCGCGGAGGACACCCGTCACACAGGCAAACTTTTAGCGCACTATCAGATCGAATCGGCCAATCGCCTTTCGAGCTTTCACGACCACAGCGATGAAGCCAAACTCCAGAGAATTATCGCGGCATTAGATGAAGGCGACGTCGCCCTGGTTTCTGACGCTGGGACACCCGGAATAAACGACCCCGGTTTTGCCTTGGTACAAGCAGCCATTGAAGCCGGGCACACCGTCAGCCCGATCCCTGGCCCCAGTGCGCCGTTAGCCGCCCTGACAGCCTCGGGGTTGCCCAGCGATTCATTTCTCTATTTAGGCTATTTACCCCGCAAATCGGCACAGCGCCAGCGGGCCATCGAGGCGGTGGCTTCGTTGCCGCATACTCTAGTTTTCTTGGAAGCGCCACACCGCTTGTTGGTTGCATTGGATGATCTGGCCTCTGTATTGGGCGATCGGGATATTGTTGTTGCGCGCGAAATGACTAAGCTGCACGAGGAATTCTTTCGGGGTAAAATTTCGGAGGCTATTGCTCATTTCACGACCAATCCCCCGCGTGGGGAGATCACTTTGGTGGTGTCCGGAAAATCATCGGATGGTGAAATCTGGCCCTTGGAGCGCTTACAAGAAACCGTCACCACGGCGCTCAACACAGATGAAAAACCATCGCAAATTGCTCGCCGCCTAACCAAAGAATCTGGTTGGAAACGCCGCGATATTTACAACCTGATCACTGAACTTTAGGAATAATTACAACAAGGAACGAATAGAATGAATTTAGACGATTTCAGTGCTTTCAAAGAATTAGACCCGCAAGACATGCTCTCAGAGATCGACGGTTTGCCCGATCAATTGGCAGATGCCTGGGATTTGGGGAACCGCTTGTCTTTGGACGAAGTTAAAGGAATTTCCCAGGTCCTGATCGCTGGGATGGGCGGCTCAGCCATCGGTGCCGACTTGCTGGCCAGCTATATCGAGCCGCTATGCGGTGTACCTGTAGTCGTGCTGCGAGATTACAGCCTTCCCGCCTGGGCAAAAGGGGATCACACTTTGGTCATTGCTTCTTCCCACTCGGGCAATACTGAGGAAACGCTTTCGGCTTTTGGACAAGCAGTAGAAAATCAATGCCGGCTTTTGGCAATCACAACGGGAGGGCAATTGCTTAAAGCTGCCCAGGAAGCCAAGGCCCAAATCTGGCAATTCGATCATAAAGGTCAGCCGCGCGCCGCAGTGGGCTACTCCTTTGGTTTGCTGCTGTCTCTCTTTAGCCGATTAGGCTTGATCCCAGATCCGTCCGTAGAATTGGCTGACGCCATCGCGGCAATGAAATCCGAGCAGACCAACCTCAAGGCGGATTCTCCTATTGGACAGAATCCCGCCAAACGGCTGGCAGGTCAGTGCTATGGGCGCTGGGTGGCGGTTTTAGGCAGCGAGCATTTAGCTCCGGTTGCCCGCCGCTGGAAGGGTCAGATCAGCGAGATTGCCAAAGCCTGGGCGCAGTTTGAATTCTTGCCAGAAGCCAATCACAATACCATGGCTGGCGTGGTCAATCCAGAAGACGCCCTGGGGAAGACAATGGTGCTGTTCTTGCGGGCCAGAGCCTACCACGAGCGCAACCAGTTGCGCACAGATGTCACCAAAGAAATATTCATGCTGGAAGGACTGGGCACGGATTTCTTCAATGCCAAAGGTGAAAACAGGCTGGCGCAACTTTGGACTACCTTACACTTTGGCGATTATCTTTCCTATTATCTAGCTATGGCTTACGGCGTTGATCCCACACCCGTTGAAGCTATCGAAGGATTAAAAGCTCGTCTGAATAACTAAGCAAAGCTGATGAAAAGGAGGCACGATATGAGCGACAAATTCATTTGGTATGGGCACGGCACATTCGGTGTGGAAACCGAAGGACATCAAGTACTCATTGACCCCTTTTTTAACAACAACCCGACCGCCAGCATTTCTGCCGATGAAGTCGAAGCAGATTTTATCGTCGTCAGCCACGGCCATGGCGACCATATCGGCGATGCCGTCGAGGTGACCAAACGCACAGGTGCCCTGGCGATCTCCAATGCCGAGATTGCTGGATGGCTTGGAAAACAAGGGCTTGAAAAAGTGCATGGCCAACACATCGGCGGAGGCTTCAACCATCCCTTCGGCTATCTCAAGCTGACCCATGCCCTGCACGGCTCCGGACTGCCGGACGGCTCTTACGGAGGCAATCCGGCAGGGCTGCTATTGACAACAAAAAGCGGCAAGAAAATCTATATGGCCTGCGACACCGGCTTGTTTTCCAGCATGAAATTGATCGGTGAAGAGGGTATCGACCTGGCCGTGCTGCCCATCGGCGATAACTACACCATGGGTCCGGACGACGCCCTGCGAGCTGTGCAGATGATCCAGCCCAAACACACCATCCCAGTTCACTACAATACCTGGCCGCTCATTGAGCAGGATCCTTTTGCCTGGGCCAAACGTGTAGAAAACGAGACCAACACAGAAGCCCATGTGCTGCAACCGGGCGATAGTTTCAGTCTATCGTTTGAATAAATGCTCATCTTTACTTCCATGTGCAGGTGACTGTCACCTGTTTTGCTAAACCAGCGACCTCCTTCGATGAAGGAGGTCATTTTTTATGAATGACTCCTGATATAATTGCGCGCATGTTAGGAGATATTAAATGTCTGATGCCGTAACGTCCCGCCAAGAGGCAGAAGCGCTTATCCGTAAGCAGGGTCGCCTGCCTCAGGGCCAATCACTCACGCAAAAATTCCCGGTTCTTCATTACGGGCCAATCCCTGAGTTTAGCGCCTCTACCTGGGATCTTCGAATTTGGGGTGAGGTCGAAGAACAAATCAATTGGAGTTGGGCTGAATTCCAAAGACTTCCACACACCCAATTGAAAATGGATATTCATTGCGTCACCCGCTGGAGTAAATTCGATACACTTTGGGAGGGCGTTTCTGTTCGAACATTAGTCGATGAGGGTTTTATCAAGCTGACATCTGAGGCAAGTTATGTTATTCAACATGCAGAATATGGCTACACGACCAACCTGCCCCTGGAAGTCGTTCTGCAAGAAACCTTTCTGTTGGCAACCCACTTCGAAGGGGAACCCCTGACACCTGAACATGGTTATCCGCTGCGAGGTGTGATTGGGTTTATCCCTGGAAAAGAAGACCTTGAAACCCCTTACTTTTGGAAGGGCGCCAAATGGCTGCGCGGCTTGGAGTTCACCGCCCAGGATCGCCAGGGCTTCTGGGAAAAAGCAGGCTACCACAACGATGGCGACGTTTGGAAAGAAGAACGGTTCGCTTAGCAACCTGCACTGGAAAAAACTATGAACAACAAACGAATTCTGATCGTCGAAGATGATTATGACAATACAACCCTGGTTCGCATGTTGTTAGAGAAGCAAAACTTCGAAGTAATCGCAGCTCAAAATGGAGAAATGGGTTTCGAAATCACCAAAAAAGATTCCCCCGATTTGATCATTCTGGATTTAGATATGCCAGTAGTAGATGGTTGGAAAATGCTCGAGCAGTTGCAAGACGATCACACAACCAAAGATATCCCCGTCGTGGTGGTTACCGCTCATCTTTTACCCGATGAGCGCAATAAGGCCTTTGATGCTGGCGGAGTAGGATATGTATTGAAACCCTTCCAGGTCAACGACTTGTTGGCAGAAATCAAGCGCTGCTTATAACCAGATCGGTCAGGGGGAAATCACAAAAACATCATACGTTTCAAACTCAAGGAACAGACGCTCGACTTGTGGGCAGGGATAGGCCGTGTGATCATAAGGTAAGATCACGTGTGTCACCCCTTCAGCAATGATTTCATCGAGCACCTGACAGGCAATTTGTAGATGGGGAGCTTGATAAAGGCGCCCTGCCAGACTGACCCTGCGATACCATTCAAGAACTTCCTCATCCCGATAGGGGATGGATTTAAACTCAACGAACGCGGGGATACCCGTTTCCAAACGGAAATCCTGCATGTCAAGCGGAATCAAATAATTCTGTCCCGGCGCTTTGTTTTCAGCCACAAAAGTAAATGTGGAGCGAGCCGGGCTCACAATCTTCTGATTGCGATTGACCACAAAAATCCCAACACCAGCAATCGCCAGCAGCACAACGATGACCAGATTTCCTGTGATCATCTTGGCATTATGCGTTATGACAGCACCATGAAAACGCCTTTCCAACTCGATAACAACAATACCAACCAGCATGCTGATAGACAAAGGCACCAAAAACGTGGACATGCGCCATGGGAAAAGTAAGGCCAGCATATGATTCTTGGTCGCTAGTTGGACTCCCGTCAGCAGCGCGCCAACCAAAAACGTTACCAATACAATAGGAAAAATGCGGGTTTTCCGCGTCAGATATAGCGCCAGCAGGATCAAAGCTAACTTGATCACCACTGTTTCATCCCACCATACAGAAGGGAGGGCATGGTGCGGTATCCTGAAATTGACCAGCAAATCACGGGCTCGGGTGATATTGTAAGGTTCAGTCGGTTGAAAAACGGTCACCGTATGGATCAAAATGGGCAACACCCCCAGCAAAGCCAACAATCCAATAAAGAAAACCAACTTCAAATCACGTTTTTCCCAAAGCACGACTCCCATATAAATTGCAGTCAACACCGCCGCGCTCAACAAATATGTCGGATGCACAGTTGGCGCGATCACAAGAGGCAGAATCGCCCAGAAATACTTTCGCCGCAGGAACAAATAAATCGAAAGCAGCAGCAAAACTCCAAACGTACTGGGCTGCAATACCTCACCCAAAATGCGCTGTCCGGCAAAACCGCCATCAAACAAATAGGCCCAATGCGCTCCAAATGCGCGCACCAACAAGAAGCGCAAGGCCGCCGCATGCAATCCAATAAAAAGCATAATAAAACTGTAATACGTCAGGCGATCTTTTTTGATACCCCAAATCTGATCGGCAATGCCAATTAAACTGAACAAATAGACACCCGCCAATATTCCAAAATAGATGTAGAATATCGGCAGCCAGGGAATCAGACTGTAGGTGAAATACACAATGCCGCTAAACACCGGCGTCGGGTCCAGCGTATTTACCAGCCAATCCTCACGTAGAAATCCAACACCGGCTTTAGCCAAACCGTGCAGAAAATATTGGTTCTGATTGGACGTGAATAACGGGGCCTGGGAATATGCCAGGGTGAAAACAATTGAGCACAATAATACAAATGCTAGTTCTCGCCCAAAGCCCTGGTTCCGATCTGGGGAAATTAATTTTTGGAAATACTTTTTCATTTTGGATTTTTTTGTTTTGAGCGCTTCAAGTATTTTTTCACCCCAATATCAGGAGCACGCCATTCCTGAAAAAGCAAAATATCAAACACCTTGCCTCAGTTGGCTTAATAGGTTCATTGGATCAAGACGAGTAATGCCCTCAATTTGATCGAAATGTTTATCGGTAGAAATAATCGATTCGATACCATTATTCTTCATCACGGCAACGTGAATCAATTCACGTGCCATTATCCCACGTGGAGCATAGCGATCAAATAATTGAATCGCCACACGGGTATCATCAGGTTGAATTGGAAAAATCTTGAGAAAGATCTCCAAAACGCTAGTAGAAACCGCAACAGCAAGGGCCCATTTTCGCAGTGCTCCATATCGATATAGAACCTCTTGGATGATTTCAGTGTCTATTACGGCATCAATAAAACCGGTAGCAAATTCTGTCATCAACCAAGGACAGGATTCTTTATATGCATGCTCCTGTCCTGCAGCATACATGAGAACATTCACGTCAACGAATACTGGTGCAGCACTCATTCACTTGCTCCGTGAATGATTTCTCTTTCCATTTGTTCCCAATCGGGTACCGGGGCTCCCAAAGCCAATAACCGCTTCAAGGCATCTTTACGTTGCTGTAGCTTGATTCGTTGCAAATAAACTTCATCAACTGCATCTCGTACAAGCACACTGATTGGCTTGTTTTCTTTTTCGGCTAAATCGACAAGTTTATTGTATTGTTCTATCGTAAGAACCGTTTGTACTCGTTTTGTATAAATTGCCATCGCTACCATCCTGATAGTATCAATGTACAGGTAAAATCTCAACTTTTTCACATTCGCCGCGCCGAATTTGGTAACTATCAAAATCTCGAGCAACAAACGATTTCGTAAAAACGGAGCGTGCTTCAGAAACCACATCGCGTTCGCGATAGCGGCGTGAAAGGTGCGTCAGGATCAGATGCTGAACTCCAGCCTGCTTGGCCAAACTGGCAGCCTGATGGGCAGTCAGATGGCCAAATTGATCGGCCATATCGGCTTCTTCTTCTAAATATGTGGCCTCAATGACCAGAGCATCGGCCCCACTGACAACGTCGACAAGGTTATGGGTCTTCCCGGTATCCCCCACGTGCACGAAGCGCGTCCCGGGACGAACTTCACCCAATACTTCATCGGGCTCAATTGTGCGGCCATCAAGAAGGGTAATGGCATTACCTTTAACCAGATCGCCCCGCCATGGTCCTGGGGGGATCTCTAGCGCCTCAGCCTTCTCGGGCAAAAAGGGTCGGCGCGATTTTTCTTCGAATAGATATCCTAACGAATCGGCGCCGCGATGACTGACGGGAAAAGCCGTTACGGCGAAATCCTTCTCATCGATGATAACGCCAGGCTTGATTTCCTCCAGGACTACATCTATGGGTGGTCGAGCCCCGCGGAATACCACGCGAAACAATAAATCTCGGATTCGCTCCAAAGCCCGCCACCCCCCCATAATTTCGATAAACTCCATCGTCTCCCAACGTGCCAGGGTAGAAATCAGCCCTCCCAAACCCAGAATATGATCCAGATGCCCATGGGTGATCAATATGCGATTCAGTCGTTTGAATCCTATCCCCGAACGTAAAATTTGGCGCTGGGTCCCCTCGCCACAATCGATCAAAAAGCGGTGTTCATTGTGTTGCACAACTTGTGAAGAGAGACCTCTGTGGAAAGATGGCGCGGAAGCCGAGGTGCCAAGGAACGTGATTTGAAACAATGGATTTTCCTTCCGGAGAATTGGGAATAGGTAGCCTATTCTACCGCAAGCCAAGATATCTCCCAACCCATTTGAATCAGATCATTTGTGCTATAATCCAATAACTTTCCAATATCTACTTCCCACTATCCACTTTATATGGCTAAAAGAAAAAGAAGCTCCTCAAAAAAGCGTACTACCAGAAAATCTACTGCGCGTAAATCATCGACTCGCAAATCAAGCTCACGCAGGTCCAGTTCACGCTCATCAAGCCGCAGCAAATCATCTCGCAGGCCAACTCGATCGGTTCAAAGAATTCAACTATCTCTCGATCGCAAACTTGATATCGCCGGAGTGATCATGGCTGTGGTAGGGTTGCTATCCTTTGTCGGCATGCTTTCGACCACCAAGGGTCAGGTAGTACAAACCTGGTTGGGAATTTTGCTGAAACTTTTTGGCTGGGGGGGCTATATCTTACCCATCGCGCTGATATTGATCGGCCTTTGGCTAGTCATGCGCAATTTCGAACGCTTGCCTCAACTCTCACTGGAACGCGCCGTGGGCATTTTCCTTTCGTTCCTGTGGGCCCTGACCGGACTACAACTCCTGGTAAGGTTTCTGATTGATTTTGGTTTCGCGCCATTAGAAAGCACTCTTCTTGGTGGTGGCTTCTTTGGCAGCTTGATCTTCGACGCCCTTTGGGGATGGTTAGGTTTGGGCGGCACACTGGTAATCGTGATTGCCTGGCTGATCTTGGTGCTGGCAATTTCTTTTGATAAAACAGTTTGGGAATTATTCCGCTGGTTGGGGCCACTGGGTCGAGCGATCCAAAGTGGTTTGAAAGCATTTTCTCAGGGGGGGAAATCCCTGGCAAGCAAGTTATCGGCACATCCCCGCCAGGAAACAGTCACTACCCCTGGGGGTGCTGAGGCCACCCAAAAGGTAGTCACTGTTTCCCAACTTGATCCCACTGAAGCGCCCCTCGAAGAAGAAATCCTGCCTCCCCATGAGTGGATCTTACCCTCCATAGAAGCAACCCTGGATACGGGAACAGATATGCCTGTTAATGATGAATTTGACCGCCATCGGGCCCAAATCATCGAAGAGTCCCTAGAATCTTTTGGCGCACCCGGACGAGTTGTAGAAATCAACCGCGGCCCGACCATCACCCAATTTGGTGTTGAACCCGCCTTCATCGAGTCGCGCGGCGGCCGCAAGCGCGTGCGCGTCAACCGCATTGCCAATCTCGCCGACGATCTGGCGCTGGCTCTGGCAGCAACCCGCGTTCGTGTTGAAGCGCCCGTGCCCGGCAAAGGATTTGTAGGCATTGAAGTGCCCAACGAAGAAGTCGCCTTGGTCTCATTGCGCGACAGTCTCACCAGTGAAGCCTTCAGGCGTCTAGAAGGTCGCCCCTTGCGCTTTGCTCTGGGTCAGGATGTCTCCGGCAACTCCGTCTCTGCTGATCTGGCAGCTATGCCGCACTTGCTCATCGCCGGGACCACCGGTTCTGGTAAATCGGTGTGTGTCAATTCCATCATCTCCAGCTTTCTAATGAACAATACCCCTGATGATCTGCGGTTGATCATGGTTGACCCCAAGCGCGTCGAACTGACCGGCTATGATGGCATCCCCCATCTTTTAGCTCCGGTGGTCGTCGAGTTAGACCGCGTGGTTGGCGCGCTGCAATGGGTAACCCGCGAAATGGATCAGCGCTATGAGAAATTCGCCGATCTGGGGGCCCGCAATCTGACTGATCACAACAACCGGGCCGAATCCCAGGGCTTGCGGAAGCTGCCTTACCTGGTGGTCTTCATCGACGAGTTGGCTGACCTGATGATGCTGGCTCCTGATGAGACCGAGCGCACCATCACCCGCATGGCGCAACTGGCGCGCGCCACTGGCATCCACATGGTAATTTCCACTCAGCGCCCTTCCGTGGATGTGGTCACCGGATTGATCAAGGCCAACTTCCCAGCGCGCATCGGTTTCGCAACCGCCTCGGGCACTGACAGCCGTGTTATCCTGGATCAGCCCGGGGCTGAACGACTGTTGGGTCGCGGCGATATGCTCTTCCAGGCCCCTGATGCACCCGCGCCGGTGCGTATGCAGGGTGTTTTCGTCTCCGATTTCGAACTGCTGCGCATCGTGCAATATTGGCGCGACCAGCATGGTTATGTGCCGCCAACATCCGTAGCCACAGCCGCGGGCGGCCATCCCGATGGCATCCCACGCCATATCCCACTCAAGCAGTTAGAAATCTGGGACAAGGAGGATATGAAGCCCAAAGAAGACCGCGATCCGCTTTACGACGAAGCGGTCGACATGGTACGTCGCAAAGGCCGGGCTTCGATTTCAATGCTGCAGCGTGCATTGCGCATAGGTTACACTCGCTCCGCTCGCCTGATCGACATCATGGAGCAAGACGGCATTATTGGTGGCGCCACCGGCGGCTCCGCTCCCCGTGCTGTGCTGGACTATGGCCCCGCTGCCCCGCCTGCCGATGAAGATTGATTATGGGACACAGATAAACGCAGAAACACGCGCAGCGAACTAAATGGGAAAACATGTAATCCGCGTCCAATTAAAAATGAACGATCTCACCAAACTCCCTAACATCGGCCCGGTGTTGGCCAAAAAACTGAACGATATCGGTGTCCAAAGCCACGCTGACCTGGCAGAAATGGGCAGCGTCGCAGCGCTGATCCGCATCGGCCAGACCGATCCGACGGCCTTTGCCAACATGCTTTATGCCCTGGAAGGGGCGATTGTCGGTGTGCGCTGGCACGATCTGCCAAAGGAACACCGCGACAATGTCAAAGAGGAGTTCTACCAGGCAATTTCATAGATAAGATACGCCAACGAATTCCGCCACATGAATCACGAAGAACTCAGAGATTATGCTCATCTCCGTACTCTCTGAGTTCTCTGTGCAAAATTGTTTACCAATAGGAAAATAAATGCAACCCTTTAAAACAATCGAACGCCGTACGCTCATTGACCACAGCAAATATCTGACCGTTGAAGAACACACCGTCGAGTTACCCGATGGAACGGTCATCGATGACTGGTCTTTTGTGATCACCCCCAATTTCATCAATGTCATCCCGATGACAACGGAAGGCAAATTCATCTGTTTCCGTCAGACAAAATATGCATTTGATGGTATCTCAATAGCCCCTGTGGGTGGGTTTATTGAGAATAATGAAGATCCACTGAATGCAGCAAAACGCGAATTATTAGAAGAGACCGGCTATCAGGCCGCAGAGTGGACCTATTTGGGTAAGTACAATCTGATGCCCAACCGCAATCCCGCCTTGGGATATGCTTATCTGGCACGTGGAGCGCAATATGTGCAACCCATCGACAGTGATGACCTGGAAGAGCAAGAATTAATCCTTCTCGATCAGGATGAGCTTGAGCAATTTCTGTTGCAGGGGGAAGTAAAAGTGTCTGCCTGGGTCAATACGATTGCGTTGGCGTTATTGCATCTCAAAGCCGAAGGGGGTTAGCCTATTGATCATCAGTGCCAGCCGCCGCACGGATATTCCCTCCTTTTACGCCGAGTGGTTCATTAAGCGCATTCGAGCGGGTTATTGCACGGTGCCTAATCCATACAACCTTCAGCAGGTTGGGCATATATCGTTGAATCCCGAAGATGTGGATGTGGTCGTCTTCTGGACACGCAACCCTAAGCCGTTATTGCAGCATGTAGAAGAACTCGACCAGCGGGGTTTCCGATATTATTTCCTGTACACTTTATTAGGTTATCCCCGCCAGATCGATACCAAAGGCCCTGATCGTGATACTGCCCTAAAAACCTTTCGACAATTAGCCAAAAAAATCGGCCCGGAGCGAGTCGTCTGGCGTTATGATCCCATCGTCTTCAGTCGATTGACCGGAGCACAATTCCACGAGCAAAACTATTCCGAAATCGCCCAAGCATTGCGGGGATCTACTTTCCGATCTGTGATCAGTGTCATGGATTTCTACAACAAGTTTCGCAAACGTCTCGACCAACTCAATCAGCAAGACATTGGTATTTTCGACCACAATGGTCATTCCAGCCCGCGCTATGATGCTTTGATGGAGAGCATTATTCAAGCCGCTCAAGAGAACGGAATGGAAATATTCTCCTGTTCAGAAGAGCGCGATATGACACCCTATGGCATCCTGCCAGGCAAATGCATCGATGATGACTATATTGAAAAAACCTTCGGCATCGAAGTCGGGCACAAGAAAGACCCAGGCCAGCGCATGGCCTGTGGTTGCATAGTCAGCAAAGACATCGGCATCTATGATACCTGTTTATTTGGCTGCCAGTATTGCTACGCAACCGGCAACTTCGAGCGTTCCAAAGAAAACTATGACAATCACAACCCAGAGTCGCCATCCCTGATGGGGTGGTATCAATCTACCCAAAGAAGTTCAACTTCTAATTTCTAGATAGTTGCGAAGGAGAGCAAATGACCATTCGAGACCTTGTGCACAAAAATCGAAGCTACCGGCGTTTTTACCAGGATCAGGCCATTGAACAGGAAACGCTGGTCGAATTGGTTGATCTGGCAAGACACTCAGCCTCAGGAGCCAACATCCAGCCGTTGAAATTTTACTTATTACAAACCCCGGAGATGAATGAAATTATTTTTCCACATTTGGGGTGGGCTGGCTACCTGCAAGATTGGCCTGGACCCAAAGAGGGAGAACGCCCAACTGGGTACATCATCATCCTGGGAGACAAAAGCATCAAGCAGAGTTTTGGCTGCGACCATGGTATCGCCGCCCAAAGCATATTGCTTGGCGCAGTCGAGAAGGGCTACGGTGGCTGCATGCTGGCTTCGGTCAATGAGCGTGAGAAATTATCTGCTTCTTTGGAATTGCCTGATAATTTGTTGATTCTATTGGTAATAGCGCTAGGCGTTCCCAAAGAGAGCGTAGTCATCGATCCGCTGGGAGCGGATGGCGACATCAAATACTGGCGTGATGATGATGGCGTTCATCACGTACCCAAGAGATCATTGGATGAGTTGATTATCAATAGCTGATTGGGAAAGTCATCCACAAAGACACGAAGGCACCAAGTACAAATTTAACCTGCTCCTAGTGCATCGGTAAGATCGTTTTTTGAAAAACGAACATTTTGAACAAATCCAATCTCTCATTCTCTCTCCCTTGGGGAGAGGGGCAGCCGCAGCGAAGCATAGGTGGGGTGAGGGAAGATTTCCAGAAATCAACTTTGCAGAGCACTATTGTCTTATGCCTTGGTGGTAAACTGAGTTTTCGATAAATTGCACCTAAGGAGAAGACAAAATGGCTTACAGCGAAGAATTAGCCCAACGAATGCGGGATGTGCTTTTCGCCACCCCTGATCTGGTCGAAAAGAAAATGTTTGGCGGGATCGGCTTTTTGGTGAAAGGCAATATGGCCTGCGGCGTCAACAAGGATGATCTCATCGTGCGCGTCGGTCCTGATGCCTACCAGGATACTCTCGATAGTCCGCATACCAACGTTTTTGACATGACTGGGCGCCCCATGACGGGTTGGATTGTCGTATTGCCTGAAGGCTATTCATCAGAAAAAGACCTTCAAGACTGGATACACCAAGGCGTTGACTTTGCGCTTACCCTACCACCGAAATGAAATCTTTTCAGAGGACTATTGATGAAACCATACGTAATTGCCGTTAGTCGTAGTGAAGACTATACCTTTAGCAAACCTAACCAATCTGAAATTGTTTTGATCGCAGGGTATGGCGTTGAAGGGGATGCCCACGCAGGGAAGACGGTAAAACATCGTTACCTGATGAATAAGGATGCTACCCGGCCTAATCTTCGTCAGATACATTTGATCGAAAACGAGTTACTCAACATGCTCAACAGTGATGATTTTTCCGTGGAACCTGGTCAATTGGGTGAAAATATCACCACCCAGGGCATTGATCTGCTTGATTTGCCAACCGGAACAAAACTTCAAATAGGCGCATCAGCATCAATTGAATTGACCGCCTTGCGCAACCCTTGCCATCAGATCGATGACTTTCAAAAGGGTTTGCTGAAAGCTGTGCTAGATAAGGACGAAGAGGGAAATCTGGTTCGCAAAGCTGGAGTCATGGGCATTGTCCTCAATGGAGGCAGGGTTCGCCCCGACGACGAGATTTTCGTCACGCGGCCCCCCGAACCCCACCAGCCGCTTGAATACGTTTGGTAAATTCGACAAAGTCGCGGGAGAGCGAAATGGATAAAGAGATTGCCGCAAAAGTACAGGCCATCCTGAGCGAGTACGAGCCAAGCGATCCTGTTGCCACAGCCGAGGCAATACATTCCTACTGGTTGACTTTTGCACCCAAAAGCATTCATGTGATCAAGGAAGAACAGCGCCAGCAACAAGAGACGGTGGGAATCCCCGTGCCGGTGCTGCGAGACTTTGGCAAAGAAATTGCCAAGGCTGCGAAGAAACGCGTCGATGATTTCATCCCTCTGACACGTATGTTATGGGAAGAGTTTGGGCGAGAAGGCCGGGTAGTAACCGTCTACCCACTGGGAGCGATGGAACTGGCGCAACCCGAAGTGATCATGCCTATCTTGCTGGAACTCTGCCGCACTTGCATCACCTGGGAAGACGCGGATCAGCTTTCGATGCGCGCCCTGGAGCCGATTGTGCGCAAGGACCCAGAAACATGGTTTCCAGCCCTGGATCCCTGGCTGGTTGACGAGAACAAGTGGGTGCGCAGGGCAGGGATCACAGCCGTGGGGCGACTGGCGATGAAACACCCAGATTACACAGCGCGTTGCCTAGAAGCGGCTGAAGGCTTGCTTCTGGACGAAGAAATAGATGTCAAACGTGCAGTGAGCTTTGCTATACGGTTATCTGCTCGTGGGGATATCTCTGAAGTTAGAGATTTCCTGGAAAAACAGGTGCCACCTCAAAATCCAGTCGCCACCTGGGTGTTGTGTGATGTCATCCGCAGCATGACCAAGTCATTCTTGCCAGAACTGGGCAGCTTGATTCCACAATATGAAGCCTGGGCTGCCGACCCTAATTTGACTGCTAAAGATCGGCGTTCAGTTGAAAGTGCGCTCAAAACTTTGAATAGGGCACAATCCTGACGAGAGTTCATTCTCTTGCTGGCTCCAATATTCCAAATAGTGTGCCCTCGGGATCAGCGAAATAGGCGTGACGACCCACCTGGGGGATATCATTGGGCCCGTGGACCAATTTGCCACCGTTGGCTTCGACAGCTTTTTGCGTGTCCTCCAACGAAGGCACTTCGATGGTGTTGATCATCGCTTGCTCAAAACTACGGTCCATAATCGCACCATTGATCCCAGGAACGCCTTCATCTCCGGTGGAGATGATCCAATAGGCCTGTGGGCCTTCCCAGGTGTTGATTTCCCAATCGAAAACAGATTTATAAAACGCAACCATTTTATCCGGCTCTTTGGCCAGGATTTCAAAATGTGTGGGGCGGTTCATTTTTCGCTCCTTGTTTTGAAAACATTGTATACTTTTATGCTACACTGTTTATACTGACGATTTCAAGCTGCTATATCATACGAGGGTCGTACCTATGTCCGCTGCACTGATCGAAACCCCCAACATTGACTGTGAAATCGAGACTTACCTCAAGCAGGTGGGAGATATCTTTCACGTTTTCCGTTGGCAAGATTCGGGCTGTGTTTCTTTTGGGGTTGAATGTGATGGTGAGCGTTTGTTCGTGAAAAACTCTCAGGAGGCTCAGGGAATTGAAGGCCTGCGTCGAGCCGAGGTATTGCACCAGCGCGTGCAACATCCAGCCCTGGCAAATCTGCACAATGTAATTGCTTGCCCCGATGGCCTGGCCCTGGTTTTCGATTGGCTGCCGGGGGAACTGCTCTATGACTACATTACCCATCGCGGCCAGCAAGGCAGAAATAACCCTGGGGCACCTCATTACCGCTTCCGCAATTTGCCGGCGGAAAAAATCCTGGCTTCAATAGACACTATCTTTGATCTGCACTTGCTTTTGGAGGAAAAAGGGTTCGTCGCCGTAGATTTCTACGATGGCAGCATCCTGTACGACTTCGAAACCGAACGCTCATCAGTGATCGATCTGGATGAATACCGCTTCGGGCCATTCACCGTGGAAGAAGATCGTCTGCCAGGTTCGCGCCGTTTCATGGCTCCAGAGGAAAAAATCAGGGGTAGTCAGATCGACCAGGTAACCAATGTGTATACCCTGGGTCGGCTGGTGGTAGAGCTGCTGGGGGGCGGGTCAGTGGAAAAGTTAGGAAGCTATGGAAACTTGAAAGCAGTGATCACGCGCGCGGTAGATCCTGACCGCGACCAAAGGTACCCTTCGGTACAATCCTTCGTTGAGGCCTGGAGTCAAGCAATATCCTTAATCTAAAAGCGCAGGGAAGATGTGCTGGTCAAGAAGCTGCCAGGGATCGGGTGGATTTCTGGTAATCTTCGTTGCGATGGCTACGACCAGATCTTTTTCAGGAATGCAGCAAATCATGCTACCGCCCGACCCCATGGCGGCGAAAGCATAAATACCAGCCTCTTGCCTAAGCCACCATAGATAGCCGTAATTGTTGGCGTTGGGTGTGATTGACTGATCAATCCAAGATTTCGAAATAATCTGGTTGCCATCCCAATTGCCCCGGGCCAGGTATAACAATCCAAAGCGGGCCATGTCCCTGGGCGTGATAGTCAGTCCCCAGCCCCCGCTAGCAATTCCCTGTGGGTCTTTGATCCAACCGGTCACGTTTTTGCCAAAGACATCATCGAGTTGAAAAGATTTCATTTCGTGATCGGGAATTTCAGCCATGCCAATGGGCCGGAATAGATGTTGATTGGCAAGCTGGCGCGCAGACATCCCTGCAGCGCGGGTGATGATAGCAGAGAGCAGGTGAGTCCCGGCGGTGCTGTACTGGAATTGCCCAAGCGGCCCACCCTGGCCGAGAAGTTTAAGGATGTAAGTGACCCAATTTCGTTGCCTTCGCAGTCGGTCGAGAGCTTCGTTCCCCTGGCGACTGGTCGATTTCGAGGCGATGGGAGCCGTCATCGTGAGCAGGTGCCTGACGGTGATGGTTCGTTTCTGAAAATCATCGGGATTGGGGACAAATTCGGGGAAAAACGCCAGCACTTTTTGATCTACACTCTTGATGTATCCGGCATCGATGGCAATGCCGACCAGGGCCGAGATGACGCTTTTGGTCACTGAGGCGACGTGATGCGTATCGAAAACGCCAAAGCTGTTGAAATATCTTTCGAAGGCAATAAGCCCTTGTTTAATAATGACAATGCTATTGATATTTCGAAATTGAGAGTTTATTAATGGCTCGAGAGCAGAAAGCTTACCCGCATCCATGCCAACGGAATCCGGTTCAACTGTTTGCCATCCTTGCGTTGGCCAGTAGAGTTTTTTTTCGCTTGACTTATTCATCGAACAGTTATCCCTGCGCATTATTGTTATCTTCGAATGTAATCTATTGAACCGCCAAGACGCGAAGACCGCTAAGCAATAGGAAACATAAAAACATCTTCGCCCTCGGCCCGTCGAAGACGTGCCCAGGGCAAGGCCCGCCTCTGGTGTTGGGTCTTTGCGGTGAATTTTTACACAGTCGTATTTGCTGATTCCCCATACAAGGAAATCAACATCTGTTATAGAAACTCGCCTGTCAGCGACACCGAATTATTCTTCAAATCCTGGGGAGTACCCTCAGCAATGATCTGGCCGCCTTGCACACCTCCACCCGGACCGAGTTCTATAATCCAGTCACAGACGGACAAAACTGCCGGATCGTGTTCGATGACAATTATCGAATTACCCTTGGCAACTAATTCGTCCATCAGTTTAATGAGCTTGGCGGTATCGTACAGGCTGAGGCCGGTTGTGGGTTCGTCCAACACATAGAGGATGTTGCCTTTGCGGCGTCTGCCGATCTCTTTGGCAAGTTTGACCCTTTGGGCTTCACCGCCACTTAATGTTGGCGTCGGTTGACCAAGCTTGATATACCCCATGCCAATGCGGTCCATGACTTGAAGAGTAGAAATGATGCCCGGCTGACCTGCAAAGAAAGCGATGGCCTCCGAAACGCTCATTTCAAGCACTTCAAAGATATTCTTGTCTTGGAATCGAACCGACAAAGCTTCATCGTTGTACCTCATCCCCTGGCATTCCTTGCAGGTAATATGGATGTTTAGTTTGCCTCCCAGCCATATCTTTTCGCGACCGCTGCCGCTGCATACCGAGCAGGCGCCTTTGGCGTTGAACGAGAAATGCCCCGCTGATAAACCTAGTTGTATCGCAGCTTCCTGTTTGGCAAACAATTTGCGGATCTTGTCCCAGATGCCGATATAGGATACCGGCGTAGAGTTCATATTTCTGCCGATGGGCGCTTGTGAGACTTGGGCGTATCCAGAGATGTGCTCATCACCTTCCAGTTTATCAGCGATGGTCTCAACCACGGCGGATTCCAATTCTTCGCCATCGATCGGATCCACTGCGCCACTGTTGGGCTTCCACTGGCGCTGAAATGTCATCTTCAGGAGAGGGATTAGCGTTTCTGAAACGAGGGAACTCTTCCCGCTGCCCGACACGCCAGCAACGCCCACCAGAACCCCAAAGGGAAAAGAAACTGTCACATCCTTGAGATTGTTGGTCCTGGCCTCCCGGACAATAAGTCGGGGTGTTTCGTTATTGATGGCGACTTTGTTTCTGACGGGCATCTTATTTTTGCCGGCGAGAAATTGAGCCGTAATCGATTCGCCACAATGCAGGAACCCGGCCACATCCCCCTGATAAATAACTTGGCCGCCCTCTACCCCCGCTTTTGGACCGATATCGATAATCTCGTCTGCCATTTCAATGGTGTTCCTGTCATGCTCGACGACGATCACCGTGTTGCCCATTTCCTTGAGCGCTTTGATCGATTCGAGCAGTTCAACTTTTTCCGATTCATGCAAACCCACCGTGGGTTCGTCAAGGATATAGATCAACGAATCCATCTTTGAATCCAGGTGAGAATTGAGAAAGAGGCGCTGGATTTCTCCGCCGCTCAGGGTGGGCATTTCTCGATAAAGCGATAGATGTCCCAAACGAGATTTCATCAATTGACCAGATTTACGGGAGATCTCTCTGAGCAGGTTTTTCCCAAAAGCGGAAAAGTCTTGTTTCTCAGGTAAAGCTTCCAGGAACTCACCCATTTCTGTAATCGTCATCTTGCCCAATTCGCCAATGTGCTTGCCGTTCAAGCGGACGTTACGTGCTTCCTTGCCAATGCGGTGTCCATGGCATTCAGCGCAAACCGACATAGTATAAACCCCGCTGGGATCCTCACCAAATTTGCGGATGCGATCTTGAAAGATTCTAGTCAGGCAATAACTACGCTTGGCATAATTGCTCTCGACATAATGACCATAGATAATATCTTGCTTGACTTCATCAGGGATTGCCGAAAATGGAGTGCTAAGGTGATCTGCAAAATGCCGCCTCAATAATCGTTGATAGCCGGGCGTTACACCAACCGAGTCAAAGACCTGCTGCACAGTCGTGCGATCATCCGGAATAAGTTTCTCCAGATTGATTTCGTAGTATCCCCCGCGACCGGAGCACCGAGTGCACATGCCGTTGGGGTGGTTGTAGGAAAAATAGTTTGCGCCCAGGCGTTCTTCGGTATATCCACATATCCCACAGGTCAGTGAATCGTCCACAGGAATCCCGCATTCGGAACAGAATATCTGGCCCTCCCCGGCAAAGAGGATTCCCAAAAGATTGAGAATTTGAGTCCTGGAGCCTACCGTAGAACGCGGATTACTCTGACGAATGATACGCTGCTGGACAGCGACCGTCGGGCCAATGCCTGAAATACTGTCGAATTTATCCTCTTGATCGAACCCGGTAAGGATACCCAACGATTCCAGGTATTGCCGGCGCCCTTCCTCGAAGATGATGTCGAACGCCAGGCTGGATTTGCCAGACCCACTGACCCCGGTTGTCACGATCAGCTTGTCTTTGGGAATGGAGATATCAATATCTTTGAGGTTATGGACGCGGGCGCCTTTGATGGTTATCGTTTTCATGAAACAATATGTGCTTTAGACAAAACAAGAAAGAGTCTACGATTCAGAACATACCCTAAGTTTAGCACCTCGGGTAACCCCAGAGTCAAGGGGGAATTTTCATAGTGAAGGAGGATCGCCAAAAATTCAATAAAGAACCCAGGAAACCAAGAAATGCTTTGGGCACGCCTGGTTTCCTCATAGAACTTCAATTCAAGTGCATCTTTCTGAACAGCCATACCCCAATGCCAAAATAGATCACAGAAAGAACACTCAGGGCAGAAAGCTCATAAACCACGCCGCTCACGCCAACGCCCAGGGTGAAGACCTTGTTCAGCGCAGCCACAGCATGGGTTGGGGGCAGAATGTCCACGATGCTGATTTCCCGTCCCGCAATGGTAAAGAGTGTGCCCATGGGTACCGGGAAGGCTGCCCCGGTCAAAAACATAAAAAATCCAAAGGGGAAATTGGCAATCACAAAGGCTTGCGAGATGCTGCGCGAGAAGCTGGCCACGATCATGCCCACGCCGATAATCGATAGACTGGTGATGCTGCCCACCAGGATGGCAATCCATAACGCGCCCTGGCTGCGGAAGCCGAAGGCAATGGCCGTAGCAAAGGTCACCAATACGGTCAGAATGGCGATCAATACCAGCCAGAGGGTCGTGCCGCTGAGGTATTCAAAAGCCGTCAGGCGGGTGATCTTCAAGCGCTGTAAGCTGCCGCTTTCGATGTCGCGCGCTACCATCATCGAAGCCTGGAACATCATCAAGATCACGGAGAAGACAAACAAACCGGGGATGTAGATTTCGAATTCGGTACGGGCAGCCGAATCGCCCAAGGCAGTCTCGAGGATACCCACGGCCCGAAATTCGTCGGTCATAGCCACAGTGTAGCCATCGATGGCGGTCATGGCCATCACGGCGGCCACGGTGTAGTACGGGTTGGTCAGGTCACCGATATATTCGACGTCGGTTGTCAGCGTTGTGCCGCCTGTCCGGGCATCAGCGATCACCTGCGAAAAATCTTCTGGGATGATCACCACCAGGGTGCTCTCCCGGTCACGCAAGGCTTGTTCTCCTGCTGCTCGATCTGTGATGGATTTGACTCTTAAGATCGGGCTGCCATCCTTGAACATCAGTTGCTCCATGGCAGTGATCGCTTCATCTCCGCCGTTTAGCGTGCTCTCGTCCGAGAGGCTTGTACCAACGTCATGGTTGATCACCAAAACGCTGTACGAGGTGGTCACATTCCCCCCGGTGAACATCCAATAAATGAAGACGAACAGCGGTGCGAAGGCCAGGCTCAGCCCCAGGATCCACAGGTCACGTTTTTGCTCGCGGGCGCATTTGCGCAAAACGCTCCAGATTCTCATTCTCGCAGCCTCCTTCCCGTCAGTGAGATGAAGACATCTTCCAGGGTGTTCGAGCCCAGATGGATTTCGCCGACAGCGGCTCCAAGTTGGCTCAGTTCATTCAAGATTTGTGGGATATGATCCACAATCCCGCCAGCTTGTATGCGAATAAGACTATCATCCGCTTGAGCCGTTGGAAATCTATCCTGAATTTTCGCCAGTGCATCTTCAGCGGAAATCCCTTTGATCTCCAACTCCAGCACATCCCCCTCGCCGATGGAGCGCTTCAAAGCTTCGGGGGTGTCCACCACCAGCAGCTTGCCGTGGTCGATGATCGCTACCCGGTCGGCCATGCGCTCGGCTTCGTCCATGTTGTGGGTGGTCAGGATGATGGTCTTCTTCAGCGCCAACGAGCGGATGTATTCCCTCACCAGCACGCGGCTCTGCGGATCGAGCCCGGCTTCGGGTTCATCGAGCACCAATATCTCCGGGTCGTGAATCAGCGCCAAAGCCAGGTTGAGGCGTCGTTTCATACCCCCCGAAAGTTTGGATGCTAAAGCATTTCGCTTATCACTCAATCCCAGCAACTCGAGCAACTCTTCACCGCGTTGGCGCGCCTGTGCCCGAGGCACACTGTACATCTCGCCGATGAATTCCAGTTGCTCCAAACAGGTCAACTTATCCCACAAGATGGTCTCTTGCGGGCAAACGCCGACTCGAGTTCGAACCGAAACGTCGCCGCCGTGAATCGGCCTGCCTTGGATGCTGACCTCGCCCGAGTCCGGTTCCAGCAGGCCGCACATCATACTAATGGAAGTGGTCTTTCCGGCCCCATTAGGCCCCAGCAAGCCGAAGATTTCACCCTGGTAAATCTCCAGGCTCAAATCATCGACCGCGGTTAGCGAGCCATAGGTTTTTTTGAGATGATGAGTCTCCAAAACTATTTTGTCCATTTTTTACCTTTTGGGAATCCCAAAGAAGCGCGGGACGCGCTCGCAGTATTCCCGGTACTCAGCGCCATAAATTCGTTCCAAATGTTCTTCCTCAACGCGCACGATTACGAATACCAACACGATGGTAGAAAAAATTCCCAGCCAGGCGAGATTGTTCCACCAGGTGATGAAGAATCCCAGCAGAAGTAAGCCATAGGTGATAAATTGCGGGTTGCGGCTCCATCGATAAAGTCCATCAGTTTTCAGGCCTGGGGTGTAACTCCCCAGCCAGCGAGAAAAAGATCGCAGCAAATCCATGGCGTAAATGGTGCCCACAAAACCAATGATCATCAAAGCGAGCCCGTATCCTGCCGATGAGCCCATAGTTGGTACTACATAGAGGCTCTCCCAAGCCAACATTCCGCAAAACATGGCATGGATGGCATACACCGTAATGTGGATCAGCGTGCCAAACCAGTTCAGTTTGCCAAGCTGTTGGTATTGCCATCGCAAAACCCATATCGAAATAACCGAGTTGATTATGAACCCAACCAGCCAATCAACAAGCAGATTACTCATATGAGTATCACCAATGCCACGATAATCGCAATCGAAATCACAAAAGCCGAAATCCAGGCCCAGCCGCCCGGGTCCGAGGCGCCGCTGCCAAGGCCGATGGGCTGGAAACGCAGCACGGGCAGATCGGCCACTTTTTCGAGCAATTCTTCCTCGCTGATCGCCTTCGGGTTGTAACCTTCGAAGAAGCCGGCAAACCCGGCGTTGATCAGCACCTGGCGGGCGAAAGAAACCTTTTCGTCAGGATCGGTAATCTCCGCTGTCCGGGCAAAGATCGCCCCATTGGGCAGAATCAACTCGACCTCCGGTTTGGCCATCAGATTTTTGAACCAGTCTGAGGTGCGGCGTCCCCCCGAAATGCAGTAAACGCTTCCTTCCCAGATCGCATAATTAACCGGCACAAAATACGTCTTACCGCTAATCCGCCCGATAACCTTCATCACCATGATGTAGCCGGAGTAGGGGTTACCAAAAAAGGGACCAAAACCCAGGCGAAAAATGGGCACCATAAAATACTTGTTGACGAACCAGAAAATGCGGCGCATTGCAGGAGACATGGGAATATCCTTTCTTTTGATGGATTCACCAGAGACGCCACGCTTTGCGGCCCTACGGGCAGGCGTGTCTTCGGCAAACAGAGATAAATGGGATCGCATGTCGATAATCCCGTTCATCCGCGTTCATCACCGGTTTTACCAATGCCTTGGATAACTATCTCAATCAGGGCGTCCAATACGCGCTCCAAGGGCATATCTTCGTCGGTGACCAGGAAATATTCATTGATGAAGGGAAAGAGCAGCGCATCCCCAACCGAGATCATCAGGGCGTTGATTACCCGGACTGAAGCTTCGAAATCAATATCAGAACGGATTTCGCCGCGCTCGACAGCCTGGGTGAGAATTTGCTCGACCATATTTTGCATAGCTTCAGCCATAGGCGTGACAACGCTTTCCAACAGGGCGGGATCACCCTGGTAGGCTGCCCTGGCAAAGAAGCGCACCAAACCCGCTTCGGTCTTACTCCATTCCAGGCCGCCGGCGATATAGTACCGCAAGCCATCGCGCAGCGGCAGGGCCGCCAGTATGGGCGTGAACTGTGCGAACAGATCAACCATATAGCGCGCGCACAGGGCTACCGTAAAATCGAGCAGGCCCTCGCGATTGCCAAAGTACTGGTAGAGCGAACCAATCGAAACATCCGCCCGTCGGGCCACTTCTTTAATATTGAGCGAAGTAGGGCCTTTTTCGCCAGCTTCTTCCAAGATGGCATGCACAACAGCTTGCTGGCGCTCTGGATCGAGCCGCCGGAATGTGCGCGTGACCTTACCTTCCTGCTCGAACTGCAAAATATGCACGTGAATTTGAGACCAATCAGAAATTAACATATATGAACCTATAGTTCATATTATATACAATAATGGTTCGGGTGTCAATGAGTGAGCGTGTGCATTCACACACCCGCTCGCCATCTCCAGCACAAGATCGAGCAGACAATACCGAGTAAAATAGCACCGGAGGTTGACATGAAAATATTGGATAAAAATAGATTCGAGCGGGCTCGGGATTTTATTCTGACCCAAGGGCGCCCTTTAGAAAAAGCCCTATTTGACCTGGAATTTGGTGGTGGTTCTGTCCAAGAAGTTCTGACTCAGCTCGCAGAATACCAAAACTCCGATGGCGGTTTGGGCAAGGCGCTGGAAGCCGATGTGCGCACACCAACCTCTTCGGCAATCTGCACCGAATTCGGATTGCGAATTTTAGCAGAAATTGGCACTCCCGCCGCTCATCCAATGGTCACGGGAGTCGTAAGCTATCTATTGGATACATTCGACCCTGAAACCCAAGTCTGGCGCGTCGTCCCCGAAGACATCAACGATCATCCCCATGCGCCCTGGTGGCACGATGAAGATGAGTCTTTGAAACGGACCTTTGATGATTTCCTGGTGATCCCACGGGCTGGCATTTTGGCCTACCTGCATCACTACGCAGATCTGCTGCCTCCCGACTGGTTAGAACAGGTCACCGAGCAAACAGTTGCAGCCATAATGTCTCTCGATGTTGAAAAGTTCGGCGGTGGCGGTGATACATTGGTCTACGCTCGTAGGTTAGCAGAAGCCCCAAGACTGGAACCCAAGCACAAAGATTTGCTTGCGCCTCGAGTGCAGAAGCTAAGCCAGCTTATTGTCACCCGCGATCCTGCCCAATGGAGCCAATATAGTACTCCGCCCCTGAAGCTGGCCCCAATGCCCCAATCGATCACCGCGGCCTCGCTCAGCGGATACCTGCCAATGCATCTCGATTACCTCGTCGAAACTCAGTCTCCGCATGGCTACTGGGATGTCACCTGGACTTGGAACGATTATCCTGAAGAATGGGAAATTGCTAAAGGCGAGTGGCGCGGGGTGCTGACGCTGGATGCGCTGCGCTCGTTGAGGGCATTTGGAAGATTCGAGTAATTCATAATTGTCGTAGAGACGCCCCGTCGAGGCGTCTCTACGACAATGTGATTATGAAAGGAATGATTATGTCACTCTTCTATTCATCCATTTTGATCGCCGTGATCTCCACCATGCTGTATCATGTCACTATCAAATTCACACCGGCTGGAGCCAATCCAGCGCTCTCGCTGCTGGTGACCTATCTGACCGCCGCCCTGTTATGTGTGATCTTGCTACTTTTCATGCCGCTCAAATCGGGCCTCATGCAAGGATTGAAGCAATTGAATTGGGCCAGCATTGGCCTGGCTTTTGCGTTGGTCGGGCTGGAAGTGGGCTTTATCCTGGTCTATCGCGCCGGATGGAATATCAGCGTGGCAGCCATTGTGGTCAATGTGGCGGTGACGGTTTTATTAGTTCCCGTGGGCCTTTTATTGTTCAGTGAAAAGTTGTCCCCCACAAATATACTTGGGATTCTGGTATCTATCGCAGGATTGGTGATGGTCAATGTCAAATAATTCTAAGTTCCTCTCTCAGGATCGATTCGGCAAATACGCCCAGGGCTACGTGGATAGCCCGACCCACGCCAAAGGCTACGACCTGGATCGCTTGATCGAGCTGGCCCAACCCCAAACAAATTGGCTGGTATTAGATATCGCCACCGGCGGCGGGCACACTGCCCTCAAGTTTGCTCCGCATGTCGCCAAAGTCATTGCTACGGATATCACCCCAAAGATGCTGGATGTGGCCCGGCAACACATCACCGAAAAAGGGATCAGCAACGTCGAATTCAAACCTGCTGATGCCGAAGATTTACCTTTTGAGGACGACACCTTTGATCTGGTCACCTGTCGGACAGCGCCACATCATTTCCCCAACTGCGCTAAGTTTGTCAGGGAGGCAGCCCGGGTGCTCAAACCTGGGTGTTTGTTGTTGGTACAGGATCAGGTGCTCTCCGAAGATTCCGCCACGGCCCAGTACATGGATGATTTCGAGCGCTTACGCGACCCCAGCCATCACCGAGCCTATAGCAGCAGTCAATGGGTATCCATGTTCAAAGCGGCCGAGTTGATTGTGGAACATTACGAACAACTCACCAAGCGCCACAACCTGGTCCATTGGGTCAAGATGCAGGGAGGTCAACCCGATGTATTAGCAGAACTGACACAAAGGCTAATCGAGGCGCCGTCTGAGGCCGCGCAATGGCTGCAAGCCGAAGATGTCGGCACTTCTGAAGCATCATTTGTCAATCATCATGTTATTGTCGCAGGAAGAAAACTACATATTGATATTTCTTGATATCTTATATACATAACTAAAATGTTGCAAACGCT
>CAZVPR010000044.1:0-32741 GCA_964629085.1 uncultured Anaerolineales bacterium
TTCGTATCTCATGTGCCTATTATCGCACACTTACTACTTATGCAAGAGGTCTAATCAAATTTTATCCAACTTTGATAGAAATCTTGCGTTTCTTAGCGGCTTCAGCCTTGGGTAGGCTCAGGCGCAGTACGCCGTTGGTGTACTCGGCTTCGATCTTGGCCTGTTCGATCTGGTTCGAGATGCGGAAGCTGCGTTCGTAATCTCCAACGTTGTATTCAGAAAAGGCCTGCGTGTAGCCCTCGGGCGACTCTAATAACACGAAGCCAGTCACGGTTAGTACGTTCTTTTCCAGAGAAATATCGATATTATCTTTCTGTACACCGGGCAGATCCATGACAACGATGATGGCTTCATCAGTTTCATAGATGTCGGAACGAGGTGAGAAGCAGCGGGATTCGCGGGTTCGTTCTCCAGTTTCCGGAAGCATTTCTTCTTTGCTTACGTCCATCGCTTTTGTGTCTGTAGACATGATAGCCTCCATAATCCATCCAATAATCTAACTCACTCTAATCGCAATTTTCTTGGGCTTGTCCTCTTCTGCGCGCGGCAGGGTGACCTCCAGTACGCCATTCTTGAAGGTGGCCTTGGTCTTGTTAGCATTGACCTTGTAAGGTAACTGCATGTTGCGGGTGAACTTACCGCAGCCGCGCTCCTGTCGGTGGTAGCGCGCATTTTCGGGCAGTTCTTCGGGATTGCGTTCGCCGCTCAGGGTACAGGTGTTTTCGAGAATGTTCAACTCGATATCTTCATTACTCATCCCCGGTAGTTCGGCAGTGACGATTACGCTTTCCTCATCCGCCCAAACGTTGACGGCTGGAAAGCCAGGAGCAGTTCGAAATCGAGACGGATAGAAATCATCGAAAAATTGATTCATATCTTGCTGCAGGCGGTCCATTTCACGCCAAACTGAAGCAGGTCTGTATCTCCTAAACATGGTTTCACTCCTTTTCAAGCACGGTATAAAATCAAAATAATCCTGATTGTTTGACTATAACCAGGATTATAGGGAAGGGATGTTAGAAGAACGCAAACAAAATATTTAAGAAATGTTAGAGATTAGCCCCTGATACTTCTATAATGGCAATCCAAAATTATCTCGAATGAGTCCGATTTGGTGCATTTCGAATTATTCGTGATAAATACTGCATTTCTAGCTGCTTTTCGTTTGGGATGCAGAATAACCCAGACTGATGCGTCCACGGTCAATTTCAACTTTTCTTATGACCACTGCTATCACTTCCCCGACACTCAATTTGACACTTTTTGGAATCTGGCTTCGATGCAGCAGCCCATCTTGTTTTACACCAATATCGATGAAGGCTCCAAAATCAACTACGTTCCGCACAGTGCCTCTGAGTTGCATGCCGATGGTCAAATCCTCAATTTTGAGCACATCGCTGCGCAAAATAGGCTTCGATAAATCTTCACGCGGATCTCTGCCGGGGCGAATGAGTTGTTCGAAAATATCTTCGAGAGTAGGGATGCCTACGCTCAGAGATTCGGCTAGCTTTTTAATGGGTACCTGGTCCCGGAATCCGTTTAGGGTGGCTTCTCTTTCCTCGGGGCTGGCATCCAGCTTTAGGCCGCTTTGCTCGATGACGGCATGGGCAATGGTATAACTCTCAGGGTGAATAGCAGAAGCGTCCAGGGCTTCCTTTCCGTCGCGCACACGCAAAAATCCGGCTGCCTGTTCGAAGGTTTTCGGGCCCATGCCCGGCACATTATTTAGCGCCTCTCGGCTGTAGAAGGGTCCGTTTTTGTCACGGAAATTGACAATGTTTTCCGCAAGTTTAGCGCCGATGCCCGATACATGACTGAGCAGCGCCGGCGATGCGGTATTAACCTCCACACCGACCTGGTTGACCACGCTTTCGACGACGATTTGCAACGTTTCGGCCAAACCTTTTTGATCGACATCGTGCTGATACATGCCCACGCCAATCGATTTGGGATCGATTTTGACCAACTCGGCCAACGGGTCTTGCAGGCGTCGCGCTATCGAGACCGCGCCTCGCATGCTGACGTCCATGTCAGGCAATTCCTGGCGGGCCAATTTGCTGGCGCTATAGACGCTAGCGCCGGCCTCATTGACGATTAAATAGTGAATGGTAATTGATGAATTCTGAATAAATTCGGCGACCAACTGTTCGGTCTCCCGTGATGCCGTGCCATTACCAATGGCAATCAGCGTGACCTGATAGCGCTCAATCAATTTGTCGAGCAGATCAAGGGTTGTCTTCCATTGCTTTTGGGGCTCATGAGGGTAGATCGTGGCTGTGTCCAACGGTTTTCCGGTGGGATCGACAATGGCCACTTTGCAGCCCGTGCGATAGCCTGGATCAATCCCCAACACCACATGACCGCTCAAGGGTGGCTGGCTGAGTAAATTACGCAAATTGGTGGCAAAAACATCGATCGCGTGTGATTCGGCTTGTTCAGTCAATTCTCGGCGCACATCACGCTCAATGGCTGGGAGTAAAAGTCGAGCAGCGGCATCATCAATGGCTTGCTCGAGCTGCGTTGAGAATGGAGAACGCCGCTCAACCCGGAAGTGGTTTTCGATAGCATCACGCCAATCTCGTTCAGGCACATCGATCTCGACTTTGAGTACTTTTTCTTTTTCAGCACGGTTGATGGCCAAAATTTGATGCGGTCTGAGACGTCCTACGCCGACATCGAATTCGTAGTAGGATTCGTAAACCCCGCGCGGGTCCTGCGCGTTTTTGGACTTTTCCGTGCGCCCAGTGCCCCATTGCAGCGCTTTCTGGCGGGTCTCTTTGCGGATTTCCGCTTTATCGCTGATGGTCTCGGCAACGATGTCCCGTGCGCCGGCCAGGGCGGTTTCTTCGTCCGGAACCGTTTCATTGACGAATTTTGCGGCCGATTTTTTTGGGGTTTCATCACTGTGTTCTTGTTTTAGCATTTCATTGGCCAGGCTTTGCAAGCCATGCTGGCGGGCAACGCTGGCGCGTGTTTTTCGTTTGGGCTTATAGGGCCGGTAAACATCCTCGAGATCGGTACGGCTCTCGACGGCATTTATTTGTTTCTCTAATTCCTTTGTCAAGGAACCTTGCGCTTTAATCGTGTTCAGCACCGTTTGGCGGCGCTCACCCAACAATCGCAGTTGTTTGAACAGCTCCTCGATTTTACGGATTTGTTCCTCGTCCAGACCGCCAGTGACTTCTTTGCGATAACGAGCGATGAACGGGACTGTGTTTTCAGCATCCAGCAGCTCAACGGTAGCGGCGACTTGGGCTGGTTTTAAGGATAATTTTGCGGCGATTTTTTCGATGAGAGACATAGGCGTAATTATACCTATTTGCGTGGGAAATGATAAAATCTCCATCGATTGAATGCATAATTTTTGGATTGTAGGAGTGCCCTATGAATATCGAAAGTATTCAAACCTGGATTATCGAGAATCGCTACCTTGCCTTTGGCGTTGCCATACTTCTAGGTTATGTATTGTTTTTGTTGACACGTTATCTGCTGGCGCGCATGTTGCCATCCTTAATTGCCCGCACAGACACAGCTTATGATGACGTCGTTTTGGAGCAAATAAACCAGAATCGAATTGCCTGGCTAGTGCCGCTGCTATTTCTCTACATATTTACAGATTCTACATTTGGGCCGGATGAACTAGTTACGAAATTCATTCTCTTCCTCATAATTCTGCTTGTTATCTACTTTTTGACGCTGCTGCTTAATGGTTTTAACGAGGTTTACGAATTACGCCCTAGTTATTCTGGCGTCAGCATCAAGGGGTATCTCGATCTGGTAAAGCTGTTGTTCATCATCGTCGGCATCATTCTCACGATTTCCTTGTTTACCGGCGAATCTCCTGTTGTTCTGTTAAGCGGGCTAGGCGCTTTAACGGCCGTGTTATTGTTGATCTTCCGCGACACTATTCTTTCGTTAGTGGCCAGCATTCAAATTGCATCCAATGATCTCATCAAAGAAGGGGATTGGATCGAGGTGCCCAGTTACGGCGCGGATGGTGATGTGTTAGATATGAGCCTGCATACCATCAAGGTGCAAAACTGGGACAAGACCATCACGGTGATACCAACGTACAAAATGATCGAAGTTGCCTACAAAAACTGGCGCGGCATGGCAGAAAGCGGGGGCCGGCGAATAAAACGGTCCCTTGCCATTGACATGGGCAGCATCAAATTCTGCGACCGGGAGCTGTTGGAAGATTTGGGGAAAATCGACCTGATCAATGACTATTTGAAAAGCCGTTTAGCGGATATCGACGATAATAAATTGGAGAGTGATCAGCCTCTCGATTCGCCATTGGACGGCCCGCAAATAACCAATGTGGAATTATTCAGAGCTTATATGGCAGCATATCTCCGGGGACGTGGTGATATCCATGAGCAGAAATTGACCTTCTTGATCCGAGCGTTGTCGCCGGCGCGCGATGGTTTGCCAATCGAGGTCTACATCTTCACCAAGACAATCGATTGGGTGGAATATGAACGCATTCAGGCCGACATTTTCGACCATTTTTTGGCGATAATTCCAATGTTTGGTTTGCAGGTATTCCAAGACCCGACCGGGTTGGATTTTGCTCAATTGGCGAAATAACACACACAGAAATGTTTGTTTCTTAGTGGCGACACGAAGAGCCTCCTGCCCACGTCTCGCTATGCTCGACTCCCGCCTGAGGCGTCCCACTGGGGGGATGGGTTCGCCAAAGGCGGTGAGGGTAGATTAATTGGATTTGCTTGATATGTTATGGCTTATGTGAAATCCGATATAGATTCTAGAAAGCGGCTTTGGGGATAACCCCGGTTTCTTTGGCGTGTTTTCATCGAACTCACATAAAGCGTATGTTGAGGCTTTCTTTTTATTTTTGGACCTCAAAGGTTACTGACACCCAATTTGTGAATTCCCCCGTAATAGCATTTAAAGCCCTTGCTTTGAATGTGTAGCTGCCATTTGACATTTTCGCCCAGGTGTCATTTTCCATGACTAAGCAGCTATTATCACCTTTGAATGCACAATAACGTACAATCCTTTCTTCCCTCTGAAATCCAATCGCTTCGATTTTGAACTCGATCCGCTCAATATTATTCCCATTGATTCTTGTGCTGCCTACCCAGGCTTCAGCTTCAAAATTAGTCTGATCAATGTTCGAGATGATTTGCCCATTTGTGGGGACTACGATCTCTATGTAGGTGGTCAGGTTATCCGTAGGTGTTGGGATTGGTGTTGATGTATCCGTTGGTGATGGCGTAAAGGTTGGCAGCGAGGTCTCAGTTGAGGTTTCTGTTGGGGGAATCTGAGTGTGGGTGCCAGTGGGGGCAGGTATTTGTGTATCTGTAGGGGGTAGGCTTATTATTTGCGAGTCTGTTGGAGAGGGAGTAAAGGACGGTGATTGGGTGTCTGTAAAGCGTGGTGTATCTGTATGCGTTGCGCTGGGAGGGATCTTTGTGGGCGTATAAAATGGAGTTCTTGATGGGAAGGGCGTTCTTGTGGAGGTACTTGTTTTCGTCGGTGTATTTGTATAGGTTTTAGTATATGTTGGTGTAAATGTCAGGGTGGGTGTATACGAAATTTCCAAAGTAATTGAGGGTATTGGTGTATCAAGTTGGGCGAGTGCCTTATTTATTCGCTCTAATAAATATTGGTTTTCAGAAGTTTCGTCTCGAATGATATCTTCGACGATGTTGAGGACTATTTTTGGAGCATAATTTATTGTATCCGGGCTGTAATCTGCATTTTCCTCAGATTGTATGGAAATTGGGATTGATTGTTGGAGATCGCTATGATCTACTCCAAAGGCAAACACGCTTATAACCAGGCAACCACCCCCAAGGAAAAATATCAGAAGAATCAAAAAAAACAGCCAGGATGTACGGTTGTTATTGCGCATCGCCATCCAAAATAAAGGGACCTCGAATGGTTCGCTTTGCATCTGCTTTGGCCCCAGGTTTTAGAAGTCGATATATTTTTACTGGTTCTTGTTTGCCTTTGAGGGAATGATTCCCTTGGGAGATAAGCTGAAACTCCTTACGATATTTTCCCAAGGCTACATACGTGTCATCGGTGATGAGAGCGCAAGTTACTCCCATTATTTTTGTCAAGTTCTCGACACGGTCTGTTACATTAACGGTATCACCAATAATTGCATAATGAAGACGATCAAATGAGCCCATGCCGCCAGCAGCAACCTTTCCGGTATTGATGCCGATACCCGTAACAAGTGGGGGTTCGCCGCGTTCTTTGCGGTGTGCATTCATTGATTTTATGTTATCGAGAATATCAATGGCTGCCCGGCAAGCCTGGAGGGCACTTTCTTGGGCAGGAAGATTTTCTGGTAATTCGCCAAACACTGCTTTAAGAGAGTCCCCTGCAAAGGTATGGGTCAACCCACCATGACTGTTGATAATCGAGACAAGTTCACCAAAGTACGAATCAAGCCAGCTTAATATTGTGCTGGGATCATACTCGTCAGCCATGCTTGTATACCCGCGAATATCGGTAATCATGATCGTTGCCGTGGAATTCTTTCCGCCAAGCTTTAAATTGCCTGTCGAAATGCCTTTGCGCAATTGGTCCCGAATTTGGGGGGTTATTGTTCGACCCAGGAGGTCACGGTAAATTTCCCCTTCTCGCAAATGGGATGTCATCGAGTTAAATGTGTGGGCCAGGTAACCTAATTCATCCTGACTTTTCGGTTCCACGTGTACATCCCATTTCCCCTGACTCACTCGGGCCGCCGCGGTGACAACTTGTGCCAGGGGCATGGTAATCAGCCTGGAAATATAAACACCTATCACAATGATCATCAATGTTGTAATGGTGGCGAAAAGGATAATTTGAATTTGAGTCAATAAACTTGGACGTACAAAAAACGACTCCGCCAACGATACACCTAACAAACCAATATCTGTCCCATTTCGAACCTCCCAGGCACCAATAATTTCTCGATAGTCAATGCCTGAGGCTGTAAGCGAGCGAATTTGACTTCCCGTAGATTGAGCTTTGATGGTGCTAGATACCATATCCGATGAAATCGTAAGATCTCCTGCTCCAATCAACGTTGTGGCTAGCACTTTGCCGGTTTGATCATAAAAGGTGATCTGGGTAAAAGTGTTTTCCTCGCCCAACAAAGATTTTCGCATGTCGAAGGCTAGTGTGTTCAACGTCCTCCCAACCATAACGGCGCCAATTACCCGATCTTCAGAGTTTGTGATGGGTCCGGCAAAATAAAGATATTTTTCCAGGGGTAATTCAACAATTTCTACATATTTGTCCCCCTCGGAATCTACTTCTCCGCTAAATATTTTTTCCAAGAAATCCTGGTTCGCAAAAATTGAATCCAGTTGGGAAAAGTCATATTCCTCAGTCAAGCCGCCGCTAACATGCCGCATCGAGAAAAGGGCAATGCCATCTGTGTTGAGAATTTCCACCGCTTCTTCTTTCGAATTTAACACAACCCCATAGATTAATTCTCTAATCTGTTCAGCAGTTCCATTTCCGATTGCCTCGGGCAAGTTTTCCAGATGGGCAATCAGCCGCAGGGATTCTAGTTTGCGTTTCTCCTCTTCGACCATCCACGTAGTGGCTAGTTTGCCTGATTCAATCAAGTTGTTTGTAAACCGGTCTTCGATGGCGTCGAGTGCTACCTGAGTCACGATATAACCAGCGCCAATGGCCAACAAAATTGCCAATATCAAATAGGGGAGGATAATTTTTAGCTGAACTGGGGTTTTAATTTTTGGTAAAGTTGCCCGCAATTTTTTGCTTGCGAGACTGGTTTGAGCCGTAAGATTGGTAGTTTGGGCTATTGCTCGATCTAGGCGAGAAAGTGTAAAGGGAGCGCGCAGGAAAACTCTAGGGCCCAATTTTTTAATACCTATTTCTCTATCGAGGTCGAATCGTTGTGAAGTAACGAGAATATGAGTTTGGGGAGATTTCTGATTGATGAAACGCGTGGTTTTGGCAATGAATTTGTCTGGTAATTCAGCATCAATAAGAACCAAGTCTGGATTGAAAGAGTCTATAGATTTAAAGAACTCAGCCGCACTTTTGGCTTGAATAACCCGGTCGCCTCTTTCTTTGAATAGCTTAGTAAGAAAGTTTGTGCGCCCATGATTAGTTTGGATAATTAGTGTCAACATTATCCCTCAAAATTTCTGCCGTCTTTTTCGCTGAAATGAATCCTAAAAAAATTATTGAAGCAACCAATTCTCGAGATGTTGAGATTTTTGTGGGTCTTCATAAAAAATGGATAAGTCAAACCCCAGGATTAGCAGAGGATCTCAAAATATTGGCTGCGGTGATAACACCGAAAGAGATAGACGTTATCGGGAGAATCTATAATTTTTCAAAAGGGAGAATATCCTTTGCGTTTACCAACAATTGATATCGAAAAAATGAAGCTTGTTTGATTGTATCAAATAAGCTTCCGGCTAATCGTTAGCATTATTGTTTGATACTATTATAGGCTCTAATTTTTGATATTCCCCCAATCTTGGGATGGATTGCTAAAAACCCCGTTTTTGCCCCTGCCATGGAGGCTCGATCCCAGCGACGAATTCTTCCACGCTGGGTCCAGCCAGGTTTTCTAAACGCCGCATCCCATAAAGATAGCTGACTATCAGGACCAGAATCAGCGCTGGAAATCCACTGATGATTTGCACGACCACCAACGTTCCAGCTGATCCTGCCAGATACGTTTGGATTTGCAGGTAAAGACGCAGCCCAAAGAATATTGCCCAGCCCCAGGTGACTTCTGAGTAAGCTCAATACCAGGCTATCGTCCAGCCGCGGGTCAGGTGGCTGCTCAGGGCTGCTAGCGGCCGATTCAGGAGCACGCTGACAACGGCCAGCAAAAATGCCAGGCCGCCACCGGCGATGTCGGGCAAGAAAAATCCTGAGGCTGAATCGGTTAGATAACTCACAGCGGCTGCCATGACGACACTGGCAAGGCCGGCAACGGCATAGCCCCAGGCTTGTCCCTTATATAAGCGGCAGATTAGGAATAGAATGGCGACAATTAGGGAAATCCAGATTGCCCCTTGCAGACCCCAAAACTGATTCGCCAACAAAAACAAAATCGGAGGCAAAACCACATCAATTATGCGGTTATTGCCTCCAAAGACCGTCTTGAATTCATCCAGCAGCTCACGTAGTTTTGACTCAGTCATGCTTAGGCTTTGGCTCCAAGGAAGAACTGTTTCCAGTCACCCTGGCTGCGGTAAAGGGCAATCAGCGTGTAAAGTGCGCCGGTAAAAAAACCCAGCGCCATCATCAGAATCACCCAGAGGATGGCCATCGGCAGCGATCCTTCCCGGTAGACGATCTACGCTGAAAATAGGATAAAGCCAACGTACAGGTCATCCATCGAGACAATGCCCCAAGGATTGGCCAATATTTCAGCGCCATCCGTGCTGAAGGTCCCCAGGGTGAAACCGTAGATCAGCGCGGCTGTCATCACCAGAACGCCAATCCAGGAAATTGTTTTTGCAGCGGTCATTTTGACTCCTTTAGAGAACCAGGATCACGCCAAATACAACTTCAACGATCATGCTGATACTATTGGATTGTTCCACGGATTTGTCGACGAACATTGAAACAGCCCGAACAGCGGCGATGCTCAAGTAGGTGATACCCAACATGGGATAGCTGACGCCATGATCCAGGAAAAAAGCTGCCAGCGCCAGGCCAACGAACAGCGCGCCTAAGATGGAGCGAATCTCGGTAATGCCGCGACCGCCATCGTAGCGCAGTCCGGTGAAACCCTGAACAGCTTCGGGACGAAAAAGCGAAACCAGGCCGGTCAGCAGGGTGCCGATCACGGCGATCAATTGGAAAATTTCCAGAATGCTCATATTTTTTTTCTTACCATGGCAAAGCCAACTGCGTTGGGCCCCAGGTGCGCGCCCAGCACCGGGGTTACATTTACCGATATCGGTGTGGGCAACTCAGGGAACAATGATTTGATTCGCTCCCATAATTTCTCGGCTGTTTGCGGAGCGTTTGAGTGCACCAGCGCCAAATTATCCAATGCGCCAACATCCTGGGTCAGATCAATCAAACGTTGGAAGGCGCGTTCTCGCGTCCGGACGCGGTCAGATTGCGGATTACCCTGATTCATTTTCAGGATCGGCTTCAACTGCAGAACACCCCCAATCTCTGCAATCACCCCATTCATACGTCCACTACGCTTAAGATATTCAAGTGTGTCCAGCGCTGCGAAGACAAAAACTCGCGGGTGCAGGGTTTCCAACTTGGACAGAATCGCCTTCAAGTGCAATCCCTCCGCAATCGAGTGGACAGCCTCCAAAACGACAAAACCGGTTCCCAGGCTTACCTGCATGGAATCCAGCACGGTAACAGGGATGCTTTTAAATTGATCAGCAGCCTTGCGGGCCACATTAACTGTAGCGCTGAGTTTCTCTGAAATATGAATGGAGAGAATTTCCTTTGCGCCCTCTTTTGTCAGGCGCTCATAGATCTTAAGGAAGGATTCAATGCTGGGCGTTGCTGTTGTTGGGGGGGGATCATAATCTGGGAGCCGGGTGTAAAACTCCTGCCGCGTGATTTCGACACCATCGAGAAAACCCTGTTCCCCAAAATTAATATACAACGGCATTACCGTGATGTTGTGTTCGTCAATTAGTTCCTGGGGGAGATCGCACGTGCTGTCAGTCACTATTCTAGTACTCATGGTTTACCTCATTACTTGAAATCTGGACAAAACCTGTAAGGCTTGTATTAATTTTTCCAAGAATACCACCGTCCTTTACCTATGTCAATACTTTATAAGCAATATATCTACAAAATATTGACAATCGGTCAGGAGTATGCTATCCTTCTCTTCGAAACCAACAAACCAACTCGCAACCCAACTGGAAAAAAACTATGGCTAATTTGAACCAAACCCCCACCTTCAACTTAGGTGTCGTTCTACAAGAAACAGGGATTAACGCCGACACCCTGCGCGCCTGGGAGCGTCGCTATGGTCTTCCTCAACCGGCACGCAGCGAGGGTGGGCATCGTCTATATTCACAGCATGATATCGACACCATCAAGTGGCTGATCAGCAGGCAAGATGAAGGCATGAGCATCAGTAAAGCCATCAAGTTGTGGCGCAATTTGGAAGCCGAAGGGCGCAATCCATTTGATGAATTACCCTCTAGGCTGGATGTCGTCCAAAAACCCCCGCAGATGGAAATTCCTGTTGGCGCGCAAGTACAGGATCTCCGGGAACAATGGCTAAGTGCTTGCCTGGAATTTGATGAAGCGGCAGCTGAGCGCATCACTTCGTATGCGTTTGGTTTGTTCTCTCCCGAAGCAGTTTGTTTTGATGTCCTATTTGCCGGCCTGGCTCAGATTGGAGAATCCTGGTATTTAGGGCAGGCCACAGTTCAACAAGAACACTTCGCCTCGGCCCTGGTTGCCCGACGACTTAATGCATTGATTTCCGCGGCACCAGCCCCGATTCATCAGAAGCTGATTGTGGTTGGCTGTCCTCCAAAGGAAGACCACGAACTGCCTGCGTTAATGATCACGTATTTGTTGCGCACGCGCGGCTGGCCTGTGATTTATTTAGGGGCCAATGTGCCTTTGGTGAATTTTGAAGAGACTTTAAATTCAGTCAAATCAGACTTGATGGTATTGGTCGCACAAACATTGCAAACAGCTTCAACTCTCAAAGAGGTTGCCCTGAGGTTGGCCGCGGGCGATATTTTGGTGGCGTTTGGGGGACTGATATTCAATCGGTTGCCGGATTTGACCCGCCACATTCCAGGATCCTATTTGGGAACGGACCTGCGCAATGTAGTCGCGCTGGTAGAGCAGATTTTGAAATCATCACCAGCGCTAAAATCGATGTCAGAAAAGTACGCTATTGATGCAGAAACTCTGGAATATTTCAGGGAGAGTCGGCCTCTTTTGGAAGAAACATTGCACGGTGAAATTGGCGATTTTTTACCATTTGAATATTTCCAAATAGCAAACAAGCATATGGCAGAGGACATTATTGCCGCCCTCAAACTGGGTAATATGGACTATCTGGACGGGGAAATGGATTGGATTTATGGCTTACTTGGAAATGCTAATGTGTCCAGTGATTTATTGGCTGGCTATTTAAACAGCTATAAGCAGGCTGCTGATCAGGTCTTAGACGAACGCGGTGAGGCAATTGTACATTGGATGGCCAGGGCCAGCCGGCAGTTTAGTTGAACGGTTAAATTTTTAGATACCAGTTGTGTGTATTTGGGTTAATCACGAACGGTGGCGAAATTATTGCTTCTTTTGAGCCCGCATTTTCGAAATGATTTCAACAAAGACCGGAGTCAGGCTGGGGTCAAAATGTTTCCCGCTTTCAGTCGTCATTATTTCCAGCACTTCCTCATGAGGTTTTGGTTTGTGATAAGGACGAGAAGTTGTTAAGGCATCGTAAACATCAGCCAGGGCAAGAATGCGTCCTTGAATGGGAATTTCTTTTTCTGCCAATCCCTTGGGATACCCAGTGCCGTCCCATTTTTCGTGGTGATACAGCACATAGGGCAGCGTGGACCGTAAGTGTTGAATCCCTTTGAGCATTTTTGCGCCGGCGATCGTGTGCTTTTTCATCAATTCCCATTCTTTATCCGTAAGGCGGCCGGGTTTATTGAGCACATGGCCTGGAATAACGATCTTGCCAATGTCATGTAATCGTGCCCCAAATTCCAGCATTCGTAAATGTTGTTGTGGCCATCCCAAAGCTTTAGCAATCCAGAGCGAATATGTGGTGACTCGTTCTACATGGCCGCGCGTATAGCGGTCTCGTCCTTCAATGGCATTTGCCAAAACTTTGACTGTGTCTAAATAAGCCTGCCCAACCTGGGCAACTTCTACCGCAGCTGAGCGGTATAACCTGGCATTGATGATCTTGACTAAATCATCCGGCTCAATTGGCTTTGTCAGATAATCCTCGACCCCTAACTCTTTCCCGCGCTGTACGTCTTCTGGAGTGCTATGAGATGTTAAGAACACAAAGGGAATAGCTGTCCATTCCGGAACTTTGCGCACAGCTTGGAAGAATTCCAGGCCGTCCATGTGCGGCATGTTGATGTCCGAAAGAATTAAATCTGGAACTTTTTCTTTAAGTTTTTCCAATCCCTTAAGACCATCGCTGGCTTGTTCCGTATCATAGCCTTCCATAAGCAAGGATTGGGCGATGATACTACGAATTTGAGCGCTGTCTTCGACGATGAGAATCAAGCGATTTAGCGTAGGATTGCTTGGAGATCCACTCATTTATTATTTTTCGATTTCGTGGCGTCGTTTTTCCATTACTTCTTGGAAAACTTCTACAAGGTCGGGGTCAAACTGTTTACCAGCGTTGACTTCAATGTATTTCATGACTTCTTTGTGGGGGCGGGCTGGATGGTAAGGTCTTTCGGACCGTAGGGCATCGTATACATCAATTATGGTCAAAAACCGAGCCTCCAAGGGAATATCACGCTGTTTCAATCCGTCTGGATAACCATTTCCATCCCAGCGTTCATGATGATACAACACATAAGGCCGGATATCCTGCAAATGACTAATGCCTTTGAGGATTTTATCCCCGGCTGTGGGATGCTGCCTCATCAATTCCCACTCTTCATCAGATAATGATCCACTCTTATTGAGGATGTTATCTGGAACGATTATTTTGCCAATATCATGCAAGCGGGCGCCAAATTCCAGCGTACGAATTTGATGATCTGGCCAACTCAATTCTTGCGCCATCCATAGGGCGTACTTTGTCACCCTGTCGACATGACCGCGGGTGTAGCGGTCACGCCCTTCAATGGCATTTGCCATTACAGTAACGGTTTCAAGATAAGCCTGATCAATATGAGCGACTTCAACCTCGGCAGCCCGCAGCAACCGGGCATTGATTGTGTTGACCAAATCCCTATGGTTAATGGGTTTTGTAAGGTAATCTTCTACGCCTAATTCACGTCCTAAACGAATACTTTGCGGTGAATTATCCGAAGTTAGAAATAAGAAAGGAATAGTTACCCACTTGGGATTCTTACGAATATCTTGATAAAGCTCAATGCCATCTTTTTGTGGCATGTTGATATCCGAAAGGATGAGATCAGGAGAAAAATGTTCAAGACTTTTAAGTGCCTCAACACCATTTTTTGCCTGAACTACGAAAAAGTTGTCAATTTGAAGGTGTTGAACAATTCCATCTCGAATTGATTCATCATCTTCAACGATTAGAATTTTTTTGCTGGGGACCGGTATCGTTGGTTTTGGAATCATACTTGATTGCATTTCTATTTGTGTTATTCTCAAGTGTAACAGAATTTATCATATCGTCGAGATTGGAATTGTTGGCATTTTAGTTTGGAGCGCAAACATTTGATTTTTATCCATGGATTGGAAGGCAGTGGGCAGGGCTATAAGGCTACATTATTTCGGGAAATCTTCCCCGAGATTTTGACTCCAGATTTTAGCGGCTCTCTACATCGCCGCATGGCCCATCTTCAAGCGATTTTGATTACTAAAAACCAGTGGACTTTGATCGGGTCAAGTTTCGGCGGCATAATGGCTACCTTGTTTTGTAGAGATTTTCCAGACCATGTTCGAAAATTGATCCTTTTAGCTCCAGCATTAGTTTGGCCAGATATCCTTTGGGATTCTGCTTGGCAAATTTCAATTCCCACACAGATATATCATGGTTTAGACGACCCTATTATCCCTATCGAGACCGTGCGAAAAATCGCCGAGAAGCACTTCGAAAATTTGAGTTTTTATTCGGTGGATGATGATCACGGACTGCATAAAACCGTCCATGAAATTGATTGGCCAAAACTTGTCGGAATCAGCTAGAAATGTAATCTGATTGAGATTTGAAAGGTATTGATGAAGCGAATTTGTCGTCTGAAAAACCAAAATCTGTTATGCCCTTGCTTCATTTTTAGCGGATGATTATACTTTGCAGTTATATTCGTTATGTTGACTGAGAACACACTATCTTTACCCGTCGAAATATATTCTCCGGTTGATCGAGATCTCATCCAGAGAGCATATCGCGTCGCTGAAAAAGCGCATAAGAATCATGAAAGGGCCTCTGGGGAACCCTATATCACCCATTGCCTGGCGGTTGCAAAAATACTTTCAGAGATGCATGTGCCTCCCATCGTTGTCGCGGCGGGGTTATTGCATGATACAGTCGAAGATACCGATATCACCATTGAGCAGCTAGAGACAGATTTTAGCGAAGAAGTAGCAAAGCTGGTTGATTCGGTTACCAAATTAACCTCCTTGCCCCGTGTATCTCGAGCTGGTGATACCCTAGATGATTCGGATGAAAGCTCAAATGGTTGGAATCAATCAAAAAGATCAGATCAGGGCAGTGACCTTGCCAGCGCTAGTTTGCGAAAAACATTCCTGGCTATGGCAGACGATCCTCAAGTCGTTCTGATTAAACTTGCGGACCGTTTGCATAATATGCGCACATTGAAATTCGTCAAACAGCATAAGCAAAAACGTATCGCCCGTGAGACGATGGATATTTTTGCGCCGCTTGCCAGCCGCCTGGGTATCTGGCAAATGAAGTGGGAATTGGAAGACCTTTCCTTCCGATATCTGGAGAATGAAAGATACGCCGAGATAGCCGGCAAGCTTGAAGAGAGGCGCTCGGACCGCGAAAAGCAGCTTGACAAAATCAAGCTTGAATTGCGAAAAGAAATTGAAGGCGCGGGTATCCAGGATGTCAAAATAACCGGTCGTCCCAAGCATATCTATTCCATTTATCGGAAAATGGCTCGAAAGAATGTGCGCTTCGAAGAGGTGCACGATATTCGAGGGGTTCGAATCATTGTCCCCGAGTCAGCCGATTGCTATGTTGCATTGGGTGTCATCCATTCACGGTGGCGTCCGATTCCTGGATCATTTGACGACTATATTGCCGCACCCAAAGAAAATTTTTACCGCTCCCTACACACTGCCGTAGTTTTCGATGATGGGCGAACGCTCGAAGTTCAAATCCGCACACCGGAGATGCATCAGAATTCCGAATATGGCATTGCTGCCCATTGGCGGTACAAAGAAGGAGTCAATCACGATCCTGATTTTGAGCGCCGGATTATGTACCTTCGTCAATTGATGGAATGGCGCCAGGATGTAGATGACGCCCAGGAATTTGTGGACGGGATGAAGTCGGATGTGTTTGGAGACCGGGTGTATGTCTTCACTCCGAAAGGCGATATCATCGATCTTCCTCAGGGGGCCACCCCCATCGACTTTGCCTATTCCGTGCATACCGAAGTGGGGCACCGGTGTCGAGGCGCAAAAATTGGCGGCAAGCTTGTCTCCCTGGATTATGAATTACAGACCGCGGATCAGGTCTCGATACTCACCGCAAAACGCGGTGGCCCCAGCCGCGATTGGTTGAATCCACATTTGGGGTTGGTCAGGACTCAAAGAGCAAAGGCCAAAATCCGGCGCTGGTTCAAGCATCAGGCGCGCGACCAAAATGTGAAACACGGTCGTGAAATTCTCGAGCGCGAATTGCGCCAACTTGGGCTGATTGACGAAAATCTCGAGAACCTGGCGCGCTCATTGGATTTCAAAACGGTTGATGATTTGGCCGAAGCCATTGGCTGTGGTGATTTGCCTCTGGTAAGAGTCAGCAACGAATTGGTGTTGATCGAAGAAGAAGATGATGACGCCTTTGAGTTCCCCGTTCCCCCCATACCCGATGTTGAACAGCAAACGACTGACAGCATAATGGTACGCGGGCTGAAGGGTCTGCTTACTCGCATGGCGCGTTGTTGCAATCCTGCTCCGGGTGATGATATTGTTGGTTACATAACCCGGGGGCGTGGTGCAACCGTTCATCGACAGGATTGCCCAAATGTGCTCAATGTCAAGGAAGAGGAACGGTTGGTGAGAGTCTCGTGGGGAGAGGCCAAGCAAACTTTCCCAGTACCTGTGCGCATTAAAGCCTACGATCGGGATGGGTTGATGAAAGATATTTCGACATTATTGACCGAAGAGGGTGTCAGTATGAACCGGGTCCATGTCGATGTCAACCGCCGCAATATGGCTGTGTTCGACCTCGTGCTCGCAGTGAGGGATATAGGCCACTTGAGCCGCATTTTGGATCGTGTTGAGCGTTTAGCAAATGTGGTTGATGCTCGCCGTGTGCGACCCGGATGATCTTTTTTGAAAGTATCCAATTCAGGTGGTGATGGTATAATTTCGGCCGCATTATGAGTAAAAATCTAACCCCAATCGACGTTGCCAAGGACACCTTGCTGTCGAAATTCTCTCTATTGAGTATCGAATCGGTACCCTTATCCTGCGCTGCTGGCCGTGTACTTGCCCGGGATGTGGATTCGCACTTCGATTTGCCCTTATTCGACAATTCCAGCATGGATGGTTTTGCCGTTCGATCTGTCGATGTTGTGGGCGCAGCCAAGGATTCCCCAATATTGTTGCGGGTTGTTGCCGATATTCCTGCCGGAGAGGCGCCCACAGAAATAATTCGTCATAATCAAGCGGCGCGCATCATGACGGGGGCCGCTTTGCCCGCTGGGGCAGATGCTGTGGTTCGGTTGGAAGATACCGACGTTGGGATTCGGGATGCTGGCAGCGCTGCTCCAGATCAAGTTGAGATATTCTTTCCCGCGCCTGAGGGAGAAAACGTCCGACCCAGTGGGGAGGACGTTTGCAAGGGAGAATTGGTGCTGACGCAGCAAAGAATTTTGCGTCCGCAAGAAATTGGCGTGTTAGCCATGCTTGGGTTGCAGGAAATCGAAGTTTATCGGCAGCCCCGCCTGGGGTTGATGTCCCCTGGAGATGAATTGCTGCCGCTGGGAGCAAAACTTGAGGGCGCAAAAATATTCGAATCAAACTCCTATGTGCTGGAGGCGCTCATCAAACAAATGGGTGGCGAGACTCTGCGTATGGGCATCGTTCCTGATAATTTGGACGCAGTGCGCAAATCGCTCGATGAGGCAATTGAGCAGGGCGTGGATTTGTTTCTATCAACGGGTGGAGTGAGTGTTGGCGCTTTCGATTATGTGCGGGCATTGTTGGAAAAAGAGGGGGAACTGACCTTGTGGCGTGTGAACATGCGGCCAGGCAAGCCCTTGGCGTTTGGCAGCTATCGAGATGTCCCATATTTTGGATTACCCGGAAATCCAGTTTCAGCTTATATCGGTTTCCAGGTCTTTGTGCGACCTGCAATTCGGAAAATGCTCAATTTGCCCGAAGAAAAGCGCGCAATTCGCAAAGTGCGCCTTTTGGAAAACATCGAATCGGATGGCCGCGAAAGTTATATGCGCGTATTTGCCACCTTTGAAAATGGTGAGTGGGTGGCGCGCCTCACTGGACATCAAGGTTCTGGAAATTTACGCTCACTGGTAAACGCCAACGCGTTATTGATCGTGCCTTCGGGAGAAACGTTAATTGAAAAAGGTTCTCAGGCAAATGCCTGGTTTTTTGAAGGATTGGATATATGAGTTCATCTTCTGTTACGAAAAAAAACACTAGTACAATGATCTTAAAGGTGTCTGCAGTTTTGGCATTAATTGGTCTTGCCGATTCGATTTACCTTACCTATATCAAGCTGGCCAACGCTACAGCTTCTTGCGCTGGAATTGGCAATTGTGAATCGGTAAACTCAAGCAAGTATGCTGAAATAGCTGGTATCCCAATTGCACTGTTCGGTGCAGGAGCTTTTCTGGCAATTCTATTTCTGCTGTTCATTGAAAATCGAAGCGAATTTTGGAAGAATACGGCCCCCATGGCTGTATTTGGGATCAGTCTGGCAGGCGTTTTATACTCGGCCTATTTGACCTATGTCGAAATCGCAATATTGCATGCCATTTGTCCATATTGTGTTCTTTCTGCGGTAGTTTTAGTTGCCTTATTGGTCATTTCTGTGGTACGCTTATTACGAGATGAGCAATTTGAATCATGAATATTAGGAGTAATAAGTTATGCCCAAAATCCGTTGTCTATATGCCGGATGCGTATACCTTGAGAAGGGATACTGTACTGCACCTCTGGTAAACATAGATCCCGATGAAGGGTGTCTGACATTTACACAGTTGGATGATCCATTCGAAGATGCTTCATGGGAAGACGAGCTCACCGAAATGGAAGGATTCGAAGAATGGGATGAGGACGATTTTGACGATGACTGGATGAACGACGATGATTTCTAGCGCTTGAATCTACGTATTTCTGCATCGACTAAAGACCGTGCAAAATTGCGCGGTTTTTTTATTTCTCCCTGTAACTTTATGTATGGCGGATTCGAAAACCGGGATCCCATCACCAATTTAACGAATTCAAGATCGCCAGCGTTTCCGCTTTGCCCCCAGAGCCATCTTCGCCGCCGGGTCCCACACAGGATGGGCATCCATCCTGGCATGCACAATTTTCAACCAGTTGTTTTGCTCTTAGAATTAATTCATCGTGGATTTCGAATAGCCGCTGACTGAATCCAATTCCTGCGGGAATTTGCTCGAAAATGATCACAGTTGGCAGTCCCTCGCTGACTGGCGATTTTGGATCTACATGCACACCAATATCACCCGGATCGCACATCAAGAACAAGGGTGCCAGATGTCCAAGAGTGTAGCCTAATCCTGACAGGCCGCTACGAACTTTAACCGCGCTTTCTGCCAGCCGGTGACAGGATGGGCAAAGGGTCACCAGGTTCTCTAATCGGTTGGCTTCGGTGGGATTTTCAAAGGCGCGGAAAGGTGTTTTGTGGTGAACATGATGTGGTGAATCTCCCTCCGGTGCTGCACAAACTCGGCAGCGATATTCATCTCGGGCGAGCACAGCTTGCCGAATATCTTTCCAATGGCCCCCATAATAATTTCTGTCGCTGTTCCACATGCCGTCATCGCGCAATTTCTCAACCGATTCTTCGGCAAGGCTGATCCAAAAGCCATTGGTTATCAATTGGGATGGGGGTAAATCTAGCTCTCTAAAAGCTAATTTTTCATGAGTTTCCCAACGCACCAAATGATATCCATTGACCTGCGAAATGACGGCGAGCTCTCCCAGGGCCTTGGATCCGCCCTGGGTGGCCTCAGCAACCATCAATTCCAGAAATTGAATTTCAGTTTCCTGGCGAGGGCGAGTGAAATAATCAACATCTGCTGCTCGAAGGGTTGCGGTGAAATCTTCTAAAATGAGATCATCAACCTCAAATACTTCACCTTCATGGATGTAGATCGCCCCAGGATGCACCATCCAAAAAGCGGCTTCTTGATCTACTTCGCCAATGGTCGAGGCCGGTTCAGTATCCAAATTCTTAAGCAGGAATGTGTGGGCGGATGCGCTGCGAAGAGAAACTTCTGCGGATGGATATTGATCTCCCATCCAAAAATATTTTTGGTTTGATTTGTGAAGTTGGCCTTCGGCGTGTAAGAGCTCCAAGAATTCTGTAACCTGGGCGGGATTCACGCTCCCAAAAGATTCACCACGCTCGATGGGCAACTCGAAAGCCGCGCTTTGCAAGTGCTTGAGCAATATCAACAAGTTATCAGGATTGATCAAGGCGTGTTCAGGATTGCGATCAAAGAAATAATCAGGATGGTGCGCCAAAAACTGGTCGGCTGGATTTTGAGAGGCCACCAATATCGAGAGCGAGGCCTCATCCCCGCGGCCAGACCGTCCGGCTTGCTGCCAGGTGCTGGATATGGTGCCCGGATAGCCGGCCTGAACGGTGGCGCCCATACCACCGATATCGATGCCTAATTCTAATGCGCTGGTGGCGACAACCGCCTGCACCTGACCATCTCTAAGGCCTTGTTCAATTTCTCTGCGGTGTGCGGGAAGATAACCGCTGCGGTAGGCGCGAATATTTTTGTCGGCTGCACTGATCGAACGCAAATACGTCAAAATTATTTCTACGGTCCTGCGAGTACGTCCAAAAATAATGCTTTGTAGGCCGTACCTCAGCAAGTCATCAGCGATACGGACGCTCTCAGCAACCATGCTGGCGCGGATGCCCAACTCCTCATTAACGATGGGAGGGTTGTAGATCAAAAAATGTTTGAGGCCGCGCCTGGAACCATCTTCTGTCAGAACTTCCAGGGGCTTTTCGATCAATTTGTAAGCCAATTCCGCAGGATTTCCAATAGTTGCTGATGTCAGGAAAAACTGCGGTTCACTGCCATAATGCCTGGCAATGCGTTTTAAGCGACGGATTACATTGGCGACATGTGAACCAAAAACCCCTCGATAAATGTGCATTTCATCAATTACGACATAATTAAGTTGGCTGAAAAATTCTGCCCAAGCCGTGTGATGAGGCAAGATACCAACGTGAAGCATATCTGGGTTGGTGATGATGAGCCGAGATTTTTTCCGTGTGGCGCTGCGTGCATTTCTGGGGGTATCACCATCGTACGTTGCGGGTGCAATAATTGGGCTTTTAGCATTCGTTGAATTGCCCGAAACCAGCAGTGTTTCAATGGCAGTTAGTTGGTCTTGAGCCAGCGCTTTCGTGGGGAATAAGTACAAAGCCCGGGCTGCCGGCAGATTGAGTAACGTATTCAATATTGGCAGGTTATAAGCCAGCGATTTGCCGCTGGCAGTGCCCGAAGAAAGCACGACATTGCGATTCTCTTGCATCAGCTCCCAGGCTTGAGCCTGGTGTGAATACAGGTTGCGAATGCCCAGGTTTTCAATTGCATTAGCAAGTAATGGATGAATCTGGTTTGGAATGGGTGAAAGGCGTGAATGTCTTGCTGGGATAGTTTCCCAGGCAGTTACATTGCCCCCAATGTCCGGATCCGATCGCCAACGGCTTAGCAGCGCGTGTAGGGTCATTGCAAGTATTTTACCCCCTGGTGTGCGATATAAAAAAGCCCTGCGATTGCGTATCGGCAGGGCTAGTGTTGCTTTCTTCGTAAATATAAATCAGGATTTTTCTTCCTCTATGGGGGGCTCTTCGCCTTCTGCTTCGTCTTCGGCTTTTAAGCCTTCACGAAAAGCACGAATGCCTCCGCCAAGTTCGCCGGCAATCTTACCGATTCGCCCGACACCGAATAACAAAATAACGATGATCAGGATAATAATGAGTTCTGTTGGGCCTAGGTTCATTTGATCGCTCCAAGAATTAGTCTGCTTATTTGCACCTGAGAAGTTTACAATGAATTGCCCGAAATTGCAATGAACAAATTGGAAGAGGTCGTAAACGTGGTGCTGGAATCAAACGGAAAAATGCGGCATGCTGAAGGCACGCCTGAACAAGCCGTGAGTATCATAGGGTGCCGGTTAAACCGCACCATTGGAGAGTTCTGGCGGCAGGTGGCCGATATCGATAGTATCTTCGTCACAAAACAGCATCGCCCGCTCGATGATATTGCGCAATTCACGGATATTTCCTGGCCAATCGTATTTTATGAGGCATTCCATTGCTCGCGGACTTACATCGATAATGTTCGTTCCCCGTTTCAAATTGATGTTGCGCAAAAACAGACCAACCAATTCTGGAATATCATCTTTTCGATCTCGCAAACTGGGGATATTCAAATCAACAACCTTTAATCGGTAGTACAAATCTTCCCGGAATTTGTTTTCCTCCATCATCTTATTCAAATCTTTGTTCGACGCAGCCAATAATTGAACATCAACTTTGATTAGGGTGGTGCCGCCAACACGCCGGAAGGCCTGCTCCTCAATGGCACGCAGCAGCTTAGCCTGCATATCCACGGGCATAGAAGAGATTTCGTCCAGGAAAAGGATGCCATCATCAGCAATTTCCATTAAGCCCTTCTTTTTCTTTTGGGCTCCGGTGAAAGCACCCACCTCATGGCCAAATAACTCTGATTCGAGCATGGTTGGTTGGATGGCAGCACAATTTACATCGATAAATGGTTTCCCAGCCCGTGGCCCCAGGACATGGATCGCTTTAGCCAGAACCTCTTTACCGCATCCGGTTTCCCCGGTTACCAATATAGAAACTTCTGCCTGAGCAGCACGCTGGGCCTGTTTCAGGGTTTCATTCATTATCTTGCTTTTACCAACGATAAAATCTAACTCGCCTCTTTGTTGATCTCGGAAATGATTCAGTTCGCGACGCATGGAAATGTTTTCTGTGGCGCGCTGAAGAGATTTTTCGAGATTGTCAAATTGGATTGGTTTTTGGAGAAAATCATAGGCGCCGTTCTTCATGGCATCCACTGCCATTTCGATATCCCCGTACGCAGTAATTAAAATTATGAGCGGAGGAATAGTCATTGACGATGTTTCTGTTAACAAATCAGGGCCATAACCATCCGGCAGTTGGACATCCAGCAGGACGATATCCGCATTTTCTAGTTGAATTTGAGCTCGCGCCTCCTCGAGCGTGGAGGCCGTGATAACCTCAAACCCCTCATCGGCCAGGTAGTCCCCAAGGAGATCTCGTGCATGTTTTTCATCATCGACAATGAGTATCGTTGCGCTCATAGGACTGGTTCCTCCAGCTTGTTCGTTGTTGGAAGTTGGACGCGAAATGAGGTTATGCCGGGATAGGAAGTTAACGTTATGCTGCCTTTATGGGCCAAGACAATTTGCTTGGATATTGATAATCCTAACCCGGTTCCGTTTGTATTTGTTGTAAAGAAGGGATCAAATATCTTTGCTTGAATTTCTTGGGGGATCCCTGGGCCAGAATCGGTCAAATCTATCTGAGCCATCGGCTTGTTGCCATTGTCGTTATTTCGAGAGATTTTCACCGCAAAAGTGCCCCCCGATTCCATCATAGCCTGCACGGCATTACTGATAATATTGGTGAAAACCTGTTCAAGGCTGCGAAAATCGCCCAATACGGGATCCAGGTTTTCCTGGGATTGGACAGAATAGTCGATCTTGACATTTGTAAAGCGGGGATGCCAGCGCTGGAGGATACGGTTCAATAAATCGACAATATCAATTCGTTCCTTAGCGTAATTGCCAGTACGAGAAAAAGTTAGCACAGAATCCATCAGCCTAGTCAATCTTAAACAGTCATCTTGCATTATCTTGAGACGTTCTTTTTGGGGGTCACCATCCTCCAAATCCCTTGAGAGAAGTTGCAATCCCATGCTGATATTGTTGATCGGGTTTCGAACTTCGTGAGCAAAAATTGCGGTGACTTCACCAAGCAAGGCCCGTTGCTCAAGTTGGTGCGTTTTGATCTGGATTTGTTCATGTTCGCTCAAATCCTGGACAAAAATCATTGCACCGATATTTGAATCATCGTCTTTAATGGGGTTGACTTCTAGATTTGCAGGAAAAGTGGATCCATCTCTGCGGTGCAAATTTACTGAACCCAGAGTGGGTGTTGATATTCCCTGCAAGGCAGATTGTATGGCGAAAGGGAGATTGTCGGCGCCGACGATGATATTTTCTATGGGTTCAGCTAAAATCTCCTGGAGCGCATATCCAAAGATCAATTCCGCGGCGGGGTTGATTGACTTCACTTCCCTGTTAGGAGAAATGGTCAATATTCCCTCTTGAATGTATTCTTGAACAGCCTGCCAGTTATTCAACCGTTCCTTACTCTTCGTGATCGAATCGTTAAGATTTTTGACTAATAGATTTTTATGGATTATGGCTGCGGCAGTGGATGCCAGTAGTTCCAGGATTTCAAGAATGTGTTTGTGCGTGGGGGTTTTCCCAAAGGCAATAAATAGCCCTAACCAATTGTTATCATCCGGTGAATCTTTAATTGGCGCTGACCCCAGATACTCAAATCCAGCCGAACGAACGCTTTGATGAAGCAGAGTCACTATTGATCTTTGGCCTTTAACCCAAACGGATGCCTGCAACAAATGGAGCAGGTCAGGTGGGGCAATTACCTCTGGGAGAATGTCCACATATTTGCCTGTGGATTTCACAATCGAGGTGGTTGGTTCATTTGAGCGGCCAATATAAATGGCCAAATTGCTGTCTGGTAACATTTCCTTGCCAAGCATTAGCAGTTTGTCCAATGCTTGCTCGGGGTTATTCAAATGAAATGTTTCCAAGAGCTCGAACATTTTGAAATTCAACAGATCTGAGATGAATGATGAAGTTATTTTTTTCTGCTGTCTGAATTTCAACTCTTCAAATGTGATCAACCCCCAGGGAGACTTGTCTCCAAGTGGCGTAGCATTTAGGGCAATATTTATTTGTTGGTTGGAGCGAGTTGTTAATTCTCTCCGTGGCAAAGTTGCATCACGTTTTTTTGACTGAACTGCCATCAATCCCGACAGGTCCCCGCTGATGATCTGGTTGACACGCATGGCAGTAATTTCGTCTCGTGTGTAGGCGCTCAACTCCAAAGCCTTCGAATTCGCTGAGAAAATTCGATAGTCCTTTTTATCAAATAAGATAGCAGCCAGCTTCATGGCATTAAGGATTTTGTCCAGGTCTTCATTGTTTAGCAAAGGCCGGGATGTTGGACGTGTTCTTGCAAATAAATTGGTCATGATTAGCTACCTGAGATCAAGCATTTTTTCGTGAACGCGCGGATAAGATGCCTTCCATCGAGCGGTATTTTGCCACGGTTCGACGTGCTATGCTGTAGCCCTCTTCGCTGAGCATTTCGGCGATTTGGGAATCGGTGAGAGCTTCAGTTTCATGTTCAACAATGTCTTTTATCAACGTGCGAATGGGTAGACTACGGTCGAAAAATTTGCTGAGTGGAATTATGCGTCCATTGGGTAGGCGAGCTGTTTTTCCGGATACGGCTCTTGATACAGTCGATTCGTGCACCTCAAGGATTTGAGCCAGAGTAGCCCTTGTGATCGGCCGCAGATATCGATCCCCGTGCATGATAAATTCACGCTGATGCTTTGTGATGATGGAAATCATTTGCTTCATTGTGTTTTCACGTTGTCGCAGACACTTGATCAAGAGGGATGCATTGATGTGGTCTTGATGCCATTTGTCGGATTTTTCCTCAGGAGCATGCTTAATTTCTTTTTTGAATAAGGGGTTTACTCGCAGAGTGCCTTTTAGAGGGAAAAGGATTTCGATGACCAACTGGGCATTGGGTTGGCCGTTTAGCGTGTTGATAAGAATATCGGGGTGGTGATACACCTGAGGTTGGGACTTGCTTCCTTGACGAACATTGCCCCAGTGAGATCTTCCAGGGTAAGGATTTAAATTGGTGCCAATAAATTTCGAAATATGCTCTGCCTCTTGTGGTGAAATATCTAACACTTTCCCTAATTTGGAGAAGTGCTGCTTGCTGATTAGATCCATATTTTCCCGAATGGCCTTTTCAATATGCTCGGGTAGATCTTGTGATTTTTCCAGCTCTTCGAGTTGAACCAGTAATGCCTCCTGCGGTGAGTTCGAACCCACTCCAACCGGGTCACATTTTTGAATCATTTTTTGGATCGTTTGAACCCGGGAAAGGGGCACGCGATGGTATTGGCTGATCTCGATCGGGTGAAGAAAAAGGATGCCATCTTCATTGAGACTTGTGAGGATGTGGGCGGCAATGCCGCGATCCTCTTTGGCCAGATCTGCTGAAATTTGACGCAAAACGTAGGCAGGTAAATCTAGCTCAGGTGCAATGTTGTCTTCTGGCAATTCTTCTACGTTGATGTTTGTAATTGAGCCGCTGCTGGTCGAATGATAGAAATCATCCCGTGTGGATGTAAATACAATGGGTTCATTGGAGTCAGGTTGGTGTGCTTTAGAACATATCGGGCAAAGATCGTTCGATACCAGGGTCCGGCCGCAGGCTCTGCAGCGGCGTGGTTCAATAATTTCCAATGCAGGATTATTGGCCAATTCCGATTCAATTTTTTGTTTCAACTCAGCCGTTGTCATGTTTAACAACGTCATAGTTTGGGCCAGATGTGCTGTCGTTTGCGGGCCGATTTCCTGAATTTGTCCTTGAAACATATCTGTTACTCCAGTACTATAAGTATATCTGTTTACCTGAAATGGTGCAATATCTATGCCACAAGATGCAAGAATGGTGCCATTATTTACATTTATAGTAAGTTTATAGTATTTCCAGAGATGCTCAGTTACGGTTTGAGTAACGAAACACAAATTTCTGGCCCTGGTAAAATTGGAAAAAACTTTTAGATGAGGTTAACTGTGGAATTAAAAATTATTGGTGGCGGATTAGCCGGTTGTGAAGCGGCCTGGCAGGCCGCTGAGAGGGGAATCAAGGTTCAACTTTACGAAATGAGGCCTCATGTTGAAACGGGCGCTCACACAGGTCCGGGCTTGGCAGAATTGGTATGTTCCAATTCTTTGGGGTCCAATTTGCCTGATCGTGCGCCAGGTCTGCTGAAAAATGAACTCAGACGGTTAGATTCTTTGTTGATCCGCTGTGCGGATAGTGCAGCTGTGCCCGCAGGTGGCGCCTTGGCAGTGGATCGAGAAGCATTTTCGAAGTGCGTGACAATTCAGTTGGATTCCCATGAGAATGTAGATGTCATTCGAAAAGAGGCCACCCAAATACCAGATGGTCCAGCGATCATCGCCTCGGGACCGCTGACCTCTTCAAAATTATCCGATTCTCTTAATGCACTAACTGGACAGGATCACCTGTATTTTTTCGATGCTATTTCCCCTATCGTTAATCTAGATTCCATTGATATGAAAATCGCATATCGCGGCTCACGTTATGACCGCGGCGATCAGGCTGAGGGGGATTATATTAATTGTCCGATGGATGAGGCTGAGTATAATAATTTCATGCAGGCCATTACCGGCGCTGAACGCATTGCACTGAAATCCTTTGAAATGCAGTTGGAAAGCGGCGTAAAAGCAGGGGACCACAAATTTTTCGAGGGTTGCCTGCCGGTGGAAATCCTGGCGCAGCGAGGCCATGAAACGCTGGCATTTGGTCCGCTGCGTCCCGTGGGCTTGAAAGATCCGCGCACTGGGAAGCGCCCTCATGCCGTGGTGCAACTTCGTCAGGATAACCTTGCTGGCAACCTTTACAATATCGTCGGATTTCAAACTAATCTGACTTTCCCTGAACAGCGAAGAGTTTTTCGGATGATCCCCGGCCTTCAAAACGCCGAATTTGCCCGTTATGGCCAAATGCATCGCAACACGTTCATATTCTCGCCGGCGTTATTGCGCCCTACTTTGCAATACCATAACCGCGCAGATCTGTTTTTTGCAGGGCAAATCACAGGTGTGGAGGGTTACGCCGGGAATATTGCTACGGGCTTATTGGCCGGGATCAATGCAGCGCGGTTGTTGAAGGGACATGGTCCTTTGGAGATGCCCAAAGAGACGATGGTAGGCGCCCTCTGTCATTACATTACACATGCCTCAGCAGCGGATTTTCAGCCCATGAAAGCAAATTTCGGAATATTACCGCCGTTGGAAAACCCTGGGAAAGGGCGCCGAAATAAGCGCCAGCGGATGGCTCTGTATGCCCAGCGAGCGCTGGAATCATTGGACCAATTTCTGGAAAGTAATTTGGACTCATTAACTTGAACAACGGAGCAGGGTAAGAAAAAACACAAATGGGAAAGAATTCATGAGAAAACTCCCTAAAAAACTATTCATCGCATTTATATTCACTGCGTTCATCATTATTGTTGTCACTGGATATGGAATTGCGCAAACTGGTGATGCGCCCTCTGATGAATTTGATGGGGAACGTGCGCTATCTTTTGTGGAATATCAAGTTTCCTTGGGACCGCGCACGCCAAACAGCGAGGGTCACGCCAAAATCGTCGATTGGCTCCAAAGAGACTTGACGGAACAGGGCTGGTTGGTCGAACTTCAGGAAGTGTCAGGCTTGGATGAGCCCATCCGAAATATCGTCGCCTATCGGGACGAAATCGATGCCGATGTGCCCTGGTACATCATCGGGGCTCATTATGATACGCGCATCTTTGCGGACCGTGATCCAAACCCTGAGAATCGGACCAGGCCGGTTCCTGGGGCCAATGACGGCGCTTCGGGCGTGGCTGTGCTGTTGGAGTTGGCGCGCACTATTCCGGAAGATTATCCAGCAGAAGTCTGGCTGGTTTTTTTCGATGCTGAGGATAATGGCCGCATCCAAGGGAGAGACTGGATCTTGGGCTCCAGGGCATTTGTGGAAACGCTGGACGACTATCCTGATGCTGTCATTATCGTCGATATGATTGGAGATGCCCATTTAAATATTTACATGGAGAAAAATTCACATCAGGGGCTCACGGCTGAGGTTTGGGGCCAGGCCGCTAAACTGGGCTATAGTGACTATTTCATCTCCACAGAAAAACACAGCATAGTAGACGACCACACACCCTTTTTGCAAGCCGGAATTCCGGCAATCGACATCATCGATTTTGATTATCCATACTGGCATACGGTAGAAGATACTGTGGATAAAGTATCTGCGCAAAGCTTGAAAATAGTGGGGGATACCTTATTAGCCTGGTTGGATGCAAAACGATAAAATTGTTACGCGGCCGAAATTTTATCTTGCTTGGCAAATGGTTACTTCTCGCTTACACTTAAAACTGTATGCAAACAATTGACCTGTTAGATTTGGTCCGCGAGCGCTGGATCGATCGAGTTTCGCACCGCCTGGCGCGCGGAGAAAGTGTCCGAGTCAGTTTTCTCGACGAGCTGAACCGTTATTTTGATTTAACCCGTCAATCTATTATCAGCGGTGATCCGAGTTGGTTGAATGAAATTTTGGATGAATGGATTAGCGCTCGAACTCAGAGTGATGCTGAGCAACAAGAAACCAGCCTTTCCCCAATTTTAGGTCATATCCTGCTTTCTCTAAATCATGTTGCCAGAGAATTATTGAATGTCGAAGAGGCGCTTTATTTGATCAGTGCTTTTTTGCCGCTCCACAACCACGCCTTGGAGTATTCAACCAAACGTGAGACAGAATTATACGTTCAGCATATCGCCAGTGAATTGGAGGCTGCGAAAGAAACTCTGGAGGGTCTGGATAAAAGCAAATCTGATTTTATCTCCGTGGCAGCCCATGAACTGCGCACTCCCTTGACCCTGATCGAGGGTTATACGGCTATGCTGCATGATAGTTACCCTGGAGAGGATAGCGTCAAAGAAAGTGTGGGGATCATGATAAAAGGCATCGATAATGGCATACGTCGTTTGCGCGAAATCATCGATGATATGATCGATGTTTCAATGATCGACAATGATATGCTCAAACTAAATTATCAGCCGGTTTGGGTTAATCAATTATTGAATATCGCCTGTCAAGAAGTAGGCTCCGCGACAGCGGATAGAACCGTCGAAATCCAGGTCGAAAAATTCCCCGGCGATAACGATATGACTTTTGGAGATTCTGAACGCTTGTACCAGGCGTTCTGGAACCTGTTGACCAATGCCGTAAAATATACCCCAGATGATGGCAAGATTACCATAAGCGGTCGGAAATTGCCTGGGTTTATCGAAGTCACGATTACAGACACCGGAATTGGCATCGATCCAGCCAATCAGGAACGCATCTTCGAAAAATTTGGCCGGTTGGGTAATGTGGCGCTGCACTCTAGCGGAAAAACCAAATTCAAGGGCGGCGGCCCCGGTTTAGGGTTATCGATTACGAAGGGAATTATCGAATCGCATGGTGGTGCAATTTGGGTCGAATCGGAAGGTTGCGACGAAGAGAAATGTCCCGGATCGAAATTCCATGTTTTGTTGCCAATTCTGAAAAAATCTCCCGACGAGCAGGTCAATGAAATATTTGAACCCATGAAAAACTATTCTAACGGGCAGGAATTAGATTACGAAGAAATCAAGGAATCCATTAAAGAAACAAAGTTATGGCAAAAGAAATCCTAAAGACCAAACCACCGCGTGAGCGCGCGTTTTTGGTTGGTGTTGAACTGTATGAGCAAGAAAACTTGCTCTCGATAAATGATTCTCTCGAGGAATTGGCGCTTTTGGCTGACACCGCTGGCTTGGATGTAATTGGGTCAGACAGTCAAAAACGCTCGAACCCGCATCCTAAAACCTTTATCGGTTCTGGAAAAGTTAAAGAGATCAAAACATTGGCTGAAGAAATGAAAGCCGATGTGATCTTGTTCGATGACGAACTTTCGCCACGTCATCAGCGTGAACTGGAAACGATTTGCGGCGAAAAAATCCGTGTGCTTGATCGGACAGCATTGATTCTGGATATTTTTGCCCAACATGCCAGCACCCGTGAGGGCACTTTACAGGTCGAGTTGGCCCAGTACGAATATCGCTTGCCGCGTCTGACCAGAGCCTGGACGCACCTGGCAAGGCAGGCTGGCGGGGGCGGTGGGCGCAGTGGCAGCGCAGGCGGAGTGGGTCTGCGAGGCCCTGGGGAAACTCAGTTGGAAGTTGACCGCCGGGATATCCGCCGGCGTATCGATCACCTCAAAAGAGAGCTCGAGAAGGTGCGTGCTCACCGGCAGCGGCACCGGGCCCAGCGTAAGCGTACCCGCATCCCCATCGTGGCATTGGTTGGGTATACCAACGCAGGCAAGTCTACCTTACTCAACAGCCTGGCTGCCTCGGATGTCTACGTCGCCGACCAGCTTTTTGCCACCCTCGACCCAACCACCCGGCGCGTTGAACTCCCGGATGGGAAGCCAGTTCTCTTTACCGATACGGTTGGATTTATTCAGAAGTTGCCCACCAACTTGATCGCCGCCTTCCGGGCAACTTTGGAAGAAATCGCTGAGGCTGATCTGCTGCTGCATGTGTTGGATATCACCCACATCAACGTGTATGCCCAGGCCGAGGCCGTGCATCGCACGTTAAAAGAGATTGAAGCGGATCATATCCCTGTCCTGACCGCGCTCAACAAAATCGATGGTTTACATGACCCAGGCGCGGCCCGTGAGGCCATGGATGAATTTTCCAATGCAGTGGCTATTTCGGCTTTGCGGCGCGAAGGCATCCGCGATTTGCTTTCAGCCGTGCAGCGGCAGCTTTTTGAAATGTACACGCCTCTGGAGGTGCTGCTGCCTTACAAGGAAGGCAAATTGATCTCACTCTTTCATAACTCCGGCGAAGTTGAGCGCATCGAACATGGCAGCCAGGGAGTAATGATTCAGGGCCGCATCCCAGGTAGATTGATGGCACAGTTCAGTGCCTACCTCAAACAGCAATCCGGAAAGGCGTAGGTGAATCGTATGTTAAATCGCTTCAACCAATTGCTTGATACTCTCTCTGAATTTTTATCGAAAAGAAAAGGCCTGCTGCCAACGATAGGCGCTTTGCTGGTATTGTTGAATTTTATTTTGGGATTAATTCCTGGGGTAAGGTGGTTCGCTGATAGTGACCTGTTACTACACCTGGGCGTGATCGTAGCAATTTTGGGATTTATGATTGCCTGGGCGTTGTGATCATTTCCGCGAAGTATGTCGCCCACATTTTTGAAAAGTTTAGGCTGACTTTGGGGGTAAGATTCGACTAAAGTGTTCCCCTGATTGGGCCAATCACCCAATGAGATTGGGCGAAAGTGTCCCCCTGATCAACCCAATCTCAATTCAAGATTGGGGCTACCAGCCTGCCGATATGGGCCTATCTCAGATGGAGATAGGCCTCATCTTTTCCCGAGATTAGGCTGGCAATAGGGCCAGGGTGCGTTTCAGTTTCGGGGGGAACAGGCGGAACAATGAAGAATCCCTGAAACGATTGTAGAATTGTACCTTCGCAGGTAGTAAATCAGGCAGCTTCCACAGGGATTGCTCACTACGTTCGGAATGACCAAATTTTTATTATCTTCCCCCCAAGTGCAATCTCAGCCTAAGTTTTAGATTGCTTTACCCCCGCCTACGTCGCCCCCAGCACGTGAAGCCCCCATTCTGCAGCGCATTAGCAAA
>CAZVPR010000045.1:0-32458 GCA_964629085.1 uncultured Anaerolineales bacterium
TTGACATTCATTAAATAAATAAATATACTATTCATAGGACAATCTAGTTGCCAAAGGAGAGAAACATGAGCGACCGACCCTGGCTCGAGAGGTATGATGAGGGTGTACCTCAAAACATTGATTACCCAGAAGTTCCATTGTTTTATTTCCTAGAAGAATCAGCTCGCCAATATCCGGATGCCCCATGTACAATTTTCAAAGGGGCTAAAATTTCCTATAAGGAAATGGTTGAATTAACGGATCGCTTTGCAGCTGCCCTGGCGGGTATAGGGATTAAAAAGGGTGATCGGGTGGGTATTTTCATCCCTAATACTCCACAATTCGTTATAGCTTATTTTGGGGTGCTCAAAGCGGGGGGAATTGTCGTAGCGACGAATCCGCTTTATACCGCCAGGGAAATTGAACATCAGATGATTGATGCTGGGGTGGAAGTGATGATCGTGATGAGCAATTTCTATAACACGATCAAAGAAGTACAGCCAAAAACAAAAATCAAGAAGCTAATTGTTACTAACATCAAAGAGACCTTGCCGCCTGTAACAGCATTCTTGTTCACCTTGCTCAGGGAAAAGAAAGCCGGATTCCGGGTCGAATTAGCCGAGGGTGATGTGTGGTGGGAGGATTTCATCGCCGAATGTTCGTCCGCTGATCGTCCAAAATTGGACATTGGCCCTGATGATACGGCAATTTTCCAATATAGTGGTGGAACAACTGGAACGCCTAAAGGAGCAATCGCGCTTCATCGCAATTTGGTTGCCAATTCTCTTCAAATTCGGCGCTGGATGCCAGATGCTGTTGACGGGGAGGAAGTTGTATTGATGGCTATTCCTCTGTATCATGTCTATGGCATGGTGGCAGGGATGTTGTTTGGAATGGCCTGTGGGGCTGCTTTGGTGATGGTTCCAAACGCCCGTGATATAAAAGATGACCTGGATAACTTGCAAAAATACAAGTGCACGATATTCCCTGGTGTGCCAACTTTGTATAATGCCATCAACAACTGGCCTGACGTTGTAGCCGGCAAATATGATCTTAGCTCGATCAAAGCCTGTATTTCTGGTTCGGCAGCGTTGATGCGCGAAACCAAGGAAGCTTTCGAAGCTTTGACAGGTGGCGTTGTGTTTGAGGGGTATGGCTTATCTGAAGCGCCCACAGCTGCTCACTGCAACCCTCTCAAAGGTGAAAACCGCACAGGATCGATTGGTTTGCCCTTACCTGATGTAGATGCTCGTATTGTCAGTCTGGATGATGAGGAGACAGTGTTGCCGTCCGGTGACATAGGAGAAATTGTGCTGAGAGGCCCACAAGTTTTCAAAGGGTATTTTGAAATGCCCTCTGAAACCAAGAATGCTTTGCGTGACGGCTGGTTGTATACCGGGGATGTGGGCCGTATGGATGAGGATGGTTATTTCTATATCGTCGACCGCAAGAAGGAAGTCATCAAACCGGGTGGTTTCCAGGTTTGGCCTCGCGATGTGGAGGAGGTAATTTCCGATAATCCTAAAGTGCTCGAAGTTGGTGTTGCTGGTATTCCCGATCCACAACGTGGCGAAACGGTAAAAGCCTGGGTAGTAGTGAAGCCCGACGAGATATTATCCGAGGAAGATATTCGTGAGTTTTGTAAAGATAAGATGGCTGCCTACAAAATTCCAACCCATATCGAATTCAGGGATGAGTTGCCTAAAACGACGGTGGGAAAAATTCTGCGCAGAGAATTAGTGCGAGAGCATAAAGAAAGCAGCTAAGTTCAAGGCAAGGTAGAAATTTTCATTCAGAAGTTCAATTTCTGAATGAGCAATAAGTTTGGACACTACACAAATAAGCCCGGTGAATTGATATATGAACCGGGCTTATTGCTTTTCGGTAAAAGGGTTATTCTGATACGGGATAGTAGCACACACCCACCGTACCGGGACCAGTGTGCACCCCCAAAGCTGGAGAAAGCTCCGCAATCATGGATTCGACGCAATCGAGACGCTTTTCTACCATTTCTCGGAGTTTTTCAGCCTCTTCAGAAGCTGCGGCGTGAACATAAGCAATCTTGATTTTGCCCATGCTGCCGACAGTTTCCTCGACATTATTTACAATCATCTGATAGACGCGCTGGCGAGTGCGGGCTTGCCCCAAGGGGACAATTATGCCATCTCTCATGCTGATGATGGGTTTGATATTGAGCATGCTACCTACCAAATGTTTCGCTTTCCCGATGCGACCACCACGGTATAAATATTTGAGCGTATCTGCTGTTTGCAGCATTTGAGCGTTTGGCATGATCGATTTGACGCGTTGAACTACAGCCTCTAACGAAGCACCGGTCAAAGCATCTCGGGCAGCCTCAATGACCATCCAGCCGTGGCAAAGAGAAACGTTTAGTGTGTCGATGACTTCAATCTTCAGGTGGGGGAGTTTTTCCAGTATCATCTCTTTTGCGTTTAGCGCTGCCTGGTAAGCACCGCTGCCTTTGGACGTGATGTGAATACTGGCAATTTCCTTGGTACCATCTTCGGCGAGCTTTTCGTACAACTTAAGGTAATCACCTGGGCTGGGATTGGCTGTTTTTGGATATTCGTCCGTGAATTGAGTGAGCCGTTTGTAAAATGTGGCGGCGTGAATTGTCACCAAATCTCGGAAGGTTTCTGCACCCCAGTGAATGTAATAGGGAGCAAAATGGATATTCAGTTTTGAGCGTAATTTTTCTGGGATGCAGGCGACACTATCAGAGACTATCGATACTTTAGACATAGGTCCTTATCAACTGAGAATTATTAGGAATGAACGAATATTACCGCGCGAAGTCGCGCAGAGGAACAGGCATTTGGAATTCAGCCATCGCCCGGACGTGAACGTCCAGGCTAATAGCTCAAGCCCTACGGCTATAATGAGCTGCACTCAGCCCCCTAATGGGCTTTAGCCAATGAGCCCGATGGTTGCCTCGGAGGGGACGCAAAGCGCCACCGGGCGAGTATCAATCTTTTTTTTCAACATTGCGCTGTAATACTAATTATCTGCTGAAATTGGGTTCTCACCAGATTATTGCGGGCATAAATATTAGGGTTGTTTATGATGACTGTCACCGAGGCGTGGTGATTTTCGTGGGGTTTTGACAGTATCCAGAGTACAAAGCATATCGAGGGGTGATCTCAAAAACTGGCATCCATCGATACGCAGGGTTTTTATAGCCGTGCGCTCAGGATGCTGTATTATCTTTGAGATCAACAACACTATTTTGGCCACTTTCGTCACTGGGGTTTTCAGATGGACCGATCAAGTTGAGTAAAATTCCAATATGGCTGGGGTGATATTGGTAAGGTCCTGCAAGTTTTTTGCAAATTCGGTTCTCAGATTGCGATCACCAATGATCAACCCCGGTACAGGATTGGCTGTATGACGACGGGTGGTCATATCTTCCAGATTGCCGTGATCGGAAGTAATCAGGATGAGACCATTTTGATCGTCCCAGGCATTGAGCAATCCACCCAAAACATGATCGAAGCGTTTTAGCCATATGCAGGCCTCTTCCATGTCTTTACGGTGACCAAGTACATCACTGAGCCAGAATTCAAAAAAGGCAAAATCATGCTCCTGAGAAAGTGCGGCTAGTTTTTGGCCAGCCTGGTTGAATGAGAGTACGGGAGTATCTTCATAGCCCAGATGTTGTCGCCAACCATGTCCATTGAAATCTGCCGAAAGGGCTTGACCTGCAAAAAGGTCTTTTTCAGTTTTGAGCGGGATATTTGATTTTCGCATAGCCATAGCTATGGCACCGGGTAGACGTTTCCCGGAATCGATGGCATCAAAGTAGCCCTGCGGAAAGGCGTTCAAAAGGGCTACCTTTTTCCCAGCCTGTTTCAACGTATTAAAGAGATTGCCGTTTTCCAGGACATCTCTGATGGTGGGATTTGGTTTGGGTCCAAAATGTTCCCCGATCAGGTCGGGAATGTTGAGACCCGTGACCAACGTTGCCTGACCGCTGGCGGATTGGGGCAGGCCATCGATGCCCAGGCCGGCATCCAAGGGAAGCAGTATGGCGCGCTCGGATTCCAGGACCACGCCTGGGGGTAGTTTCAACAGCCTTTGACCGCCAAGCAGCTGGATCAGGTTAGGCATCTCGGCTTTCGCAAAGGGATTGATTTCAACATTATCAGATCCCAGGCCGACCCCATCTAAAAAGAGAAATAGAAAGTTCATTATATTGGTTTTTGGTACCATAACCAGGAAGATCTACGCGCTTCACGTTCAGTGCCGTCTTCCCGTTTGGTGAGATTGAGAAAATCATTGAATGGCGGGAGATCAGCCTCGCTGGCACCCGATCCTGATGACTGGATTTTATCTCGAAAAAAAAGATACAGCATGAATGTGCCGCCAGGCTTTAACAGATCTTCAATGTTATTACGATATGCTTGCATCCCCGATGGGTCAAGGCTGTGAAAACAACCGATATCATAGATCAAGTCAAAGTTTCCAGACAAACCATTCAATTTGGTGACGTCTCCGATTTGCAAATTGACGTTGAGTTCTTGACGATCAGCTTTGCGACGGGCAACTCGGATGGCTTTGGGAATAAAGTCAACTCCTGTCACATTCCAGCCGCGTTTTGCTAAGGTGATCACATTGGTCCCCGTTCCACAACCTAAATCCAGGGCGCGGCCAGGGGGATGGGTATCAATAAACTCCTCCAATTCTGGCGGTGTTTGGTTGGTGTCCCAGGGTGGATTGCGCCAATACCAGACCACGAAAAAGAGTTTTCGCAATAATTTCATGGTTGCAAGTGTACCATTCCTTTCCCACGGAGATATTAATATTTGAAGAGTGGGTTTTGTGATTATTTTTCGGCATTTGGAGCTCGAAACAAGATACTTGCTTACATTCCTCTATACACGAATTCAACTTTTTACCCTATAATTGTGTGGCTATTTTTGGATAGTAATCATTTAACATTTAGGTTGTTTGAGAAATCAAAAATTGAGGAAGGTCACAATCCATGAAAGAATATCAGACTGAAAAAATCCGGAACATCGCGCTTGTATCCCACAGCAGTGCCGGAAAAACTATGCTGGCCGAAGCATTTTTGCACACTACGGGCGTTACCACTCGTCTGGGCCGCATTGAAGACGGCACCACGGCATCGGATTTTGAAGATGAAGAAATTCGCCGTGGAATTTCGCTCTCCACCTCAGTTATCCCCATTGAGCACAATGATCATAAGATTAATTTGCTCGATACGCCTGGTTACACCGACTTTGTTGGTGAGGTGATTTCAGCATTGCGGGTTGCGGATTCTGCCGTCATCGTGGTTGACTCTGTCGCGGGAACCGAGGTTGGAACTGAGATTGGCTGGTCTTATGCAGATGAGTTCAACTTGCCTCGCTTCGTGCTCATCAACAAGATGGATCGCGACAATGCGGATTTTCAAAAAGCATTGAGCACAGTCAAAGAGATCACCGAAACTCGTTTGATCCCGGTTCAGCTTCCTTGGGGTGAAAAAGCAGATTTCAAAGGTGTCATTGATTTGCTTTCCATGAAAGCATATGCTGGTGAGGGTAAAGACGGCGAAGATATCCCCGCAGATTTCAGCGATGCGGCTGAAGTGGCGCGCATGGAATTGGTAGAATCTGCCGCCGAGGGTGATGACGAATTGTTGATGAAATACCTAGATGGTGAAGAACTCACCCCAGATGAAATCATGAGCGGTTTGCGCAGCGCAGTGCACAGTGGAGAATATGTCCCTGTATTTGTGAGCGCGGCTACCTCTGAAATTGGTGTCTTCCCGTTGATGGATGCTATGATTGGGCTGTTGCCTGATCCCACAGAGAGACCTTCTGTCGAGGCCGAGGGTGCTACTGGTACCGAAGAGTTGCCTGCCTCCGATGCGGGCCCATTGGCCGCCTATGTTTGGAAGACCACGGCTGATCCATTTGTTGGAAAGATTACTTACTTCAAAGTATATTCCGGCGTAATGGATGGAGATGGGCGTGTTTGGAATCAAAACGCCAAAGAAGAAGAACGCTTAGGTGGTATTTTTGTCATCCGAGGTAAAGAGCAAGAATCGGTCAAATTGCTACATTCCGGCGATATTGGGGTGGTTGCCAAGTTAGGTGAGACATCTACTTCCCATACCTTCAGCGATAAAGGCCACGCGCTCACGCTTTCGGTCCCCGATTATCCCAATGCACTCTTCCAGGTGGCAGTAAGCCCGGCGACCCAGGCAGATTCTGCTAAGGTTAGCCCAACTTTGACCCGTCTGTGCGAAGAGGATATGACCCTTTCCTGGCGCCAGGAAACCAGCACCAAGCAGACGATTCTGCAGGGTATGGGTGATCAGCACATCGACGTTGCTATTCGCAAATCTGAGAGCAAATTCCAGACCACCTTGCTAACGGAAATTCCCAAGGTGCCTTACCAGGAGACGATCACCAAATCTGGTTCGGCCCAGTATCGTCACAAAAAGCAATCTGGAGGCGCTGGGCAATTTGGTGAGGTTCACCTGCGAGTTGAGCCGTTGCCAGATGAAGATTTCGAATTCAAGAATGAGGTTTTTGGCGGTGCCGTATCACAGAATTACATGCCTGCTATCGAAAAAGGCGTCAAAAGCGTGATGATCGATGGCGTCATCGCCGGATTCCCAGTCCACAATGTCAAAGTGGCTGTATTTGATGGAAAAGAGCACCCAGTTGACTCCAAACCCGTAGCCTTTGAAATCGCGGCGCGCGAATGTTTCAAATTGGCCGTTCGAGAGGCTTCACCAGTATTGCTCGAGCCGATTATGGATGTGCGAGTCACTGTACCTGAGGCCAGCATGGGAGATATTTTAGGTGATTTGAACACCCGCCGTGCAAGGGTCCAGGGTATGGATACTGTTCGAGGAAAGTCGACTATCAATGCGCATGTGCCCCTGGCCGAAATGCAACGCTATACAACGGACTTGCGTTCGATGACTGGCGGCCGCGGCGTTTTTGCCATGGAATTTGATGCCTACCAGACTGTTCCTTCACATTTGGCAGAGGAAATCATCCAGGTTTCTCAAAAAGAAAAAGAAGAGAATTAAGTTTGTTATCGTTTGTCAGCGAAAGTGAAACAGGAGGATTTTCGAAATCCTCCTGTTTTTATTTTTGTTTGCAGATACCTCGTATATGACGAAGGAATGAACTTTTTAGGATTTTGCCCTCGATGGGTAGCGCAAAACACATTTACAATATTTCTACAGACTACTTTTCAAAATGCAGAAAATTTGGTATCGTTGATCTTCCCCAAAAATTAAGTTGCTAAACTAAGCGGGGATGAGAGGAGTATCTCTATGTTAAAGCTATTTCGAAGGAAAGATGACCTATTCCACGAGCTTATCGAGGAACAGGCTAACTTGACGTATAAAGGCATGAAAATTTTGGTCAAATTTATGGAAGATCAGGAGCATGCCAATACCGAAAAATTGACTATGCGCGAGAAGGAAGCCGATGAAGTTCGCAGAATCTTAATTGACGAATTGAATCGTACTTTTGTGACCCCATTTGATCGAGAAGATATCTTCGCCTTGTCGAGAGCCATTGACGATGTCATCGATTATGCTGAAAGCACTGTGGACGAGATGGATATTCTCAATGTGACCCCGACTACTTACATGCAACGCATTGCCTCCTTATTAAGAGATGCGGCTTACGAGATTTTATTGGCGGTGCAACGACTGAAAAAACACCCTGCTGTCGCCATTGATCACGCGCAAAGGGCAAAAGCTCTTGAAAACCGCGTCGAGGGTGTTTATCGAGAAGCTGTTGCTGATCTTTTCAGCGGGCCGGAGGATGTCCACCATATCGTAGAAATGTTGAAGGCCAGGGAAGTGTATCGCCATCTAAGCAACGCAGCAGATCGCGGAGATGAAGCTGCCAATGTGATCTCTGATATTGTCGTGAAAATGAATTAGCTGGGAAAAATTAATGGCAAATAATATTTATATTCTCATCATTCTTGCCTTGCTGTTTGATTTCCTCAATGGCCTGCATGATTCGAGTAACATTGTGGCAACCATGATTTCATCGCGAGCTTTTCGCCCTCAGACTGCCTTGGGTGTAACAGCGGTGGCCCATTTTATTGGCCCCTTTTTATTTGGTGTGGCTGTCGCCAAGACGATAGGTTCCGAGGTTGTCCAGGCAGAGGCAATAACCATCGAAGTTATTCTGGCGGCGCTGATAGGGGCAATTCTGTGGAATTTGTTGACCTGGTTTTTTGGCATTCCCAGCAGTTCTTCCCATGCCTTGATTGGTGGGATCATCGGGTCAGTGGCCATTGGAGCTGGTTTTGGAGCTATAAAACTTGCCGGTTTGGAAAAGATATTAATCGCTTTGCTGGCTTCTCCAATCATTGGCTTTGTACTAGGGTTTTTGATCACCAAACTGATCTTTTATTTAGCGCGAGCTGCAACGCCCAAAATCAACACTTTTTTCAAAAGATCCCAAATCGTGACTGCCATAGCTCTGGCATTCAGCCATGGAACCAATGATGCTCAAAAAACGATGGGCGTCATCACCCTCGGATTGGTGATTAGCGGACATTTGCCCAATTTTCAGGTTCCGGTTTGGGTGGTGGCTCTTTCTGCTGGAGCTATTGCCCTGGGAACTGCTTTTGGCGGCTGGAAGTTAATTAGAACCTTGGGGGGGAAGTTTTACAAGATCCGTCCGGTACATAGCTTCGCTTCCCAATTGACATCAGGTCTGGTGATATTGGGGGCTTCGCTTGTTGGAGGTCCGGTCAGCACCACGCAAGTCGTCAGTTCTGCGATTATTGGTGTAGGTTCGTCAGAGCGAATTAGCAAAGTGAGATGGGGTGTCGCCGAAGAAATTATCACAGCCTGGATAATTACCATTCCGGCTACAGCATTGGTTTCTGCGGGGATTTATTGGTTGATTGTAAATATTCCCATGTGGATATGATTTTTCCGAAATTTAATATCTCTGTTCACTGTTTGTATTGGACAATATGGAGTATCATTGGACTATTCTGCTTGGGTAGTTATGTTAGGAGAATTGCTATGCAAAGAGAAGAGCCTATTCGTTTATTCAAGTCTGATTTTTTGGAATTTTTCAGTCACATAAGCCCCGTTACAGTAGCCGCAATTTGGGCCCCGGTAGTGATGTTATTTTTATACTTATCTGTACAAAACCTTGTGCCGGGCAGTTCATGGCTAATTATCCCCCTGGCATTTTTTATTGGCTGGTTTGTGTGGACCTTTGCCGAATATACCCTCCATCGCTATATCTTTCATTACCATCCCAGGTCGGAAAATTTCAAGAAATTATTCTTTGTTGTCCATGGCATTCATCATGCCCAACCGATGTGTAGAACTCGACTGGTGATGCCTCCCGCACTCAGTGTTCCGCTGGCGTTTGTGTTCTATGGTTTGTTTTATTTAATCATGGTCACTTTGCTAAATGCAGAGATGTGGTTTTATCCCGTTTTTTCTGGTTTCATCGGCGGTTATCTGGCCTATGATATGATCCATTACCAAACCCATCATTCGAAAATTAAAAAGGGCTGGTTCTTTGAAATTCGAAAACACCATCTGCGGCACCATGGGAAATGCGATTTCCTGCGTTTTGGGGTTACTTTTCCCTTTTGGGATTGGGTTTTTGGTACCGCACCGAAAGAGGACTGCTCAGCGATCATAAAAAAGATGATCGCAGAGGGGAAGCATAAAGAAACCTCCTCATCTTAATCAATCCTTCTTTAGATTTATTTCAGTTGAAAAAATTAACCGCTTTGCACTTCGCAGAGCGGTTTTTTATTCGCGAAACGAATACCCTGCAATCCGCCTTTGGTGTGATGCCCGTAGGGCCGCATAGCGCGGCATGGTTGCGTGGTCCTGCGCATGTAGCAAAACCTGATCCAAAGGGGGAAATTCCGAAAGCCTCGCCAACCGAATTTGTGCAGCTGGGAAAGGAATTTCAAGGGTTTTGCCTCTTATTGCAGGCATGCTATACTTCCAACGGTATCTGAAGAAAAAAATTATGAGATTAGTCATCAATATTCCATGTTATAACGAACAAGACACCTTACCAATGGTTCTCGAAGAACTACCAGGTGAATTGCCTGATACGGATGAAATTCTCGTTCAAATCATTGATGACGGATCAACAGATGGGACGAAATCTGTCGCTCAGGGATTTGGGTACAAAGTTATCAGGCATCCGCGAAACCAAGGGCTAGGGCGGGCTTTCCAGACGGGAGTTGATGCTGCACTTGAAAATGACTGTGATATTTTCGTCAATTTAGACGCTGACAATCAATACCCACCAAAGTATATAAAAGATATTATTCAGCCCATTCAAACCGATCAGGCAGATATTGTGATTGGGAATAGGCTGCCATGGAAACAGCACCATTTTTCAATTTCGAAACGAATTCTTCAGTGGCTGGGCAATGGATTCATTAGGACGATTATTCGGGTAGATGTACCTGACGTTATCTCCGGTTTTCGAGCCTATTCCCGTCCAGCTCTGGAGAAATTGTATGTTACCTCGAGCTATTCTTACACTTTAGATACGTTAGTACAAGCTGCTCGTTTTGGGATGAGAATTAAATCGATAGAAATCAAGACGAATCCACCTACCCGTCAATCCAGGTTATCAACCAGTATTGCTCAATATATTGCACTGACTTTATTGAATTTCATCCAGGTGATGCTTATTTATGAACCCCAGAGAATATACTTATTGGGAGGCTTGGTATTCTGTATTTTTGGGGGGGTGCTTCTAATCTTGTTGTGCTTTAATTTTTAGTTGGTCCACACAGAATTTCTAAGGGGTAATCGTACCCCTAGATAAGTCATGCTATACTTTTTTATCATCAAGGACACCACAATTTAGGAGAGATCACCACCAATGAAAACTCAACGCTTTGAAGTTCTCAGCCAGACTGAGCTAGAGCGCATTGATGCTGCCTCGATGGAAATCTTGGCTGAAATCGGTATTCAAGTTCCCTACAAAAAAGCGCGGGACATTTATCAGGAAGCAGGTGCAATCGTCGATGAAGAAACGAATGCCGTCAAGCTACCGGAGAAGCTCGTACGGTGGGCCGTAGATCAGGCTCCTGGCCAATTCACTCTCTACGGGAACGATCCTGATTTTCAGCTTCAAATTGGGGGTGATCAGAGTAAGCCGGTATTCGCCGGCCTCGGAACACCGACACGAATAATCGATAACGAAACTGAAGAAGTGCGCCCCGCCACTTTCAAAGATGTGCTTGACCACATAATCTTGATCAGCCAATGCGAAAATATTCATAATTCCCAAATGGATGTCTGGCCTGATGACATTCCTATGACCACCATTCACAGTGAAGCCATTTGGGCCTGGGCACACAACAGCCACAAGGCCTTTGGGATGGGGTGTTATGGATATTTACCCTCCTTGGATATGATGCGTATGACCGCTATTGCCGCGGGAGGCAAGGAAGAATTAAAAAAGAAACCGTGCTTCATGATGATATGTTCAGTGGTCAGCCCGCTGCAAATGGATCAGGCTCAAGCTGAGGGGTTGTTGATCACTGCTGAGTATGGCCAACCTCTGGCAATATCCCCTGAGGGGATCGCTGGGGCAACTTCTCCTGTGACCCTGGCAGGGTTGTTGGCACAAGAAAATGCTGGTATTCTGGCGCACATCACTTTGGCGCAAATCTTCCGCCCTGGCACACCGGTGTTTTACGGCACCGTTTCGACGGTGGCCAATATGAGTTACGGTACAGTTGCCTTGGGCTCTCCGGAGACTGGTTTGATCACGGCGGCATCGGCTCAAATGGCCCGCCATTACGATCTCCCCATCCGCAGCGTTGGCGGCACCACTGAATCGAAACGGCCTGATTTGCAAGCCGGTTTCGAACGCATGGGCACGCTCATGCCAGCTGTCTTGGCGGGAGTAAACCTGATCACCTGCGCCGGAACGTTGGATGGCACCATGCTTGAAGATCATGCATTGCTGCTGCTGGATGACGAGATTTGTGGGGCGGCCGTTCGATTGGCACGCGGCATTGAGGTTATCGATGAAACCCTGGCCCTGGATGTGATCAAGCACGTGGGCTTTACGGGGAATTACCTGACAGAAGATCACACGTTCAATAACTTCAAAACAGAACTATTTATGCCTAAATTATATTCTCGCGAACCCTACGATGAATGGGAAGAGGCCGGCAGAAAATTGGCTCATGATAATGCCCGCGAGAGAGTACGTGAAATCCTAGAAAATCATGAGCCGCGCCAAATGGACCCGGCCATTGAAAAAGAATTGGACAAATTCAGGAAAGAAATTGCCGAACGTGATTTGAACGATTTCTATTTGTTCGAGACAGAAGAAAAACAGGATTACGATAACTTATGAGTGAAAAGACAACCTCGAAATCCAAACTCCCTTTACGTACGAAGTTGCTCTTTAGTACGGGAGATTTGAGCACCAGCATCCCGCTGGCCATCTTGATGTTTTTCCAACTCTATTTCTTGACTGATGTGGCAGGATTGCGCCCGGATTATGCTGGATGGGCCGTGGGGTTGCCGCGCATTTGGGATGCCATTAATGATCCCTTGTTTGGACTGTTATCGGACCGGATTCGTTCTCGCTGGGGGCGTCGTCGCGTTCTCCTTTTGTATGGATCGGTGCCTTTGGGGCTGAGTTTTCTCTTCATGTGGTTGGTGCCCCCCATGGGTCAGGTTGGCTTGGCGATCTACTACGCAGTGGTATTTATCATCTTCGATACAGCATTTACCGTGGTGCATGTCGGTTACAACTCCCTGACCCCAGAGTTGACCTCTGATTACGATGAGCGCAGTTCACTCAATGGCTATCGCATGGTTTTCTCCATTACGGGCACCCTGGGGGCGATCATTTTGGCGACAGTGTTGGGTTGGTATATTACCGATCTGAAAACCCTGTACACAATACTTGGAGTAGGGTTGGGGATCATTTCTATCATCCCACCGTTAATTGTTTTCAGTATCACCCAAGAACGTCCCGCAGATGAATTGCCGGATTCTTTGCCCTTGAGGACTGCTTTGTCTCAAACGTTAGGCAACCAACCTTTCCGCATGGTGATGGGGCTGTATTTGTTAAGTTGGACGACGGCAAGTATCCTGGCTGCGGTTTTGATTTATTTTGCCAATTACTTTTTGCGCGTCCCGGAGCAGGCCAATTATTTCGTGTTGGTCGCTCAGGGATCGGCGATCATTTTTATCCCTGTGATTGTGCAGGTTTCAAAGAGATTGGACAAGCGCCGCGCTTTTGTGGTCGGCACGGCCTCTTGGGCTATCGTGCTGTTGGGTATCTTCTTTGTTGGGGAGAACCAATTTGTGTTGGCATATGTGCTGGCCGGTTTTTCAGGCTTTGGCATTGCCACGGCCTATGTTGTCCCGTGGTCGATGATCCCCGATGTAGTTGAGTACGATGAGGTGCGTACAGGCCAGCGCCGCGAAGGGTCCTATTACGCCTTCGCATCTTTCTTCCAAAAGCTTGCCACTGGGGCGGCGCTTTGGGCCATGGGGCAGGCCTTGGCTGCGACGGGATATATCACACCAACGGTGGCAGACAACTTGCCAATTCAGCCTCATTCGGCTGTGATGGCCATCCGCTATTTTATTGGCCCAATTCCGGTGGTGCTGTTGATTTTGGCGGTGTTCTTTGCCTGGCGATATCCTATTACCCGCGAAAGCCATCTGGCCACGCTGGAAGAATTAGCCAACCGAGAATAGAGCAACGCTGAGACGCAGAGATTATAAGTCGTAGAGAAAGCACAGAAAAAGCTCCACGACTTCGCGTCTCTGCGTTTTAAAAAAAGGTCATTATGAACGAATTTGAAACTTTTGCTGTGCATGCCGGGGAGGAGGCGGATCCTGAGACCGGAGCGCTGCGCCAACCCCTGCACATGTCGACCACTTTCAAGCTGCCGGGTTTTGGCATCAAGCTTTTTGAAGCTATTTATATGGACACGGCGCGTCCACCATATGCCTACACGCGCTGGTGCAACCCGACTTTGAGGGCCTTAGAAGATCGTTTGATTGCCCTGGAAAGCGCTGAAGCTGCGGTAGTAGTGGCCAGCGGTATGGCGGCAATATCGGCGTTGATCTTCACCTTATTGAGCAGCGGCGATCACTTGATTGCCAGTGAAGTGTGTTATGCCGGTTCGGTGGAGCTATTTGGGGAACATTTGCCGCGCTTTGGGATCGAGGTCAGCCTGGTGGATACCAGTGATCTTGAACAGGTTGCCGCAGCTTTGAAGCCGAATACCAAACTGATTTATGCAGAAACACCCGCAAATCCGATATTGCGTATTTCGGATATCGCCGTGTTGGCAGAAATCGCCCATCAAGCTGGAGCCCAATTGGCTGTCGATTCAACCTGGGCCAGTCCGGCTTTGCAAAAGCCGTTGGCATTAGGGAGTGATTATGTCATACACAGTCTGACCAAATTCATCAACGGCCATGGTGATGCGTTGGGTGGCGCGGTGTTGGGGTCGGAAGAAGCCATCAAGCACATTCGCAAGGATATGCTCGTGCACCTGGGAGGGGCCTTGAGCCCCTTCAATGCCTGGATGATCAACAGAGGGTTGGTGACCCTGCCCATGCGCATGGAAAAGCATAGTCAAAACGCTGAGATCGTGGCGCGTTATTTGCAGGATCACCCCAAAGTGAGACGCGTTTTTTATCCCGGTTTGAACAGCCATCCCCATCACGAATTGGCCCAAAAACAAATGTCTAATTTTGGCGGTATGCTGACATTTCAGTTAAAGGGTGGGTTAGGAGCAGCGATAACTTTGGCAGAAAAGATCAAACTTTTCCAATATGCCACATCTTTAGGTCATGCTCATAGTTTGTTGTTTTACTATCCAACGGATATCTATATCGACGCCGTTTCTTACCTGGATGAAGAACAAAAAAAACGCATCCGAGAATGGACCGGGGAAGGCATTGTGCGCGCCAGTATTGGGCTCGAAAATCCTGACGACTTGATCGCTGATCTGGATCAGGCTTTGAAAGCTAAAACTATGAAGGGTGCGCTAGGTCCAGCGGCATATCGGCTATTAAAGGGGGCCGCATAAGAAGAAGGACGCCTCGGTTATCAAATAATTTGGGGACCGAATTCTGCACAATTCGTGGGTGTATATATTTTCAACCAATTTGAAATCAGTTCGATACCATAAGGAGTTCCCAGAAAACCAAGTTGCAGAGCGTCTAAGACCAACTGATCATTCTTCTGTTCGGTTGAACAATTGCCATAGATCAGACCGAAAACCTGTGCATCTCTGGAGTACGAAAGCAACCGGACACCTCGTGTTTGACTTTCATCACGCATAGGTCACGTTTAGCCAAGTTTCCTTCGAACGAAACCCTATATTTGTGCAAAAATGCTAACCCCATGTTGCACAGTCATTCCTTTATTGAAAGGTTCATTTCCTTAAACACAAAAATCAAAATGCAGATTCACTGCATACTGAATTGCCAATATCAGGAGATATTTGATGAAATACAAAAATCCAAAATTGCCCATCCAAGAACGCATTGACGATCTATTAGAAAAAATGACACTGAAAGAGAAAGTAGCTCAACTCTACTGCTTTGGCCGTGTGGTAGAGATGACTGGTATGCTCTTTGACGAGGATCACAAGCTATTGCCGGAAAATATGGCTGAGATATTTGTTGACGGGGTGTGTCAGCTAGGACGACCTGCCCAGCGTACCAAACCGCGTCAAACTGCCCATATTACCAATGACATCCAAAAATATTTAACCGAAGAAACCCGGCTTGGTATTCCTGCGCTGTTCAACGAAGAGGGCTTACACGGCTTGATGGCAACAGGGTCCACGAGCTTTCCGCAAGCTATTGCCTTGGCTAGTACTTGGAACCCCAATCTAATTCGCGAAATTTTTGGAGTTGTAGCAAAGGAAGCGCGGGTTCGCGGAAGCAACTATGTCTACACCCCAGTCCTTGATCTGGCCCGCGATCCGCGCTGGGGCCGTGTGGAAGAGACATTTGGAGAAGATCCGTATTTGGTCACAAAAATGGGCGTTGCGGCGATAATAGGCTTGCAGGGTGAGGGTGATATTATCGACGAAGAACACGTTCTTGCCTGCGCAAAACACTTTGCTGTTCATGGTCAACCAGAAGGGGGACAAAATGCCGCTCCCGGAAATATTTCGGAACGAACCATCCGTGAAGAATTCTTGCCCCCATTCAAAGCAGCTGTACAGGAAGCAAATGTGGGTGTGTTGATGGCCTCATACAACGAAATCGATGGTATCCCGGCACATATCAATCACTGGTTATTAACTAACGTACTGCGGGAGGAGTGGGGTTTTGAGGGCTTTGTATCGAGCGATGGCAAGGGCGTATCACAAATTACTCTCTTACACGCCATTACGGACTCGCTAGAAGAGACCGCCAAGCTCTGCATTGAAGCAGGTGTTGATTGTGAAGTGCCATATGGTGTGTGCTACCCCTCATTGGTAGAGCAAGTCGAGGCTGGAACCGTTTCGATGGAAACAGTTGATCGTGCCGTGAGCCGGATATTACGCGCAAAAATTCGGCTCGGACTGTTGGATGGAAAAACACCCTATGTCGATCCTGATGAAGCTGTGAATTTCACTAACTGTGCTGAGCATCGAGCGTTGGCATTAAAAGCGGCACAACAAGCCATTACTTTACTGAAAAATGACGACGCCGCGTTGCCATTGGATGCAGATACACTCAAATCAATTGCCGTGATTGGCCCCAACGCCGCAGATCTGCACCTGGGCGGTTATGCTGAAGACCCAAAATGTGGAACCAGTGTTCTTGAAGGAATCCAGCAAAAAGTTGGCGGCCAACTTTCCGTGCAGTACGCTGAAGGCTGCCGTATCACGGCCGATGTGCAAGGATATGCCGCCTGGCACCAAAATGATGTCAACCTTAGTGATCCCGCAGATGATACACTGCGCATTGCTGAGGCTGTCAAACTGGCGCAAGAGGCGGATGTGGCGATTCTCGTTCTGGGTGGCAACGAAGGCACTTGCCGCGAAGGCTGGTGGTTCGATCATTTAGGTGATCGTGACAATCTGGATTTGCCTGGCCGTCAGAACGAACTAGTTGAGGCAATAGTTGCAACCGGAACGCCGACCGTTGCTGTGCTGATAAATGGTCGGCCGCTGACAATCAACACGTTAGCAGAGACTGTTCCTGCAATTTTGGAATGTTGGTACTTGGGGCAGGAAACAGGTTTAGCCGTTGCTGATGCTCTCTTTGGAAATATCAATCCAAGCGGAAAGCTCCCGGTCACATTTCCGCGTTCAGTGGGGCAGGTTCCATGCTACTACAACCACAAACCGTCGGCTAAACGAGGCTTCCTTTTCACCGACAACTCACCCCTCTTCCCTTTTGGTTGGGGACTAAGTTATACAAAGTTTGAGTATGGTGAGCCTGTCTTATCCGCCGATAAGATCAACCCGACTAATTCAGTTGAAGTTGAAATTGATGTGACCAACACTGGCAATGTGCCCGGGGAGGAGGTTGTGCAGCTCTACATCCACGATGAACTGGCAACCGTTACTCGCCCGGTGAAGGCGCTGAAAGATTTTCGACGGATTAGTTTACATCCCAGTGAAACCAAAACTGTGCGATTCAATCTCACCCCCGACAAGTTAGCTTTATTGAACCAGCAGATGCAGTGGCAAGTGGAGCCTGGTCGTTTTGAAATAATGGTCGGAGGCAATTCGGTTGACCTGAAACAAACTTGGTTGAATGTGGAATGTGATGCTTGAGAGTCGGAGGAAACATAACAAAAAGCCAAAATTAGAACTTGTCAATTAGCCGCATAAGCAAGTATAGAACGGAACTTTGCCGCGTTAAAGCAGATATGGTTATTATTTGACCTGAAAGAGATTTGAGCTATGCTATAACATATTTTGGGTCGTATATGGATTTGTCATAAGAACGAAATCTGTTTTTTTGGTGTGGGTGTGGAAATGTACTTATGAAGAAGTTGGAAATGAAAAAATTGACCGCATATAAAAAGGCAAGTTCGGCCCGGAGTCATTTTTCGTAAAGGCAGCTGGATGAAAAAACTTGTACTATACAGCGACCAATTACAGCCAGATTCAGAAAAGATCGATCGAGAATTGATTGCCTTGGTCGGCAAATCAAATCCTACTATTGGTTATATTCCATCCAGTGCCAGAGCCGATCCACAACGCAGGTATTACGAAGAAAGAATTACCTATTATGCTCGACTGGGTATGACCTTATCGCCATTCTTTGGACTGGATGAAGCGTTTGACCCCCTTCAGCTCCAGGTACTTTTTTCCTGTGATGCTATTCATCTTTCAGGAGGTAATACCTATTATTTTCTCACCTGGTTACAAAACCGTAACATGCTTGCTGCCTTACGCCAGTATATCGCGAATGGTGGGGTACTGATTGGCGTTAGTGCCGGGGCAATTTTAATGGGTCCGAATATTTCTACAGCTTCATTGTGTGGTGATGAACCTCCGGAGACTGAAATCGACCTTGCTGCCTTACATCTGGTTGACTTTGTCTTTGTGCCCCATTTTGGGAAAGGACCTTCTGACTTGGCGACACTTCAAACATATGCGCGGGATTGTCAAGTTGTTGTATATGCCTGTCGTGATGATGAAGGCATAATCGTTAAAAATGATCAAATCAAATGTGTTGGGGATGTTACTATCATTGAAAACGGCGAGATAGTGGGTTCAACATGATAGTGCCATCCCACCATCACCATCAATCACTTTATTGACATTATCATTTTGTTAATAAGTTAATCCTTGCTTTATAACTAGTGCTGTTCCGAAACACATAATTGAGAAATCCCGAAAATCTATCAAGAAAATGCACGAGCAAGAATCAACGCCTTGTTTTGCAAAAACAAACCAGTTCATTTTAAAAGTCAACCGGTTGAGTCGCGCGACTCAACCGGTTGACTTGTTTGACTCAAGGGGTCTATTTTAAAAATCAACCCCTTGAGTTTGAAAATGAAGTAGTAGGTGATTGGTAAGTGACAACACATACATTCTGTCACCCTGAGATGCCACAGGCCGCTGCCCATAGGGCCATCTTCGATGTGCGCGCCTCTGGCGGACACTGCGTAGCGAAGCGTTTATTCAACTCCGAATATGTCTTTCGTTTATACACTAGGTCGATTTGTTATGACAATGAAAAAACATAACAAAAAGTTAAAAGTAGGGGCTTATCAATTTGCAGCATGCGTCAGGATAGATAGTTACTTTGCCGCGATAAAACGGGGAATTGAGAAAGCGGCGAATGACGATATTTGATTAATGTTGACGCAAGAATGTGCGTTATGTGGATATCCACCCCTTGAAATTGCCAATGTGAAATCAATCGATAGAGAGTTACTGTAGTGCCTCAAGACATCATTCCGAAAAGTAGGACATTAACAACCGAATAACCATCAAGACATCGTTCCGCCAAGAAAACGAGCGGAAACACGAGCCGCAAATAGGAAAACCGAATGGAAGACCGAAGTTGACCGTCTGCTAGAAAGAGCGGGATGCGCCAAAACTGGTTCGGAAAGCTTGAAAGGATAAGCGGCTAACCGTTTTCGGGAAGGCGCATCAGGGGCGGCATCAAAGATGACCAATTTAGCACCAGAAGTTTTTAGGTGCAAAGTTGCCCAAACACCCTGGTCAGGATTTGCCGTCGGCACTGACCAGACGACATTCAAGACGGAGATCGTTTTGTTGCTCAAGACTTTGCGCATGAAATGAACTTGGCCTTCATAGAGCGGTCGTTTCTTGGATGTAGCCTGCAATCCATCTGGTAATCGGCTAGGACTATGATGAACAGCAGCAGGGGTTTTCTCACTCAAACGACGATGAGGTCTTTGGCGATACAAAGCAAAAAAATGTTGTCCCTGATTTCGTACATTTGGGATACTGTCCAGGTATGTGTCTTCCCAAACATGTTTATTGTAATCCTGGTGAAAACGCTCTACAAATCCGTTGCTTTGCGGATGACGGACTGGCGAAAAGACCAACTCTGTGCCCGCTTGAAGTGCAAGCCGGACAACTTTTCCCAGCACATAAGGATGGGTAAAGTCACCGCAGAAACAGCTTTCATTGTCCACTTGCGTGTACTTCGCTAGACCCAGTTCCTGCCAGGCATGGATGAGAAAGGCTTCTGCATCTTGAGAACGGCGCTGTGCGTAGGCTTGCCCTGTTGGATAGCGGGAAGCAACATCAATGGCATTGAAACAAGCTACTCGATCTCCGCCTTTCAGGTAATGCGGCACGATATCTATCTGGATTAGCGTGTGGGGCCGTTTGACCTCCAAATGCGGATATCGAATTTCGGGCAGTTTAGCTCGTTGATACGGACGGGTCATTCCTGCAGCACGAATAACCCGCTCGATGGTTGCTATACTGGGCATTGGGCGAACACCTTGCTCCTTCAATCGAGTGCGGATCGCCTGTCCACCGATATACTTCAGCCCTTTGCCTTCTGCAGCCTCTGCTTCTAACTCGCTACGGGCTTTTCGAATGGCTTGTTTGTTTGCCTCTGTGGTCTGACGTGCCAATCGGTGTGGGCGACGTGATCGATCTTTCAGCCCTTCCCATCCTTCGGTTTGATAGCGTTTTCGACACTTCCTTACCCAGCGTGTCGTTCGCCCTAACTCTTCAGCCACTGCTTTCACACGCTGGCCAGCTCGGAGGAGATGGATTGATCTTCTTCTTTCTTCCAACAGGGTCATCTTCTTCTGCCTCCTTCTCAGGATGGCCACATTAGACCCTGTTTTCGGAACGATCTGTTGATGGTTCGGTTGTTAATGTGCGGAACGATCTTTTGATGTTTTAGTTACTAAATCCGGAACGATGTGTTGATGTATCACAAGTTACAACTAGAAGCAAGTAAAGAAATATGACATGTATATCGCGCTGGGAATAGTGACGTTCAGTGATGGAAATACCTATAGTTCGGTTCAACAAAGCCACCCTGAAGGAAAAGAACTGAGACCCTATCATAAGAGGGCATGATGGGGATGGAACAAGATAATTTCCTACCCGAAAATGAGCAAGGAATATACCAAATTGATGGATGGTCCCTTCAAGGGAGGTAAAGTGGGCGTTTTTCGTAACTCAGATGACTCCATTGAGTGGTCGCGGGTAAACTGGCGGCTTCATAAATGTACAATTCGAATGATTTCCAGTATTTAACGTTAGATGAAGAAAATGAATCATCCAAGGGACAATGAGCACGTAATATGGATTGCCAATATGCCCATTTCTACCTTGTTTTTATTCCGCGATCAACGATTTAAAGGTTACTCAATAATAAGTTTTGAGCCCTGGGATGCAACGAGTCTAGAAGCACTAACAGAAGCGAGTATCAATTCTTCATGGCTGATTTACGCATTGCTTCTAAAGCGGTCCGTTCCGCTTTGAACCCTGATCATATGAATTATGAATTATTGGGAAATAGCAATCCCCATTTGCATTGGCATATTGAACCGCGATATAAGGATGACCCCCGGTGGGGACAACCCATTTGGGAAGGCTGGGGACGCAACGAGTTTACTTTGAATCGGGTTGAATTATCTGATGAAGAGTATTCAAAGGTTATCGAGAGAATTCGACAAAATCTGGACTGATGATTATTGTATGTCCCTGTTCACCTATAAATTTCTAGATGGTGGATTCCATAAAGGGAACTCATAATTATTGTAGATCACGATATTGTGTCATTTCGAAGCGTTTCATGCTGACGCGATCCCCCCCTAAAGGGTGTCAATTGCTTCAGCCCCCTTTGAGGGTTCACTATGACATCAAAAATTACAAATCTGTGATCTACTGAATTTGGGGATTTTTCGTCGATAACTTCAACTGATATTGCGTCCAGCGTTTTCTCGTACAAAGGACAACGCCAACCAACCCCCAACTGCCAGAGCAGCCCAGAAAAGGAATGGAAATCCGGGTGAATTGATTTCAGCAAGACTGTTTCCAAGTGGTGGAGCAAAAAGCATGCCAATCGCACTAATGCTGAGTACTAGCCCACTTGCAGTACCCGCATAGGCCCTACCTACACCATCAGATTCTATGAGCAGGGTGACGAAAATTGCCATGCTGCCATCGCGTACGATTCCTGCCATGATAATCATTGTCCATATGAGAACACCGTTGACAAAGGGTACCAGAGTTACTCCAAGGATGATAAATGGAACGATAATCATCAACAGTTTTTTTCGAGAATCAACTTTATCTGACCAATAAGCAATTGGAAGAACAAAAATCATGCTCGCTATATGGAAGGAGCCAGTAGCATTATCAGCATAGGTTCCCGTCCAGCCTATCTCACGTAAATACAATGGAAGGTAACCCAAAACACCCTGAATACAACCTCGAATTCCAAGAAAAAAAAATCCAAGTAACCACACATTTCGAAGTTTTCCAACATGCAAGAGATTTGCCCAGATGGATTGATTTGCTACTTTACCGGTTTGACTTGTAATGTCGCCTGGGGCGGGTTTTGTAAGGAGCCAGATGAGCCCAATCAGGACGGAAAAAACGCCATACAAAAAAAGCACATTTCGCCAGCCACCCAGCAAGGGGGAGAATACTGTAGCACTCAACATCGTACCGAGTAAGAATCCCAATGCCATCCCCATAGATGTGACCCCATTTGCCAATCCCAACATTCCCTTCGAGAACCAGATGCTACAGGTTTTGATAACATTCATTTGAATAATTGGCGTAATAAAGCTAAACACAATCATTGTGATGCTCAATGTCAGAAAACTATTCGATAATCCTCGCAGTGCACCTGTCACTCCAGCGAGTATGCAAAAGACAATCAAAGTGAGGCGGGCCCCGAATCGGTCACCGATACCCCCTCCCATCAGGCCAGTCACCAAGACTGGTAAACCACTAATTCCCCAAATCAACCCTATTTGTATTAATGTTAATCCCAAATCATCAGAAATCTCTTTGAAGAGCACTGGCAGGCACATTACTGGCATCGCTGCGCAAATAGCATGAGTGAATGCGGCAATCGTCAAAATGTACCATCGATATCTTTCGTTATTCTCTGAAATATTATGCAAATCCAATTTCCCTTTCCAAAAGATATACTCAAGTGAGCGGCTAGCTTCTGACACGATGGGTTAGGGGCAAAAACCGTTTGATACTGGGTTCATGTTTCACACTTTGAATGAGGTGAAATGCACCTGTAGCAAAGAGAGCTGAGATTTTGAAGTGATGAGGTAGAATTAGCTATTCTTGGTTAGGAGAAAACAATGCCCCAAAAATCATTTAAAACAGCATTATTAGACGCTTGGGATTCACTTCTCACGTTAGTTGCTTTTAACCTATTATGGGTCATCTTGACGATATTGATTGTACCGGCCTTCCCCGCATATGCGGGTTTGAATTACGTCACGAATAAGATTGCAAATAATGATGAAGCGGGGCTTAAAGAATTTTTCGAAGGATTCAAAAAATACTTCTGGGTCAGTTGGAAATTTGGCCTTATCAATTTTGTTGTTTATAGCCTCATTGTTCTCAATTTTCGATTTTTCTCCCAATACGAGGATTTTGGGTTTGTAATACTTCAGTACTTCTTCATTTCAATTGCATTCATATGGGCGATGGTGCAAGTTTATGTATTTCCACTCTTGTTAGAACAAGATGCCCCATCTTTTTTTAAAGGACTGTGGAATAGTATTGTGATCTACTTAAAATTTCCAGCTCGAAGTATAGGTTTAAGTATTCTGGTTTTTGGGATTCTCGCTCTAGGTTTTATTGTGCCGCCCCTGTTAATATTGGTAGCGGTTAGTTTCCAGGCCTTTTTATCTAATTGGCACACGATTTGGGCTATTCAAGAATTAGGTGTGAAAACGGATCATTTCTAACGAATCGATTTAGAGGTTTGTTATGCCATCATAGAGCAATTTCAAACCAGCGATATAAAAACAGATAGACCAAGAAATAGAATTGAGTTCTAATTACTCGTTTATGCAAAAAAATCGTATCCAAATTCCCAACGGAACAATAGGGATCAGCCTAAGAGAGCTATCAAATTACTGCCATCGAATTGTTCTAAAAATGTTCAGGGGATCAATTTGACCAAATTCAGGATTTGTAAAAAGACAACCGATTTGCCCACAAAAAACAGATTTATCCAGTCAAGAATCCGGTGAGTGGCGCCGGCAACAAAATAGAGACTATCTTTTTGTCAAGATGGTTGCGGAAATGCTACGCATTGATGATTCCAATGATCAGAACTGCCAAAGCGGCAAGTGCATAGAAAATTGAATCTGGGACCATTTTAATATCACAAGATAAAGTTTGAAAATATCTTCGAATTTCTTCAAGAGAAAGTTCCGGCGTCAATCAGGGTGCCCCCCTGAAATTCCAAATTTATCAACCAGAATGACAAGGCAAAAAGTGTAGACAAGTATATCGACCATACTTGTCTACCATTAATATCGATCTTTAAAGATTAGGCGCTGCGATAGAGCTTGGTAATAACGAAATCATCATGGCGGAGGGTTTCAGCGCTGGTCAGGCGGCCGTTGATCGTGCGTGCCATCATCTCCATGGTGCGGTCGGCAGCGCCATCCAGGTTGTACTCGAAGCGCAGTAATCCGGTCACATCGACATCGATATGCTCGGACATGGTCTCAACCGTCAGTGGATTACCAGACATCTTGATCACCGGTAAAACCGGGTTGCCAACAATATTGCCCTGTCCGGTAGTGAACAGGTGCAAAGTCGCACTAGCAGCACAGCAGAGGGTCACCATTTCGGCTGCCGCGCTGGATGAATCCATGAAGTATAGCCCAGGACCATTTTTGGGCTCTTCGGCCTGTTCCAGGTATCCGACCACTTTGCAGTTGCCCATTTTCTCGATATTTCCCAGGGCCTTCTCTTCGATGGTCGTCAGCCCGCCGCGAATATTGCCCTCAGTGGGCTGGGATCCCATCAGGTTAGTGCCCTGTGATTGCACCAATTCCTGATAGTAATCAAAGCCAGCTTGGAATTTGGCCGCAACTTCCGGAGTAACACAGTGATCGACGATCTTGTCTTCGGCGCCCGTGACCTCGGTTGTTTCGCCAAAGATCAAGGTGTTGCCTTTTTTCTCCAGACGGTCGAAGACGCGGCCAACTGTGGGATTGGAGGCCAGCCCGCTGGTGGTATCCGATTCGCCGCATTTGGTCGATACCCAGATATCGCTCCAATCGATGGGCACGCGCGGAAGCTCAGTGGCGTAGTGCACGAACTCTTTTGCTTTACGAGAAGCATCTGCTATTGTCTGAAGGTCGCCAGTTCGTTCGATGCTGAAGCCAGCCACCGGTTTACCTGTTACGGCAATATTTTCGACAAGGTGATTGGTCCAGTTGGGCTCGATACCGATTACGATCACGGCTGCCACATTGGGATTCTTGCCATAGCCAATCAGAGTGTTGAATGTCAGATCAAGGTCCTCACCAAATTGCAATCGACCATAGGGATGCGACAGAGCATAAGTCCCGCGAATTAGGCTGGCGACACCTTGTGCTGCGGCGTTGGAAATATCGTCCACGGAAATGATCAGAACGTGATTGCGGATGCCGACGCGGCCATTGTCGCGTCGGTAACCTGTTAGGGGGATATCAGCGTAGTTCGTCATGGCCATCACTCCTTGTGGTGCTCGATGATCTGGTTTTTCCCAGACCAGCGCAGGCTCTTAAGATTGTGGGTGTGCACATGCGCGCCCACGACAATCGCCTGGCTGGCATATCCGATTTCGGCGCCGTATTCGATGACGTGTTTGTCCTTTTCCATATCCCGCATGGCGACTTTGTGGGAGAGAGGCACGTCATCAGCCAGGGTGATTTCAGTGACCGGGTCACCATCCAATGTTACGGCTTGAATCACTTCGCCGGCTTTCAAATCCATGGCGGTGACACCAACATCGTCTTCCGCTTCGTGCAATAGAATTCCTTTTTTCATGTTTATCTCCTATTTGGGGTTACTCCTTTTTTGGAATTACACATTCGTCGACAGGTTTCCAGAAAAAGGGGTATGCGGAGCGTCACGCATACCCCTTTTTGGATTTTTTTCATGAATTCGAAAGCCATATGTATTATTCTGCAACTCCGTTTTGTTTCAGGAATTCATCCACAATAACCGGCTGACCCGATTTAACGGACTCTTCTGCAGCTGCACCTACTACAACCGACCAAAAGCCTTCTTCAACAGTGGCAGTCCGGGTTGGTTTCCCTTCAATGTTGTCAATGAGATTGATGTGCTCGTAGAAGGTGGCCCCGCTGTGGCCACTATCCGAAATCATTTTTGGATAACAGGGAATACTGAAACGAGATGGCTTATCGACACCCAATGCCACCTCCATGTAATTGGATGGTTGATTGGAAGGATAAAGGGGGGCCTCCTCGTAGGCTTTTAGCCGGCCTTGATCACCCACCAGGATGACCTCTTCATAATACACGGGTGCAAACATGCACAGGTTAAAGCTGGCCTGTACACCATTGGCATACTCGATCGTAACGAAAGCGTTATCCAACATATCCGACTTTTCGCCTTTATACTCAAAGTCAGTGAAAGCCACCGCCATACCACCAGTACCAAATATCTTTTTTGGTCTGGATTGGGCAAATAGATTTAGCATGTCAAAATAATGACAGCATTTCTCCACCAATGTCCCCCCCGAATATTTGGAAAATTTATTCCACTGGTTGACTTTATCCAGAAAGGTAAAGCGGTGCTCTAAAATGCTGATCATTTTTAGATCCCCGAGTGATTTTCTTTCCTGGGCTTCGTGGATCGCTTCAACATACATGGCCTTGTAACGATACTGGAGACCAATCTGGAATACAGCCGGGTAATCCTCAGCAATTTTCATTATTTCATAGGCATCGGATACAGTTGTGGCCATCGGTTTTTCAAGAAAAATATGTTTGCCCGATTTGGCTGCCACGCGCACAACATCCAAATGTGTGTAATTTGGCGTAGAGATAACCAAGCCATCGACAGCAGGATCATTACAGGCAGCTTCAAGAGTGTCATAAACGACAAGGTCTTTTCCAGGAGCAAATTGGTGGAATGTATCTTGGGCCTTTGTGATACTCCCTGGGTTTGGGTCGTACACGCCATGGATGGATGCTCTGCCCTCCATCATGGTCACGCGAATGTGTTCACTTCCATTTGCGCCAGTACCGATCACGTTAAATCTGTACTTGGATGGTGCTGAAATATAATAACGATCATCTTGGGGAATATATCCAAACCTAGGATTTTTTCCGATCCCCTGCATAATTTTATTGATGGTTTTTGTCATTTTGATAATTCCTTAATTGGATATAAAAAATTTATTCGTATAGGGTTTGATCCCAGAAGTTGATGAATTTGCCAATACCTTCCATGGTGTAGGGGTGGTGTAATCCATCTTTATAAACCTGTAACCCGGCAGTGACGATATCTGCGCCCACAACGGCTGCATCAACAATTTGACGTGCATTGCGCACGGCTGCAACGATAATTTCCGTGCCGTAACCATAATTATCACGGATAGCGGTCACATCATTGATGAAGGAAATTGTTTCTTCGCCGTTCGATTCTTTCCAACCAATGAATGGCGAAATGTAGTAGGCTCCCGAGCGCATGGCTTGCAAGGCCTGCATTGCTGAGAAGATCAAGGTGCAATTAACTCGGATGTTTTTCTTGGCGAGTTCTTCAATGACTTTGAAAGCTGGTTCCACACATTGAAGTTTGATTACAAAATTTGGCGAGATGGCTGCCAGTTTTTCGGCTTCGGGCAACATCTCTTCATACGACATATAATGGGGATTAACTTCTACCGATATCGTTTTATCAGTCCCTTCCACTAAATTAGCGATTTCCTTGATCACTGTCATGAAGGGTTTCCCCGAAACCTGAACGTGTCGTGGGTTGGTTGTGATACCATCGATATCAAACGCATCTAGAGCATACTCAATTTCGCTAACTTTAGCGCTGTCTAAAAAGAATTTCATCATACTCTCCTGGATTTATTCTGCTCGTTTTCTTAATAATATTAAATTTCACAACACCAGATCATCCCATTACGAGTCAAAGCAAACAGTGTGTGGCTAGAATCACTTTTTGGAACTCGTTTAATTGCAACGATGCTCTCACCCTGGATAGACGAATCCGGCGATTGCTTCTCCGTACCCTCACTTAAATATAATATTTGCTCTGCTAAAGCGACAATCCGTACATCAGTATTTGGAATTACTTCAATCGATGTGATCGGAGCTTCATCGGATGTGATGGTATCCAAATCCCATCCATCGGAGGTCTGCCGTGCCACCTGGGATTGCAAACCAAATAATGATCTGCGTCCCTTTTCCCCATCAAGTGCCATCAATAAAGATTTGACTTCACTATTTATTGAGTGCCACAGAGTCCAAGTCTCCCCTCCATCAGTTGATCTCCAAATCTGAACCGATCGTAGAGAGAGATTTCTGACACCGGCCACAAGTGTTTTATCTATCGAAAAATTAGCAGAGATTGATAATCCAATAACCGGATTTCCAGAGAAATCTGTTTCTATTGAAACCCAGTTTTGTCCCTTATTTTTCGAAAACCAGAACTGACCATTGTCTCCAGCTCCCCAGGCAAAATTGCCAGATTGAACCAAATAATATGGCGATACATTGAAATTCTCTTCAAGGCCACATGACCAGTTTTCACCGAGATCAAGCGAATACCAGATACCTTCCGGTGAAGCAGCCAAAATTACATCGTTTTCGCCAGAAATTCCAAGCACAGTTCTTTCTTTTGGCCAACCTGGAGATATTTCCCAGGTTTTTCCCGAGTTGGATGAAGTCCAGATTCCCTCTTCCGGCCCAGCTACTGCGAATTCATTTTCCGAAAGGGAAACAAGCCATTGAAATCGTCTGGCAGCAAACTCTGAATCATGATTCCAAGTTGATCCATCATCCATTGAGATCAACAAGCCATCATCGGGAAAACCAGCATACAGTTGGTCACCGATCTGCTTCAACATAATTACAGGAGGAACATCTGAAAGCACGGACTTCCAGGTTTTTCCGTTGTCTGCTGAAAGCAATATTCCCGCATGACTTGTGCCAACTAATAAATTGCCATCCTTTGTCAAAAGTAAGCAATTGATAGCGCCTGGTGAATATTGCCCCAAATATATTTCTTGCCAAGTTGTTCCACCATTTACCGAATGGAACAACTCTCCCGATTCAGCGCCTGCAAAAATGGTCTGATCTTTGGAGAAATTTTGGCTGAGCGCAATGGACAAGACTGTCAATCCGGAGGTTTTTGCCCCGGCAGGACGCCATGCTCTTCCCCCATTGGGCGATTGATAAACACCATCATCTGTGGCAGCAAAAACAATTTCTTTTATGTAGGAGAAATCCCTAAAAGTTTGCTTTACACCGACACCAGCTAACACGTAAACCGTAAATCCACGTAATCCGAAATTTGATAATTGCCAATAACGACCACCATCCGTGGAGCGCAGGATCCCCTTCCCTTGGGTTCCCGCCAAAAGAACACGGTCTTTGGCGAAATTTGGTGATATTTCTAGACAATTCACTGAGGTTTCAATCTGATCGATCCAGGCTTTGTACCATGAACGGCCATTGTTGGTGGAATAAAGAATCCCATCCGGCCATCCTGCTGCAATCAAAGTTTTCTTGACAGCAAGCACTGATGTCACCTGAGTCAAGGACATTCCCCGACTAACGGGTCTCCACTGATCAGCTTGTTTCCGAAATAATCCGGCTGATGTTGCAGACCAGAGATTTTCTTCGAATCCCTCACCAATATCTAATATCGTGCCACCTGATGTGACACGTCCCATCGGTTGCCAATTAAGGTTCATAACTCATTTTCGGATCACGATTTATGACGACTGCGCCGATACTCAACCCTAACCTAGCCCCACTACTGGCACTTTCCAACGCAACACGCAAGACTTTAGTAGCATCAAGTATTCCTGCTGTTTTGGCTTGAACTATCTCTTTTTGCAGCACGTCATAAACAAGTGACGAATCTCCTCGTGAAAGATCGTCCAGGATTACTCCTGGGGCATCAATTTTTGCGTTATTGAGAATTTTCATGAATGGAGCTTGCAGGGCATGGGCAACAGCACGGAGTCCCATCTCTTCATCTTCATTTTCCCCCGAAGCCGATTCGACGTTGGTTATGCAATGAGCAAAAGCAACGCCGCCCCCCAGCGTGACGCCTTCATCCAAAGCGGCCTTGATCGCTTTAATTCCTTGATCTGCTTTCTGGCGCAAAATTTTTCTTTCTGCTTTTGAAAGGGCACCAATTTTTAAGATGGCAGAGCTTCCAGAAAAACGAGCTAAACGCATTTCTAACTCATCAATTTGATCGTGGTCTGATTTATCCCGGGAGGAAATGATTGATTTGGCAGATTGAAGCTTTTTCTGCATAATCTTGATTTGATCCTGAATGTGGGTTGCTTTTCCCTTGCCTTCGATTACGAATAATTCTTCAGAACTGGCTACAGCCCGTTGGGCAAAACCTAGATCCCCTTGCCGGACATGCCCCAACGTGCGTCCCTCTTTCGGGGATATGATTTTCGAACCCGTCAATGTCGCCAGATCCAACAGATCAGTTCGATGTCTTTCGCCGGGACGCTTGGTTTTTGCTGCAACGATCTGAATACCTTTGTCTTCTTTTCCCCTCCCCTGTGTGTGGGCACTTACTAATACATTCAGTGCATCGCCGCTAATCTCGTTGGCTACCAACAATAAATGAAAGGGCTTTTGTGTTGACTTACTCGCTGCCTCAGCCAGGTAAAGTAAATTAGTAACTTCGCCAGCTTCACGAACATCGCCATCATAAATGACAACCCACACGTCTTGAAGAATGGCCTGACGCGTAGCCGGTGACGTAATTAAATATGGAGAAATCAATCCTGCTTCCCAACGTCCTCCATTGATATAGGTTCGTTCGAGATAAGGGGCCATATAATTTTCTACGGTGATATGGGCTTGATTCCCCAAAATATCAAACATTTCCCCCATAATTACACTTAGATCGGATTGCATGGTAACGGATTGAGCAATCGAAATCAAATCATCATCCTGGATGGGTTGGCTCAGATTTTGAAGAGATTCACTGGCAATGTTTACCCCTTTTAGGATTCCCTGATTTACCTGAACGGGGTTTGCTCCTGCAGTAACATAACGAGCGGCATGGGTCAGGAGTGATTGTGCTAAGGCAGCTGTGATCGCACCACCATCCCCCACTCGTTGATGAGTGCGCCACACAATGTTCCGCATCAACATTGCGCCAACGTTTTGAGCGCTGTCAGGGAATGCTAATACCCTACGAGCAATAATTGCCGCGTCATTTAAAGTTTCCGGGGCATCGTGGTGTTCCGTTGATGAGAGCACCATACCACCTACGGGCCCTAATGTAAGGGTAAGTAAATCTCCAAACTTATCAAAGCCTTGTTTAAGTTGAAGAAAGGCTTGAGGGGAGGTTAATACAGCCGGTTTTGACATTTGATAATTTATGATATGCTATAAGTTGCCAATCCCTGATTTATAGGGAATTGCTCATACGATTCGAAATTGTGAATTGCTCCAGCGAATGTCACATCCCTTACAAAGTGTTTCCTTTGATGTAAAGCATCTTGCATTGACACAAAATCGTGATTCGACGAATTCGTAAGTTAAAAAGGTGCTCATTTAGAAATTTTCCTTGACGGAAATGCAATGTGCATTATAATATAAAATAATTAATATATCAAATTAGAAAACAAATTAAGAGAGCGCATACTTGCGATTGCCCACTGCAGGTTATGTTCACAGAAAATTATGTTGATTTCCCAACACACACTATATGTAACACATCAACAAAATGGTGTTGGGTTTTAAAGAATTACTGCATACAAGGAGGTGCATTTATAAGCAATAAAAGCAATTTGCTTTGATGATAGATACTTATTATTTCGAGGATCGGCAAACCCGGTTTTATTTCTACGCATGCCTCTTTCAATGGTGAGATATTGACAAATCACGAGTTTTGGGGGGTCGTCACACAGGGGGGTACAGAGAATGCGTTTTGTTGATGCTCGCTTAATACATCAAAGCATAACCGATTCTTTCCGTACTAAACCAATTGGAGTTGAAAATGGAGAAAAATAGAAAATTTTCACGACGTGACTTTCTAAAGATCGGTGCTACTAGTGGTGCAGGCCTTATGCTAGTTGGGTTTACACCACGTAAAGGGTTGTCGGCTGGTGACGGAGCTCCGGCTCGAGAAGCAGCAGAAATCAACTTTTTAGCCTGGGGTGATATTGCGGATACACCGACCTGGAGAGTTTTGGCCGACATGTATCAAGAGCGCAACCCCGATGTGACGGTCAGTATCACAGATGTTCCTGACCCAGGCGGCGGAACATTCTATGCCAAGCTGCGCACCATGATGGCCGGTG
>CAZVPR010000046.1:0-32170 GCA_964629085.1 uncultured Anaerolineales bacterium
CCAAGGAGGCAGGATGCTCTTTGGCAGCCAGTATCACCGCCGAGGACGTCCGCCAACTGCGAGCGCATTTTCCAGGAGTTCCGGTAGTCACTTATGTCAATACCTATGCAGATGTCAAAGCAGAAAGTGATATCTGCTGTACATCTGGAAATGCCAAAGCAGTCGTAGAGTCGCTAGTTTCCGATTCAGTTATCTTTTTGCCTGATGAATATTTGGCTGGAAACGTGGCAAAAGAGACGCGCAAGCGTATCATCTTCCCATCAAAAAATAAGCCCAATACTCAATTCGAAAGTGATCTGGATATTCAAATGATTGGCTGGCACGGTCGCTGCGAGGTGCACGATCAGTTTACCGTCCAAGATATCGAGGATGTGCGTGCGGAGTATCCCGATGTCGTCATTCTGGCGCATCCAGAATGTAGTCCTGAAGTGGTTGCCGCGGCGGATTTTGCCAGCAGCACAGCCGCAATGGTGCGTTATGTTGAAGAAGTCAATGCGCCTCGCTACCTGTTGTTGACCGAGTGTGCCATGGGCGACAATATTGCCGCAGCAAACCCAGACAAAGAAATGCTGCGGTTGTGCCGGGTGCGATGCCCCCACATGAATGAGATCACCTTGGAAGATACCCTGGAAGCTTTGCGAATGGATCAATACGTTATAGAGGTGCCAAAAGAAATTCGGTTGAAGGCAGCCAAATCAGTGGAAAGAATGATTCAGATTGGGTGAAAAAATGCAAACGGATGTACTGGTTATTGGCAGCGGAATTGCCGGGATTACGGCTGCATTACGTCTGTCCGAAGATCGCCAGCGACAAGTCACGGTTATTACTCGCGCGACTGAGCTGATTGAATCCAATTCACGTTACGCACAAGGGGGAATCGTCGGCCGCGGGAATGATGATTCAGCACACATCTTGATCGAAGATGTGCTCAATGCAGGGGATGGTATTTCATTTCCTCCCGCTGTAGAAGTTCTAGCGGAGGAAGGCCCCCAGATCATTGATAAGCTACTCATTGATCAGGCTGGTGTCAAGTTTGATCAGAATGACAAAGGTGATGTCGTCTACGGGTTGGAAGCAGCTCATTCTCGGCGGCGAGTCTTACACGTGGGTGATCTCACCGGCAAAGCGATCATGAATGCCTTGCTGAGAAAGCTTTCTGAACAGCCCAATATTGCCATTCTGACTCACCAAACTGCGGTTGATTTGATAACTTTTCCCCACCACGCATTGGATCCTTTGGCTGTTTACAAACCGCTACAATGCCATGGTGCCTACGTTTTTGATCAGGGTACTCACCAGGTCAAACCTATTCTTGCGGAGCAAACAATTCTGGCTACGGGTGGCTTAGGTCAGATATTTATGAACACCAGTAACCCACCGGGTTCACGTGGGGATGGGTTGGCGATGGCATATCGAGCGGGGGCACGTGTAGTAAATGCTGAATACATTCAGTTCCATCCCACAGCTTTGCACATGCCTGGTTCAACGAAATTCCTGATCAGTGAGGCGGTGCGGGGCGAAGGGGGCATTTTACTGAACCCTGCCGGTGATGCATTCATGGAATATCATGCTCCACAATGGAAAGACCTGGCCCCGCGCGATATTGTCGCTCGGGCAATCTATTGGGAAATGCTGGAAAACGATTATCCTTATGTGCTATTGGATATTGCCTCACAAATGAAGCCAGATGCAATCCGGGCTCGTTTTCCACAAATCTACGCTCGCTGTAAAACACAAGATATTGATATTACGGAACGTCCAATCCCCGTTGTTCCGGCTGCACACTATTCCTGTGGAGGGGTGCTGGTGGATCTTTGGGGGCGCAGCACGATCCCAGGGTTGTTCGCTGTGGGTGAGGTATCCTGCACCGGTGTTCATGGTGCCAATCGTTTGGCCAGCACTTCTTTGCTAGAAGCACTGGTTTGGGGTGACCGCGCCGCGCGCAGTATTCGCCAAATCCCGTCCAGCGAGGTGATTTCAGAAAAGGATGTGCCCGCCTGGGATGATTCGAATTTGATTTATGACACCGATCCAACCCTGTTGCAAGGCGATATGCAGACGATCCGCAACTTGATGTGGCATTACGTAGGTTTGGTGCGCAGCGAATACCGCCTGAACCGCGCCTTGCGTGAGTTGCGCCACCTTTGGTTGGAGATTGAAGATTTCTACCGCAAATCACGCTTGACCGATGATTTGATTGGTTTGCGGAACAGCGTTCAGGCAGCCATGATCGTGGCTCGCGCAGCTCGACAAAATCCGATCAGCCGTGGCAACCACTATCGCGAAGACAGCCGGAACATTAGCAATGGTGCTCATGCCCCGGATGAGCAACACTTGAAATTGAGCGGGGTTGGATAAACGACCGCGGACGGTAACGGCAGACTGAAGAAAGCTTTTAGAATGATGGCGCTTCTTCTGTGATATAGAGTTCTGTTTGTTCTTTGATGGTTCTTTTGCCCAATGATGCTCGAAAAGCCTGGAGTTTGCTGAAAAGTGTTTCGCTCAAACGATAGGCTTGACGGAGGCGGTCCGAGTTATCGAGATATTCACGCCGATTTATGAGGTGTTGGCAGGCGACAGTTTCAACGAGTGAGCGAATTGCATAGCCCAAAAGCTTTCGCTGTCAGGGTCACTTTGGCTGGTTGAGCCTTCGGCGATATCAATGCGATACTCGTGGCCGCTCGAGTGATCTGGCTTCTCAGGTTGAAACTCTCAGAAACCGGGAGTTGATCTGCGATCTTATAAATCAAGTCGCTGTATTCCAACGCCAATTGCCATCCTCAAGCTTTTCAAATTTTTATCCCATCGTCATCATTTGCTCACGAAAAGAAGATCACCACTGTTTTTGTGAGCTCTGTGGTCCTCCTTCCGCTGTCTGCAGTTATTCAACCCAGTCGAAGGTTCGGGTTACTGCCTTTTTCCAATCCGCATAAAGTTTGGCTTGCAATTTGGCGCTCATATTGGGCAGCCAGGTTTTGTCGATCTGCCAGTTGGCGCGCAGGTCATCGAGGTTTTTCCAGAATCCGACGGCTAAACCGGCAGCATAGGCCGCACCTAAGGCGGTAGTTTCGGCGACTTGCGGGCGCACTACCGGCACCCCGACCATATCCGCCTGGAATTGCATCAACAATTCGTTGGCGACCATGCCGCCATCGACCTTTAGAGCTTGCAACTCGACGCCCGAATCTTGCTGCATAGCATCCAAAACTTCGCGAGTCTGGAATGCAGAGGCTTCCAAGGTGGCCCGGGCAATGTGTCCTTTGTTAATGAAGCGGGTCATGCCGACAATGGCGCCGCGGGCATCGGAGCGCCAATAGGGGGCGAATAGGCCTGAAAAAGCGGGCACAAAGTAGATGCCGCCATTATCATCAACGGTATTCGCCAGCGTTTCGATTTCTGGAGCACTATCGATAATCCCAAGGTTATCACGCAGCCATTGCACCAACGCCCCGGTGATGGCGATAGAGCCTTCCAAAGCGTAGACTGCTGGTTCTTCCCCAAATTTGTATCCCATGGTTGTCAGGAGTCCACTTTCAGAAGGGATAATTTCCGTACCAGTGTTGATCAGCATGAAGCAGCCGGTGCCGTAGGTATTCTTGGCTTCGCCAGGATTGAAACATGTCTGACCAACCAGGGCTGCCTGCTGATCGCCCAAATTTCCACAAACGGGGATGGCTGCCCCGAATGGCCCTTTGGGGGCAGTATTCCCCCAAGTATCAGGATCACTCGATGGGACGATATTGGGTAGCATACTCCTGGGGATGCCGAGAATCGACATTATCTCTGCATCCCAATCCAGAGTTTCCAGGTTCATCAAGAGAGTGCGGCTGGCGTTAGTAACATCCGTCACGTGAGAGCCCCCAGCGGGCCCGCCCGTCAACCACCAAATCACCCAGGTATCGATATTGCCGAAGATGGCATCGCCATTTTTGGCGGCTTCTTTCAGCCCTGCTACGTTTTCCAGCATCCATTGGATTTTAGGCCCGGAAAAATATGTTGCCAGGGGCAAACCAGTTTTTGCTCGGAAGCGATCTATGCCTCCTTGGGTAGCCAGATCATCGCAAATGCCCTTTGTGCGCGTATCCTGCCAGACGATGGCATTGTAATAGGGTTTGCCGGTATTACGGTCCCACACTAACGTGGTTTCACGCTGATTGGTAATGCCAACCGCGCCGATATCACCAGGCTCAACGTTGGCTTTCTTGGTAGCACCTTGGATCACTTCTTGGGTGCGGTCCCAAATTTCCAACGGATTGTGCTCGACCCATCCAGGCTGGGGATAGATTTGTTCGTGTTCTTTTTGGTCAACACTGACCACCTCCCCGGCGTGGTTGAAGAGCATGCAGCGGGTACTGGTGGTACCCTGGTCGATAGCGGCTATATATTTCATGCTGATTATTCCTTTTGGTTTTATAGCTGGTTGGTTTGATTGACTAATTCTTGAATTGCTAAGACATTTAGCATTGCTTTGGGTACAAAGGATGATTTATTGGCAAATTCCTGATCTTTGCCATTTCTGGGGTCACATTCGGAGCAGTGGGCGTTGCTTCCATAGGGGCCCAGCCCATCAATAGTAGGGATGGTCAAACAAAGCGCATTTCCGTCGCTAAGACCCCCACGCCGCTCTTCAAGGATGGTAAAGTCTAAATGCTCAGCTGCATTCTTCCATAAATTAAACAATTTTTGGGTACCTGGATTGACTGGCCATGGAGCCGATTGAGCTGTCAAATCGATTTGTATTTTGCACTTGAAATTTTGGTTGACATTTTCGATTTGAGCCTTGTTTTGCAAGTGGAGCATATCTTGGACCCCCTGATCGAATATTTCTTGCGAAAATGTACGCATTTCAACTTTGGCTTCCGCCAAATGGGGAACTCGATTTACAACGCTGCCCCCATTGACTGTGCCCACGTTGAAGGTCAGGTGCTTGCTGTAATCCGTCAGTTCGGCGATTTGCTGGATAGTGTGGGCCATTTGTACGATTGCGTTAGCCCCTTCGGGATGATTAGAGCCGGCATGTGATCCCTTGCCTTCAACGGTGACATGATAAGTTGCGCGACCTTTGCGAGCTGTGACCAAGTAGAAAATATTGTCATTGCGTATTCCCGCTTCGAACACCAGGGCAGCTATCGCATCATTTCCAATCCGGTTCAGGCATAGATCGCCGAAATCATCTGACAATCTTTCTTCTGCGGCATTGACCAAGATTACCCAGGTGATATCTGCAAACATCTTGGGAGCGAATTTCTTCAAGGCGTCTAACACCATGTAAATCATCAGCGTTCCGCCCTTGATATCATTGGTGCCCGGCCCATATAACCGGTCGCCGTCCACACGCCAATGGAAGTCATTTTCAATCTCTTCCTCGGGTGGGAAAACGGTATCCAGGTGAGAAATCAGGCCCATGGTTTGATCCGTATTTCCCTTTCGGGTCATGACCAGGTGTTTGCCATAGTTGGAATTATTGGCCTGGACAAAATCAGCAGAAAAACCTAGATTTTCAAAGATATCAGCGGTCAACCGCCCCACTTGATTGACTCCGGTGGGATTGCCTGTGAAGCTGTTGATCGCGACCATTTGTCGCAGAAGATCCAAATAGTGCGGTAGATTCGTTTCGAGATAGGATTGCATGTCTTGTGGGCTAGATGTTGTCATTTTTGTGTCTTCTCCATTTTTCGATGTAATCTGGCTAGTCTGTGTTCAAGTTCGGGGAGCCAGCGAACCTTTTCGATGACAGAATAAGCCGGGTCAGAGATAATTTCAATGGCCAAGTCAGTCCAATGAATGGCTATATGGAAATCTTTCGGTCTATGTTCGTAATATTTGGCCAATTCGACGTGAGCGTAAATTTGTTGATCTTTTGCGGCTTGCTCCCAGAGATCTATCGCCTGTTGGATATTCGCTTGTTTTTTGTGCAAAAACGATAATTCGCTGAGTGCTTTCCAGTAGGCTTCCTGGTGAATGTCATCATGGGTCAAGCCATGTTGATAGATTTCGGTGGCTGTTTTGAGATGGCCCAGGTCAGCATACAATTTTCCAATAGAAATCAAATCCAGGCCGTGTTCTACATTGCCGCCAAGAGGGTCGGCAAGCAGAACGGACATGTGATTCAGCAGTGCGGCCATGGATACCACGTCGATTTCATTGTGGTAGAAAACCCCTTTGAGTGGACGGGCATCGCCAGTGTGGAGATAATCAAAATACAAATCTGCGATCATCCAACCGGGGACATCTTGTTGAGAACGCTTGGCCCCCAAGATTTTGGCTTCCAAATCGCCCAAGGTGCGGCTGGGGAGGCGTGCCCGCCATAAGCGTCGGGCCAGGTGGAGCAAATCCAGGTGACAAGCATCTTTGAGAGGCGGCGGCCAGCCGTTGATAATGAAGCGATTGTTGATCAAAGGCATATCAAATGCCTTGCCGTTGAAACTGACGATGGCTTCACACGGGGCTATGAATTGTTCGAAAGCCGCCAACTGAGCGAGTTCTTCGGCGGGATCCCGCAGGAAGAACTGCGCCAGCCTGAATTCGCTCCCCTCGAAACGGCCCGCGCCAATCATAAAAGTATAAGTGCCAGTTCCGCCTGCCAGACCGGTGGTTTCTGTATCGATGAAGACGAATTGTTCAAGTTTGAGTTTGGCGAGCTCCGTTTGGCGGGCCCAGGCGGCCATCATCTCTAAGGGCGCATCCCCTCTCAGGGGAACAGAACCCTGCTCAAAGTCGTCCGCATAGCGATTTTCGACGACAAAGATTTCACCGTGAGGTGTAGATTGCCATTCCCCGGCGATGACATTGTCAATAGGGAAATCTACCCTCGCCAAAGGAGGTTTCGAAGATAAGTTTTCTGTTCCTAGATTAACGCCCAGGGATTTGAGTTTGTCAGCCAATGAAGGCATAGTGATTAATAAATGCTAACCTTCGATGATTAAAGAATTCAAATTAGTATAAACCCTTCGCAATTATGTTGCAAAGGGTTTATTCACGGAGGGATAGGGTTTGTACAGGCGATGTTCCTACTTGGTGATAGGTTAGGAGTTTCGCGCTTGAGATTATTTGGGGAGGAAATTGCATCCTGAGTGACCCTCACCGAAGGTGGGTCGTATCGAAGGGCGCGAACTGCGTAACTCCTGTAGGTAATAATAATATTAATAGGGTATATATAGGGTATCAATAAGGTATTCAAGGAGGATGAATTTAGGATGTGCTTGTTTTCCCTTAGGAAGCAAGCAAAAAAAGCGAAACATATCAATATGCTTCGCTTCCATGGTTGGAGAGGTATTCAATTATTCTACTTGAGTTCTTCTAACAGTTTTTCAACCTGATACCCCGCCGCGGGTGCAGCTTTCTCGAGCTCCTGGGTGATCTTGAATTGCGCCCGTATGGCTTCGGTCCGCTGCTTTTTTGTGAGGGTTTCGTCGTTGATGGCGGAGAGCAAAGCTGTGATTAGCATCCAATGCAAAAGGTAGTCAAAGGCCTCTTTATGGAACCAGAGAATGCCCTGGTAGCGATTTATGCGCAGCAACCGTTGGATGTCTTCATTCTTTAGCCATTTTTGCATTACTTCAGATGGCAGAGCTGATTTCGAATACCAGTCCTGGTGTTGAATCAGAGTTTTGACTCCCAGTAAACCTTCGTGTGCCCGTTGGTTGTTTTCTGCTAACTCTTGAATAGTTTGTTCGATAATTTTGCCAAACATCCATTCGTCGAGCCAACTGCGGCTTCGAGCTGGGTAATCATCATCACTGGTGATTTTTGCTAAATTGTGTGTGAACAACCAACCGAAGATAGTGCTCCAAAGCAAAGTTTCATTTTCCGAAGAACTTATCCAATCGAATATCCCTTTCAATTGTTTCTCAGATAAGCTGGTGCTTTCTTCCAATCGAGTCTGCAATTGCAGTATACTTTCAAGTTTTTGACAAATCTCCAAGGCGAGGTCTTCAAAGTCGACATCATTCTCGGTTTCGCTCAACTCAGAAATCTTCTCCAACAAGCGCAGCATTTTCTGTTCAACTTCATCTAGCAAAGGTTTTATATCCTGAGTTTTTTTGGCTTGAAGATTTTTAGACAACCATTGGAACATCTCAGGGTTGACCAGCTCGCGGAAGGGAAAGTGGAGCGGCTGCAGCACAATTTCTTTGATGGCTTCTTCCAGGCTGGGTACCCCGCGTCCATCCAGGTACTCGTTCAGATGTGCATAATGCCCCCATTCATTGTCAGTCACTTCTTTGAAATCCAGGAGAACCTGATATTTATAGGCCCCCAGTTCAAAATATAAGCCTCTTTCGTGGAGTCCCTGATTGTTGCGAATGAATTCCAGGCCACTAACATGGTCGCGGAAGATGGTGTAACACTTAGAATCGTTTTCAATTCCCAAACTATGAGCCAGATCGGATCGTTGTAATTGGTCGACGTTTTTATCGCGGAAGGCGGCGGAGGTCTTAATCCAACCGCGGGTATCGCCCCAGCGATTGTGATAAAGCACCAACGAATTGCTGTCCTCGCAATTTGTACGGTTGGAGAAAACGAAGACATTTTCGTCTACCTGGCCATTGGGAGTATAGAAATCGTATAATCGAAATTGTTCTACTTCAGCAAATTGATCTCTGCGGTGTAACAGGGGGAAGATCTCCCTTTCGTGACGCTGGACCAATCTTTCATCTGGATATTCATCCCAGTAGGCCCGCCGATATTCCATGCCGTATTTTTCATGATAGCCCTCGATTTGCCCGTGACCGAACATAGGCAATCCGGGCATGGTAGCCATCAACGTGCTAACGCCAAAAAATTTATCGTCAGCGCCGAATTGATCGATCGCCGTTTCTTCATCCGGGTTGTTCATGAAATTCACATAGCGCTTGAGAATTTGAGGGTCGAATTCCAGTGTGTTTTTGATCAATAATCGGTATTCGGCGTTTTTCTCGTCTCGCAGCATATTCATAAAGGCGCTGTTATAGACGCGATGCATCCCCAATGTGCGCACAAAATATCCTTCCATCATCCAAAAGGCTTCGGCCAACAATAGAGTATCTGGAATTTCCTGGGCTACCCGGTCGACAACTTCTCGCCAGAACTCGGTGGGAAAGGCCTGGTCGAAGGCATCGCGGCCTAAACCGTATTCCGCCCTTGAAGGAATATCGCCACCCGAACCGGGTTCTGGGAACCAAAGGCGTTGGAAGTGTTTTTTGGTCAGTGTCATGGCAGCATCGAAGCGGATGATGGGGAATTTTCGCGCCACGTGCAGGATCGTTTGGATGGCGGCTTCGCGTACCTCGGGGTTGAGGTAGTTCAACTGAGCGGTGTCATTCCAGGGCATGAAGGTGCCATCATTGCCATGATAGATGTATTTTTCATCCCCCGTCCAGTGGTCAACGCGTTTGAAAACCACCGCGGCATCACTGCGTGAGTAATAGTGATCTTCCAAGTAAATGCCGACACGATCGTCCTGGGATAAGTTTTCCCCGTTATAGGTATAGGTTGGGAAAGGTGAGTGATCTAAGGAAATGAACCAATCGGGCTGCTCGACTACCCATTTCGAATGGATACCAACGTGGTTGGGAACCATGTCGGCAGCCAGCCGCACACCGCGTTGCCAGGCCCGATGTCGCAAGTTCATATACGCTTCTTCGCCACCCAGGTCGGCGGCGATGACATAGTCGTAGAGAGAATAGGCTGAAGATACAGCATCCGCGTTGCCACAAAGCTGCTTGATACGTTGGGAGGCTGGGCTGCGTTCCCACAATCCGATCAACCAAAGGCCAGAAAAACCCCACCGGGCCAGTTTGTCAAGTTCGTCGTCTGGAACTTCATCGAGACGAGTAATTTGGCGATGATACTCTTTGGAGAGTTGATCCAGCCAGACATAGGTATTCTTGGCAATCAAGACCAGTTTGGGCATCCAGTCGCTGTCTGGGCTGAAGCGTTCTTCCTCGATTAATGCTTGGGGTGTGTATTCAGGCACAATTGCGGGTCCCGGACCGAAAAAGACTGGTTTCTCTTCCTCTTTGATCAGGTCGATGCTTCTCAACAGGCGTTGTAAATACTCCCCCAATATTGTCGACCAGCGTTTGCGAATAAACTCCAACTGCCCATCGAGCGAATGGGGTGATGCCAACGTGGGAGCTCGCAATACTTCAATCAAATTTTGGTTTTCGGGCCCAAAGGTGGGTTGAGTTTTGAAAAATTCCTGTAGTTCGGTAATGATTTTGGGATAGACGGTATGCTTTTCGAGTAAGCGATCATCGAACAGTTCTTTGAAGGGAGCAAAGGCTGGGTTGGCATTGGCCAGCCAGAGCAATAGCAGTTCTTCGAGTGCTATCTGCCGATTGAGCATACCGTCAGAACGGCCCCATAAATATTCATCGATGGAACACTCGCCGCGATAAACAGCCACAGGTGGAAATTCATCGGTGAAGCGACGCAGTGCCTGATCGACCTTATCTTTTCCCAGGTTGCGGTCCAACCAAATCAATGCCAGTTCCAGGGCTTGAGGGTTTACCTGTATCCGATATTCGCGAGCGATGAAATGGAGCATTTCGTCGATCAATCCCATGGCGTTGATCTGCCCGGCCTTGACTGCCTGTTCTGGGAAACGGATCAGATCGCGCTGATCATTCATCTTTTGGGCAAATTGACGGGCAGCATGGAAATCGGCAAACACGACATTGCCATTGATGGCAAAAAGCAAATCTGAGAATTGATAACGATCTCGGGATTGACGGGAAATGTGAAATTCGAAGAGGGGCATGGTGCAGGGGGATTTGGTTGGTTAGTAGATTAGTTGGTTGGCTGATTGGATTAGTTATACCATGGTTTGTCAGGTATGAGTGCCTGCATACCAACCTACAACTAATTTGAGATATCTTTCAACTGGTAGCGGCGGTTATTATTTGATATTCTTGGAATTTGAGGATACTGTTTTGCGAATTACAACCTGGAATGTCAATGGTCTTAGGGCTGCTCTGCGGAAGGGAGCAGCTGATTGGTGGCAGGCAGAACAACCCGATGTGCTTTGTTTGCAAGAGATACGCACGCGCCCCGATCAGTTGACTGCAAAACAGCGCGCTGAGTTGGAGAATAACTATTTTGTCTGGAATCCCGCGGAACGTCCGGGATACAGCGGGGTAGCCACATTTTCTCGAATCGAACCATTAGGTTCAGAGAAAGGCCTGGGCGCAGAGAAATTTGACATCGAAGGTCGAGTCATCAAAACGCGTTTCCCAACTTTCAGTCTATTCAATATCTATTTTCCCAATGGCAGCCGCGATCACAGCCGGGTAGGCTATAAATTGGATTTTTATGCTTTTCTTCTCGATATTTGTGATGCGATGCATGCACGTGGGGAGCAGATCATCATTTGTGGGGATTTTAATACCTGTCACCAGGATATCGATCTGCGCAACCACGGCCAAAATCGAAAATCTACCGGATTTTTGCCTGAGGAGCGTGCTTGGGTAAGCAAATATCTGGAGCACGGTTTTGTGGATGCATTCCGAAAACTATATCCGGAGCGAGAGCAATACACTTGGTGGACTTACACGTCGAATGCGCGGGCGCGTAATGTCGGCTGGCGCCTGGATTATTTCCTGGTCAGTGAAGGATTGATGACCCAGGTGCAAGATGTGGTTATTCACGACGATGTGCTGGGTTCAGATCATTGTCCGGTGACCTTGAAAATTACAATCAATTGATGAAAATCCAATTTGTTTCCAATCCTTTCAATAATGCAAGGGCGGTAACAAATACATCCTTCTTCAGTTATCAAATGAAAGAGTATGCCTGAATCGCGAATTAAAGTTGATGAGCGACTCGTGGAGCGGGCAAAGAGCGGCGATGCAGAAGCTTTTGGGCAACTGCATGATCGCTATGCTGAATCAGTTTTCAGGTTCTTGTATGCACGCCTGAATAATCGCATGGATGCTGAAGATTTGTTTGGTGAGGTATTTTTAAGAACATGGAACTCCTTACCACGTTATAAATCGCAAGGTTTGCCTTTTTCGGCATATTTATTTCGCATTGCTCGGAATTTATTGATAGATCATTATCGGAAGTCCAATTCAGAAAAACATATTGATACACAAGATATTAAAGCTTCAGAAGTTTTGCAGGTTTCTCCCTACGAAAGGCTGGTAACGAAACAAGAAATCGAGGAACTAAAAGATACGTTGTCTTTGCTGCGAGAGGATTACCGCGATGTTTTGGTTATGCGTTTCATCAGTGGCCTATCTCCTGAGGAAACTGCCAAAGCCATGGGGCGATCCTCGGGAGCGGTGCGGGTACTTCAGCATCGTGCCCTGAAGGCTTTGCGTAGACAGTTAGGCGTAGATTTTGAATAATCCACATGAGAGTTAAGCAGGAAATCATTCACGCAAAAGCTTTGCAAATTTGCCTGAAAATGGTTCTCGAGGAAGGAAAAAGCATCGAGGAAGCGTTGACCCATTTCCCTGACCTGGCTGACAAGCTGCGGGTGGATTTAGTGACCGCTTTGTGGCTAAATGGCCAGAAATATATGTTTCAATCTCGGTCTGGTTTTATTCACTTTTCTCGCAGCCGAACAATGCACCAAATCGATTCTGGTAAATCGAAAAAGATAATTGAGAAGAGAAAAAACTTGTTCATCAGACCTGTTTATCGATATGCTTTTACTCTTCTCTTGGTTTTTTCGATCCTTTTTTCCACTACTAGCCTTGCTTTTGCCGGCACATTGCCTGGAGACACCCTCTATCCGGTAAAACTTACCTGGGAAGAGACGCGTTTATTATTAAATCAGGATGTAACCAAGGAAATTCGGTTGCACCTTCGCTTTGCAGACAATCGCATTGACGAAGCTCTCAGACTGGTAAACCGGGGGAACTTTGATAATCTTGCTGAGATTTTTGAGAACTATCACCAACATACAACGGATGCTTACGTACCCCTGATTGAACTGAGTGGTCAGGACCAGGCTGAAGAGTTGGTGGATGAATTTACCAACAAGGTATCTGAACATATCCTTATTTTGCACGTATTGCAGAGCGAAATCCCTGCCGAGGTTGCCAGTTCGATTGATCCCATTATCGAAACTCTGGAAACAGAGTTAAAAAGTTTCGATCCTGAATTACCAGAAACGGATACTTCTTTATCTCCTGATGATGATGGGCCATCAACCGAAAATCCAGAATCACATTCTGGTGAGGAAGCAGTTTCTGGTTTGGACGATGGCAATAGTGGGGGAATTGTTGGGGATGAAAATGATGGTAATGACAAAGTCAACGATGAAGATGGAAACGGTGAAGCTAGGATTGGAGAAGGTGAAAGTGAAACTAATAAGGGAGCTAATGGAGATAATGAAGGTGGTAATCAGGGAGTTGGCAATGATGAAGACAAAGATAATAACCCTGAGGATGGCAATCAGGGAGTTGGCAATGATGAAGACAGAGATAACAACCCTGAGGATGGCAATCAGGGAATTGGCAATGATGACAAAGTGAATAATCCAAATAAAGGTCCGGAAAACAACTCTGGTCAGAATCAAGATAAAGGTAATTCTTCATCAGATGGAAATCAGGGGGGAGGGAATGACGAAATTCAAGGCGAGGATTCTGACGATGGTAATCAGGGAAATGGCAATGACAACAAGGACAAAGACAAGAATAAATAAAGAATACTTTTCAATCTTGATAGGTTTGTAAAATTAGCTTTAGTCAGTGAAACTAGGGGAACTGTCCTTCGTTTGCTTAGCAAACGAAGGACAGTTGGTTCGGATCATACCCTCACTTCTTCTCAGGTATGATTCCTAGAGAAACCTTGAATTTAAGCACAAAGAGGTAATAAATAAACCATCAAAAGTTATTGCAAAAAATGTCTATAAAAGACGATGTTAGGAATCAGATGTAGTTGTTATCTAATTTTTAACACTTGTAATAATTTTTGTTTGCTGGAAATGTGTGATTTAGAATGAAACAGATCAATTATGATGAACACTAGAATTTATAGGTCAATCAATAAAAGTGAAATTGGTCAGGGAATAACTGAATTTGCGCTGGTTTTTCCAATTTTACTCTTGTTAACATTGGGGATTATTGAATTTGGGCGAATGCTGTTTATCTATTCTGCTACAGCATCTGCCAGTCGCGAGGCAGTGCGATACGGATCGGCTGCGGGAGACACCCCAGGTGGAACTCCACGTTATATGGATTGTACTGGTATGCAAGATGCAGCAATTCGAGTGGGTTCAATTGCTGGAATCCAGAACGCTGATATCACAATTCAATATGATCATGGACCTTTGACAACAGCATTTGATACCTGTCCAGTGGCAGATGCGGAAGATATTTCCGGTGGAATAGACAGAATCGTTGTTCAAGTTTCTGTGGATTACACTCCTTTGGTTCCGTTTGTGAATATTCCGGGCTTTATGATTAATTCACAAAGTGCCCGAACCGTTGTCAAAGATATTCAAGTTGGAGTTGAAGAAAATGACGACGAGATAGATCCGACAGTTGCATTTACTTTATCAGGGCAAACCGTTTCTGAAGATGCGGGGACTGCAACGGTTGTTGCACAATTGAGTACAACGACTTCCAACGATGTGACCGTGCCATTTACGGTGAGTGGGTCAGCAACGCCTGGGGCGGGAAATGATTACACAATCGTTTCAAGTCCAGTGACAATTTCTGCGGGTGACACGACGGCGAATATTGTTATCACTATCAATGATGATGCATTTACTGAGAGTGACGAGACAGTTGTCATTACAATGGGATCACCCACTAATGCTACCAAAGTATCTCCAGATGGGCATACGCTGACAATTACCGATAATGATGGTGCTTTGCCGACTGTATCACTTGGATCTGCGAGCCAGAGTGGGGCGGAAAATGTGGGTAGCATGACTATCCCAGTACAGTTATCCGAGATATCCGGAGATGATGTGCTTGTGCCATTTTCGGTTAGTGGTTCCGCAAGTGAGGGCGGAGGGAATGATTTCACGATATCAGCCAGTCCATTAACTATTGCAGCAGGAGATACATCGACAAATATCACGATAACTGTAAATGATGATGGATTGGTTGAAGGGGATGAAACCGTTATTGTCACTATGGGAACGCCTACGAATGCGACAAAAGGTGCCCCAGATGAGCATACGTCAACAATAACTGATAATGATGCTCTTCCCACGGTTTCATTTTCATTATCAAGCCAAAATAATAGTGAAGCAACTGCTACGGTTTTGGCCCGTTTGGAACTAGATCACACTACGGGTTCCGATGTCAGCGTGCCCTTTTCCGTTGGCGGTACAGCAACACAAGGTGGGGGCGCGGATTACACGATTAGCGCAAGCCCGGTAGTAATCTCTGCTGGAAGTGATTGGGCTAACATCACGATAAGTGTGAACAATGACGAGTATGATGAGCCGGATGAAACGGTAGTTATTACTTTGGGTACCCCCACAAACGCCAGCCTCGGATCTCCCAATGTGCACATGGCGACGATTGAAGATGATGACCTTCCTGCATCGACTCCAGAAATGACTGTTAGTTTAACTGATTCAAGTACAAAGCAAAACAAGAATTTCTGGCATCCAACGGTCACCGTGACCGTAAAGGATGAGAGCAACAATCTTCTTTCGGGTGTATTAGTTGCGGGGAATTTTGATAATGGTTTAGGATCTGGAAATTGCACAACGGTAGATGGCGAGTGCAATATTAAGAAAAGTATGGTTTCGTCTAGTATAAATCCTGTAAATTTCTCAGTAACGGGTGTGATATTGGCCGGGTATTCCTACAGTGGGTCCGACTCCATATTATTGACTAAACCTTAAATAAAATAGTGACTAATTATGACTAACGATGATAATCGAAAGAAAACGAACAATATTTCAAACTTGAAATCAGTTCACACAGAAAAGGGCCAGAGCTTTGTCGAATTGGCTATGACACTGGTGTTTGTGCTGATTCTTCTGGCAGGATTGGTTGATTTGAGCCGTTTATTCTTCGTGTATATGGAATTGCGTGATGCCACGCAGGAGGGAGCTGTATTTGGCTCCATTGACCCTGACAATCATGATGGTATTCGAAATCGTGTGCGAGATACAGCAAACTTCCCAATTGATTTATCTGGGCTATCCGATGCTGATATAGCCATCTCCTATGGCGGTGGTGGGGCTTGTGCAAGTAGCGATGGCTTAAATGGAATTACCATAAAGATATCATATGATGATTTTGTTCTGACGACACCCTTTTTAGGTTCGATATTAGGGTCTCAGATATTTACTATCGAAGCTGAAGTGACAGACACGATCTTGCGTCCCCCATGTTAATTGTTTTGGAGAATTTTATGATAAAAAGACAAAGGTTGGAGAGCGGCCAGGCATTGATCTTTTTGGCTTTTAGTGTTGTCGCATTAATTGGGTTTGCAGCACTGGCAATTGATGGCGGTATGATCTATGCCGATCGGAGACATGCCCAAAATGCCGCTGATTCAGCCGCATTGGCTGCAGCTTTGGCGAAGGTCAATTCTGAGGATTGGAATATCGCCGGATTGAACCGTGCTGCATCCAATGGGTACGATAATAATGGTGTGACAAACTCTGTGGATGTGAATAATCCGCCGGTTAGTGGGCAGTACGCGGGGAATTCAGAATATATTCAGGTATTTATCAATGCAGTTGTAGAAACATCCTTGGTTCATTTCGTTTATTCTGGTCCGGTGGAAAATACGGTTGAAGCTATTGCTAGGGTCGAGCCTGGTGTTGTGGGTCCGATGTATAACGGGGATGCCATTGTTGGTCTAAAGCCGAATGGCTGCAGTGTAGTTTGGAAACATGGGAATTCCGCCACGCAAGTGACTGGTGGAGGTGTGTGGGTCAATTCTGATGATACAAATTGTGCTTTCGAATACAAAGGTGGGGCTGGCGATTTGATTCTTGAAGACGATCAGTGTATTAATGTTGTCGGAGGCTCAAGCTATAGTGGTGGAACCCCAAGCGGAAATGTATGTGAAAATCAACCTCAGTTTCCATATCCGCCGCTTTTTGATGTTCCGGTGCCAACTTGTGGTGGTAGTGCATCCTGGGATGGAGGTACGAATACATTGAGCCCTGGAAATTGGACCGGTGACTTCCCTCCGGCTGGAGTGACCAACCTCGAAGAAGGAATTTATTGTATTACCGATACCGACTTTAGGATGAATGCCCATGATGAACTTTATGGAGATAATATATTAATCTATATGTCAGTTGGAGGAGATATTCGCTGGAATGGCAATGCGCACCTCGAAATTTCCGGGCGAAATTCTGGAGATTATGAGGGATTGTTGATTTATATCAGCCATCAAGATTATACCAGTCCCGGTAATTGTGATGCGACACTGAATGGTACGCAATCTTCAGTGTTCACAGGTACAATTTATGCTCCCACGTGTAATATAAACCTATTAGGAGGGGGTGAGTCAACGGGGTGGAAAAGTCAATTGATCGGATATACAGTAGAAATGGGTGGTAATAGTAACCTCGATATGTTCTACGATGTGAATAATAACCACGAAATTACCCATCCCTCAGAACTTGAATTGACAAAATAGCCTAATCCGATTTTTTGGGCAGGGACTGTCTAAAAAGTATCGTAAAACAGGATGAATCTTCGAGAAAAAAGCCGACAACATGGGAAGACAAAAAAACTGGCTGTTGGTGTCCGCTTTTCATCCCCCTATTGAATCATATTTTCCCCTTTTCGCGTAGTGGGTCTGCCAGGTTCTTTTTGGACAGCCCCTGGTTTTTTGATTCCACCTACTTTCAATTTTGATAGTAGGTACTTGGGTAGGGTTTTTAGTGCTGCGAAAATGGATTAAACTTATAGTAACGAAGTAGGATTGCGTTTGTTACATTTTTTGATATTATAATGGAATTGCGATGAGATTGAAACAAAAACCGAATGGCCAAAGCTTTGTCGAATTGGCGCTCATTTTTCCTATCTTATTGATGTTGGTAGCCGGGATGGTGGAAGTGGGTTTCTATGCCTATACCTATTTAACGCTGTTGGAATTGACCCGTGAGGCGGCCCGTTTTGCATCTGTTAGGGATATTTTTGCAGCGGATTATGATGATACCAGTCTGCCCCAAAGTGCCTGTGATGATGGTTCCAAGCTCCATTTTTATTACGATACGGCCTGTATTCTGGTCGATGAAACCTTGGGTTTCAATCCTTACCTGCCTATTGATCCTAACATGGATGACGTTGCGATTTCCGTATTTACCATTGATGACCGTACCATCTCGAATCGCTGGCCAAGTGATGGAGATGGGGTCTGGTCTTTATACAGTGATAATTGGCAAAAAGATTGTGACGGCAATGTTGTTACCACGACGCCATTTTTAACCAATACTGATGTGGTAAGTTTGATGGATGCTCAGGCTCCTGATGATGATGGCATTGTGGTTGTCGAGGTTTATCATTGCCATTATCAGGTATTGAATTTGCCCATGTTGAATGCTTTTGCTAATCCGATGCGGATTCACGCCTATTCGGTGATTTCTGCGTCAGAGGCTGTTCCCACGTTGGTGCCATAAAAATGAAAACGACTCGTATAAAGAGAAAACTAACAAAATTATTGGATCATGGCTCTTCCCGTTTGAGAGTAGGATCACGGCGCGAACGCGGGCAAGTCTTAGTGATTTTTGTGATTTCATTCATGGCCATCCTGGCGTTTGTTGGAATGGCACTGGATATCGGTTCGATTTATGTGACCTACATGCAGTTGAAACGCGCCGTCGATGGCGCGGCGGTAGCGGCCGCTAGCAACTACAAACATGGCACGTATACTGACGCCCAGCGAAAAGCTTTGATGACCGGTGCCGCGCGCGAAATGCTGGCGTTCAATAACGTTACAGATGTGACATCTTTGGTGGTTTACGATTGTGGTGATTCTTCTTTGCCGCCAGATTTTGCCTCAATGTGCCCGGGTGTGGGAGAAGAACCGCGTAAACTGGCCTGGGTTCAGGCTTCCCAGGAAGCCCCGATATATTTTTTGAGCTTGTTTGGTTTCGGGTCGATCCCTATCACTACCAGCGCGGTGGGCGAAGCGGCTACAGTTGATTTGGTGATTGTGATCGATGCTTCACAATCGATGGCCGAAGAGACAGTTGGAGACAAAGACCCGGATGTGTGTAATCCAGCCGGTACCTGTCAGCCGATGGAAGATGCCAAAACCGCTGCCAAGGCTCTAGTAGACGAAATGATTGAAGGCAACGATTGGGTGGCGGTGATTTCTTATGATTTCACTGCCAATATACACACTCCTGACCCTTATCTGGTTGGTGATTTTACCGTGGTCAAGAATGCCATCGATAGTATCGATGTTTTTAAACAGTCGGAACCTACCGAAGCGATAGGCGATTTCAATCCATTTGATGTAGATAAAACGGTTGCTGATTCTGCTCCCTGGGGCAAGGAGGGTGATACTTGGGATCCCTTAGTAAATACTTGTACCGGGTGTGGTATTCGAAGGGCAGCTGATATTCTTAAAAACTTGGGCCGTGATGAAAGCGTCTGGGTGATCGTATTACTGGCGGATGGGGCCACAAACGCCAGTGATGTCCATGATACCTCCTATCTGCCAAATGACGATCCATTGAAAAATTCCGCTGCATTTCCAAATGGTTTTTGTGGAGGCAGCCCCCAGGCCGGTTATTGGGTGCCTCCATTGTGTGCTGATAACGACCGCACAACCCGCTATTGCGGTCCTTTTCACGGGGCGGCGAATAAATGCCCTACGGCTGATAATGGTCCCTATGACTCGGTCGTCTATACGACTACTAGCCCTAATTATTCTGCAGAAGATTATGCCTACGATATGACCGATTTTGCTGCGTTGTTGTACTCCCAAAATGAAAATGAGCCCACGGTGGGAAGCGCCATTACGATCTATACCATTGGCTACGGCTTTATCGATCAATTTCCCTGGGCTGAACAACTTCTACGTTATATGGCTAACGTCGGAAAAGATGGCACACGTTTGAATGATCCCTGTGGAGGTCAACCCCCTGGGGCTAGTTGTGGAAATTATTATTTCACAGCCAGTTCAGAAAATCTGGATGAAATTTTCGTGGATATTGCCGACCGTATCTATACTCGTATCTCGCGATAGCGAAAGTTGAATAAGCCAATGAGGTTAAGTAAGGTTCAATCATGAAACGATTACTCCGCTTACTACGCCCTCACACTCGCGGGCAGGCAATGGTCGAGTTTATCATTGCATTACCAGTTTTGCTGTTATTGTTATTTGGCATAATCGAGTTTGGGCGCATGATATTTGCATGGATGGCAGTACAGAACGCGGCTCGTTTTGGTATGCGATATGCTATCACTGGCGAGTTTGATGCCCAATACTGTGACGAGGCCGGCTCGCTGTTGGGTTCATCTCATCAGACAGCAGATGCGGATGATGGGACGATCGATTGCCGGGTCGCTGAAGATTATGGCGGAGATCCCAATATGGCTGATGATCTCGAGATTGAATTAATTGATATGGCACGCTTATTTTCGATCCGTGATGTAGCAATTCAAGGGGGTACGGGTCTTTGGTTGGACGAAAGTACGGCCGGTAATTATTTACAGTTATTGTTAACTCACCAGGTTTCAAATATTGGCAATCCTAGCAAGGAAGGCTATATCCACGTTACTATTTGCAGTACCCGTCTCAAAGATAATTCCGATGAGAACAGGTTTTTGCTCAATTATGAAAACGAGTTGACTCTATGTGTGGATGATACCCTTTCTGATCCGAATTTCATGGACGATGCGGGAGGCCCAGGAAATCAGGTTATGGTGATTGTTACCCACCGGCATCCCCTTTTGTTGCCATTTGTAGCAACCTTGTGGCCCAGTGTAGAACTAGATGCTTCACGCATTGGCACTGTAGAACAATTCCGGACCTCCCGAGTGATGGGTTTCACCAGCGGTTTCCAGGGCGACCCAACAGATACTTTCACGCCATCGTTGACCTTTACGCCCTCCGATACCCCCACAGCCTCTAATACACCCACTTCTTCTAATACCCCTACAGCAACTGAAATGAGTTGTGATGATTACACTATGGGAGATTTCTCCTTTTTCAACAACAAACCTCAATTACGTATGTGGGTCAATAACGCTGCCAGCGAAGATGTCAATGTCACCGGGGTCCGGTTGGATTGGTCGCATGCGGAGGCCTATTACAATTCCATTGGCCAGCCAGGGTTGTTTGTGAATTGGTTCAAGTGGGGTGGTTCTAATTTCTATAATGGGGATGATTTTGACTCGCCTACGAATTCGTCGGGCAATTCATTATTGTTGCAAGACGCTGATAGCGAGAGAATTGACATTCGGTTTGGCGGTATCGATGGGTCAGTCGCTTTGCAGGGTGTCACCTCGGATGATTTAGGTATCCGAGTTGAGTTGGATAACGGCTGTATCATTGAGCGAGAAGCGCCTCCCTTAGAAACACAACCCACCCCAACCCTTTCGTGTAGTAGCTTGTCACTTTCAGGTGATCCTTCGGTCAAAGGACGCAATAAAGATAAGTTGGAATTCAATATCGTGAATAGCAGTGCTTATCACACCTTCAACCTATCGCGGGTATTTTTATCCTGGCAAGAATATCAATCCAACATGCTGGTCAATTTGATGCAATATCGCGGCAGCTCGATTGCGAATTTCAACTTCTGGAATGGTACCGGGAATAGCCCACCCACGGATACCAGCATCGACCCTGGGTGGCTTGGTGGTGATATGTCGATCCCACCTGGGCAGAGCCGCCAGGTGCGCATCGATTTCAATCCCAATGGGATATTAAATGGTGTTCCTTTTAGTGATTTCTCAGGCACCCAGTTCGACTTTGATGAAAACTGTTCCCTCAATTACACGCGGGAAGCAGACACAGCCACACCTACACCCACGAATACTTCCACACCCACGAACACGGCAACTCCTACCAATACGCCGATTCCTGATTGTAATTTGTATAACTATGGAAGTTTTTATCGGGTAGGAGATGGTGCCCGCATTCAGATTGCGAACAATAATATTGCTGGCGATCCCTTCTTGACCAGAACGGAGTTTTGGTGGCCAACCAGTCCGTCGCGCACATTCGACAAGTACAGAAGAATTGAAACGGGCTCCAATATCAAAAACCCCAGTAATACCAGTTCGGGCTATAAAAATATAACTGGAATTTCCTATTCGAGTAGCAGCAGGCTTCCCGCTGGAACTTCAGGAACCTTTGAATTTGACTTTACCTCCAATATTACCTATGAGGGTTATGAAATGCGGGCGACATTCTACTGGAGTGATGGCTGCACCTATGACACTGGCCCGGTGATCACCCCAACAGCTTCAAATACGCCTACAATTACCAACACAGCGACAAATTCGTTGACGCCATCCATCACGCCGTCTCCAACACAAACCTACACTCCTTCATTGACGCCGACACCCACAGCGACCTTCGAGCCGGTCTATGTCAACATCATCAACCCGGTTGGCAATCCAACCATAACGGATAGAAGCCAGACCCGCTTCCAGGCAGTAGCTTGGGATCCCGTCACCGGCACATGGGATGGGGCTGGCATCAACCGCGTGCAATTTAGGATTCTTGGTCCCGCTCCCAGCACGACCCAACGTGATTTTGCTACTGAATATGCTCAGGCGTATTGCGGATTTGGTGGTAACAGTCCGTGCAGTATGATGGATCAAAATTATTGGGACTCCTGGCCCAATGGCACCTATACGATTCAGGCACGGGCGCAGGCCAATGGCACTGGGCAGTGGCGCTGGTCTTCCTGGGATACTGAGACTTTTGTTTTGAATAAGCCACCTACGCCGACGCCAACCAAGACATTTACACCAACAGAAACCTTTACAGCTACGTCGACCTTTACCGCAACCAACACCTTTACTCCCACGCATACCTTTACGCCGACGTTTACCTTTACACCTACGTACACCAATTCGCCGGTGAACACACCGACCAATACCAACACGCCTGCGCCGGAACCAACTGCGACGCCCACAAATACTTCGGTATGTCCGGGTGATCATCCCCTGTATCCTTGTATCACACCCAATCCATAAGGATTGTTTGAATCGGAAAAGGCGAGATCATTTATGATCTCGCCTTTTTTGTTGGAAAATTATTGCTTTGCCAGTACCTCTTCAGGTGAGATATCCTGTTGTTGGCAAGCAAATCACCATGATTTGCCTCAAGCACAATGTGAATGGTCCCAAGATGTTGCTAGATTGATTGTAGCTTCCCTTGGCCTGGTTGACATCGATAGAAGCCTGAAAAAAAACTGCGAAGCATATTTGAGAAGCTTTGCAGAGAAAATGGTATTACAGTTGGATGATCAACTCTTCAGGCCCATTGACCGGTCGTTTACAAACGAATCCCTGACAAACATAGGCGGTTGGCTGATCATTTAGCAATGGCCTATCTTTTATTAGTTTTGGCCCCTGAGGGTCAATGGGTAGTTTGGATGTGGCAGCCACTAAACGGGGCTGGTACTGTTTCCAAAGCGAATCCACCAACCTTTGGGTTTGTGTTGATTCTGGATCCCCGAGGATGGCAACTTCCTTTACAGGCCCAATGGCGAAATCGGCGGCATTCAACCACTGACCAAATCCGGTTGGGTAGCGTTCCAAATTGCTTCCCATTTGCCCCAACATTTCCTCGGCAATGTTACGCCATTCCAGATTCATTTCATAAGCACTTAATTGTAGCAATGCACTGGCAGCCAGGGCATTACCGGATGGGAAGGCATTATCTTGCAAATCCTTGGGTCGGTAGAGTAATTCCTCGTGATCATCACGCGTGTCGAAGAAGCCTCCCTCAGGATCAATAAAGTGAGTCAACATTTCCTTGGAAAGTTTCTTTGCCTGATGGAACCAGTGTGGGTTCGCATCGCTCTGGTAAAGCGCCACTAACCCTAAAATCAGGGCGGCATAGTCTTCCAGGTAGGCGTTATATTTGGCCTGCCCGTCTCGCCAACTGCGTAAAAGACGACCATCAACATAAAGTGACGTCAGCAGGAAATCAGCATTCCGGGTTGCTGCCGCGGTGTAATCCTCGCGTTGGAGATAGCGACCCGCTTCCGCAAAGGCCGTCAGCATTAGTGAATTCCAGGAGACCAGAATTTTGTCATCTGTCCCTGGCCGGATGCGTTCAGAGCGGGACGCGAGAAGGTGTGCGTGTAATTCCGATAGTTTCGCAGAAACTCCTTCGATGGGAATGTCGAATTCCTCAGCAATTTGTTTGTCGTTGAGAACACGCTGCAAAACACTGCGCCCCTCGAAATTCCCGCTCTGCGTCACACCATAAGCGGTCATTAAAAGGATTGCATCCTCAGGCCGTTCAATAGCATTTTGAATTTCATCGTTTGTCCAGACGTAAAAGATGCCTTCCTCCCCCTCTGAGTCGGCATCCAGACTGGAATAGAAGCCCCCCTCGGGGTGGGTCATTTCGCGCAGCACGAAATCCAGCGTGACCTCACAAACTCGTCTGAATTCCAGATCATCAGTGATCAAGTAGGCGTGCAGATACGCCAAAGCCAACAGGGCGTTGTCATAGAGCATCTTTTCAAAATGGGGCACCAACCAAAAATCATCCACGCTGTAGCGGGCAAAACCACCGCCGACAACGTCGTACATGCCCCCCTTAGCCATGGCTTTCAACGCATGGGTCGCCATATCCAAGGCCATGCGATCTCCACGGGTGGCTTGGCGCAGCAGAAACTCAATCGCCATCGGTTGAGGGAATTTGGGAGCCTGGCCCCAGCCGCCGTTTTTCCAGTCGTAGGATTGTGCCAGCCGCATACTGGCTTCTTCAAGAAGCGACTTGTCAATCTCCGATTTTGCATCACGGGGGATACTTGCTTTTTGCAAATGCGCGCTGATCTGTTCACTGCTATCGAGAATCTTTTGGCGATCCTCCCGCCAAACTCTCTCTACGCTGTGTAAAATCTCCTGAAACGATGGCATGCGATAGCGTGGCTCAGGAGGGAAATACGTGCCGCCGTAGAATGGCTGACCTTCTGGGGTTAGGAAAATGCTCATCGGCCAGCCACCCTGCCCAGTCATCGAGACCACTGCCTGCATATAAATGTTGTCGAGGTCAGGGCGCTCTTCGCGATCGACTTTGATATTGACGAAGTGCTCGTTCATGATCGCCGCCGTTTGCCGATCCTCGAAAGACTCGTGTTCCATGACATGACACCAGTGGCAGGCGGCATACCCGATACTCAAGAAGATCGGTTTATCTTCATGGCCCGCTTTCTCCAGAGCTTCTTTTCCCCAGGGATACCAGTCAACGGGGTTTTCTGCGTGTTGTAACAAATAGGGTGAGTTTTCGTAGGCCAGACGGTTAGGCATGTAGAGTCTCCGTGAATTGAAATAGTGTCATTATAATTGACGACATCACCTGGCTGATTCTTCCCGGTTGAGATTGATCTTCAATGCAACATATTTGATGTCCCATGCAGAAAATAAATGTAGCTAGATATGAAATTTGGCAGTTCAGCAGGTATGCACTTGTGCTGTGATCGGTTTATAAACCTGCTGCATGCTATATAAAAACTGCTTCGTGTGTTTAGGGTGAGATATCCGATACAGAAAACCACCGGCTATGCCGGTGGAAGGGAAAGCTTAAGAAAATGGAAATCATCCCGGTAGAATGGCAGTGTTCAAGCCGAAATACAAGTGGAAAATCAACGAATAACAAATACAAGGGAGTATTGTCTGAGCCATAAAAGATCTCTGCACATAGAAAGGGGCCGAGATCATCGAGCAGGAGAAGCATAAAAGTGACAGAAGATCCCTATGGGGCGGGGAGGTAATCAGTGTTCAGGCTTGAACGAAGTGAAAGCAGCACTTTGATGTGTCGCAAGTACCCGGCCCTTATAAGGCCTGAGCAAGCCGCCCGCATAGCGGGCGGTCTTGACTTGGTAGACAAATTTTCAATCACAATCAGCGGGCTCGAGGACACCCAGGATGTTATAACCCGAATCTACAAAGGTCGTCTGACCAGTAGTTTTAGCAGAGAGGTTAGAACACAAGTAGACTGCCGTATTGCCAACATCTTCGATGGTGACTTCTACTTTCATGGGAGTCACTTCGGTAAATTGGCGGTGCATCGACTTGAAGCCTGATACGCCGCTGGCGGCCAAAGTTCGGATGGGTCCGGCAGAAATGGCATTGACGCGAATGTTGTCAGGACCAAAATCATATGCCAGATAACGGACAGAAGCTTCCAGCGCAGCTTTTGCGACTCCCATGACATTATAGTTGGGCGCCACTTTCTCGCTTCCATAGTAGGTCAGGGTGAGTAATGCTCCACCTGGGCGGATTATTGGTTGAAAGGCCTTTGCCAGGGCTGTGAAAGAATAGACACTGATATCCATTGCAAGCTGGAAACCTTCACGGCTGGTGTTATAGTATTTACCCTGAAGTTCGTCTTTATCGGCAAAACCGATGGCATGTACCAAAATATCAATTTGTCCAAAGGTGTCTTTTGCCTTGGCAACGACGGTAGCAATATCCTCGTCGCTGGCGACATCGCAGGGTTCAACAAAGCTAACGCCGATCGATTCAGCCAGCGGTTTCACTCGCCGTTCCAATGCTTCACCAGCATAACTGAAGCCCAATTGAGCTCCATGGTCTTTGAATGCTTGCGCGATGCCCCAAGCGATGGAACGTTTGTTGGCAATGCCAAAAATCAAGGCTGTTTTTCCAGATAAGGTTTTCATTTACTGTTTCCTCTACCAATAATAAATTAGATCTTTAAAATTCTTTGGCTAAAATCGTTTCGCGGGTCTTTAGTGTAGTGCTATCCGCGTTCAAGATTGTATCCCCGGCTGCAATAATTTTCGGAAGATGTTCGGTGATATAGAAGCGAGCAATGTCGGCCTTGCGCTCTGAAACCCTGGCATCCCGCATCAGCAACCAGGAAATAATAACGAAACTGGCCATGTCGGCCAGGTCCGAAGCATAGTAATCAATCACATTGCTTTCTTGCTCCTTGAGCGAGTCTGTAGCTCGCTTGAATAATGCCGTGGTTTCGACAAGTTGGTTCTTGATGCCCTGCAACGCCGCACCATAATTCACGTCCTCCCAATTATCGAGGAGATCGTCCAGAGCGTGTCCCAGCAATTTGCCTAAGGCCGCCACGATTTGCAATTGGCTGGTTCCCTCATAAATGTTAGTGACCCTCACATCACGCCAATGCCGTTCGACGTTGAATTCGTTCATATAGCCCACGCCACCGTGAATCTGCATGGCTAGATTGCAAACCCGGTTGCCCATTTCGGTTGCGTAATACTTGGTCAGAGGTGTGAGAACATCAGCCAGGTTGGAAGCTTCTTTCAATTTTTGCCGCAGGTTAGGAATCGATTTGTCACGCTTAGCCTGTAGGTTTTCATACACTTTTAGGCGGTCAACCCAGATGCCGGTTTCACATACCAGCGCTCGCGAGGCCTCAATTTCCGCTCTCATCGAAAGCAGCATTCGCGAAACGGCTGGTAATTCTGCAATTGGTTGGTTGAATTGGATGCGTTGATGGGCATAAGTATAAGCCTCACGGTATGCGGCCTCTGCGATTCCGATTGCTTGCGCCCCTACGGCCAGACGGGCGCCATTCATCAAAGCCATCGAATAACGGATCAAGCCGAAACGTCGTTTTCCGAGCAGAATTGCCGGCGTATTGTCATACTGAACCTCGCAAGTTGGCGAGGCGTGAATGCCGAGTTTGTTTTCGATGCGGCGGATTTTCACTGTTTCGTCACGTTCGATCAAAAATAGTGATAATCCACGAGCATCACTGGAGCCGTCTTCACTGCGGGCCAGGATTACATGGACATCGGCATTCCCGTTGGTGATAAAGCGCTTGACCCCGTTCAGACGCCAGGTATCCGCTTCTTCATCAAAGAAAGCACGCGTTTGTACAGATCCCAGGTCAGAACCTGAGTCCGGTTCTGTGAGCACCATGGCTCCGTTGATTTCCCCACGCGCAAAACGGGGCAGGTATTGCTCTTTGGTTTCTTCGTCTGCGTGTTCATTAATTGTTGAAGCGATCTCTTGGAGGCCAAAAACGGTCATCACTCCGGCTTCAGCTCTCGAAACGACATCGATCATCATCTGATAGATTGTTTCTGGAAGATTCAGTCCGCCATATTTCCAGGGCAGCATAGCGCCGAAAAGATCAGCTTGCTTTAACGCCAGGATGGCTTCCTGGGTTGCAGCGGCGTATTCTACTTCTCCGTCATGGAATTGAGCGCCCTCTTCATCGGCCTCGGAGGCCTTAGGGGCAATCGTGTTGGCGCAAATATCGCCCAGCACTTCCAGCAGCAGGTAATAGTTGTCCAGAGCGTCTGCATAGCTTCGCGGAGCAGTGGCGAATTCTTGGGCATAAGCATATCCCTGCTCTTTGATTTCCAGCACATCTCGGAGATCAAGCTGTTTGAGCCGAAATTGAAGATCCTGATTATCTAAGAAGAAATTTTCAGTCATTGATGATTATCCTCTATCTTGACTTTTCACGCAGGGCTTTGATTAACAGGGGCAGCACCTCTGCCAAATCGCCGACAATTTTGTAGTGCGCGATTTTAGAGATTGGTGCATTTGGATCCGTGTTGATCGAAATGATCTTGTTGGATTCGTCCATTCCAGAACTGTGTTGAATAGCTCCGGAGATGCCAGCAGCAATGTAAAGGCGAGGGCGTACTGTGGCGCCTGTTTGCCCAATCTGGTGTTCGTGCGAGAATAAGCCGGCGTCTACAGCAGCACGTGAGGCGCCCACTTCACCGCCCAATATGTGCGCCAGTTCTTCGATTAGTTGAGATTCATCTTCGCTGCTGACACCGCCGCCACCTGCCACAATGACAGGGGCATCTTTCAACTGTACAGTTGGTTCCCGCACTTCACGGCTTAATACCTCCAACGCGAAATCGCTTGATTCGAATTGGGCAGCAACGCTTTCAACCTCCCCACTGAAATCTGGATCTGGAGAGTTGGGCTGCATAACGCCTTCACGCACGGTCGCCATTTGAGGGCGCGTTTTGGGATTAACGATTGTGGCGATGATATTACCGCCGAAAGCTGGCCTGATTTGATACAGTAAATCTTTGTATTCTTTCTTTTCTTTTTTATAAAAGTAATCGCCAATTTGCAGGTCTGTGCAGTCGGCAGTCAGACCTACGTTGGTGGCGCTGGCAACCCGAGGCGCCAAATCTCGCCCAATGGGAGTTGCACCGAGCAGGAAAATATAGGGTTGATGTGTCTGTACCTGATCGACAATAACACGGCTGAAAGGCAAAGTGCGATACAACTCCAGTTCGGGGTGATCGACTACTAAAACGCGATCTGCCCCGTGCTGAATGACCGTTTCAGCCAATGGTGCAATCTCATATCCAAGCAACAAAGCCCATACCTGACTTTCCAAAGTATCGGCTAATTCTCTTCCCTTTGCTAACAGCTCAAGCCCTACATCAGAGAGCTTGCCTTCTTCTTGTTCAACGAATACCCAGACATTGCGGTTATCACTCATAGTTCACCTGTTTTTATGGCACATCTTGGTTGGTTGTCTAACCAACAATGTACTCCTGGATCAACTCCTGAATTAATTCCCGAATACCTTCTTCGGTTGGCGGGATTTCTTTGCTTTCGGTACTTTCGAGTACAACATAGTTCACCTTATATACCTGAGTAGGCGAACCTGATAATCCCAGTTGTTCTTCATCAATATCCAGGTCGGCGGCAGTCCAGACGGTGATTTTTAGATTTCGTTCAGCGAGAAATGCTTCCAGGGCGGCTTCATTTTCAAATTCCGGCCAATTATCCAATATGGCGGGATATTCTGATGGGATTGCAGCCAGCTTCTTTTCAATGCGTTTGCGAGCCGAAGCTGGACGAATGCGGTCTGCGGAACCGACTACGGTGAGCAGACAGGGTAATTTGCATTTGACCATTTCGCTGCCAAGATCAAAGGCACGTTTGGCAATGAGTTCATCTCCATTGATATTGGTGATGGATTCAGTATAAGTAATCTGTGGCAGGCCCAATTTCTCTGCTACTTGCGGACCAACCTGAGCGGTATCTCCATCGATGGCCTGCCGGCCGCAAAATATCAAATCGAAATCACCAATTTTTTGGATGGCGCTTTTTAGCGTATAGGCTGTTGCCTGAGTGTCCGCGCCGGCGAATTTGCGGTCCGAAAGCAGGATCACATCATCGGCACCGTAGAATAGTGAATCGCGTAAGATGTCAGCCGCTTTCATCGGCCCCATGGTCAAAACGGTGATATGGCCGCCAAAACGTTCTCGAACTTGTAAGGCCATTTCCAGCGCGTTTAAATCTTCTGGGTTGAAAATAGCTGGCATGGCACTGCGGTTCATGGTGCCTTTGTCGCTCATCACATCCCCGGTAACGGTGCGCGTGTCGGGAACCTGTTTGACAAGCACGATGGAGTTATAGGTCATCAATTCCTCCTGAGAGTTAATTTACAGGCTTAAATCGAAAATCTAAAGGTTTGGAATTTTTAGAATAGGATTGCCAGGTGGCGGTAATCTAAAAATCTTACAACTTGTTTTAACCCACTTGCCGGGAAATAGTGACGAATTAATATATCGGCTACTCTCTTTGGAAGCGGGAATCCTGTTCAATGGTCAGATTCAACCCCTCTTCCAGAGAAACTTGAGGCTCATAACCAAGTTTTTCTTTGGCCAAAGTCAAATCTGCAATCATACGATTAACCCCTTTATTAGACCTGGGATTGTAGATGATTTCAGCATCACTTTCGGTCAGGCCAATTACCCATCGTGCCAATTCGCGCACGCTGGTTTCTTCGCCACTGCCCACATTAATAACTTGATTATCAATCGAAGGAGCTGTTGAAGCAGCGATCATTGCTCGGACGACATCATCGATGTAAACATAATCTCGAGATTGCGCCCCATCTGAATGGACAACAATACTGCCATTGCGAACAGATTGATGAAGAAAGTTAGGAATTACGGGCGGGTGGGAGGCTGGCAAATGTTGACCCGGACCGTAAGCATTGAACACTCGCAGGCTGACAGTCTCAATACCCCAGAGACGCCCGATTGTGCGCACATAATATTCTGAGGAAAGTTTGGAAACTGCGTATGGTGAAGTGGGTTGTGGGACGAGGTTTTCTTTTAGGGGTTGTTCGGATTGCTCGCCGTATATCGCACCTGAAGAGATAAAAACCACTCGTCGGACACCTACATCTCGCATTGCTTCCATCAAGCTGACAGTGCCTCCCACATTGACTGCATTGTACTCACGGGGATAGAGGACCGATTCTGGCACTGAAACACGGGCTGCCAAGTGGTAAACACAATCTACATCTTGTAGTAACGTCCAAAGTTTAGGGCGATCATTTACATCTCCGCGGGTGAAATGGACGCTTTTATCGAGAACCTCGGGATCACCCTTAGATAAATCATCAAGACCACGAACCTGGTGTCCGTCATGGGCGAGATGATTGGCTAAAGCTGATCCCAAAAATCCGGCAGCTCCGGTTATGAGGAAATTCATTGTTTACCTGGTGTGGCGCGCGCTTTGTGTTCTGGGGATAAGTTTGATTTGTGGTGTTTGGGGTGGCTGTGCATCATGAAATTCGAGTTTTGCCTATTCCCACCCTTGCTTGCGGGATGAGAGCTTGCGTATTATACCAAAATTAGGTTTGATGTTTTGCGTTACAAGCTTGTTTGATAAGTCTTTGGGCATGAAGCATGCAACCTACTCCCGAAATACCTTTATGGAATTCCTAATGGAAATCATTGTTTTTTGGTGTATAATTCAGCGCTGTCTGGAATAATTTCCAGGAAATTTACGATGAGGTGTTCAGAATGACGAAAGTTATTATTATTCAGGGAGGTAGTCTGGATAGTTATTATGATATGACGATGGATTATTTGCTTGCCAAATATCATACACATCCTTCAACTCCCACTGCCAACAAAAATAGGGAAAATGAACGGTATTCAGATCACTATGGGAAGTCAGCATGCAATGCTGACGCAGATGCATTTTTTGATTATTCGCCTCCCTCTCTGAACTAGATTTTCTCATCAATGTAAATATTTCATTTTTGGTCATCGATTCCGATGGCCTTTTTAATTTGTGATTTTAATCTTTTTATCGGGGAAAAC
>CAZVPR010000047.1:0-32070 GCA_964629085.1 uncultured Anaerolineales bacterium
ATTCAGGGAGCAAGATTTGGGCCATCTTTATCATTCATGATGGACAGACCACTAGGTGTCTTGGTGCCTGGTAGTATAAGTGGCAGAATATAGAAAGATCTTACTTTTAACTTATAACGTTAAAACGCACTAAGGAACTCGGCGTGAACTCCCTACAAAGAATGCACAAACGACTTTTGGGAGAGCCGGTAGATCGGCCTCCCAATTTTGACATTTTTATGACCTTCGCGGCTCATCACATCGGGCAGCCGCTCTCGCGTTATTATCTGGACCATCGGGTTTTGGTGGAGGCCAATCTGGCCGTATTGCACGATTTCGAGTTGGATATCGTGCAGGTGATATCGGATCCTTTTCGTGAAGCAGCAGATTTTGGGGTGAATGTGGAATTTCCCGAAGATGGCCTGCCCATCAACAAGGTGCCGCTTTTGGAAAACCCCGGTGATTTGTTGAATCTCAAAACTCCCGATCCTTACACCAGCCCGCGGATGAGCGATCGGCTAGAGGCTATCTGTTCCCTGCGTGAGCAAGTTGGCGGTGAAGTTCCCATCATGGGATGGGTAGAGGGTGCTCTGGCGGAAGCGGTTGATCTGCGCGGCATGATGAACTTGATGATCGACTTGACGGAACGGCCTGAGTGGGTTGTGGAGCTGTTGACGATCTGTGCTGATGTCGCGGTGGATTGTGCACGCGCTCAGGTGGAAGCCGGAGCGGATATCATCGGTCTAGGGGATGCGGCTGCCTCACAAATTTCTCCCGCCTTTTACCGCCAGTTTGCTCTACCTTATGAGCAAAAAATATTTTCAGCTGTGAAATCAGCAAACGCACTTTCCCGATTACATATTTGCGGCAACACTACGCATATCTTGGAAGATATGGTTGAGAGTGGTGCAGAAATAATCGATCTTGATTGGATGGTGGATATGGGTGCGGCCAGTGAACAATATGGAAATCAGGCCGCTTTTTGTGGGAATTTTGACCCGGTCGCTGAGCTATTACAGGGGACCCCGGAAAGCGTCTACCAGGCTACTATCGAAGGACTACATCACGGTGGAGCACGCAGCCTCAGTGCGGCAGGGTGTGAAGTTCCTGACGGTACGCCGCATGAAAACCTTCGGGCCCAAACCAAAGCGTTGCGAGAATTCTAATCGTAAGGATGAATGATTCTGAACCGTTCCAAACAATCATTGCTTACGCACTGCATAAGTACTGCATAAGCACTGAGTAAGTAAAAAACTAATCCCCTACTGCTACAAAAATAGAATATAAATATATCTAGTGTAATGTCAATCTTGTCTTGATCAAAACCAAGAAACTCACCAATGCTTTCGATGGTCAACACTTCGCTATCGCTAAGCGTTGGCTGTGGCCCTCTTTGGCGCAGTCGTTTTCCTTGAAGAATGCTTTTCATCGAATCGTCCACAATACAATAGACCGTGATCAAAAATGTGCTACTATCCATTTGCAACTCCTGTACGATCTGATTTTTTTGTCAATCTCAGTGTACGGAGTTCCTTTCTTTTCTTCAAGCCCTGGAAAACTTGCACACGGGGTTATTAGAATGAAGGGGTGGGGGAATATTCTTTTATCATCTACCCCTGAAGATATGACCGAGCCGTCGCATATGGTCGTGAACGGCCAGACAATTTTCGAGCGAGTATCCCGGTTCCATATGAAAGCCAATCTGCAAGGGGCCATCGCCATTTTCAGCCAGAGTCTGATCGAGCCATGTCACCAGCTCACTCTTGGGTGAGCCTTCCAAAAGTAGTTCTATTGGAGGAGCGATATCGATCTTCAATGTATTCCCGAAATTATGGCGAATTTTGGTAACCGAGGTCCCCGAACCAGTATCCAAAACCTGGAGTTGCTGTATGCCGAGCATTGTGGACAACAAATGATCTGAAAGCCCGCAGGAATGCAAACGGATTGCTGCACCCAGGGCTGTAGCCAGTTTATTGATATAAGGCAGTACGAACTCTTCGTAATGACGATCCCGCAGCATGGTGCCGGTGCATTCACCGGTATGTACACAGGTGATGGTCATTTCCCCAACTTCGGCGAAATGCCGGATCAGGGTGATATAGATATCAGCCAGCCAACTGTGAACACCTTTGACGAAGTCAGGCTTCTCGAAAATATCCATGAAAATCTGTTCTCCAAAGAATTTCATCGAAGTGGTGACAAATCCGTGGATGGTAGCCCGGCCGGATGTGTCCCAAAAGAAGGGTGGGATGATTGTCTGATTTGGGTGTGATTTTTGCAATTCCCTGATCTGGGCGTTGAAGGTCTGAATGAGCGGATGCCCCAAAATTTCTCCGACGGAAGGTAATTGATCGAGGGATTGGACATGGCCAAGTGGATTGGCATCTACGAAATCGATATCTTTATCCGGATACCAGGCCATCTCAGCCCCCAGGCATAACCCCAGAATCAAGTTAGGCTGGATTCCACCAACGTAGAGATAATCTGCATCCCAGTGATCTCGCTGCACAAGGTTGGATTCCATATTGTAGAAAGCGTACTCCGGGAAGCGCTGTTGAAGGAATCGATCGATGTCCAGGTCCTGAGCCTGCCGGGCCAACGGATCAAGATAATACGATTCATCGAAGCTGAAACCTCCCTCTTCGAAAAGCCATCCTTTAGAAACGCTGCTGAGTACTGTGATCATCATCAATATTTTCCCCAATCCAATGCGGTGTCAATAAATCGCAAATAGTTTTCTTCTGTCTTCGGTTGTAAGGGTACATCAATCGGTGCTGCGGTAGGCATGATCACAAAGCGCCCCCCAGCTTTTGCGGCCTCCATACACAGCCTGACTTCATCAGCTACCTGATCCGGCGTTCCATGTTCGAGCAGTTTAAGTTGGAGATTGCCAAATAGGCACATCTGGTCGCCAACGCGCTGTTTTATGTTGCTCAAATGGATATCGCCATCGGGTGGGGCCTCACAGGGATCAAGCCCATCGGCCCCGGTTTCGAGGATCATCTCCAAAACTTGGTCAATTTTTCCGTGAGAGTGAAAGCGAACTTTGGTGCCGTATCCATGAAGCAACTCGACGATCTCTGAAACGTACGGTACCACATAGCGATGAAAAAGGCCGGGAGGCAAAAAGGGCGGGGTCGCATATTCAGGGCCGGCTATGCGATAAAGATCTACCACACAAACATCGAGCATGCGCCTCAAGTTCTCCATCAGGCGTTCGTGCATGATGTCGACAGTTTTTTGAAAATGTTCCTTTTCCAGCATGGCCCAAATCGTATACTCGCCGAATTCCATCAAATCGGCTGCTAACCAGAGCGGATCGGGGATCGTTGACATGATAATGCCATGGTCGCCAAGCTCGTTTCTGATCCTGGGATAGTCAGAAAAATCGTAATTCTGGGGTTTATAGGGCACAGAGAGGGCTTTGTCGACATCGGCGATGTTCTTGCACCAGTGCTCCACCTGCCAGGTTGTATGCACATTATCGATCACCTTCGTGGTTTGGGTAAGATCCCCTTTGGGCGTGTGCAAGGTTTTTTCTGTAATTGTGGCATCGTTTTCACGGCGGGTTCGAACATCGATTTCGACAGGAAAAGCAGTTTCCAGGAAGAGATTTGATGTCAGGGCTTTTTGATCCTCACATTCTGCAGGATCTCCTCCGATGGGGATTGGGTCCCACATACAGATGCAATCCGTTTTTTCTCGAATGGCGTTCATCAACCGCTGATAGGATGGCTCATTATTTTCCCAAGAATGGCTGTTGTATCCAACCAGTTCATACGTGGAAATGGGAACTCGGTCGGGAATCTGATCGTTTAGGGTTGCAAGTAGCCTCGGCCTTGAGTTCATGTGTGGCTGCCTTTTTGGGCGTTGTTATCGGCATCTTTCGATTTGTGATACGCAGCTTGCATCCTGAGTGACCCTAGCCGAAGGCGGGGCGTATCGAAGGGTGCAAGCGGGTCAAACTCCACCCTTCGATATCTGCTACACATTGTTTCGCATTACTCAGGATGCAGTTTGACTCAATTTTGGCAAAATGCGAAAAATGAGTTGATACATTGCTGGATAGATGGATCACATAAAAATCACTTTGAGCGTGATAATCTCGTATGTATTGTATGGGATATCCAGTTGCTTTCCAGTTACGGGCAAATCGTTTTCGATATTTTCCATCAAATCACAGGTGCATGCTTTTTCGATGGGACGGTCGAATATCAATGGTAACGTACCACTTTTGTTGTGCTGTTCGACTAATCTTAAAATAGTTCCTTGCCCGTCTTCTGCGCGCTTCACCGCCTCCAGGGTAATATTATCGGCCAGACAGGAAACGAAGGAGTGCACCTGATCTTGTTTTGCGGCGGAATCGATCTGAACGGAAAGAGGTTGATTGAGATCCAAGGCCCGCTGGATGGTGCCAGCCTGCTCCCACGACCCCGGATGGGGATAGAGCGCATAGGTGAACGTGTGATGGCCGATATCGGCCAGTTCATCCGGGTAGACGGATCCTTTGAGCAATGTCAGGCGGATGGTATGGTCATGCGCTTCGTGCCCATATTTCGAATCATTGAGCAGGGAAACCCCGTAATCCCCTTGGGATACATCCATCCATTTGTGGGCAGGGACTTCAAATTTGGCCGCATCATAGGATGTGTTGCGGTGTGTTGAGCGCTTCAGGTTGCCATAAGCGATATCGTATGTGGCCTGGCTGGCATGGATATCGAGGGGGAAACCAACTTTGAGCAGTTTCTGGCGTTCGGACCAGTCGATGTGAGTATCGAAAACCAACTCGCGGGAATTTGCGTATAGGCTGATGCGCTGCGTGATCTTTGAGTCCAGGAATTCTTTATCCAGTCGCAGCGAAGCCCGGATGGGACCATTCTCGTCGACGGTCAAAGTAGCCTTGCCTGAAATGTCGATTTCATGATCTGCATAGGTGGCGACGATATCCCAGGCGTCATATTTTCCGGGGATGTCTTCATAAAGCTGGAAGCGATTGCCGCGTTCCCCAGGGATGATCAGTTCGCGATTTTGTTCATTATCCCACAGTGACGTGATTTCTCCCCGCGGGTTGAAGACCACACGGATGAGATCGTTTTCGAGGCTGTTTTCTGTCGCCTGAACTGAAGTTTGGGGTTGGTCTTTGGTGCTCTGACCAAGTTCAAACACCCGATACCCGACCCCCGGAACTTCTGGAATAGAGATAAGGATTAAGTTTTCGCCTGCAAGGCTGGTGATAGGCTGATGATGAAACGGTTCGCCTTCCGCCGTCTGAGGCAGTCCGTTTGCGAGGGCTTCTTCCGGGAGCAAAATGTTGCTTGTCCTGGGGTGTAAAAATGAGTTGAAAACGGTCAGCGATTTTGGATCTGGGTACTCTTGCAAGGGGAAGATCTGCTCAACAGCCTGCTGATACAAAGCGGTCGCTCTGGATTTGAATTCCGCGAGGTCCTTGAGCAATTCGCCGTACACTTCGTTGATGTGAGTCCCGGGGAGTGAGTCGTGGAATTGGGTGGTGAGCAATAGTTCCCAAACATTTTTCAGCTCCTCAGCGGGATAATCGGCCCCGCTCATCCAAGCGATTGTGTTCAGCATTTCGCATTCGCGGATCAGCAATTCGCCCTGACGGTTGAGCTTCTTGAGCATACCTTTATTGGTGGGCGTTCCTCGATGGGCTTCGAGATAAAGCTCATCTTGCCAAATGGGCATATCCTGGTCTTCCGCTTTGGCATGGATGGCGTCTAACGTTTCTTCAGCCCCGGAGTGTCTAAGCTCTGGAAGACCCATGATCTGCTGGTAGCGGCGGGCGCTTTCGAGCATCTCGATATCCACGCCGCCGCCGCCGTCGCCCCAGCCATAGCAATACATGGATTCGCCAATCGAGTCTTTGTCCGAAAAATCGCTCCAATGGTCGTGCAAATGGTCGGGGTCGACCATGCCAATGAAGTGACTGGGTGTGACCACGGTTAAAACTTGTGAGCCGTCGATACCTTCCCACCAGAAGGTGTTTTTTCGCCAGGGGTTGGTGTCATTCCAAATGAACATCTTGGTGGTCATGACATAATCGATGCCGCTGCGTTTTAGGATTTGCGGCATGGCGGCGCTCATGCCAAAAACATCCGGCTGCCAGCAAGTGCGTGAGTGTATGCCGAATTCATCTTCGAAGAATTGCTGCCCGTGCAGTATTTGGCGCACGAAAGATTCGCCGGAGATTAAATTACAATCCGGCTCCACCCAGAACCCGCCGATGACTTCCCAGCGGCCTTCAGCAATACGCCCCTTTACCTGCTCGTATATATGCGGGTGGTAGGTTTTCATATCCTGGTACGTTTTGGCCTGGCTCTGACAGAATTGAAACTCTGGATATTGCTCCATCAGGCGCAGCATGGTGGCATGCGTGCGGCCCACTTTGCGCACAAACTCGCGATAGGTCCACATGAAGACCAGATCGAGATGAGAATGCCCAACCAAATGAATCCGCCCAGGGATTTTGAACAGATCACTGGCGTAGACTGTCTCTTGGAGTTGAGCCTGAGCAGCCAACACCCGTTTCTTGAAGTCAACCCCCGGCTCAGCCTTTGGTGGCACCTGTTTGAGAGCAGACCAAAGGTTTTCTTCCAGGTAGCCTCTCAAAACTGCAGATAGGTCTTTGATCCAAAGTAATTTGTAGGCACACCAGAAATCCCAATACGCGGCGTAGATTTCTTCATCCAAAGACACAAGTTCAGCGATATGCAGACGCTTATTATTGGCTTCATCGCTGTGCCAGTTGACGTAGGATTCGACCTCCACTAAGAATGATTCACCCCCCGTGGCATTGTCTGTGAGCAGCACTTCATTTCGAAAGGGGTCCATGCCTTGATAGGGGATACCATTGATGGAGAGGAGAGAATCGCCGCCGACATAGAACCGCAGATATACACGTTCTCCATGCCAATCTTCGGGAATTTCGATCTGGCGTTTGAAAAATGCGGTTACATCCACGCCACCCCAGGCATCGTCAGGCTGGATGGTTCGCCAATCCTTATCGATGAATTTGTATTCCCCAATCTTTTTAAAATAGGCCTCACGAATCTGCCAATCACGCAACGGGATGCGACGGGAATAGATTTGATCTTTGATGGCGTTCAGTCGAATTTGGGCGCGCTCTTCTAATGAGAAAATCAGGCGTTTTTTGTTTTTGATGATATCTCGCCATTGGTCGATGACTTCGTTGACAGATTCTTCAGTTTTCATTGGATTGCTCTTCCTACAAACTGTTGGATAAGGACTTGACATTTCTAGGGATGCATTCTAAACTGGATATGTCCACTTGTCCAGTGAATTGAGAACCTTCAATGACCCAAAACGCGATTGACCCTAATAGTCCGATCCCCCGTTATTATCAGTTGTATACTTCGCTGCGCAGCCGTATTCGTGAAAGGGAATTTCAGCCCGGAGATGCCCTGCCATCAGAGCGTCAACTGGTGGAAATTTATGGTATCAGCCGTATCACGGTCGTCAAAGCGTTGGATCTTCTCGATCAGGAAGGGTTGATCGAACGGCAGCATGGCCGAGGCAATTTTGTCACGCAGCCGGAAACGAAACCAGAAACCAAGCAGCGAACCAAGATTGCCTTTCTTGTTCCGCATGTTCTGGATAGCTTTATAACGGCAGTTTTGAATGGGGTTATGAGCTTGGCGCAACAACATCAGATTTATGTTCAAATTGTGAGCGCTTATGGCGCGGAAAATGAAGAGGCCATTATCGAAGATTTGATTGCCAATGAAGTCAGGGGGATACTGACATATCCCTTTACGGGATTCAACAACGCTGCGGTTTACGCCCGCTTACAGGAACGTGGATTCCCACTGGTGATGATGGATCGCTATTATCCGGACCTGGAGACGGATCGGGTAATATATGACGATGAACGCGCTGGTTATGTCCTGACCAAAACGTTAATCACCCAGAAGCACAAACGGATTGTCGCGCTGCCTGGGCATGAAGTCTCTGTGTCCAGCATCCATAACCGGCTGCGAGGTTACCAACGCGCCCTTGAAGAAGCCGGATTGACATATTATGAAGAGTTGGTATGGTTGGATATCTACAAAAGGCTTGATCTACGTCCACAAGCTGACCAAAGAACACGGGAAACGTATCAAAAACTGCTAGAAAGAATAGAGCATTATGAACCGACCGCATTTTTGGCTCTAAACCATCAGGTTGTGGAGCAAATCCACGCCGATTTGATGACCATAAATAGGCATCGGGTTCAAAAGGCGCTCCGACAGGATCGTGCTGGCATTAACTATGATTTAGGGATTAAAGTTGCCGGCGTAAGTTTTCAGCGTATCCTTCATAACGATGGTAGTGTCGTCGCCATGGCCATTCAAAATGGTCAATTGCTGGGTGAACGTGCCACCGATCTATTGATTCAACGCATGTCAGGCAACACGGATACGATGCCTATCAAAATTTTTGTTCCCATGCAGATACAGGTTAGTGATGAAATCCTTGGTAAATGATGTGTTTGCGTGCAAATTTCAGCCCATAGTAAAGTTAGATTTTGGAAAAAATAACGTATCAGAAGAATAATTTATCTATCTTACCCTCACCCCTAGCCCCTCTCCCATTGGGAGAGGGGAAACCGGAGCGAAGCGGAGGTGGGGTGAGGGAATTGAAAGAGAAATGTTCAACTATTAACTTGCAGAGCTTTACCGACAATATTTTCCAGACTGTTGCCCTGGGCTGAGCTTTATTACACATATTCACGGATATCTTAAATTGTTTATCAAATCCTATTCACACACAAACTCTAAGAGGTAAACCTGATGAACGAATCCATCGGGGGCTTTCAGTCGAATATGCGCATCTCCTACAAGTGGGCTGTGCTTGCATTGGTGATCCTGGGAATGATGCTGATCGCGATCAGTGATCTGCCCAGGTCCATATTTTCGCGGTCAGAATATCAGTATCTGGCGATTTTTTCGTATGTTTCTGCTGGTCTGGTGTTTGTATCGGATTGGTGGAAACCCTGGTTGGGAAAATTCTTATTGATCGTACTAACCGTGAGTCTAATTGTGCTGGGAAATTTCTGGCTGGATGTGCCAGGCTTGCTATCTTTGCTGATCATTCCGGTGATTATGGCGGCGGCCTTCATGGGGCTCCGAATAGCAATCGTGACTGCCATTGGGGAAACAGCTGGTTTATTGGCACTCAATATATTGGCCGAAATGATGCCGGGTGAAATCACTATTGCGTTATTTGCTATCTGGAGCGTATTGATTTTGATGTTCACAATCTATGGACCCATGTACGAGGTCATTGATTGGGTATGGGATTTTTACAGAAGGACTCAAATCGCATTAGATGATGCTCAAAAACGGAAGGAGCGCCTGGCACAGGTACTAGAAGACCTCACCCGAGCCAACCGCCAGATGGTGCTTGCCAATGAAAAGATGAAATATCTCCGCCAGTTAGCGGAGAACGCTCGAAAGAATAAGACCGAATTTGTATCCAAGGTAAGCCATGAATTTCGCACCCCGCTCAATATCATTATTGGTATGGTGAATCTGATGGTCAATAAGCCCGAAATGTACGAAGGAGATTTTCCTAGCGGCGTACATCGACAGCTAGAAATTGTCAATCGCAATTGCCAGCATCTGGCAAATATGATCAACGACGTTCTAGATCTCAGTCAGACTGAGGCCGGGCTGATGACCATCAATCGCCAACCGACCAATTTGAAAGAGCTCATCGAATCAGCCTACAAAGTTGTGCGACCATTGTTAGATGAAAAGAACCTCTCCTGGCAGCTCTCCGTCCCTGACGATCTACTAGAAATCAACTGTGACCGGACTCGCATTCGCCAGGTCATCTTAAACTTATTGAGCAACGCGGCCCGGTTTACATCCAATGGTGGGGTTTCTCTGGGAGTCAACCTGGGAACAGACCACATTCTGGTTAGCGTAGCTGACTCAGGACCCGGTATCAGCCCTGAGGACGCAGAGAATATCTTCACACCCTTTTCTCAAAGTTCCAGGGTATCCGATCAGTCCGGGGGAAGCGGTTTAGGGCTGAGTATCAGCAAACAATTTATCGAGCTTCACGACGGCAAAATGTGGTTAGAAAGCGAATTAGGCGTAGGAACCACATTCTTCTTTGAGTTGCCCATTGGTCATCCGATTGACCCTTTCGACAAAGCCGGGCATTGGATTCGGGAAGATTGGGAATGGCGCAAACCCCAATCGCTTGTGGAGCTTCCTGAGGCTCATTTCAAGCCCCGCATGGTCATATACGATGAAACAGCCGATATTTATGCCTCGCTGATCAGAACGTCCGATGAGATTGAATTTGTGCCCACCCAGGATCTATCGGGGGCCATTTTGGGTATGAAGGAAACCCCTGCGCAAGCGTTGATCATTAATGCCTCATCCCATGATGTATTATTATCATCTATCAATCAAGCCAGGGATAGATTGCACAACACGCCCATCATCGGTACCAGTTTCCCCTTCAAAATGCAGCAAGTCTTTGAAGCCGGAGCTGTAGATTACCTCGCCAAGCCTATCAGCCTGGAAGATCTCACTAGCGCGATCCAAAAGCTGGATGTTGACCTTCAGCGCGTATTGATTGTGGATGACACCCCCGATATACGCGAACTGCTATCGTTCTATCTGCGAGCGATTGACGAAAAAATAGATGTTATTGCAATAGAAAATGGGGAACAAGCACTAGAAGAGATCCCCTCTATCCGCCCTGATCTAATATTATTGGATATCGTCATGCCCGAATTGAATGGTTGGGAAGTGCTGGAAATGATCAAGGGTGATCCAGCCAACAAGGATATCCCCGTCATCCTGGTATCTGCCCAAGATTTGTCTATGGGCCATACCAGCGATATATTTATCGCCACGATGGGAGAAGGAATCTCGATGATGAAAATGTTGGATTGCTCGCGTGATTTTGTCAGCCGGATGTTGCTGACGGCTGAAGCACTTGATTGAAAGCTTCGATTAACTGATCTCGCCAGACAGGTTTGCGAAGATACATAGAGGCCCCTAAATTAAGGGCTAACCTTTCGTCAGTAATGACGGAGCAAAGGATAATGGGGATATTTTTCGTTTTTGGGTTGGCGTGTAAGTCTAGCAGCAGATCCCACCCGTCGATATCGGGCAGCATGACATCTAACAGGATAATATCAGGTAAACGTTCTTCAATCAGGGGGAATGCCCTTTTCCCCTCTTGAGCGTGAAGTATTTCGAAATCTGTCCCCAGGCAATACGATTGATACAGCGCGATCAGATCGGCATTATCCTCAATGGCCAGGACGATCTTCTTCCCTTTCGGCGTGTTTATTGGCAAGTTTAGCGTCACGCTGATCTCACCACCATCGCACGCTGATTCGAGAGCGCCGCTTTGGATGGCCAACAATTCTTCAGCCAAGGGTACCTCGATGGGTTTGTCAGTCGCTACCGGGCAGGCGGTTATCAGCAGTTGAACGTTCTTGGGCTCTTCATTGGCGGTAAGTGTAATGGTACCTGGAGTTGACATTACAAGTTTTAACTCGGTTATGATCGCCAGCAACACTTGCCTGAGGATCGATGGATGCATCTTTACCTGAACATCAGCTTGAATCTGATCGGCTTCCATAGCGATATTTTTCCGCGTAGCTGCCGTTCGGGCTACTTTTAACACCCCGGTGATGGTAGCGCTCAAATTTGCCTCAGCATCAGGGTCACTTTGTTGTAAAGAATAAAGCTCTTGCCTTAATTGAGAAAGCCATTTTTCATCTTCTATCTCTGGGATGCTCTCAACAAATAGATTTTCATCCCCTTCGTTGGGTTGAGGCTCACCCTGTGAATCCTGAAGATGCCGGGCTAAAAGGTGGATCGCTTCTCCCTGCAGACGTTGGACGCTGCGCAAACTCATATGCAGGCGTTCGGCTGTCTCACCCTGGGTAAGCTGTAATATATAGCGGTGGTAAAGCACGTCCAAACTTTGTTGGGTGCGGCTGCCTGAATGCTTTTCCGCCTCAGCATTTAATGTCTCGATCGTATGGATGATCTCGGATTGCACGGCCCCTGCGCCCGCCTCTTTATCTAATCCCAGCACGCGACATAATGCCTCTTCAGGAACAAAATCGGGATCGTACAAATGCAGCAAGGCTTCTTTTAGCTTGTTTTGAAATAACTCCATGATCGCCTTATTCGCGCCATTGGCAAGATTCTGGCGTGTTTCTGACGCTTTCCTTCATTCGATTGGCACTATAATCTATAAATGGAAAGAATGCGACCGCGGATTATACCATGTTGGTAATCAGGGTAATTCGCCCAAAAATAGAGTAGCAGTGCTTTCCCGTTACAGAAGTCACTGCTACCCAAGTCCATCACTTCCAGAAATTGGAAAACTGTCCTGAAAGGAGAAGAACTATCTCATATTATACAGAAAAAATCGATGAAAATTTCACAAATCCCAAATCTAATTAGAACGATTTTATATGGAGGTACAAAATGAGGAAATTATTCCTTTTCGCCTTACTCGTAGCTTTAGTGTTATCGCTAAGCGCTTTCAGCCTGGCAGTAGAACCGGCCGAAGATGACGATCCCGAACCCGTAACCCTGACCATCATGGTCTTCGAATCTCCCGCGTTAACCGCTGAATACTGGGATAACGCCATCGCGACCGCCCTCGAATTGGTCCCCGACTACATTTCAGTGGAAAAGATCACATCCCCCAGTCTGGACCGAGATGCTTTCGCCAAGCAGTTGCAAGCTACCGGTCAATTCCCCGACATGCTCATGGCGGTGACCATCTCAGACTTTGCTCAAGCTGGACTGTTGACCCCATTTGGTGAAGACTTCCTGCAGGAAAACTACATCGTTCCCGATGGTGCCATGACAGATGGCGTTTCCTACCACCCACCGAATGGTGCCCAGATTATTCCTTTCATTTTCTACAACAAAGCGATCTTTGAAGAAGTTGGCGTAGAAATTCCTACCACCTATGATGAATTTGTTGCCGTTTCTCAGGCCATCAAAGATGCCGGGCATACGCCCATCTTGATGTGTGGTGCTGAACCGTGGTGTGGCTCTTTCCCCGTGGTAGCCCTTTTCTCTGCCGATGTCTTTGGTGATGATCCCGATTGGATGATCAAGCGCAAAGCTGGCGAAGTCAGCTTCAGTGACGAGAATGTTGTCGCCGCTTTCCAGAAATTCCAGGATTTGGTAAATGCCGGTCTGATTGATGAAGGCGGCCTGGGCACCGATTTTGCTACCGCCAACCAGGCCTTCTATGATGGCGAAGCCGCCATGTATTTCCAGGGCAGTTGGTTTATTGGCTACATGGAACCTGAGGTCAGTGAGAATACCGGCGTATTCCTGCTGCCGCAAGATGATGGTGATATCTACGTTCCTATCTATGTTGGTGGTGGAACTCGTATGAGTGCTCTTTCCGAGCATCCTGAAGAACTGAAGATGTTCGCCGAAGCCTTTGCTTCCAATCCAAATGCTTTGAAAACCAATATTGAATTGGATGCCCTCTTCCCGATGCTCAAAGGCATTACTATGGAAGATTGGCAAACGGATTACGGCGTTGTCGTTAGCGACCTGTATATCGAAGCTTACGACGGGTATGTCACCAACGAAGATGCTGCCAAAGTAAGCACCTTCTCCTGGTCCAACAACGATGACGATGTCATCGCGGGTATGAAAGCTGAAATCTACTCCGCTATCCAGAATATCTTCCTGGGTGCCGATGTGACCCAAGAAATGGAGCGCCTCGATCAACTGTGGGAGGAAGCCGCCGCAGCGTTAGAACAATAATAGGGAAACCTACTTTACTCCTCAGGTGATCTATACTTGTCAGGTTTTGGCGGTTCCTGTAAAAAACCGCCGCTTTCCTTAGAGTCGAATGTCGTGAAAGAAACGGATTATGACCATTAGAGAAACAACGAACTTCCAAGAACTGGGCATGCGCTTTTCGTGGTACAGACGGTTGAGCCGGATCGAATTTCTGCGCCTGATCGTGTGGAGCGGTATCGCATTATATGCTCTGATGAGCATCATGCCCTTGTTCCTGGCTTTCTATTACAGTCTTACTAACCTTAATTTACTGTATCCCGCTTCGGATTTTGTGGGATTCGAAAACTACGTCAAGCTATTCAATGATTTTGCCTTTAAACGATCTTTGGTCATTACCTTCAAGTTGAGCGTCGCGATTACAGTATCTGTCAATATCCTGGGCTTGCTTGTAGCCATGATGTTGAATTTCAATGATCGTTTCCATAGCATGCTGCGGACGTTGTTTTTCATTCCTCAAGTGTTGAGCGCAGTGATCGTGAGCTTCATATGGAAGATCATCCTTACCGACCGCGGTCTGCTGAATACGATTCTCGAACAGATCGGCTTGATCGAAAAGCCCATTCACTGGCTGGGGTTGCCGGATATGGCGTTATTCTCGGTGGGCTTGGTGGTCACCTGGCAGTTGATCGGTTTTAGCGCCGTGATTTATCTGGCCTCTTTGCAGGGCATTCCTAATGATTTGATGGAAGCGGCGCAGATCGATGGTGCCAACCGTTGGCAGCAATTCTGGCATATCACCTGGCCTTTAATTGCTCCTGGCGTGACGATCAACATGGTATTGATGTTGATCATCGCCTTCAAAATCTTTGATCAAGTGGCGGTGCTGACAACTGGCGGTCCGGGAGGTGCGACCGAAACCCTCTCTTATTACATCGTCAGGATTGGGTTTACCAATAACCGTACCGGGTACGCCTCTGCGATGGCGGTCGTGTTATTTATCATCATCGCCACAATCTCCAGTTTTGTAGTTAGTTTCTTGAAGAAGCGGGAGGTTGAATACTAATGAATAAAAAACGAGGCCTTATTTTTCGATTATTTGCTGGTTTGATTACGGCTGTTTTTGCCATGCCTTTATACCTGGCTTTGGTAAATGTCTTCAAAACCCTGGATCAAATTCGATATCATCCGATTGCCTTGCCAGACCCATTTATCTGGGACAACCTGATTACGGTAATCAACCGTCCCGACAACTTGCTGTTTGAAGGGTTGAAAAACAGCTTCCTGATTACAACTTCAGCGGTCATCTTGCTGGTTTTCTTCTCCTCTACTATCGGTTTTTACATTGCCCGCAATGATACTCGACTGTCACGTCTATTGTTATTTTTATTTGTTGCCGGAATGTTGATCCCCCCTCAGGTTACATTGATTCCTGTGACGCGGTTGCTCAAATTCATGGGCTTGATGGGAACCTTTCAGGGTTTGATCTGGTACCTTGCCGGAGGCGGATTATTGTCCTTTGCAGTATTTGTCTATTCGGGATTTGTCAAAAACATCCCGGTAGAGTTGGATGAATCGGCGATGCTAGATGGCGCCAGCCAATTCACCCTTTTCTGGCGGATCATCTTTCCCCTAATGCGTCCCGCGACGGCCACTGTTGTAATTTACCTGAGCCTTTGGACCTGGAACGAATTTTTGATGCCCCTGATCATTGTGGGACCTGCCCAGGGCGTTACGATTACCACTGGTATCTATACAGCTGTGGGCACGTATACGTCTGACTATGGTCAGATATTTTCCCTGATGTTCCTATCCGCATTGCCGATGCTGGCGTTTTTCTTCGCACTACAAAAGGAGTTTATCGCAGGATTGACGGCAGGTTCACTCAAAGGCTGATAGACAACCAGACCCCTTATCATTCAAATAGCTGATTAAAACTCCAGCCAACATTGTGTTTTTTGTTGGTTTAGCTACCGCATACTCTATTTGCCTAGTATGTTATTGCCATTTTGGTGGATGTAAAAGGATCACGAGATGAATGAAGATGCCCTTTATCGAGAGCTGCTAACGATTGAAGAACGCGTAAATTTCGATCAGGATGGGGAAATCAAGTCTGTTACGGATTATGCGAATATGGTGCGTGAAGCCGTATGGCAGCAAGAATGGAATGCGGATGCCAGATCCATAGACGATATCCATGATGTCAGTGGGGAAATATGGTCGGATGCCATTGAGCGCTGTCTGGCAGTAAATGGTGCGGTGTACATCCCTAAAATGGACCTGCCCATATATATCGATCGCCCGATTGTACTGGGCAGCGGCAATCATCTCATCGTGCATCCAGAGACCGAGATCCGCTTGAAAGTTGGCGCGGTGGGAACCTGTATGGTGCGCAATTCACAGATAGTGCTTTCAAAGGACAGTTCTATTCAGATGTGTGCGGGGGCTGATGAAGATATTCTCATTCAGGGGGGCATTTGGAATGATCAGATGAACGAAGGGCGCGGGCGCGGTGGCGAATATGATCAGAAGGGCACCATGCCCGGTTCAATGAGCACATTCATACTTCACAATGTTTCACGCGTTGCTGTGAGAAACGCTGTTTTCCGCGATTGCTCTGCTTTTGCCGTACAGCTTGGCAATGCCGTTGAGTATATTATTGAAAATATCACTTTCGATGAAACCGCAGATGGTATTCATATTGAAGGGCCCTCGGAGAGAGGCATTATTCGCCACATTCATGGCAAAACTACGGACGATGCCGTGGCGCTAAATGCCTGGGATTGGGCCAGCGCCAGCCTTACTTTTGGGCCGATCACCGATGTATTGGTTGAAGATATCGAGATGCAACCTGGCTATGAATGGTCTGAAATGAGACTTTTACCTGGCACAAAGGTATTTTCTAATAAAGAGACTCTAGATTGTGATATTCGCCGGGTAATCTTTCGCGATATTCGCGGCATCCACACCTTCAAGATGTACGACCAGCCGAATCTTGGTAACCCCGAGGGGGATTATGCAGACCCGATAGGAAAAATGGCTGATCTCTTCTTCTCAGATATCGAGGTAGATGGCATCTCGATATCTGAGTATTACGACTCATTTTCAAATAGCGTTTTTGATATTTGCAACGATATCGATGGTATCTCGATCAGGGATGTTCGTTTCAATTACACCCCTGGAAAGAGTGATATGGCGCCTTATTTGGTGTCAGTGGGCCCAAAATCATTGACCTGGCATAGAACCCCAACAGACGAATCGGGCAGTTGTTGGCGCCCGACTCTTGAAGGCGATGTGGATAAGGAATGGGTCGAAGTCTTCAATCCCAATGCCAATCCTGTGGTGAGAGGATTACAGATAAATGAAATCTACATCTCCGACCAGGACAAGGCTGGCTCCTATATGCCTCATGAGGACCTCCCAGCGTTGGTCAACGAACGCAAACTTAACCTAAACCCCGACTTTCCCAATTCCATGCCGCGTGGGGGGACAGGTTGTGGAAAAATCATTGATCCAAGCTTTTCGTGAAGAAAGGGCAAGACATGTCGAAACCCGTTGAAATCATTATTGTGGGTGCTGGCGACCGGGGCAGCGAATACGCCAAATATGCCCTCCTGAATCCGGATCGGGCAAAGATCGTCGGAGTGGCCGAGCCGCGTCAGTACTTCCGCCAGCGCATGGTCAAGACACATCAGATTCCGGACGAAAATATCTTCGATGATTGGAAAGCCCTGGCAGCTCGCGAGCGTTTCGCCGATGCCGTGATCATCGCTACCCAGGACACATTGCATGAAGCTCCCGCCATCGCTTTGGCCGAGAAGGGCTACCACATGCTGCTGGAAAAACCCATGGCCCCCACCCCACAAGCCTGTCAGCGGATTGTGGAAGCGGTTAAAGAAGCAGATATCCTGTTTGGGGTTTGCCATGTGATGCGCTATACCAACTACACCCGCAAATTCAAAGAACTGGTTGATTCGGGCCTGATCGGGGATGTGATCAGCGTTCAACATCTCGAACCGGTCGGCTACTGGCATTTCGCCCACTCCTTTGTGCGCGGCAATTGGCGCAAGGAGTCCGAATCCGCGCCAATTTTGTTGGCCAAGTCATGCCATGATATCGATTGGCTGAGCTATATAGTTGGCGCTCCCTGTGAGCAGGTTTCATCCTTTGGAAGCTTGCAGCACTTCAAAAGAGAGAATCAACCCCCAACTGCAGACGATCGCTGCCTGAACTGTGATGTTGAGCCAACCTGTCCCTATTCAGCGAAAAGGATCTATCCTCAACTTCTAGAGCAGGGTCTATCCGATTGGCTGGCAAACGTGCTCAGCCCGGATCTGTCACCAGAAGGAATCATACAGGCCTTGCAAGATGGGCCTTACGGCCGGTGTGTATACGCCTGCGATAACGATGTGGTCGACCACCAGGTCGTGAATTTGGATTTCGCAGGCGGGCAAACAGCCACCTTCACCATGGCCGCCTTTACGCCCTGGGAAGAGCGTAAAACCAAGCTATTCGGTTCGTTAGGTCAACTCTATGGGGATGGCTCGACCATCAAACATTATGACTTTCTCACCGAGCAGTTCCATGAATATGATATCTCAGCCGATGACCAATCGTTGATGGAACATCATGGCGGCGGCGATCACAACTTGATGGAAAGTTTTGTGGCCGCAGTCGCCAATCATGATCCTGCGCTAATCCTTTCAGGCCCGCAGGAGAGTTTAGAGACCCATCGCATGGTGTTTGCCGCCGAAGAAGCTCGCCAAAACAATTGCGTAGTTGATTTACCAAAACTTGTTTCATTCTGAGAATCATTTCGGAGCATTGTATGACTACATTTCGTCAGGAAAACGATCGATTAATTTGGCAATATGAAGATGAAATCATCCAGCTCGAACCCTGGGGTCACAACAGCTTGCGTGTGCGATCAACCATCAACGCCCGAATCCATGATGATCTTCCCCATGGATTATTAGAACCAACCCCTTTGAAAGCGGATATAACCATCAAGGATGCTGCTGCGATGATCTGCAATGGCAGGATCATGGCTCAGGTTTCGGATTTGGGCGCCGTGAGTTTTTATCACGCGCAAACGGGGAAAGAATTGTTAATCGAGATGAGCCAAAAATTCCCCCAAGCAGAGCGACGACTGAAGTCTATCGGTGGTGATCTTGCTCGTGCCCAGATTCGATTCAAATCCTTTGATGATGAGCGTTTCTATGGTTTAGGCCAACATAAGCATGGAAAACTCAACCAAAAAGGTTGTGTTGTGGATATGCTGCAGCTAAACAGTGAAGTCTGTATTCCATTCTTAATGTCCAGCCGGGGATATGGTTTTCTGTGGAATAACCCTGCCGTAGGAAGGGTGGAGTTGGGATACAACGGCACACGCTGGATCGCTGACGCGACTCAGCAGATGGATTATTGGGTTACGGTGGGCGAAAACCCGGCAGAGATCACTGAAACCTATGTGGATGCCACCGGTCATGCGCCTCTGCTCCCGGAGTGGGCAGCCGGTTTTTGGCAGTGCAAACTGCGCTATGAATCCCAGGCTGAACTGCTCGAGGTCGCCAAAGAATACAAACAGCGCGGGCTGCCCATCTCGGTCATCGTGGCAGATTATTTCCACTGGACTCACCAAGGCGATTGGCAGTTTGATCCACAGTTGTGGCCCGATCCGGAGGGGATGGTTCGCCAGCTCGAAGAGATGGGCATCAAATTGATGGTTTCTGTGTGGCCGACGGTCAATGGGGCCAGCCAGAATTTTGCAGAAATGAATGCGCAGGGTATGCTGATTCGCACCAACAAAGGCGCGCCCTGTCATTGGATTCTGACCGACACCAACGCGCCCGGGTTACCGGCCCCGATGTATTTCTATGATGCCACCAATCCCGAGGCGCGCGCTTTCCATTGGGATCAGATACGTCAGGGATATTACAAGCACGGGATCAAGGTCTTTTGGCTGGATGCCTGCGAACCGGAGATGTACCCCACCGATCCAGAAAATCTACGCTATCACCTGGGCAATGGACAGGCCGTGACCAACATTTATCCCAAGATGCAGGCTCAGGCATTCTATGATGGGATGCGAGCTGAAGGAGAGGAGGAAATTGTCTCACTCTGCCGTTCGGCCTGGGTAGGCAGCCAGAAATATGGCGCCGCCGTTTGGTCTGGCGATATCCCGTCGACCTTCGAAGCTTTACAGGCCCAAGTACGGGCGGGCTTGAATATCGGATTGAGCGGCATTCCCTGGTGGACGACGGATATCGGCGGTTTCCATGGCGGCGATCCGGAATCACCCTATTTTCGCGAATTGATTGTGCGCTGGTTCCAATATGGCGTCTTCTGCCCGCTTTTCCGTTTGCATGGATTTCGATTACCAGCCAACCTGGAACGATACTGGGAAAGCGGCGGGCCAAATGAAGTCTGGTCGTTTGGTGATGAAGCCTACCAAGTCATACAGAAATTACTATTCTTGCGCGAGCGTTTGAAGCCCTACATTATGGGACTAATGCAGGCAGCTCACGAGAAAGGCACCCCTCCCATGCGCCCGTTATTTTATGATTTTCCTGAGGATGAAGATTCCTGGACGATAGAAGACCAATTCATGTTTGGGCCTGATTTGCTGGTGGCCCCTGTAGTTTATGAGGGCGCGCGCAACAGGAGCGTTTACCTGCCTGTCGGAGAGACCTGGCGTGATGCACATACTAATGAGACCTATGCTGGTGGCCAGACTATACAGGTCGAGGCTCCGTTAGCGCAAATCCCCCTATATTTACGAGGGGAAGTGGACTTGCCAATCCGTGTCAAGAAACCTTAATGCAAAGCTAAGCTAGTTATTGGAATTTGAACATTGCACACATAACCAATTAGATTACCCTCACCCCTAGCCCCTCTCCCACTGGGACGCCACAGGCGGGAAACCGGAGCGAAGCAAAGGTGGGGTGAGGGAGAGATAGCATAATTTAATCAAACAGTGCAATAAGCTTTATTGATCGCAGACTTTTTGATAACAGGTTGATGATTATGAATCCTGCAATAGAATCCTACTTAGAAACTCGCACCAAAAAACAGCTCAAATTCTTCAATCAGAAAGAAGGCAATCTGCTCTTCTTTGCAGAATATTGCTCGCACAGCACTTCCGATCCGGCATATATCCATATCGTTGAAGGTCAGACCCCGTCGAAAGCCTTCCCCTATGCCAACTGGCCCTATGACAAAGATTTCATTGGAAAACATGCCTATGATCTGGGTATCCAATATGTCGAATTTGCCAAAGGGGCTGCCGCCTATCACAGCGAGATCGGCGATGACTGGATGCCGTATATCTGGGTCACCTGGGGCACCGGTGGCGATACGGCTATGTTGACAGGTGGCGAGGATGATGTCGTCTTTTACGACGGCTATAGCACCTTCAAGGAGCCGGTGATCAAGGACTGGAAGGACCTGGATACCCTGAAACTCGACCTGGACAACTTCTGGATAAGGAATCTGCGCGAGTTCTGGAGAGCGGTCGATACGGCCTACGATTTGGAAGGGGTCACGGTATCCCCTTCGCAGTTTCGCGCCCCGATGGATTTTGCCCATGAGCTCAGGGGAAACGATCTCTTCTATGATTTCTACGATCATCCCGATGAAGTCGAAGCGCTGCTCGACTTTTGCGCGCAGAGCATCATCCAGATCAGTCGACACCTTCAAGAAGAATTCCCCATCCTGAGGACGGCCCCCGGCGGAAGTTGGGGCACGGTCTTTGGGGCGGATACCATCTGGCTCAACGGCGACCCGGTCGATTTGATCTCGGATGATTTAGGCCGTGAGTTTTTTAACCCCAGCATAGAGAAACTGACCGCAGAATTTGACGGCGTTTTCTTGCACCATCATTGTATTGGCCACAAAAAGGCGCCCATGATCAGCGAGATCGAAAACCTTGCTCTGCAAGAGATCGCTCAGGATCCCAGCGGCCCCAGAGTCTTGGACTTCATTGATGACGCCATGATCGAAGCTTCTCATAAAGTGCCCATCAAATTGGATGCAAATATTTTAGAAGTCGATGAGCTGGATCCGCTCATGGAAAAGCTAGCTCAAGGACGCTTCATCCTCTACGTTGGCATTGGCGAGGCCGGTGTCTATGAAAAAGAGCACATCAAGGAATATCGGGAAATCCTGGATCGTTTGAGGAAATATGTTCGCTAAGACGGCACTGACGGGCTATATTTTATAATGGGTATCAATCTTCAATTCACATCCCACGATTGGGAACGTATCCGGCAAGACTGGACAGCCTGGTGGAACCACGAACTTGAGCGTCCCATGGTCGTGTTGGATATTTACAAGCCGCAGTATTCAGCCTTCGTGCCACAATTCGGCGGTTGGAGCCTAGAACAAGATTGTTTTCCAATTGACGATGTGCTCGATCAATCACAAGATACACTGGAAAAAACGACCTTTTACGGCGATTTCTGGCCGCGCTGGTGGCCAAACTTTGGGGCGGGTATCATCGCGGCTTTCTTGGGTGCCTCTGTTCAGGTGGATGAAAACACAGTTTGGTTTGAATCGCCGAAAAGCCAAAAGTTAGAAGATATCCGTTTGGAATATGATGCTGACAATTATTGGTGGCGTTGGGTACAAGCGATCACTCAAGCAGGCGTTGACCGCTGGGGGGAACAAGTTCAAGTCGCTATCTCAGATATTGGTGGCAATCTGGATATCCTGGCTTCCCTGCGCGGCACGCAAAACTTGCTCATCGATCTCATTGATTCCCCCGAGGTGGTGGATCGATTGCTGGCTGAGATCACCCAGCTTTGGCTGAGATATTTTGATGCCCTCTACGAGATCACCAGGACGGCCAACGTTGGAAGTTCGCCCTGGGCCGCCATGTGGAGTCCGGGCAGGACCTATATGCTTCAATCGGATTTCTCATACATGATCTCGCCGGATATGTTCGAGCGTTTCGTGCTGCCAGACCTGGAAACAATTTGCAATCACCTGGATTACAGCTTCTACCATATGGATGGGAAAGGACAGATTCCTCACGTGGACATGCTGCTGGCTATGGAAAATCTGAACGGAGTGCAATGGGTTCCGGGTGACGGCGCGCCGCCCTCCGAAGAATGGCTGCCCCTTTTGAAGCGCATTCGGGATGCCGGGAAATTGTGTCAGCTTTTTGTCACCCCTCAAGGAGCCCTGACTATAGCCAAAGAACTTGGCGGCAAGGGCTTCACTTTCATCATTGTTGATCCGCTCTCACCACTTGAAGTCGAGGGGTTTCTCAACGAAATCACCACGGTTTAGCAAAATCCCTATTTGTCTGGAGTTAAAATTTCCCATGGACTGGAACCAAATCCCTAAAAACAACAGCAAGCCCGATTTTGAGAACCTGTTAGCTGTTCTACGCAAGGAAGTGCCAGGCCGTCCGACACTATTCGAGTTTTTCCTTAACGATGTGTTATATCAACGCTTGGCACCCCTCTCCGATGTCGAGGCCAAAGCGCCCTACGCTGCCCAAAGGCAGGTCATCAAAGCCTTCCTCCGGCTGGGCTATGACTATGCCACCATCCTGGTCCCTGATTTCGAATTCCCATCGGACAGAGTCTATGAAAAACACTCGGTTTCCATTAATACGGGTGGGTTGATCTCGGACTGGGAATCCTTCGAAGCCTATCCGTGGCCCGATCCTGAAGATGCCGATTATGGGATTTTGGATGTGCTGGCCGAAGATCTTCCTGCCGGGATGAAGATCCTGTGCAACGGGCCGGGTGGTGTACTGGAGAATGCGATTGAGATTGTCGGTTACGAGCGACTTTGCTTTATGCTGGCCGATGACGCCCAACTGGTTGGGGAAATATTCCAGGAGGTTGGTTCGCGGCTGGTGAATTTTTACGAGCAAGTCGCTGTACACCCAGCAGTTGGGGCTTGCATCAGCAATGATGATTGGGGCTTCAAGACTCAAACCATGTTTTCGCCTCCCCACATGCGGGAATACGTTTTCCCCTGGCATAAACAGATTGCCGATGTTGTGCATGCGGCCGGCAAGCCGCTGATATTGCACTCTTGTGGTCATTTCGAGCGCATTATCGATGACATGCTCGAGATTGGCATCGATGGGCGGCATTCCTACGAAGATACCATCTTGCCCGTCGAGCAGGCCTATGCACGCTACCACGACCATTTTGCCATCCTGGGTGGCATCGATCTGGACTTCATTTGCCGTTCCACCCCAGAGGAAGTCTACGCACGCGCCAAGGCGTTGCTGTCTCAAACGGCTGAGGGCGGCGGCTATGCCCTGGGAACGGGTAATTCAGTGGCCGATTATGTACCCGACGAGAATTACTTTGCCATGATCCGGGCGGCTTTAGATTTTCGGTAATTAGGAGAAGGCATTGATGAAAAGATGTGCATCCGTCTATAAAATCAAGCTAGATTATGTCGATGAATATATCCGCTACCATGCTGCCGTATGGCCCGAAGTCCTGGATACCATCCAGGCATGCAACATCCGTAATTTTTCCATCTATTACAAAGACGGTTATATGTTCAGCTATTACGAATATGTAGGGCATGATTATCAGGCCGATATGGCAAAAATGGAGGCCGACCCCATAACGCAGGTATGGTGGGCGATCATGAAATCGATGGTAGCGTTGAACGATACGATTGAAGGTGATATGGAAGAAGTATTCCATTTCGATTGACCATGAGGTGATTATGACCCTTACACATCGAGAGCGAATTCTAGCCGCTATCCAACACAAACCTCTCGATCGCATACCGACCGATTTTTGGGGGACGGACGAGGCGATCGAGAAACTTCTTCTACATTTGGGTTGTGAGGACAAAGTTGAGATGTACGACCGTTTGGGGATTGATGGTTTTCTGACCCCTTCGCCACCCTATATTGGACCGCCACTGCCTGAAGAGGTTGACGGCGATTTCTGGTACAAGAACCAGATCTGGGGCATGCACTTCAAAAAGCAGCCTTACGAGGGCGGCTTTTACTGGGAACAGAGTCATTATCCGCTTGCCGAAGCAAAAACTATCGAAGACCTGGAAGCCTTCCCCTGGCCCGACCCGGATTGGTTTGATTACGATGCTTTGGGTAAGGAATGTCAACAACTTGCCGAATTTGAGCGCGCCATTCAGGTAGGGTATACGGCCATATTCTGGTATCACAATATGCTGCGTGGTCTGGAAAATTCTCTCTTGGATCCGCTGCTCAAGCCGGACTTCACACATTATCTGTTGGCGCGCCTCTCCGACTTTTTTACCGAATATCATCGTCGCTGCTTCGAGGCTGCGGCGAAATGGATCGATATCACCCAGGTCACTGACGATTGGGGTGCCCAGGAAGGTTTGCTCACCAGCCCGGATGTCTTTGAGACGTTCTACCGCGCCCCCACACAGCGAGCAATTGACCTGGCGAAGTCTTTCGATATCCATGTTTTCCACCATGATGACGGCGATATGCGGCCCCTCTTACCCACGTTCGTTGAAATGGGCATTGATATTCTTAACCCCCTGCAGTGGCGCTGTGGGGATTGGGACCTGGCCGGCCTGAAAGCTGAGTTCGGCGCTCAAATCTGCTTCCACGGTGGCGTTGATAATCAGCATACCCTGCCATTTGGTACACCAGAGGAAGTCCGAGTGGAAACTGAATACCTCATCGACACCCTGGCATCCGATCAGACCGGCTTCATCCTCGCGCCTTGTCACAATATCCAATCCAATACGCCGCTCGAGAATATCCTTGCCATATATGAAACGGCTCAAACGTATGTCTGGAGTTGATGTGAGGATCATTTATCGTCGAAATTTCAAATTGATTTGCTCATTTCCGAAATTTTTCAATCCAGCATCCTGAGTAAGCCGGAGGCTGTATCGAAGGGTGCGGCCTGTCGTGGAGCTCAGGATGAAATCTGAGAAATTTTGCGAAATGCCTATCATCCAATAATAAGAGCATTTGTGAGTAACTTTATGAACGATACCTATACATCCAAACAACGTTTCCTGACTGCCCTAGCCGGCCAGCAGCCCGACCGTGTACCGCTGTTTGATTTTTTATTTAGTCAAAATTTATACGAGCACGTCCTGGGGCATAGACCCGAAGCCTATAACTCCGATGACGCCATTGCGCTTACGAATGCTCTTGGGCTGGATGGAGTCCACATCGCCGCGGGGGCAGCAGAAACCTTCGAGGTTGTTGAACCCACACCAAACGTCGTCATCGGCGAATGGGGCACCGCTCAAAAGATTGACCCATCTATATCCTGGCCGACAGGAGGACCGATACAACATCCCGTCGAAAACCGTGCCGATTGGAAAAACTACTCCATGCCCGATCCCTACGCCAAGGGCCGCATGGAGCCGGTCAAGACGGCGGTCGAAATGGGCGGGAATCAACTGGCGATCATTGGCAGCGTCAGCGGCCCGTATTCGCACAGCGCCTGGATCACCGGCCTGGATACGCTCTCGCTGATGTTCTACGATGATCCGGCTCTGGCGCATGAAATCCTCGATGCGGTGGCTGAATGGGATATTGCCGTCGGGCGACAAATGGCAGAGATCGGTGTAGACGTTTTGCTGGTTGCGGATGATATGGGCGCCAACAACGCCCCGTTGGTATCCATGAAGCATTTCAGAGAATTTGTGCTGCCTTATTTTGCCAAAGTAGTCCGGGCATACCGAAAACTGGGCCTGCCCGTTATCATGCACAACGATGGCCGCATCTGGACTTTACTGGACGATTTGGTGGCGACCGGCATCAACGCCTATCACCCCATTGAGCGCTCGGCAGACATGGATTTGGGGATTGTCAAACAGAAATACGGCCACAAAATTTGCCCGATAGGGAATGTCAATAACAAACAGGTTCTCAGGGAAGGCACGGTTGAAGAAGTGGAAAAGCAGGTTATCCAATGCTTGCGTGATGCTGCGCCGGGCGGAGGCTATATTCTGGCTTCCGATCACAGCCTGAATAACAGCCAGAAGATCGAAAATATCATCGCCATGTTCGAGGCCGCAAAAAAGTATGGGCGCTATCCGCTTGACTTGCCCGAGAACTAGAAGGGAGTAATTATGCAGTATGCGCATTTAGGACGCACAGGTGTGGTGGTCAGCAGGCTTTGCCTGGGGACGATGAATTTCGGCGCCCCAACTTCTGAAGAAGATAGCTTTACGATCATGGATGAAGCTTTCGAGTCGGGGATCAATTTTTTCGATTGCGCCAATGTCTATGGCATCCCCAAAAAACGGGGCTTAAGCGAAGAGATCATCGGCAATTGGTTAACAGAGCGCCCGGCTCGCAGGGATGAAATCGTGCTGACCACCAAAGTCCACTGCCCCATGGGAGATGGCGTCAATCAGCGCGGTCTATCGGCCTACCATATCCGCCAGGCCTGTGAAGACAGCTTGATGAGACTACAAACCGACCGCATCGATGTCTACTTCATGCATCATATGGATTGCGGTGAGGCCACGCCAGCGGGCAAACAGAACTTCAACCTGCCAGAGCGCGACTTGTATCGCCCACCCCATCGCCAGCAGTACACCCTTTGGGAAGAAATCTTACAGGCCCTTGAACTTCTCGTTCAGCAAGGCAAAGTGCTCTATATCGCCACCAGTAATTTTGCGGCCTGGCAGATCGCCCAGCTTTGCGAAAAATCCCTGGCACGCAATTTCCTGGGCCCGGTTTGCGAGCAAAGCGTGTACAACCTCAATAATCGCACCATTGAATTGGAAGTTATCCCCGCCTGCCGCGAATACGGTTTAGGCCTGGTGCCCTGGAGTCCGCTGGCCGGCGGGTTGTTGGCGGGTGTTCTCGACAAACCTGGGGTTGGGCGCAGGTCCCAGATGAGTGCGGCCATCGAGCAGCATCACGATCAGCTTGAGGCCTATGAAGCACTCTGCCGTCAGCTTGGCGAAAAACCGGCCGATGTGGCCCTGGCCTGGCAGTTGCAGAACCCGGTTGTCACAGCCCCCATCATTGGTCCGCGAACGGTTGAGCAAATGACGGGCAGTCTGCGGGCTTTGGATATCCAACTCGATGAACACATTCTCACAAAATTAGATGAGATTTGGCCCGGCCCCGGCGGAGAAGCGCCAGAGGCCTACGCCTGGTAAACACAAAAAGGAAACCCTATGACCGCCTCACGCGAATTGGTCAGACAGACCCTCGAATTTCAAAATCCCTCCAGAATTCCACGTCAAATCTGGACGCTGCCCTGGGCGCAGGAGAACTATCCCGAAGATTTTGAACGTATCACCTCTACCTACCCCGATGATATCGAATGGGCGCCCCAATTGTTGAGTAAAGCACTAGAAACTCAAGGCGACCCGCATGCCATTGGTACGTATATCGATGAATGGGGTTGCGAATGGGAGAACAAACAAAGCGGCGTCGTCGGCGAGGTCAAGAATCCCCTCATCCAGACCTGGGATGACCTGGATAAGGTGCGGGTGCCTGAAAACGTTCTTTCCGTCGATGTAGATCAGATCAACGCCTATTGCCGGGAAACGGGCAAGTTCACCCTATCGATCACCTACACCCGGCCTTTCGAACGCCTGCAATATTTGCGCGGTTCTGAAAATGTCTTTTTGGACCTGGCATTCAAACCGCCCGAATTATTCGAACTCCTGGATACCATTCATCAGTTTTTCCTGCGCGATATGGAGATTTGGGCCCAAACAGATGTCGATGCGCTTTTCTTTCAGGATGATTGGGGTGCGCAGAACAATCTGCTGATCTCGCCGAAAACCTGGCGGGAGGTTTTCAAACCGCTGTATAAAGAATATATTGACATTGCCCACAGCCACGGCAAATATGCCTTCATGCATTCCGATGGCAATATCGAGCAAATTTATCCCGACCTGATTGAAATTGGATTGGATGCCATCAACTCCCAGCTTTTCATTATGGATACAGAGATGCTGGCAGATCAATATGCTGGAAAGATCACCTTTTGGGGTGAGCTCGACCGCCAAAATTTGATGACCTTCGGCACGCCCGCTCAAATCGATCAAACCGTGCGGCAGTTCAAGAATTTATTCTATCGAGATGGCGGCGTGATTGCTCAGGGCTCCTTTGCGGTTGGCGATAATCCAACCAATGTCGAGCAAGTATTCAAATCTTGGGAGGCTTTGTACTAGGATGGAGACTTCATCCCATCAGCTTGTCAAGAACGTACTCACCGGCCAACGCATCGACCGAGTGCCCCTACGGGAGACGTTTTGGAATGAAACCCTTTCTGCCTGGGTGCAGCAAGGCTATCCCACTCGCAAGGTTCAAAAGGATCTCGGTCAAAAACACTGGCGCGCTTCAGATGGGCGCTGGGTAGACACCACTCAGCCCGGAGATTACGAGGAGCCGATCCCCCCCTACCGGCATTTCGATTTCGATATGGGTGAGATGGATTTCCTGATCGAATTCGAGCCCCTCGTCGGTTATAAGCAGATCCTCGAGGAAACCGATGAATGGGAGATGGTTCGCAACGGGGCCGGGGGTGTGATGAAATATTGGAAAAAGAAATCTGGCACACCAGAACATGTCGATTTTCGCATGACCACTCGGGAAATATGGGAGCAGGAGTACCGGCGGCATTTGTTGGCGCTTGATCCTCGACGCATCGATACCCGTGAGCTTGAGCCGCGCCTGCGAGAGATAGAGCAGTACAAAAAATTCAGCGCCCACAACCACGGCTTTGTCTGGGAATGGATGCGTTTCTGCATGGGCGACCTGACCCTCTACACCACGCTGCTCGATGATCCCGGCTGGGTGCGCGATTTCTGCCGGGTGTACACGGATTTCTATATCACGCATTACACCTACTTCTTCGAAACGATCGGCAAGTTGGACGGCATCTACATCTGCGAGGACCTGGCATACAAAACCAACACATTCGCTTCACCGAAAATTTATGAACAATTGATCTTCCCTTTTTATCAAGAATTGATCGACTTTTATCAATCTGAGGGGGTGTTGGTTCTGTTTCATTGTGATGGTGCTGTTTCCAAAGTTTTGCCAATGCTTGCAGACCTGGGGATCGATGCTTTCAATCCCGTTGAGGCCAAAGCTGTCGACAATGATATCTTTCGGTTTGCTGAACAATATGGTGATCAATTCGCATTCATTGGTGGTTTCGATGCGCGTATCTTTGAGACCAACGACAAAGACACGATCCAGAAAGCGGTCGCAGAATTCATGGAGGGGCTTAAAGCCTGCGGTGCTCGATTTGTGTTTGCTTCCGATCATTCGATCTCGCCCATGGTTAATTACGATAGTTATCGCTATGCCCTGGATGCTTATCATGAGCACAAGTGGTATTAGGAGAATATATGTTGACCTCAAAACAACGTATGCTGACGGCCTTAGATGGCGGCACTCCCGATCGATTGCCCGTGACCACCCACCATTTGATGAAATCGTTTCTGGATACCTATATGGATGGCATGGCAGGGCAGGATTTTTTCGACCGCTTTGGCATGGATGCTATCCGCTGGATCTTGCCATTGAGAACGGTCCCAGGGAAATCGCAAGTCAATTCTGGCAATCTGTCAAACGATTGGCAGATGCCGAATTACGTGACCAATGATGAGTGGCTGATCGCCATCGAAGATTTGCCTGAGCGTGAATACACGACCAAGCGTTTCACCATCACCACCCCAGAGGGCGCGCTCAGTATGATCCTGCAAGGGAACGAGCATACCCTTTGGGTCAAGGATCACCTGATCAAAAGAAAATCAGACATTGATTTGTTGGGGAAATATCTCCCCGCGCTTTTTTGCGATGTGGAAGCCGTCAATCAGGCTTCAGAAGATTTCAGCCAGCGTGGCCTGGTCCGCAGCCATATTCCGGGTTTTGATCTCTTTGGGCAGCCGGGTTGCTGGCAAGATGCAGCCTGTTTAGTGGGCATCGAGCGCCTGATCATGGAAACCTTCGATGATCCGGGCTGGGTGCATGAATTGTTAGGCATTCTCCAGCGGCGCAAGCTGGACTATATCCGCTCTTTGAGAGGCGCCCGCTACGATATATTGGAATTGGGGGGTGGAGATGCCTCGACGACGGTCATCTCTCCCAAGATCTTTCACAAGTTTGTGGCACCCTACGATAGCGAGCTGGTTGCCGTAGCCCACGAGGCAGGCCAGCGCATCGTCTACCACACTTGCGGGGGCATGATGCCTATTTTGGAGGATATCGCCGATCTGGGTGTGGATGCCATGGAAACCTTCACCCCTCCGGCTATGGGCGCCGATGTGGATCTGGCTGAAGCCAAACGGCGCATCGGTGAGCGGGTGTGTATGATCGGGGGATTCGATCAGTTCCACTTCTTTGTGGGTTGCCCGCCCGAAGAGACAAGAGCCGAAGTGCGGCGCTGTTTTGAAATGGCGGGAGAGGGTGGCGGATATATCCTTTCGCCTTCCGACCACTTTTTTGAAGCGGATCTGGAATTGCTGGAGGCTTTTGTAGATGAAGCCCAGAATTGTGTGTATGGCTAGATCTCGAATTAATTCTATAAGAAGTAGAAGGGTACCAATCTTATATCAGGAGCAAACCATGAACGAAAATCTAACAACGATTTATCAAAACATCATGTCCGGGGATCAAAACGGAGTCACGACTGGCGTTCAGCAGGCTGTGGATGCCGGCCTGGCCCCAGAGGTGATCCTGAACGAAGGCATGATCGCGGCCATGCAGGCTGGATTAACAATATTCCGCCCAAAGTTGCTTGAAGCGGATATCCAGCCGGCGGGGACAGTCGTCAGCGGCACCGTCCAGGGTGACTAGCATGATATCGGTAAGAACTTGGTTGCCATGATGATGGAAGGTGCCGGTTCTGTTGTGGTCGATCTGGGCACGGATGTCTCTCCGGAGGCATTTGTAGAAGACGTTAAAATGCACCGGCCAAAAGTTGTCGGCCTGTCTGCCTTGCTGACAACCACGATGCCCTCCATGGATGCGACCATAAAAGCGCTGGAAGAAACGTGTCTGCGTGATCGTGTCAAAGTGCTGATCGGTGGTGCCCCAATCACAGCGGATTTCGCCGAAGAGATTGGCGCCGACGGATTTTCGCCAGATGCCAGCCGGGCGGCCAGTCGGGCAAAGATATTCTTGAATTAGCGTTTTCTTCTCCTTCGTTACCTGGTAGAGATTCTGGGAGCGGTGTATTTCGTGGTGACAGGACAGCATCCCGAGCGCCGTCCTGAGCCCGTCGAAGGGTACGAGGGGTGATAGTGAGATTCGCACCCGCCCCGAAGGGACGCAAGCCGCGCTACGCCCGAAATCTTTTCGGGCAACTCAGGATGCTGACGCCTTCAATTGTGTTAG
>CAZVPR010000048.1:0-31710 GCA_964629085.1 uncultured Anaerolineales bacterium
CCGACTGTTGACCGCCGTGACAACCTTGCGGACCAACATGGGCTGCCAGGGTGCGTCCTGCAAGATAAGCGATTGAGCTTCGATCAGCAATGCTTCTTTTTCAACAGAATCATTGGGCAGTTGGGAAGCCCGTTGGAGCAAGTCATCCACTTGGCTGTTGCTGTAGGCCACCCGGTTGCTGGCACCGATACGTTCGGAGCTCAAGAACAGTTCCAGGGCGCTGGGATAGGGCCAAAAGTAGTGATAAAGGAGTAAATCAAAATCGCCGGTAGGTGTGATCTCTGCAATTTCACTGGCCGAGGCCTGGCGCAGTTCCACCGACACACCGATGTCTGCCAACTGGCTCTGAAGCAAGCCAAAAATCTTTTCATAGGTGCTGCTGGTAGGAGTCAGCAGTTCTAACGCCAGTGTTTGACCACCCCGCTCCAACAGGCCATCATTATCGCTGTCGGCAAAGCCAGCTTCGGCCAGCAATTGCTTGCTCTTTTCGGGATCATAAGAATACTCAAAATCTTTTAAATCGGTCGAAAACCCAAATGTTGTTGGTGGCAAGGGCGCAAATGCGGGTTGCGCCAAAGTGGGCAAGATTTCATCGATAATGGTCTGTTTGTCCACTGCATGAGCCAGCGCCTGGCGGACTGCCAATTCGCTGGTAAACCCCTCTTGGTAATTGAATCCCAAATACGAGATGCCGCCCACCCAGCTTTCATAAAGATCAAATTGGCCATCCAAGTTTTGGACCTGCTCGATTTCCTCGGCTGACCCCAGGCTGAGCATATCGAGTTCTCCCTCTAACAAGGCCTGGTAACGGGTCTCATGCTCGGGGATGAAATTATATTGAATCGCCTCGATATTGGCCGGTCCTTGATTTTGATAATAATCAGGCGACCAGGCATACTCAGGATTGCGTGTGAGCAGGATATATTCCGAGGTCTGCCATTCTTGAATTTGGAAAGGGCCTGTACAGACCGGGCTGCGAGCAAATTCATCTTCGTCCGCCTGAAGGGCAGATGGTGAAAGGATGGCCGCGTAGACATTGCGCAGTGAGGTCAAGAAATCATAGTTCGCTTCTTCAAAATAAAACACGATCGTGAATTCATCGGGCGTTTCCATCTTCACATACAAGAAATCTTCATGAATTGGCGAATCAGCGCTCTCGGGCTGCTGAACCCGCTCAAATGTAGATTTCACAGCGTCAGCATCTAACGGCGTACCATCATGGAAAGTTACTTTTTCCCGGATCTGGAAGGTCATAGACATGGCATCTTCAGCCAATGTCCAGCTTTCTGCCAGCAAGGGTTTATCCACTAAATCTATACCCTGGTAGACCAGCGTTTCACATACGCGTCCGAATACTTCCGCCGCGGCCGGATCTGATGTGCGTTGAGGATCCAAAGTCGCTGGTTCTTCCTCAATGGCTAAATAAAGCGTATTGGCCCGGGTCTCTGCTTGGCTTGGAAATGCCACCAACACTAGGGCAAATGCAAAAAGGAGGGCAAAAATTCGGAACTTATACATGATCGTTTCTCCTAAGGAATCTCACATTGAAAAATCCCCCCGGCGGCTGTGTTGAAGTTTCGATCCGGTGGGATATGAAAAGGTATTGGTGATTGTTGGCGCAATTATATCAGTTTAGATAGGGATCAGGATAAGGTATAAAAAATCAATGACATTTCAGTGAAATCTTATCTCCTGGAATGTTAATGTATAAACGAAAGACATATTCGGAGTTGAATAAATGCATCGCTTGTGGCATCTCAGGGTGTCAGAATGTATGTGTTGTCACTTACCAATCACCTACTACTTCATTTTCAAACTCAAGGGGTTGATTTTTAAAATAGACCCCTTGAGTCAAACAAGTCAACCGGTTGAGTCGCGCGACTCAACCGTTGACTTTTAAAATGAACTGGTTTGTTTTTGCATAACAAGGCGTTGATTCTCGCTTATGCATTTTCTCGATAGATTTTCAGGATTTCCCAATTATGTGTTTCGGTACAGCATTAAGAATGCATAATTTGAGATAAAAATTTATTCGACGCTTATCAGAACAGCCTGTACCGCCCGCCGATAAAGGTATTCGCCTGTAGAAGCATCCCAAAATTCGCAGGTCAGCAGGGTTACTGTGTCATAGGCACTTGAATTGAAAATGCTCAGATTGTTGGGAAGAACCTGGAAATTTGAGCGCACTTCATAGGTATAAACCTTACCAAAGGCATGAAGGCTAAATTGATCTCCATGCTGTAAGTCTTTAAGTTTTGCAAAGGGGCCCGGTGTGTTATCGGCGTTCCAGACATGGGCTGTGATGGCTGTGTTGCCCACCCAGGTGGGGAAGGCAGTCCCATCCAGGTATCCAGCCTGCTCACCCAGCCAGGTTACATTCCAACTGTTCCTCATCAGAGGCACACCCACAACAGGCAGATCAAGCTTCAATTTGGGCACCACCAGTCTTATTTCGTCCAAAGCAGTGTATGCCATAGAGGCAGGTAGACCCTCATTTGCGGACAACACGCCAGGAGGGATTCCGGTGCCTGGCAAATCCTCGACCTCATCCAGCGGATCATCAGCCTTGCCTGGGATGTATTCATATGCGCCAATATCGATTACCCCATTGTGTGTACGCTCAAATCCTGTGCCGCGCTGGTCAAAAACCAGGAGAGCCCCATTGGCATCTACGGCCAGGGCACTGTCTCCGGCATTGATGGCAGGGCTGTTGTCGCGCAAGGCATGTGTTTGCGTAACCCCGCCGTTGCTGCCAAGCGCATTGATGTCCGGGTCCTCCCCGGCAATATTCCCAGTGGTCGTCCCTACGATTGAGCAATTGGCAGAAACGGTTTCGATCAGGTTGTGTCCTCGCGAAGTCAAGGTACCAAAGCAATCCGGATCGCTGGTAGGATCGACGTTATTGGCAATAAGCGTGTTCTGGATTTCCAACGTACCCGTGGAAGGTGGCGCATAGAATATGCCACCGCCTTCGCCATCGCCGTCGTTATCCAAATCGGCCGTATTGTATACGATCGTAGAATTGATAATTGATGAAGTTGCATGGTTCCAGAACAGAATTCCGGCCCCATCGCCATTGGTGCTGTTGCCCGAAACCGTACTATTGATCAATTTCAATTCGATATTGTCATCAGATCCAACTTTAATTCCCCCACCGGCGCTCAGATTTGCAAATACATCATCATTACACCTGGTCGAATTGCCGCTAAAGGTTGAATTGCTGATGTAGATTTTGCCGTCCCCCGAAAGGTCCAACCCCGGAGTGTCGCACCGGCAATTTGCGCTGGTACAAGTGGTGGTGTTATCACTAATAGTTGTGAATGAAATTTCTGAGGGGCTTGTATTGGCATTATGAGTCCCAAAATCTACGACCTCATCCCCTTCACAGCGGTCGCCTGAGCAAGTGATTGTATTCCGAGAAAAGGCAGAATGGGTAATTGTGATGACATAATTACCCAGATCCACGGTTTCTGCGGCGCTACATTCATCACCATCACATTGAGTTGTATTATCCAGCACCTGAACGTTTTCGAATTCTATCTTTTCGGTTCCATCCGTAACTAAAACGGAATCGGTATCACATTCAGTCCCTTCACACTGCAAGATGTTATTTTGAATGGTGACGTTGGTCAGCGTGCTGGCAACAGCATCATCCACGTCGACTAAATCTTCCGTATTGCACTCAACTCCATTACAGTCAATCGTATTATTTGAAAATGTTGTGCCGGTAATGGACACATTGCCGTTTGATCCATTATCATAAAAATGAAATAATTCACCTACCGTACATTCATCCGCATTACAATCCCCCGCATTTCCTGTGAATACACTATCCACCACTAGCAGGGTGCCACCAGGTTGACCATCAAAAGTCAGGACTGGCGAACCCGCATCGCATTCCTGCGTGCTGCAGTCAGACTGGTTATTGGAAAAAGTGCTGCGTCGGATGGTTACATCCCCTCCATCAAAATTGGCCATCAATACTGCAGAATTAAATTCATGTCCACAATCATTCACCGTCGAGCATGACATCTGGTTATTCGTAAAGACACTATCCTCAATGGTCAAATTGCCCCCGCCTTCTTTAAAAATGGAACTGGCTCCAATAAAACCGGTGGCTGGTGTACCTAAGTCTCCATTTCGAAAGGTGATACCGGTGATGACCACATTGACACCAGTGACAATGCCTCCTGGGTCAATTTGGATATGACGGTCGCCATCGCCAAGCGTCCCGGCAAGGCCATAGCCGTTTTCGATGATGGTGGTTCCGCTGCCTGCCCCATTGATCGTAACACTTTGCAGAATGTCCAAATCTCCTCGAGCGTTGGCATCATCTCCGGTTCCAGTGAGATCTAACGTGTAGACACCGGCTGGAACCTGGATGACATCTACCACCACCGCGCTGCCCGGATCACACCCACTGACAGCTGCATTTGTATTCGCTGCTTCAATGGCTTCACGCAGTGAGCAATCAGTGTCAGCATTTAGCTCATCATCCGTAGTGTCAACGATGATGGTAGCGGCGTACACAGGAGTCTGAGGAATCAGGGCAATGGGCAACAAAGCCAGGAATGTTAATATTCTTACTACTGCAATAAAGGGTCTTTTTTGTTTTCTCATTAAAGGCACATAACCAATTAGAAAATAGATGCAGTGAGATTTGATGTCACATTACTATTTTAGGTAAGTTTACATTTGACAAGTATATCGCAATTTATTTTATTGAATATGGCATCATTTTAAGGCCGCTTGGAACCGACTAAGCGATGGCTGGAGACCTGGATTTTATTCCCTCCTTCGTAAGAGCCAATAATGTCAATGCATCAGAGCGATATGGATTCAAACAAAAAGGTGCCTTTGATAATATTGCTGATCGTTGTGGGAATTCTGCTTTCAGGATTTGCAATGATTTTCAAGGTATACGCCCTCGAAGGGGACTCTGATATCCCTAAACTTAGATCTGTTCCAATCGAATTTGCTGCAATAGCCAATCAAACAACTCCCAGTCCCGAACCTATCACTCCTTTCCTTCCCAAAGACCTGCCCATCGCCTTCAGCCAATTGATTCCTTTTGACGGTATCTTCCCGATCTACGGGCCGCAGTTTGTCAACGCTGAAGAATCTCCCTTTGAAGATGACGAGCTCGTTTTGGGTGTCGCCTGGGATGGTGAGGCGAAAGCCTACCCCATAACTGTATTACGCTTCCGCGAGATGGTCAACGACGAGTTGGCCGGCATCCCCACCCTGGTGACCTACTGACCGCTCTGCTACACCGGTCTCGTGCACGACCGGCGCATCGCAGGAGAGACGGCCGTCTTTGGCAATGCAGGCGGTTTGTACTTCAACGCCATGACTTGGTGGGACCACACAACTTCCAGCCTTTGGTCTCAGCCCACCGGACGGGCCATCGCAGGCGAACTAAAAGGTGCCGAGCTGGCGCTTTTGCCTTCCCAAATGACCACCTGGCGCAACTGGCTGGCGGCGCATCCAGAAACTCAGGTTATGATAAATGACTACCCGCAGCTTGGTTTCAGGCGTCAGAAATTCGATACCGATTTTGTTATCGGCGTGCTCATCGCAGGGCAAGCCAAAGCCTATGCTTATGAAGATGTGGCTGCCGAGGGAATTGTCAACGACCAACTTGAAGATATTCCCCTTTTACTCTGGGCCGCGCACAATGACTATCGCAGCTTCGTACGTCAGGTTGGTGACCAAATCCTGACCTTTGAATTGAGAAATGGTGTTTTGAGCGATAGGGAAACAGGATCCGCCTGGGATGAAAACTTGGGCCTGGCCACCGCTGGCCCCCTCAAAGGAGAAGCCTTGCAACCCGCCCCCAGCCTGACTTCATTTGATTGGGCCTGGGAGGATTTCTATCCCGATAGCGAGTACTATCACCCCTGATATTTTCAACGCAGAGACGCAAAGAGCGCAGCGTTTCAATTGAAATTCAAGAAATCTGCGATCATCCGCGTCCCCAAAAAAATAATTCGAGTGAAACCCTGTTCTGGTGACAACGCAGCCCCCCTCTTTGTGTTCCCTCGTGCGCTTGGTGGATTTAAATTGTCAACAAAGCCTCGTCATTCTTTAAAATCTCTGTCAGCGGTGCCCCCATATATTTGACATCCACCCCCAGCGATTCGAGCTTTTCCGACACGCCAAGCTGATCGGCGCAGGCCTTACACGCCTCTAGCTGAACACCGGTCTCCAGAGCTTCTCGCAAACGACCCTGAATCTTGGTGTCTTCGCTGGCCAATTGGGCCGTGGCCCCCCAAATAATTAATGTGACTTGTTCCCACCAGCCGTTCAGCAACGCGTTGATGGTGTACATGAATACCATCTTATCGGCGGTTATTGGATTATCGTTGGTCCACAAAACGTAAAGGTGATTTTTCTCAGTCATACCCCCATTCTAACACTATCGAAATCTTCCCCACCGGCACCCCCTCTCCCGGTGAGAGAGGGGGTGAGGGGTAAGGGCTTCTATTTCACTGCCACGAGAATATCAAACTCCGACTCGTCCGAACCAGGTTCAAAACGCTGATCATAGAGTTCCATATCAAACATATCTTCATGCAGTTCCATGCCAGACTGCGGCAGCCAGGTCTCATAGATGTAACTATAGGTCTCTCCTAGATTTTCCAGCTTACCTTTATGGGTAAAGACCGCATATTTGTGCGCAGGGATTTGGCGCATGACCATTCCTTCAGGAACCTTGGTATCGGGTTGGACCGAATAACAAGCCACATACTCGAACTCCCCTTCCGCGGCACCTTCAGGGTTGCTAAAGCAAGCGCCATAGGTACAGCGCTCCACAAGGTTCTCAACTTCCTCGGTACGGGACATAAACTCGCCCCACATATCAGAAATCTCGTGATTAAAGCCTGGACCGGCTTCATTCTTGCCGATATACGACATACCGACAATGGTCATAACAGGTTTGGTTTCAAATTTTGGTTGCATTATTTTTTCCTTATCATTTACACAATTGGTTGAGAGCGAAATTGGGATGGGCGCTCTGGTCGCCGGACATTGAACTTCGATAAAACCAGACTGCTTTTCCAGTGACGTCCCAGCGCTGTTCCCAGTTTCAGGTAAGTAAACTTCACGACACGGCCCCCCGATCTGGTATGCGTTCGCCTGGGCCCAGGCATACAAACCGGCATAAGCCTGATTGACAGCCCCAGCTTCTCCGGAGAATATTACACTGGCCATGCGATCTTCTGATGGGTACTCATCAAGGCGGATTGGCGTACCCTGCCAATCTCCTGCACGCTGATTTGACTTGAGTCGGACAGGCACAGCCAAAGCTACTTCAAGGTCCTTTTCAACATAGGGCAGATCATCCTTGATGCCAAACCAGGGACCCGTGGGCTTTAGACGAGCGCGCGCTAGATTTTGCTGCAGCAAAGTTTGCAAGCTCTCTAAGGCTGAGGGGATCGCCAGGTCGCTGGCAGCAACGGCCCGTGCAGTCAGCACTGTCTGGACTTCCACTTTTTTGAGCACGACCTCGTATTCAGGCGGTTGCCCAGCCATTTCCAACTGATGTATGCGCGCCTCTACTTGCGCCAGGCGATCCTGTTCTTGTTGAAGCCGCTCTTCCAACTCTAACTGCTTCATGCGCAGCATGCCGCGCATTTCGCCCACCGACAGGTTCTCATCGACCAGTTGCGCAACCTGTTCGAGAGAGAAACCCAGATCTTTCAACGCCAATATCCGGTTGAGGCGGGGCAGCTGCTCCAGGGTGTAATAACGATACCCATTGAAGCGGTCGATACGCGCTGGTTGCAACAATCCCATTTCACCATAGTGATGCAGGGTCTTGACAGTTACGTGAGCCAGTTTAGAAAAGTCACCAATTTTAATCATGAAGTCGAAGTCCGTCGTCACCCATAGTATAGACCCTCCGGTAGGGTTAGAGTCAAGGGGGAGTTTCGGCAAACGGGTGAATCAGGAAAACAGGTCACAAGTTTAAATGGAAACAGGGTACACAATTCCTTGTATACCCTGTTTCCCTGTTTACTAATCTACCTCGTACCCAAAATCTAATCCTCCAACGGCACCTCAACGACCATCGCCTGAATTTCAGTCTCCAATTCCGCCTTGACAGCCTGGATCTCCGCGATGACTTCAGCCAAAGGAATCATGCGCTTTTCGGCCTGGTCACGTCGTTTTAGCTCCACCTGTCCATCTTTGAGACCACGTGCACCGACGGTCAACCGGATGGGTAAACCGATCAAATCGGCATCATTGAACTTGACGCCAGGGCTATCTTCACGGTCATCAAAAAGAACGTCGAGCCCCGCGGTCTGCAAGTCCTGGTACAGCTTGTTGGCCGTATCAGCCACTTCACCGCCATCTTTCTTGCCGGGAAGCATCACAAGGTGGACGTGATAAGGAGCAACGGTGATCGGCCAGATCAGGCCGTAGTCGTCATTGTGCTCCTCAGCCACAGAAGCCAGCAGGCGCCCACTGCCAATGCCATAAGAACCCATGATGACCGGTTTCTCTTTGCCATCTTTATCCTGGAAAGTGCAACCCATGGAATCGCTGTAACGCGTACCCAGCTTGAAGATGTTACCTACTTCCACACCGCGAATCTCACGGAAGGGTTCGCCGCATTGCGGACAACCATCGCCTGCACGAGCGCCGGTCAAATCGGTGACGATGTCAGCTTTGTAATCACGCTCGAAATTGGTGTTCATCAGGTGATAACCAGCATCGTTAGCACCGGCCACCAAATTCTGTGATTGCGGGATCAACTCATCAACCACAGTTACTACCGGCAAATAATCATTCTTTTCGGGCAGCCCAATAGGCGAGGCATAGCCCGGCACGGCACCAATAGCTTCGATTTCTTCTTCGGTTGCCGGACGAATTTCGCTGGCTTTGACAGCATTGACCAGTTTGGTCTCGTTGAGATCCATATCGCCGCGCACAATGCCAAAGACGAATTTCTGCACACTGGATTCGCCCTCGGGAATATCGGCCACCATAAAGACCGCTTTCGCCGTTTTGCTCTCGGGAACCTTCAAGAACTCAGCCAGCTCAGCAATGGTCCTGCAATCGGGGGTGAGCACTTTTTCAAGCGGCTGCATCTCTTCAGCAGCGGCGGCTGACTTTTTGAAGGTCGCCACCTGGCGGTTGGCGGCATAACCACAAGCATCACAGATCAAAAGAGTATCTTCACCGAAGGGTGTCTCATACATATATTCATGGGCCATCTTGCCGCCCATCATGCCGACATCCGATTTCACCGAAATCACTGGAATGCCGCTGCGATGGAAGATATTGAAATAGGCCTGATAATGGGCCTCGTATTGTTTGTCGAGCCCCTCCCAATCGGAGTCCAGCGAATAGCTGTCCTTCATGGTGAACTCACGCACGCGGATCAGGCCGGCCCGCGGTCGGGGATCATCGCGCCATTTTGTTTGGATGTGGTAAATCAACACCGGCAACTGACGGTACGAATGGATTTCTTTGCGGGTCAGGTCAGCGACAACTTCCTCGTGGGTCATTGCCAACACCATATCGCGCTGATTCTTATCCTTAAAGCGGCCCATCTCAGAGCCGATCTGATACCAGCGCTCAGTCTCTTGCCAGACCTCGGCCGGATGCACCACTGGCATCGTCATCTCCTGGCCGCCAATGGCGTTGATCTCATCGCGCATGATGTCTTCAAGCTTGGTTATGGAGCGCTTGGCCAGCGGCATGGCCGTGTAAATACCAGCCGCTAACTGACGGATAAATCCAGCCCGCACCAACAATTGATGGCTGGGCATTTCAGCATCGGCAGGCGCTTCTCGTAAAGTCTGGCTGAAAAGTTGTGACATTCTCATCGTTCACCTCCGGAAAAAATCAGGTACTGGGTATCAGGTGACCAGAAAAAGCCTGATAACAAAAACCTGATTCCTAATCACCTAAAACAAAAAAATCGCCCTCCGGCCAACAGTCCAGAGGGCGCATTGATCAGGGGCAATCTACTTCCCATCAACCCAAAGAGACCGAAAGCCTATCGCGGCTTGCGGCTGCTAGGGACGGGGGTTGGGAAGTTGGTAACTTTCATAACACGACTTAGTTTACCAAAGGTTCCGATGCTGTCAAGGCGAGTTGGTAAATCTGGCGGATTGGGACCGAATATTTTTCAGCTAACCGGCGGCAGTCTTCATATTCGGGCGCAGCTTTCTTGCGCCCATTGGGGAGAACAGCAATTTTTATTTTAACCGGCCCGAAATCCGTTTCTACAGTTTGTGATGTGCGACTGAGCGAAGTGCGTTGCACCTCGCAGAGTCGGATACCTAGCGTGCTCGTCTCGGAATAGAGAATATCCTGCAAGTGAGGCGAATCCTGGGGCTTGCACAACACGCTGATCTTCGTCCCTGGTCGGTTTTTCTTCATTTGGATTGCAGTCAGAAATACATCCAACGCTCCAGTTTCGAATAGCTTACCCATCACAAAATCATAGAATTCCGGGTTCATATCATCGATGTTGGCTGCCAGCATCACCAGAGTTTCTGTCTTAGCGCCTTCATCACTTTGCTCCCCGATCAATAGGCGCAGCACATTGGGGAGGCTCAGATCGCGCCCTCCGGCTCCATACCCTACAGATTGTAGCGTCATAGCCGGCAGCGGTCCAAACTCAACCGCCAGGTGAGTCAGCAAGGCGGCTCCGGTGGGCGTGACCAATTCTTTATCGATGTCTCGGCCGATAACGGGCACTCCTGCCAGCAATCCCAAAGTTGCCGGCGCCGGGATGGGAAAGGTTCCATGCGCTCCCTGGGCCAGGCCCCGCCCCAAGGGAACCGGCGAAGCATAAACCTTGTCAATCCCCAATTCATCCAAGCCCACCAACGCCCCTACTACATCGACGATGGTATCCACACCGCTCAATTCATGTAAATGTACCTTATCGATGGTTGTGCCGTGGATGTGTGCTTCCACCTCCCCCATGCGATTGAAGATGGCAATGGCTTGCTCTTTGACACCTTCTTCCAGGTCACTCTTCGCGATGATTTCAACGATATCTCGCATATGGCGGGAGGGCACATCATCGGCAATTAACACATCCACCTTGGTCGCACTGAAGCCATTCTTATCCACCCGGCGCACGGACAAGTCAAAATCATCGATATTCAGCGCGGAAAGTCGCTGGCGCAGTTGATCTTCTGGCAGCCCGGCATCGATCAGCGCCCCCAGGATCATGTCACCGCTGGCACCGGCTATCAAGTCAAAGTAAGCAATTTTCATAAATCTTCTGGGTATTAACTGGTTAAGAATAGCTTGAATTTTGTTTTATGATCATTCCACATAGTATTCGTTTGTTGGCCCATTCGAAGAAATCATCGTATTCTTCTTGGAATCCTAATGATCATTTATCCGACGCAAAATCAAATGGGCATACACCGCCGCCCCAAAACCATTATCGATATTGACCACGGCCACCCCCAGGGCGCAGGAATTTAACATCGCCAACAAAGCCGACAGGCCTTCAAAATTGGCCCCATAGCCTACACTGGTGGGCACACCCACCACCGGACAGGAGACCAGGCCGCCCACGACGCTGGTCAGGGCCCCCTCCATCCCCGCCACGCTGATAACCACATCGGCATCGAATAGAATCTGGCGCTGATCGAGCAAGCGGTGCACGCCAGCCACGCCGACATCATAGGCGCGCTCAACCCGGCTGCCAAAGAACTCCAGGGTTTGGGCAGCCTCCTCCGCGATGGGCTGGTCAGAGGTGCCTCCAGTAACGATCAGCGCAAAGGGGGCATCTTCCTTTGGAGACGGTATCTCGCCTCGAGTAAGAGTCAGCAGCCGCGAGGTAGGTTCGTACTGCGCCTCGGGCAGTTGCTCCAACACAAACGCAGCCATAGCCTCGGAGGCCCGTGTTCCCAAAACTCGATCCTGATGCTGCCACATGCGCTCCATGATCATGACCACCTGCTCCGGCGTTTTATGTTGGCAGTAGACTACTTCGGGCAATCCCTGGCGCAGAGAACGGTGCTCATCCAATCGGGCGAAACCCAAATCGTCATAGGGCAAGTCGCGCAATTTTTCCATGGCTTCATCGACGCTGACCTCCTGCTGTTGTACCTGGGTAAGCAAGTGCTGAATTTTGTGAATATCCATCACCCGGCCCTTAAAACTTCATTCATGCTACCAGAACGGAAGCCGGCCAGATCGAGAGCCACATAAGCGTAACCCAGGGCGGTTAGCTTGCTCACAATTTGCTCCCGGCTTTCCAGGACCCGAGAAAATCCTTCCGGTTCGACTTCGATGCGTGCCACTTGCTGATGATGACGAACGCGCAGTTGGCCAAACCCCATGTTGCGTAGAGCATCTTCAGCTTGTTCGATTTGCGACAGCGATTCCAAGGTGATTGACGTTCCATAGGGCACACGCGAAGAAAGGCAGGCGGCGGCCGGCTTATCCCAATTGGGCAGGCCATACTCCTTGGCCAAAGCGCGAATATCGGCTTTTGTGATCCCGGCCTCCTGCAGCGGGCTGCGGACCCCATGTTCACGAGCAGCCTTGCGGCCTGGGCGGTGATCGTCGACGTCGTCAGCGTTGGTGCCATCTACGACAAAGCGGTACCCATGCTCCTGGGCATAGGCAACGATATGGGTATAGACATCGTTTTTGCAGAAAAAACACCGTTCGGGGGTATTCTCCAGGTAGCGTGGATCCTGCGCCTCTGTGCTGTCGATGAAAGTATGTCTTGCGCCGATTTGACGCGCCAAATGTTGGGTTTGCTCTTCTTCCGCGGCAGGCAAACTTGGGGAGACGGCTGTAACCGCAATCACATCATCCCCAAGGATATGTTTTGCAGCAGATAGCAATAAAGTACTGTCCACTCCACCAGAAAATGCAACGATGACAGACTTCATTTCTGATAGAATTGAGTGTAGTTGTGCGATTTTAGGTTCCATAGATGGGTAGTGTACCATAGGGAAATTGGATTATTCCTTAAGAAACCCGGTTTCTAACGACAGGCCAATGAATCCGGGCTTTTCCAGGAAATTTGCTCAAGCCTCACAAGACCTCAGAATTTATTATGAAATCTTTGACGAATGAAAAATTCGTTTGGCTGCTCAGTCTGATCTTTATTCTGACCCTTGCATCCCTTTGGCAGGGTTTGGACAGAAATGTCAAAGCCAGCAGTTTAAGTGTCAATTCCTCGCCGCCGGCCCTGCCTGCTTCTGATAGAACTGAATCAATCATCTCAGAGCCCCTACCCTCGGACGACAGCGAACTCATTTATGTCCCAGCGGGGGATTTCGTTATGGGCAGCCCGTTCATGTCACCCAACGCTGAAGCGGATGAATATCCCAGCCACACCGTTTACCTGGATGGCTTCTGGATCCATAAGAACGAGGTCAAAAACGAAAAGTATGCTCAATGCGTGCTCGAAGGCCCCTGCACCGCTCCGATCATCGCCGCCGAAAATTTCAGCACCCACCCCTACAACGATCATTTTAAAAGCAATTACCCGGTCACCAATGTCACCTGGGAACAGGCAGCCACGTATTGTGAATGGATCAACGGGCGATTGCCCACAGAGGCGGAGTGGGAAAAAACCGCCCGAGGCACGCAACAGTCAATCTATCCTTGGGGAGGCTTCGAACCTCATTGCGGCTTTGCTGACATCGCCGGGTGCGAAGAAGGCCCTACCGCAATTGGAGCCCGCCCTCATGGCCAAAGCCCCTACGAAGCGCTCGACATGGCCGGTAATGTGCGTGAATGGGTTCATGATTGGTACGGCCCAGATTACTACCATATTTCTACCTATCATAATCCCCCTGGCCCGCGAGAAGGTGAAAATCGTTTGGCCCGTGGCGGAGGCTGGCAAGACATCGCCGCCGATGTGCGCACCGCCAATCGATTTGAGCTTAATCCGAATACCGCCAAGCCAGACCTTGGGTTTCGCTGTGTTGTACTGAATGAAACAGCCCCCATGTGCCAACTGAGCTATCAACCTTTGTGTGCGCCGGCCTCGCAGGGTTCACCAAGTTTCCAATCGGGGCTCCCAGGCAGGAACTGCGTTCCTGATGCCGGACTCGATCCCGAAAAGATTGCCGTCCAGTTTAGCTGCGTTGACGCCAGCGTGCAGCAGATGAACGTCAACCTGCGTAGTGAACTCACCGGTACCGAGGAAATAAAACTTAACAACCTCAAATACAGTTGCGAAACCAACCAGGCCTATCCAGACCGCCTGTTTTGTGAGGGTCCATCAGCAAATCAGGGAAAAATTAATACCGTTACTATTTGCAGAGGCGGATGCGAACCAAATCCCTGCCCGGCAAATTTCTATTATGACGAGAAACAAGAGACTTGCTTACCACCCAGTGGGAGCAATGGGATCGATTGTGGCCAGGGCTCCTTCTTTGATGCTGGCACTAACACCTGCCAGCCTTTTGATCCCAAGGGCGGCGAAGGAGGCTATGGTATTTGTGCCCCTGGATTCAGCATGGATTCCAACGGGGAGCGCTGCTTCCCTGACATCGGAAACGAAACTAATCAAGACTGTCCCGAGGGCACTTTCTTCGATGCTAGTTCCGAGCGCTGTGTGGCAATTGGTGCTGACTGTACCTTGGGCTTCTATTTCGACCCATACACGGCCCAATGCCAACCAACTACATTTTCCAATCTTAGTTGCCAAACGGGATCTTATTTCAACCCATTATTAAATTGTTGTGTGCCCTATGGAAACGAAATCGGTTGTCCAAACGATTACACTTTTGACACCCGCGTCAAATACTGTGTTCCACAACCTACAGACGGTCAATGTCCCAAGGGTTATGCTTACGTTGATCTGGAGGGAACTTGCCGCTCCACTGGCGAGGGGACCATATTCTGTCCGCCGAATAATTATTACGATGCCGGGCTAGCCGGTTGCCAGCCCCAAATTTCAGAATTTGGTGAGCACGGTAGAGAATGCCCGGAGGGCAGCATGGTCGACCAGCTTACTGGAGCCTGCACACCTGTACATACCAACCTTGGGCAGGAGGATTGCCCTGTGGGATATTCTCTGGATAAAAACAGCGAGCGTTGTATGGCAGAGCGAAATGACTGCCCCATGGGCACCTATTTTGATGCCACCCTTGAGCAATGCCTGCCAACAACCGGCTTGCTCAGTGGTTGTCCAACGGGGAGCTACTACAATGATTGGTTCGCCTGTTGTGCCCCATCATTTGACTTTGGCAGACTGGGCTGTCCGCAAGGCCTCTACTTTGATAACAGGCTGGGTTATTGCGCTCCCCCGCCATCGGAAAATGGGTATTGCGGGGAAAATTTTCACCTCGACCCAACCACCCAAAGGTGCTTAGCCAATAGCAGACCCAGCGATGTTATCCCCTGTCCGGGAGGTTTGGCTTTCGACATCGACTTGGGCTACTGCAGCCCAAGTCCAGATGAAAATGGCGAATGCGGTGAAGCCTTTCTCTACCATGCTGAAACTGGCAAATGTATGTCGGACGATGTTGCAAACCTGGGTTGTCCCAGCGGGTATTCCTTTGACCATAGTCTCGGGCAGTGTGCCCCTGGGACTCTTGGATCCGGATCTGGTTTGAGCTGCGTGTCGGTCAATGTGGTGGCCCCCAAATGCACTTCATCCTCCCCCTGACTTGTATTAGTTTATCAATGCTAATTTGTTTTTTGACAACAGAAGCCAAAACAACTGCAGGGGGCAAGAAAAATTACGATTTGAGGCGAATGTCTCGTATTCCATTACAACAAATTCAGCACCATTTGATATTGGGAAATCTTGTCCCCCTTGAAGCCCAATTCCTCAAAAAGGCAGCCAAATTCCTCCGGAAAGATGGCCGGAACTCGCCAGGTTTTTCCAGGATATTTAGCAAAAATCCCTTTCAAAAATTCTTCTATATTGCCATCTTCAACTGCCTCAGGCATAACTAACAATGAACGGAATGCGATTTGAGCATCATCTGGGTTCGAAATCGCCGCTGAACAACCGCCGAGGCGGTAAGCGCGATATGGAGGTCCCATTTGAGCCAAAGACTCACCAGAAACCTGCCAGGGCAAATCCTGCAACCCATACGAGCTGACCAAGCGACCTAAAACTCGCAAATCAATTTCTTCTAATGGACAGGACTGGCCTGGTGGATTCTCCAGACTAAAACTCACAAGACGGCGAATCTGTTGAAAGCCCGTATTTCTATACAAGCTGACCGCGGGCGCATTTTGCTCGATGACTTCCAATTCCATGCGACGATCATTGCGATCCTTAGCATCTTCGAGCGCCTTTTTTAACAGGAAACGCCCCACACCCTGACCACGCGCCGCGGGAATTATAGCCATTCCTGCTAACCGGCAATTCCAGCCGCGCCGGGCAATCAAGGCCGCTCCCACGGCTTCTCCATCCCGAATCACAATCTGGCTTTCCGATAAATCCACGCTGTCAACTTTGAGCATGCTGCTCAAGTGCGCCAGGCCCATTTGCACCGGGACAATATAATCAGAAAAACCCAGATTGAGCACACGGGTAGTCTTGGTCAGGCCGTACTCCAAACTAGAAATTGTTTGCAATTCAGTCATTGTTTCCCTCAGAATTATTATTTACCCCACTTATACCCGAAAAAAGAGTTGAATGCAAATTGACAATTGATTTGTCAACAGAATTCCATTTCCCGAGGGATCCCGCATAAACAAACCCTCATCCTGCTCTTCAACCGGCCAATTTGCGGCCGCAAGTCGCTTTGTCAACTCATCATCAAGAATGTTGATTGTATAGCTTCGCAAACCAATTGCCTCCGACGGAGGGGCTGGAGCCCCGACTCCTGTCCAGGTATTGATTCCGATATGGTGATGATAACCATTCAGGGAAAGGAAGGATGCCGATTGGCCATAGCGTTGAACCAAATCAAAACCCAACAGATTTCGATAGAAGTTCTCCGATTCGGCGATGTCACGCACATGCAAATGCACATGTCCCAAAAAGGTTCCCTTCGGAAGTTCATGCCAGCTTCCAGAGTCGGTGGACAATTCGGAAAAAATCGCATCCGTATCCATCGGCCTTGTAACCATTTCCAGTTGACCATTTTGCATCGGCCACTCATCGGGTGGTCTATCCCGGTAGATTTCGATTCCATTTCCATCCAGGTCAGGAAGATAAATCGCTTCACTTACGCCATGATCAGACAAACCCTGCAGAGGTGTTCGATTTTCTGCCAGATGTCTCAATACATGCCTTAATTCCAAAGGCGAGGGAACCAGAACCGCAAAATGATACAACCCTGTGGTACGGCTTACTGGTTCGGAATTTTGTCCCTCGATCAATTCAAGAAAAATACGATCCGGTGACCCCAGCAGGGCAGTTTGCCCATTGCGAGAATGCAGGCGAAATCCCAATGCGTTCTGATAGAAATCGATGGATTTTTCGAGATCAGAAACTGTCAGGCTGACCTGAGTAACTATTGGTTCAACAGCTTGATTTGTACCCATAATAGGGATTGGATGCTATGATGTTTTATCGCCTTACCCACAGAACATAAAAGCAGAGAACGGTGAAATTTGCCGCTCTCTGCTTTTTTACTTATCTCGTTTTGATTAAGCCTGAGACGAGTCTTCTAACTCAGGTGGCGCGCCGGTATCATCCGCCAGAAGGTCGGCGTCAACTTCTACTTCCAAAGCATCCAGGGTTACAACTTCTCTGTAGGTCAGAGTCCAGGTGGTGGAAAAATAGGTCTCTTTCAAACCAGACAAAAATGCCAGGGGTGAAATCAGCAACAGCAAGAAAACCGGAGCTCCCGCAGCGACCCCAGCGATAATCGACTGCGTATCCGTGGTGAAGAAACTGGCCACACCGCCCACGCTCAAGCCGAGTGCGCCCCCTATGATGGCCGAGAGTGCCAGCAACAAGAAACCAATCGGGATCATCACCAACGCAAATCCAAGGCCGATTCCCACCATAATCAACCACATCAGGATCACATCCTTGAAATTCCTGCGCACCAGCGAAAAGCTGAGCTTGATCGCCTCAATGGGGCCGACATCCACCAACGCCACTTGACGGAAAATAAAGCGTTTTAGCAGAGAAATACCAGCGCCCACAATGATCGCCAGGAAAATCAACAAGAAGAAAAATCCTACGCCGGCCACCGTCCCGATGATCGCCACAGGAACATTTTCTGTCATCCACAGGAAGAAAGGCGCAATGGCAATCGCAAAGAGCAACAGGAAGGCCAGGATCGTGGGCAGGGTCACTACCACATCAGCCAGAAACATACGCCAGGCCTGCCGAGAAAAGCCCAGGCGGAAACCAGCGCGCACTTTTCGTTTCGTTCCGGTTTGCTCGTTTTCATCGACCAGCTTGATCAACGCAGTTTCACTGACATACCGGAAGACAATACTGAGAATAATCAGAATAAAGATGACACAACCCGCCACGATAGCTACCGTAATGGCAACATTTTCCCAATCGGCTGGCATTTGCCAACCATCGCCAATCATCTCTTCTATGTCAGACTCCATCTCTTCAAACCACTCGTTGATGCCCTCTTCAAAATCTTCTCCTGATTCCCAGTTGAAATCTTGATTGGACTGAGTATTGTCTTGACCGCTGTTTCCACCTCGGAATAAGTTGTCCGTCGATGAGCTCGTGGTCAGCGCCAGGATAATGCCAAACACCCACAGCACTTTATAACTCCATAATATTTTCCAGGATCGAGATAGAATTTCTTTGTGTTTCATACTAATACTCCTTACCGCCCTCAGGCGATTTTTCCATTCGTTTGTATTTCATTTCCATTTGTGTTCCGGATCCACCAACTTGCCAGCCAACTGATATAAAGCAATCCGATCAGCAGGGTAAAAGCGACGTTTAGCAGGAAACTCCACCCGAGGGGACCACCGTTTCCGATCAGTTCGCGACTGAAACTGCGCATTGAGGTGGCGTTCATACCCTCGAAGGTTGTCATCACTGAGGGGGAAGATCCATCCATGGGAAGCAATTCAACAATCTGCTCTGCCCCGGGGATCACCTGCAACCCAACCATAATGACCGTGGAGACTATGAAGACAGCTTGAATAAAAGCCCAGGCAGTCAGCACGCCAAAGGGAGCCAGCCTCCAGCCGGTTTCCAGGCTATTGCGTATGGCCGAGTTGTTTTGTTTGCGCGGTAAGCGCATTCCAATTTGGGCAACGAATATCTCCGAGCTCAGCAAGTTGTCTGCCGGAAAACTCTCTTGCAGTAAGATCGATAACGATTTCAGCGCAGCCAACTCATTCTGGCATTGCTGACAGCTTTCAAGATGTTTTGCCACCTGACGAGCGCGTCTCTCATTCAATTGATTGTCATAATAGGCTTGCAGCCATTGCGTAGGATGTTCCATTAGTTCTCCTCCATCATCGGAGTCAAGATTTCTCGCAGAAGATTGCGCCCGTAATTCAAGCGGGACATAACCGTTCCGGTGGGAATACCCAGGGTTTCACTGATCTCTCGATAACTAAGCCCTTCATATTCTCGTAGAACCAAAACTGCCCGGCTGGCTGGTGGTAATTCCAATACAGCTTGTTTGACACGTTCGGCACGTTGGGACGTTACCAGCGTACTTTCCGGGCCCGGGTTCGTCGAAACGATTGGCACAACATCAACATCCATTTCGTCCCTGGCTTTGCGCAGCATATCCAAAGCAGCGTTTGTAGCGATGCGATAAAGCCAGTTGCGGAATGCTGACCTGGGCTGGTACTTATCCAGTTTCTGCCAGGCCCGAATGAAAGCTTCTTGAGCAGCGTCCTCGGCGATTTGGCTGTCTCCACACATGCGATAGACCACATTGATCACACCAGCTCGATGTTGACTCACGAGGTCGCTGTAGGCGCCTCGATCGCCCTGTTTAGCTCTCAGGACCAGATCGTGTTCGGTTGTTATTTCTTTAGCAGAGGCTGTGATCGTTAGGTTCACGCGTTTGTGGATCCTTTCCAACCCTATAACGAATGGTGGAAGTTTTTTATTCGGTCAGTTCTGATTATAAGTGTAAAGCTGCGAAACACTTCTCAATATTTCCGGGAAAACCATGGGGTTATTATTCCATTTTCTCTGCCAGACATCTTGAAAATAGGCCTCAGTTACGCGGATTCAAGAATGAATCCGTAAAAAATTCTACCCGATCGCCCTCTTGACTTACGCTAGCGAAAGGGGTACACTAACAACATCTTACGCTAGCGCAAGGACATCAACTATGTTTGACTCTGAAAAATGGATTACCACAAAAGAAGCCGCCCAAAGACTGGGCGTATCCACAGCCAGAATTCGACAATTGATGGCCGAAGGCAAACTCACCGGTCAAAAAATGGGCGGAAAATACCGGGGCCAATGGCAAATCAAAGCTAGTGATATTACAAATCGCTTACGTACCTCTGGAGGTAATAAAAACATGCGCGTCAAAAGTCGAATGACTCACTCCCCAATTGTTGCCTATCTCGACACTAACTACAACGATGCCCTACGTTTGATGCAACAAAATAACATCAAAAGCTTACCGATCATCGATAAAGCAAATCAGAAAATGGTAGGCATGGTCACCCATGACGATATGCTGCGAGCTGAACCTTCACCCGTAACCACCTTGAGTGTATACGAGATGGCATCCTTGCTTGAAAAAGTCACCATGGACAAGATCATGTCAACTCCAGTCCTGGTCATTGATGAAAACTGCAGCATCACCAACGCCGCCAATTTCATGCTCGAAAATGACATCGAGTGTTTACCCGTCGTTCGTGACGGCGAGTTAGTCGGCATCATCACCGACAACGACATCTTCAAAACCTTTGTCGAGGTCACCGGCGGCGGCAAAGCTGGCATCCACATCGAAGCCAAACTTCCCGATCAGGTTGGCCAGTTAGCACCTTTTATCCAGGCAATTTCTAATGCGGGCAGCTACATCGTTTCCGTGGCAATCACCTATGATGAGAGTGGAGAATATGGTGTTGTCGATGTCAAAGAACGCGGCGGCGATACCGATCAAATTCGAGCCGAAATCGAGAAACTCAAGACCGTTGAGAATCTAGAATTCCGCCCCAGCGGCCAGGATAAACTGATCAAATTTGATTAACTAACAGCTATTGGGGAAAACTTCAACGTGAAAACGACCCCCGGAATCTACGAAATAGCGCTTCGAATGAAGCGCTATTCGTTATCCATACCCAAGAATTATCAGGCAGAGCAACCCACTCCATTGATCCTGGCATTGCACTACGCCGGACACGGTATACCCTATTACGGAAAACCGATGATCACGGAACTGGTTGGGCCTGCTTTCCTGGAATTGAACGCCATCATCGCTGCGCCTGACTGCACAGCAGCAGACTGGACCCAAGCCCAAAGTGTCACCGATGTGCTGGAATTATTAGATCACATCGAAAGCGAATACCACATCGACCCACAAAAAAGATTAATCACCGGGTACAGCATGGGTGGCATGGGAACCTGGCATCTGGCAGCCAATCACCCTGAAAGATTCAATGCCGCCATCATCATGGCAGGGCTGCCTCCCCAAAATGCTCATAAAGTCGACTGGAAAATCCCCTTGTTCGTATTGCACAGCCGCCAAGACGAACTGATGCCCATTAAGCCGACTCAAAAAAAATCACTCAGCTCAAAAATCAGGGGGTCGACATCGAGCTACACTCACTCGAGGGGATAAGTCATTTTGAAGTTTATCGCTACGCAAAACCATTGCACGATGCGATTCCCTGGCTGCATCAGAAATGGGGCAATACCTAAATTTATCAACAGATGAACACAGATTTATATCTATCTGTGTTCATCCTATGCATCTGTGGTAATTCTCCCAGCACTAGATGGCGATCCTAAAGACAATCCCCCTGTGAATTGTCATTCCTAACCCGTTGGAATTTATTCATTCAACAATTGGCAAATATAGATTAAATTCCATTTCGGCAACATCATCAGAAGCGAAAGTTTGTTCCTCTAACCATTGGTGATGAGCATGCTTGTATTGACTGCCCTCTCGCCATTTCACCAATTGGCGCCAGACCTGGCCGATCTGATTTAGATCTTTGAATTGGGTAACAGCATATAACCCCCCCTCGAATTTCACAACCCGCAGATCCCCTTCGGGCAAAACATCGTCATCAACGGGGAGCCAAAGTTCGTACCCATAGTTTGGGCTGCCTTTGGCTGGATTGGGATTATTGAAACCATAGGTCTGGGGCAGTTCGCCCTCTGCGACCAATTTCCTGGCTTTCACAAACGATAGCATTTTCTCCCAGGCAATTGGCTCAGGTTGATTGCCGAAGCCATACGCAGAGATCATGCGCATCGGCTCCAACCGGACAATTTTGACATCTATTGCACTCATTATTTTCTCCTAAAGGTAATTTTTTCGGCGCCGATTAGATCATAACGCACTATACCTGACACCTTATGTCAGGTATTCGCGGTAGAATAGATTTTGATTTTATGAGCATGAATATCCCACAAAATGAAATGAGGGAAAATGCGCGCCGGCAGATTACTTTCCATGATGATGATCCTGCAAAACCGAGGCCGGGTAAAAGCTGAGGAATTAGCTGAAGAACTGGAGGTTTCGGTGCGTACAATCTATCGCGATGTTAACGAATTGTGCGTCTGGGGGGTTCCGGTATATTGTGAACGCGGCCCAGGAGGCGGCATCGAATTGGTGGAACGTTACCGCACCGATTTGACCGGTCTGAGCCCTGATGAAGCCCGGGCTTTATTCATGCTCAGCATTCCGGCACCCCTGCATGACCTTGGTCTGGGAAGCGAGTTGAAAGCCGCCATGCTCAAATTAGAAGCAGCACTACCCAAACCCAGAAGAGACGATCAACAAACAAGCCAACAACGAATCCATCTTGACTGGGTGCCCTGGTTTTACGAACAGGAACCCCAACCTCATTTGCAAATGCTCCATAAAGCCGTTTGGAGTGATCACAAGCTAGCGCTGGAATACTACACCGAAGTGGGTAAATGGTTAGGCACCATGCAAGGGGTGGTTTCCCCTTTTGGATTGGTAGCCAAGTCCGGACGCTGGTATCTCGTCGCTCGACAGGATAACGACAATTTTGTGGTTATACGCACATCCTGGATTGTGGAATCTGAATTACTCGATGAGACCTTCACGCGCCGGGAGGATTTCGATTTGGGTACCTTTTGGCAAACCTGGCAAATCGATTATGAAGCTCGTAAACCTTATTATCCAGTTCATGTACGTGTTGCCCCAGAGATGCTGGATTATTTGGCCACGATTTTCGGAGAAAACATTCGAGCGGAAATCGATACGGCTGGCTCTCCGGACAAATCGGAATGGCGTGAAATGACCCTGCCTTTCGAAACATTCGAAGATGCACGCCAACGGCTGCTCTCATGGGGCCGCGCGGTTGAAGTCATCGAACCACTGGCGCTGCGGATGAGCATTCAAGATTTTGCCAACCAGATTTTGGGAATGTATGGGTAAAAGAAATCCAGGGTGCAAGTTTCGGGTATTTAGGAGCCAGAATCCAAAAAAGCAAGAATTTCTTCCTGCTTTTTGAAATCTTTGATCTTGATTTCTTTGTTAGCTTTGCTCAGCCAGGGCTTTTTGATAAGCCTTCCAGCCCGGGCACCAACCGGTATGCCAGCGCCAGATGCGAGCCATCAAAGAATTTGGGTTGCCTTCGGCTTTCTTTCGCATTCCACAAGTCGCACAAGACATTTCTTCAGGATTTTGTTTTTCGGGGGTGTTCTCAGTCATTGCATTCTCCATGTTCGATTATTTCAGGTTTTTAGAATTTCTTGCGACCTAGCACTTTAGCCCTGGGCCGCAGACGCCGTAGGCGTGCCTCCGGCAATCACAGATTCACAAGTTTCTTGGAGATATTTTTCTAGTTTGCCACCTTTATCGGCGCACATAAGCGCCCAACTTAAGAACAGTCAGGTCACTATTCAAATATCTCATTTCCTAACACCGGATACCTGATACCAAATACCCTCTTTAATACTGGCCAACAATCTTCCAAATTACCTGGTGGAATTTGTGGAAGGACCCCACCGGTTCAGCGTACATCAATATACATTTCCCGGAAACCACGTCCAGGTCAAGTTGGTTGCCCAGAGTTAGCAGATCGGGGGTGGAGGCGCCTTGCTGAAGCCAGACATTCTTGAACCCCGCCTCCGTCGCTTCTCGCAACACTTGCTCTCCCCCCTCAGGCGGGATACACACAAAAACAGCATCCGCTTTTTCTTTGACCGCCTCCAAATTTGGATAGCAAGGTTGCCCATCGATTTCTTTGGATTCAGGATGCACAAAGACAACCTCATACCCGCGGTCAAGCAACTCTTTGGCTGCCATATTGCCAAACTTTTGCTTGTTTTTTGATGATGCGCCGACGATGGCGATCCGTTTTTTTTCGATAAATTCCTGAATAGCGTGGTCCATCTGTTCCTCCTAATTTAGATTATAAAATTGATTTTACACCTGGTACCGTTGAGAAGAATTCCGCCACCATTATCTTATACGACGAAATCCAAATTTTGTTGTATTCAAGGAAGTAATACCTGGTCAAAAAATTCCAGAACGCGGCGCTCATATTCAGCCGGGTCAAGAGCATGGTTGCCGCCATGATCGCCACCAGGCACGACCCACAGAGATTTCGGCTCGCCTGCTGCCTGATATTGCAGCCTGCCCCCACCGCTGCCGATCTCATGCTCACCGTAGATCAAAAATATCGGCCGAGGGGCAATCAGGGCGATATCATCTAAGGGGCTGATTGACCAGGGATCGAGACCGGTCTGCAGCCAGAACGCAGCGGCAACAGTATAGAGAAAAATCTGCTTGGGGAGCGGCTTCTGCTTCCCGGGCTTGACAATGTGCCGCCCAAGCTGATCATAGCCCCCCTCAGCAACTACGGCCTGGATTTGGGGGTGGCGCGCCGCAAGCCTGAGGGCTGTGACTCCCCCCATGGAAAAACCAAACGCGCCGATCTTGTCAGGATCAACTTCGGATCGAGTTAGCAAAAACTCTAACCCAGCCTGGGCATCATAAAGCTCATTGCCGCCTAGCGTCACGTTAGCCGGTGGATTTGCGCAAGCCCTCCCATCGATTTGCAGCACCCCAAAGCCTGCTGCCAACAGCGCTTCCACTGGAGGCAAGTTTCCCCCTAGAGAACCGCCCAAGCCCCCCAAACTGAGGATGGCAGCGCCATTCTCCGAGGGGTAATACCAAGCTTTGAGCGTCAGACCATCTTCTGTCTTTAGCCAGATTTCTCCAGGCTCAAATGTCTCCCCAGAAAAATTTACCGACGAGCACCCTGGGTGAGTTAGCGCACGCACATACATCCAGGCCAGAGCGATATTCGAAGCGGTGAAAATTAGCAACAGTGTTGACAGGCCAAAAATTGCTAATCTCCGAAATTTCACCGACTTATTCACCCACAATATCCCAAATGCGCACGGTACCATCCCAACTGCTCGTGACCAACCGCATTTCTCCCGGCATCCAGTCCAGGTTGGATACCGCATCCAGATGCCCGGCCAAGCTGAATAGGATCTCGCAAGACTCGGGGTGATGAAACTCTAGCAAACCGTCACGATCAACTGTGGCCAAATAATCACCGTTTGGCGACCAGGCAATTCCATACAAGGTATCCAAAATACTTTCGCAAATGAGGATTTGATCCGCAGGAGGCGTGTCCTTTAACCGCCAGGTGCGAAAACTGCCATCGAAACCAGCCGATGCCAGGACATCCTCAAGAGGTGACCAGGCCAGATCATGGACGAAATTGGTATGACCCTCCAAGGTTTCCTGCATCCGAAGAGGCCCATAATTCCATATGGAAATCTGGCCGTCTTCACTACCAACGGCAAACTTGGCACCTTTCGAGTTCCAATCGATTGCATGGATTGACGAATTCGTGTTCTCATACTGATTTATGATTTCTCCATTTTGAGAATCAAACACAACCAGGTGACTACCCACTCCAGCGAACAATGAATTTCCTTCGGATGTCCAGGACAGAACCCGCACATCAGCATGGTTTCTAATCAATAATTCGGTTTCGCCAGATTCAATATTCCAAATTCGCAAGGTATGATCATAACTTCCTGAAGCTAATCTTGACCCATCGGGTGACCAGGCCAGGCTAAGGACATGATCGGCATGTCCGGGCAGCTTGGAAACCAATTCCCCCGATTGACTATTCCAGATCCGAATTTGGCCGTCACTGTGTCCTGCTGCGATGAGATCACCATCAGGCGAAATGGCCTGACTGTGGATCGCCGTCGTTTGAGAGTGCGTTGAAACCAGGGGTAATATCTGGTCAATTTCGATGATTTTATTGGCCGAAGAAAACTTTCGGCCATCGGGGGCCCAGGACACAGTACCCAAAGGGGAATACTCATCTTTGTACAAAATTTTTGCTTCAAAGGGATTCCATAAATGCAAAAAGTCGCTCCCTGAGAGCAGGTATTGACCATCTGGGGACCACGCCAAGGAGTAGACATTCCCTGAATTTGCGGGCAGGTAGCCAACAACTTGCCAGGACAATGCATCAACAATCGAAATTGAATCTTCATCACCCACAGCGATGAATTCTCCTGTTGGCGACCAATCGATACTGAATAAGGACTGCGAAAATTCTATGGGTACTTGAGCTAACTCACCTGTGCTGAATTCCCAATTCCAGACCGTCTTCGAGTTTCCAACCATAATTAATGTCAACCCATCTGGGGACCAGGACAAATCACTGATCGAAAATAGTGGGATTTCATCAAGAGCGATCACCAATTCCCAATTGGCAGCATCCCAAATCTGTACAATCCCGTCGCCATCGCCAACAGCCAATTGGCTCCCATCGGGTGCCCATGCCAGGGCTTCGACATAATCTCCCTTCCCCGCAAGAACCGCCAATCGTTCCCCAGATGATGAATCCCAAACCCACACATCTGCTGCCAAGCCACCCCCGGCTAATTGTTTCCCGTCGGGAGACCATAACAGATGTTGAACGTAAGGCTGAAACCCCTCGAGGGTTTGGTACACCTGGCGTGTTTGAGCACTCATTACCTGAACAAACGAGGGTGAATTTACGGCCAAAAATGAGCCCTCGGGTGACCAGGATACATCATAGAATTCTTCAAGCTCTGGTTTGGAAATATCATCGGAGATCCCCCATAATCGGACTGTATCTTGCCCTCCTACAGTTACGAGTTTATCCCCCTCAGGAGACCAGGCAACGGCATTGACCCCATAAGGAGTCTCGTGCAAAAAAGCCATGCTGTCCTGGGTAAAAGGGAGAAAATACACATTTTGGAGCTCCCCTTCTGCAGAAAATACCCTAATGGAATTATCACTGAACCCGACGGCCAACTTTGCAGAATCGGGCGACCAGTCCAGCGAATATCCCTGAGCCAAAAAGCCAGCGCCTGTTTCGAATTCGATGCTTTGGCCTGTAGTTATATCCCAAACATGAATGGCGTTGTCCCGTTCTGCCGATGCCAATTTTGAGCCATCAGGAGACCAATCCAGGTCATAAACCCAACTTTCGTGGCCTTCCAGTGGCGATAGCTCTTCCCCGGATGCCACATCGAACAAATGGATCACTTCACTAACAGCACCAACGGCCAGGGTTCCCCCATCCGGAGACCATTCAACACAGAAAACATCGTTGGCAAGATTTTCAATCCGTAACGAAGTTTCCCCCGAACCCAAATCCCAAACACGCACATCACCGTCTCGTCCGGCGCTGACCAGGTTTTTACTATTCGGCGACCAGGCAACGTGATTTACTTGCCCAGAATGCCCCTCCAATACCATCTCCATGTCACCGTTATCATTCCAGATGCGGATAAACTTGTCCTGGCTCCCTGAAGCTATCCATTGTCCATTGGGGGCCCAATCAACAGAAATTACGCTCTGGCTATGTCCGTCAAATAAATCGAATACGCTTAAATCTGCTGCATCATACAGCCAGACACCCAGGCTGCCAGCTGCAACGATCTTATCGCCGTCGGGGCTAAAATCGACATCATAAACGGCCCCATTACCAAAACGAATTATCTCACCTAGGGTATCAACTTCTGCTTTCAAATCCCCTGGAGAAGAACTTTCTTGCGCTGATTGATTGGAGGTTGGTGTTGTAGCGGTTTGGGCAGAATTGGCATAAATGGGTGTGTATGTCAGTTGGGGAGTGTAAGTCAATTGGGGCGTGTATGTAGGCTGCGGCACAGGTGTCCCTAACAAACCACAGGCGATGCTGATCAAGAAAGCAATCAGCCAGGCAGAGGCAACGAACAATCGCCGCTTGGTTATCATGGTGCTCCTTCTATGTTAACCTCTTGGAAATTCATCCCCACAAATCACGGTAATGTTTGCGCTTATCCAGGCGAGTGAGGCCAGCCTTTAAGGCCATGTCCACCGCATGGTTAAATTCTTCCTGTGTGATTTGTCTTTCAAGCTCAGGAAAATGGTGAGCGTTGTAGGCTGGCCGATATTGATCCATCAAATTCAAATAGGTGTTCTTCGAAATTTCTTCCGCCAAGAAGCGGATGATCTGATCGGTACCAGCTAAACTATCGGGTAATATGAGATGTCGCACCAGCAAGCCTCGCCAGGCAATTCCCCCAACGCCTAATTTTAGGTCACCTACCTGGCGATGCATTTCTTTTACAGCCGCCTGATTGATCTGAGGGTAATCCTTGATTTGGGAATATTTCTGGGCAATTTTCGGATCGGCATACTTCATGTCCGGCATGTAAATATCAACAATGCCATCAAGAAGGGCGAGCGTATCCAAGGAATCATAACCACCCGTGTTATAAACCAAAGGAATGCGCAAACCGGCCTGGGCAGCCACTAAAACACCCCCCAATATCTGGGGGACGACATGACTTGGAGAAACGAAATTTATGTTGTGACAACCCCGTGCCTGCAATTTGAGCATGATAGCGGCCAGGTCTTCAGGATTTAATTCCAGCCCAGATTGTTGCTGGCTGATGTCGTGATTCTGACAATACTGGCACCGCAAATTACACTGGCTAAAAAACAACGTTCCAGATCCATCCGAACCCCGTAGAGGGGCTTCTTCACCAAAATGAGGCGCATAACTGCTAACTCGAGCGCGCGGGCCTGTTCGGCATTTCCCTAATTCTCCATGCACTCGATTTACCTGACAAGTATGAGCGCAGATATCACAATCATACAGGCGTTGATTTGCAATAGCAACGCGCTCTTCCAGTTCACCAGAATTCAGGAGGTCAAGATAGGCTGGCAGAAAATCGACGCTCATGTCCCCTATCCTACCTGAAATGAAAAAGAAAATCAATTTCTACAACCTGGCACTTTTTATTCTGTACACGTAACCAAATTATTTTGAGTGGATTTTTGATTTCACGAGTGGTTTTTAGAAAAATCAACAGTCTGGACAATCTCCCTTTTGATATCGCAATTCGGGTGGGTCTGGATAATTCGATACGTATTCATGCAAAATATTTTCCACATGCGGATAAGTTTCTATTGACTTTATCTCCTCGGCATTTGCCCAGACGACCTCGCACCCCGAGCAATTAGCCGGATTGATTTGTGGTTTCAATTGTTCCTCGATAAATACTTCAAAGATGATATGGATAACGTACTCACCATCATTTCGATAACAATCGTGGAGCAACAAAAATCTTCCAACACGAACGGATAAATCCAGTTCCTCGCGATATTCACGCATCAATGCCTCCTCCAGCGTTTCGCCCTCTTTGATGCCCCCACCTGGAATATGGAATAAAGGTGGCTCATAATCATAGCGAATTAACAACACAGAGGAATTCTTTACCGCAATACCACAAACTCGTGACTTCATTCTCTTCTCCGATCCGGTTCAAGCCTCCCTTTAGTATACCTGGTCAATTACGAGAGTTTATATACGCAAATACCGCGACGAGCCCAAATAAGATTCCCCCAATTCTATAGATATCCCCTAAGCCTAACCAGCCCTTATTCAATGCGCTCAACGCCAAAAAGGGGCTAATCATCGCCCCAAAATCTCCAGCAGTGTTGATCAACCCCAGGGCGCGACTGCGCAGACCCGCAGGGATTTTGTCCCCGGCGATAGCCGGCACCAGGGTTTCAACGCTGCTCCCGGCCAGGGGCACCAGAAAAACCCCCATCAGTGCCATCCAGACAATCTTGCCGCTCATCAACCATAACCCCACAGCCCCAATGAGCATCGTCAACCCGATCACTGGCCAACGCCGTCCAAATCGATCGGATACCGACCCAGCCAGTTGGGTACTGCCAATACTGGCCAGGTTACTTAAAGCGGTAAACAATCCAGTCAATGTGGCAATTGGGATGAACAATTTCGGTACGCTTAACCCATCCCCAAACATGCTTGACAGCCATAAAATAGCTGTGGCCGCCAGCACCCCCCAGGAGATGAATCGAGCAACAAAGATCACAGCAGAGGTCGCCAGGATAGTTTGCACAGGGAGTTGAGGTCTTCCACTCTTTTTGTGATCCCCAGTTGACCTGCTATTATCAAATTGCTTGGGTCGCGTTTCTGGCAGGATGAGGAGCCAGAATATTGCCATTGATCCAATTACACCGACACTGATCCATTGGCCAGTGCGGAATCCAAATAAATCGGTCAAAAATGCACCCAAGAAGGAGGCACTGGCAATTCCGCTAAAAAACCACATCTGATAAATCCCACTGTGGCGGCCGCGGTTTTCTTCCGTGGAAACATCGAGCACAACCGAGTTGCCCCCAACCCACAACAAGGACCAGGCCATTCCCCACAATATTCTACCCAACAATAAGGGCCACAACCCGTATCCCACAGCATAAAAGATACTCGAACAGGCACCAAAGGCAAGAGACGTGATCAGCAACCCTCGCCTTGGCAGGCGATCATACAGAACGCCTACAGGTCCATTCAACACCAGCCTGGCAGCCCGGTTGGCGCTCAACAGCAAGCCCACCATTGCCAACGACACGCCCACTTGCGAGGCAATCTCTGGGTGTGGTAAAACCGCATACAAGGTAGCATCCCCCAAAAGGGAGACGGCGGTTCCTAATCCTAACAGGTGGATCGTCAGCCGCGCATTATCTTTCAAATTGAACACAATAATATTATCTCCGCTAGGGTTGATTTTCCGCGCAAAGAAACCAGCAAAAAAATCAAGGCGCTAAATGGAGCCTCCCCACAACTCAATTTACTGGTTTGTCTTGGCTACATGTGCAATGGACAGGGTGATCAATTTTTTAAGGACATCTTGATCTACATCTTCGAGCTTGTTGATATATAAGCAAGATTTACCGGTCTTGTGTTTTCCTAACTGGGAAAGCAGTGTTTCGTACTGGTCAAATCCGGACATGATATATAAAGTGTGATTTTGTTTTCGGGGTGAAAACCCTACCAAAAACCAATCGCCTTCTCTACCACTGGCATATTTGTAATGGTACGAGCCAAAACCTACAATGCTATCCCCCCACATTTTCGGTTCTGCACCAGTTACAGCTTTCATCAATTCCAAAATAGAAAAACTATCCTGACGTTTCTTATCATTTTTGATTTTCTCGAGGAATGCGTTAGGATCTTGATCATTCAATTTGGTTTTCAATTCAGACATGATACACCTCGTTCCCTACTTAATTCGCCATTTTATATCCATTATATTTCATTAAGCGATGATCAACCGAATTCCCAGAAAAATAAATATCGAACCACTTATCAGTTCGATGACAT
>CAZVPR010000049.1:0-31407 GCA_964629085.1 uncultured Anaerolineales bacterium
CCATGGCGTGACCACCATATGTGGCTAAACCACGGGAAATCCCAGAGAGCCTTTATTAAGATTCAATATTATTTTTTTATGCTACAATGATATTATCAATCCAGGGGAAAGCATCGCACTCGACGTCATCACCCCCGCTGCCCTCTCCGATTCCTGGCAAGTAACCCGGCCGCTGCATTGCGCTTGCCCTTAGCCATATCCAAAAGGAGGATACTTATGGCTACTTTTCTTCAAGCAATCCAACGTTTTCGGCCGCGCATCCGGCGCGGCAAACCCGCCGGGCACGCCGAGATCTCGACCTATATTGGCGAGAGCACCGGCCTGGACCGGCACGAAATCCGCATGGCGCTGGGCAAACTTTCCGATGCCCTGCTGCATTACGCCCGCCAGGGGCGCGGCATCAAGCTGGAAGGCATCCTTTCCATCTGGCCGACCATCGATACCAAAGGCAAACTCTCCTTTGGAAAACGCTTCAATATTGACCTGATGGATGAATTCAACAACATGAAACTCTTCCAGGGGCAGATCGAAAACGTCGACCGTCTCCAATGGAGCAAGCAGGATTACATCGACTCCTGGAACGCCGAACATCCTGAAGATCCTATCGAGTAAAGCCCCATTTCCCCGCACTCAGTCTATACCCTACAGATGTATGCCTAACGTCCCCATATGTTAGGCATACATATTGATTAAGTATGGCATACTTCTGGAGAAGATAGGCATACTTAAGAGGCATGTATATATATAAGTGCGGACGTGTATTCCTATCACGTCGGCACGATACCAACGCAAGCGAGTTGATACCAGAGCCAGGGGGATTGGCGCAAACAACATATTTCATTCACGACGGCTAAACATCTTCTGAACATCTCTTTGCTATCCTTTAGGCGGATCCAAACAGAAAGACAAGTTCGTACTCAAAACAAAAACATGTCATAAAAGGAGACAAAAAGATGAACAACAAACTATCTCTCATAATCGTAAGTGTGTTGGTGTTGAGCGTATCTCTGGCGCTGGTGGCTTTCTCCCCGGTGGCGGCGCAAACCCCCGACAACGGCCAGGGGCCAGAAGGCCCGCCCCAAGGCCAGGGTGGCCAAGATGGTCCCGGCGGTCCCCAGGGTCAAGGCGGCCCTGGAGGCGGAAATTCAGAACTTCGTGAGGCGCTGCAAGAGTTTGTCGATCGTGACCAAATGCTCGCCGACGCCCTGGGCATCAGCGTGGATGATCTGACAGCCGCTTTCGAAGAAGGCCAGCGCGTCCCCGATCTGCTGGAAACCTATGGGGTTTTGGAAGAAGATTTCCAGGCCGCCATGGAAGCAGCTTTCACAGCTGCCCTGGCGGATGCCGTCAGCAATGGCGCCATCACCCAGGATCAGGCTGATCAGATTGCTGAACAAGGACAACGTGGTCCCGGCGGCCCCGGCGGCCCCGGTGGTCAAGGTGGACCCGGTGGTCAAGGTGGTCAGGGTGGTCCTGGCGGTCAGGGTGGTCCTGGCGGTCAAGGCGGACCCGGCGGTCAAGGTGGCCCTGGCGGTCAGGGTGGCCCCGGCGGACAGGGAGCGCCAGCCGGAAACGGATAGAAAAACGATCCTATCGTGACAGTCACTCGCATCATGTTGAGTGACTGTCTCTTTTTATGCCTGTCCTTACGCAGAAGCCCTTCGACCACCTTCGGTGTCAGTGGTAACTCCGCCTACCGCCGCAATCTATATCTTTGGAATCTATGCTCCAGAGCGCTACGCCGCCCAAATGGCAGGGGGCGCAAAGAACGACGCCGGGATTACATTCTGATATCCCAACAAAGAAGAAATTGAACTTCTCACTCATTTAATGGATAAAGCCGTATGGCCAACCATTCTCGCCATACGGCTTTATCCAATCATCCCCTTGACACCTGCCAAATCCAGGTCATACTATAGCTTTTCGTAGGAAGACCAAACAAGGGAGCCCATGCCAGGAAAACAAAATCAACTCATCCAGGGCATCAAAGCCGGCGGTCCAGTGGCCATCGGCTATGTGCCCATCGCCATCGCCTTTGGCGCGCTGGCCCTGAAAGCGGACCTGACCGTCGGAGAAGCTATTGCCATGTCGGTCTTCGTGTTCGCCGGCGCCAGCCAGTTCATGGCGGCCAGCATGATTTTGAGCGACGCCGGTGCGGCGCAAATTGTGCTGGCGACTCTCTTTGTCAATATGCGCCACCTGATCATGAGCATGGCGGTCAGCGACAAGCTCAAAGGGGTGCCCAAACCCCAAAAGGCCGGCTTGGCTTTTGGCATCACCGACGAAACCTTTGCCCTGATCACCCTGTTCGACGAATCCGAAGGTGAAACGCTCCATCCGGTGTATACCGCCGGGCTGATGGGTGTGGCCTATCTTTCCTGGGTTTCCGGCACGTTGATCGGAGCGCTGGGCGCGCAAGCCATCCCGCCAGCCGTCAGCGCCGGGATGACCGTGGGGCTGTATGCCATGTTCATCGGCTTGCTGGTGCCGCACATGCGCAAATCGATCCAGATCAGCATCATCGCCATTGCCGCCATGCTGCTGAACAGCGCCTTGAGCAGCTTCATGGAATCTGGTTGGGCCATTGTCCTGGCGACCATCCTGGCAGCTCTGCTGGGCGCCTTCATTCTCAAGGAGCCGGCATGAATACTTATCTGATCATCTTCGGTATGATGGCCGCGACCTATATCCCCCGCTTGCTGCCCATGTTGTTCATGGATCGCTTCCACTTTCCGGCCTGGTTTCAGAACTGGCTCAAGAGCATCCCCTACGCCGCTCTGGGGGCGCTGATCTTCCCCGGCCTGTTGAAAGTGCAATCAGGCCAACCCCTGCCCGGCCTGATCGGAGGCCTGGTGGCAGCCCTACTCGCGTTGTTCAATGTCCATATTGTATTGGTGATGGCCGGGGCTATTCTGGCGGCGATCTTTTCACAGAATATATTTTAAACCTGCACCCTTCGATACGCGCTCCGTTTCACTTTGCGCTGCTCAGGATGCTGATTGGCAGCGAAACGATGTTCCTTCACCAAAGGCGTGAAAAGCCAGGACACCGTTCCTAAACAATTCCTGGTTTCCTTTTAAAATACCAAAAGTCGCCGAGGTCAATACCTGCAATTTTTGACTTGCCACAGGCTGCTTGCTGCGTACCAATTGCCCCCTACTCCCCCATCCACACAATACCCATATTACCCAACACCCCCCACGAATCCAGGAAAACCTGGAGTGAACGCGTGTATTCCGCGGCGCCATCTAAGATCCAGACCTGGTCATCCGAATAGCCAATCACCATCACAGTATGCTCAAAGCGGGTGACAATCGTGGTGTTGCCATCTGGGGCGCGGTATGGAACAGGCGTACCCTTAGCCACATGGCCGGCAACCCACACGATGACCGGCTGCCCGGCGCTGATTTCCCCCTGCACCTCACTCCAACTCATCTGGTAGCGAGCCACGGCTGGCAAACCATACGAGCGCAATACCCAGGCCACCGGGGCGGCATGCACGCCATACGGGGCCGGCGGAACCTGCCCCCACGAACCGTTGACATCACCCACAAAACCCTTTTCAGGATCATCTGATGCCGGGATGCGGCTGAAGAACTCCAACTCTTCGATTTGCACCCCGAAAAAAGCGGCCCAATCCACGGCCGCGCTGGCTTCGCAGCTCAGGGGCAAGCTCTGCCTGTGGCCGACCAGCCCTTCGATTTTCGCGTTGCCGCCCGGCGTAGGCGAGACAAAGCGCGTCGGAACCGGCACCGGCGTGCGGGTTACGGTGGGCGTGCCAAAACCGGACACGTATGGAGTCGCGGTAGGCAACGGCGTTAAAGTAGTAGTTGCAGAAACATAGGCCGTAGGTGAGGCCGAGCTGGTGGCGATAACCGTTGGATTGGGTGTGTCTGTATTCAATGCATCAGCCTCAATAGCCGAGCCATCGGATTGTTGTTCCGGCTGGGATGGAAACGAGATCACCGCATACAAGCCAAACAAGGCAAAAAGCACCGCCAGGAACAAGACCCCCAGGATCCCCCCGCGCAAACATCCCATCCTAGTCATCCCAGATCACCGCCATATTGCCCAATACCCCCCACGAGTTGAGGAAATCCTGCACCGAGCGTTGGTATACCCAGGCCCCATCCAGAATAGTCACATTTTGCTGGTCATAGCCGGTCACGATAACCGTATGCTGAAAGCGTACCACCACGGTCTGATGGCCATCGGAGGCAGTATAAGGCACGGGGGTACCCCGCGCCACGCGCCCCACCACCCAAACAATCACCGGCTCGCCGGCGGCAATCTCGGCCTGCAATCCTTCCCACGAAAAGCCATACACCGCATCCGCTTCCAAACCATAAGCTCGCAAATGTTTAGCCACCGGCTTGGCATAAACGCCATAATCATGGGGCGGTATCTGTCCCCAGGCGCCGTGCACGTTGCCCACAAATCCCAGGTCGGGGTTATCCGATGAAGGCAGCCCGTTGAAGAAGCCAATCTCATCGATGGAATAGCCAAAAAAGTTGGCCCAATCAACCGCCGAGCGCGACTCGCAATCCAAGGTATAGGCCTGCCTGCGCCCGGAGATGTTGGGGATGGAAGCCGCTGCCGGTCGTTCGGGGGTATGGGTTGGCGCTGGCGTATCGGTCGGGACAGGAGTATGCGAGGGGGTAAACGTCAGCGTTGGGGTGAGGGTCAGCGAGGCCGTCGGGGTGAAGGTGTTCGTGGGAGTGTACGTATTGGGTTGAAAAGGTGTTGATGTATGGGTAGCGGTGTCTGCCAAAGCCAGCGGAGTCGGCTGGTCAACATCGGTTGACGTGGAATTTGGCGTGCTGCTGGCATTTTGAGTGGGATTTACCCCTAAGGAACGCGCCTGAATCCCTTGCCGCATCAACACACTGAACAGCAACGTCACCAAACCTATGACCCCAAAACCCAGCAAAACCAGGTAAACGTTTTTCATTTAATCAGTGAATAGCGACCACCTGTCCCCCAGCAGCGCGCACCAGATCCTCGGGTGTCAGCCGAAAAACCGCCTTGGGCGTACCCGCCGCCGCCCAAATAATATCCATCGTTAACAGGTCTTCATCAATGAACGTATTAACTGGCTGGAGATGTCCTACCGGCGGAACTCCCCCGATGGCGAAGCCGGTCTGTTCACGGACAAAATCTGCATCCGCTTTGCCAATCTTCTCGCCCAGGTATTGACTGATGGCTTTCTCGTCCACCCGGTTGACCCCGCTGGCAATCACCAAAACCGGTTTGCCCGATTGTTTCCCCCGGAATATCAGCGACTTGGCAATCTGCGCCACGGTGCAGCCAATGGCATTGGCCGCATCTTGCGCGCTGCGGGTGCTATCTGGCAGCTCGACTACCTCTAGAGTCAGCCCAAGTTTATTCAGGGCGTCCTGTACTCGTTGGGCGCTGGCGCTTAGTGATGTCATCATAGCTTCACCTCAGCCCACATTTTAACCGATTCTGCGATATGCAGAAGGTTATCAACCTTCCAACAACACGTCCCTGATCTGTTGGGCATATTGTTCGCTGCCCTCATCGTCTGTCAGCAGCTCGATCTTCGCCGGGCTGTCCACACCGACGCCCAGTTCAACCGCCCTGGCGATCTGATCTTGCTCGAAAATGAGACCTTTGGCGACATTGGTGGCATTGCCGTGGTAGCGCAGCAAAGCCACACCGACAGCATCGATAGCGATGCGGTCCGTGCCAGCCAAAACTACCTGGGAAGTTACTTTACGCCCTTTCGCCGGTCCACCAGAAATAAATGCTTCCACTCCATCCAAAACGACCAATCCTGGCTGATAAGCGGTGTTAATCTCAGCGATCATCTCCCGCTGGTGACTGGAGAGATGCAGTTCATTCATATAATCATGGTTATCATTGGGAATGCGTTTCCCCACCATGCCGACGGAATTCTTCAAAGACATTGTGAATTGCCCGCCATAGCGATGGGTCTTCAAACAGCAAACCTGTACCAAAACATCACAATCCAGGCATGCCCGAACCAAAGGGAAACCATTCTTCCAATGACTATCCGCAGGCTTGATCTTCACCCAATCACTGGCCGACAGATCATCAAAGACCTGCGTCTCAAAACCTAATTCATCAGCCAGATCGAACACGCCCAATGTACGCATCACAGCAGTAGTATTTCCCATGCCGCTGCGATCTCCAACGGTGATGGCCTCAGCGCCCAATTCCTGCAACGTCTCGACCAGCGAACGCAATACATCCGGGTGGGTTGAGCCAGGCGCAGGGTCGGCGCTGTTGAAATTCGGCTTGAGCAGCACTAGTTTGCCTGCAACGGGGTTGATCCCCAAGAGCTCCACAGCCCTACGAACACCCTCAGAGCGATTGGTGGTTTTGATGAAGGCAATTTTTGCAGTATCGTCGATTTCATGTGCCCGCGTGGGCAATTTCGGTAAAGTTTGCAAAAAGGATTTTGCGGCGGGGATGCTTCCAAGGGCAACCAACGACTTCAGAAAATCTCGGCGGGATAGTTTTTGCGAACGCATGTAAACCTCCAAATGTAAGCCTTACCAATATCACCAATGGGCACGAATTTCGCTTAAGCAATCAGGGGAAATCAAGAATCTAAACATAGGATAACTAACACAGTGCAAGCTAAGGTATCCAACATAAGCGTACTCATACTACCAAAAAGGGCCGTGATGGTTCAGATCACACCACGGCCCCAAAAATTACCAACAATCGGGTTATTCGTTTGATACGACGATATCAATAAAAAAGGTTTGTCCAAAGGGTTCGCCGTTGGGATCATAAGCCTGCCAGGCGCTGCGAACAACCCCAGCTTCTTCGGGCGCTTTGAACACCATGCGAATTTCCAATTCAGTACCACTCAGGGCAGGGTAGAGCGCCTGTGTCGTGGGCACTCCCATCGCCGAACCAGCAATCAGCCGGACTTCATATTTGACATCCCAATTGCACGAACCGGCATTCTCAACCTTCCAACGCTTGTCGAGGCGTTGGCCAGGCGCGACAACAGTGCCATCTTCGATGGTGACATCCTCTATGAATAATAGATTATTGTTACAAACCGGGGTAGGGGTCGGGAGACTCTCGGCAGTCAGTCTGGCAGCTTCAGTCTCCTGCAACTGAAGGACAGCCGCATCTTGAGTCGGCGTTTGGTAGGGTTGAATAGTGAGAGTCGGGGTTGGGCTGGGTTCCCGGCCGCTGCAAGCTGCCAGGAATAGGCCCAGCGCAATCCCCATTACAATTGTTTGGAATACCCTTGGCATTTACTCTTCTTCTACATCATCCTCGACACCCGGTACGACGATCTCGCTCATCATATTGCTGCGGATCAGGTTTTCTATTTCCAGCAGCAAATCGGGGTTGTCACGCAAGTATTCTTTGGCGTTTTCACGGCCCTGCGCCAGCCGCAGATCGCCATAGGAGTAGTACGAACCACGCTTTGAAATAATATCCAATTCGGTGCCCAGATCGACGATATCACCGATCTTGGAGATGCCTTCATTGTACATGATATCGAATTCGGCAGTCTGGAAGGGAGCGGACACCTTGTTCTTGACCACCCGGACGCGAGTGCGATTGCCGATCACCTCAGAACCGACTTTGATTGATTGGATGCGACGGACATCCAGCCGTACGGAGGCATAGAATTTCAGGGCCTGCCCGCCTGTAGTGGTCTCTGGATTGCCGAACATCACACCAATCTTCTGGCGCAGTTGATTAGTAAAGATCACCGAAGTGTTGGTCTGCTTTATGGCGCCGGAAAGTTTGCGCAAGGCCTGCGACATCAGGCGAGCCATCAAACCCATGTGGGCATCACCCATATCGCCTTCAATCTCTGCCCGGGGAACCAGGGCGGCAACCGAATCCACCACAACCATGTCCACAGCGCCGGATCGCACCAGAGCTTCCACGATCTCTAAGGCCTGCTCACCGGTATCGGGTTGGGAAATCAACAGGTTTTCGATATCCACACCACAAGCCTCGGCATATTTGGGGTCAAGGGCGTGCTCCATATCCACGAAAGCGGCCGTGCCGCCCAATTGCTGCGCTTCAGCAACGATGTGTTGACAAATGGTCGTCTTACCCGACGATTCCGGCCCGAAGATCTCCGTCACACGGCCGCGGGGAATACCACCAACACCCAGGGCAATATCCAACGACAACGAACCGGTTGGAATAATATCCACTGCCATATGCTGCGCCTCCCCTAAACGCATGATCGTGCCCTCACCGTACCGTTTCGCCAGATCACCCATTGCTTTTTCCAGGGCTGCTTGTCGGGCTGCGCCTTCTTTATCTTTGGCCATTTGTTTACTCCTTATTTTTCTGTTTGATCTACTTCTCTCCACATCCCGAACGTGGCTGGTTCACCGTTAATATACCGCTCGATCTGGCGTTTGCTTCCAGGGGAAACAGAATCTGGAAGATCATCCAGATCGAAAAATGCCATGCGCTCGATCTCGTCATCCGAGTGACCGTTAAGCGAAAAATCACGTGATACAAATACAATCACGTGATCAGTTTTCCCATACTCAAAATTCGTAAATACGCCGAATAAGGACAAATCATGAAGAGTTGCACCAACTTCTTCTGCAGTTTCACGACGAACTGCAACTTCAATCGACTCGCCTCGTTCGATCAAACCCCCGGGCAGGAACCATAGATCTTGATAGACATGCATCACTAGTAGAATTTTTTGGTCTCGAACCATCAAGATGCGAACGCCAAACGAAAGCGGCTTTAATATCAGCCAAAGCGTCCGAGATATCATGTAAAAGTACTTTTTCAGGAAAGACATTATTTCCAACCTAAGTTTAGCACGAATGTTCTAGTTGTCAAGGGTTGAATCGGTGGGGTCAAAATCAACCCCCGGAGGTACCGGGGTTGCTAAATTGAAGCCATCGCGCCCGTAAAAGGCCAGGAAATTCACCCGTCCCGGATGGACATCTAAAGGTTGGGAATACAATTTTCCGGCATATGAAAGTTCAATTTGATAAAGACCAGCAGGCAAATCACTAACGACAAAATTTTCATTATAGTATGGGTCTCGGTTGATAACCCCGTCAGTATACGTATTGACATACCAGACCTGCCCGGTATAAATGGAGTTTATTTCAATTTGGTGCCCTTGTAACTCTTTGCCATTATCCCGATAAAATTGCCCCGCGATCACGCCCCAACCCTCGGGTGGAGCCAGCCACAATTCGGGGTTGACCGTCGAGAAGTAGGTCCGCTCACCCCAACGAATTTCGAAATGCAAATGCGGTCCGGTCACTCTACCCGTATCGCCCAGCAAACCCAGCAAATCGCCCGTCGAGACATACTGGCCCTTGGGCACCAGCACTTGCTGCAAATGCGCGTACACCGTATGGAGAGGTATACCCTGGTAGCCAAAATCGTGCTGGATCACGACCGCCAATCCATAGGGGTCGGTATAATCACCAGGAACGCCGCGATAAAGACCCCAGCCTGCCCAAACTACTTTGCCATCCCCGGCCGCAATCACCGGCGTCCCTGGTGGGGCGGTGATATCGATGCCCGTGTGGACTTCACCTTCGAAAAATGAGCCCCCATAACGGTAATTGTCCAAGGGCCAGTTGACTTCGTCAGCGTCAATGGGCCGGTCAAAATAAAAATGATCGTAAGGGGTCAGCGCCAGGGGGATGGAATATAAGGCAGGACGCCATGCGGAAACAGGCGGAGGTTCGGATTCGGGAAAGGTGAAAACCAGAGGATCAGGTGCGGGTGTAGGGTAATTGGATTCGGCTTTGGGAGCAGATTGATCTTCGAGTACGACAACCACCTGTGTAGGCGTAGTCAAAACTACTGTGGGCGTGCTCTCAGGGAGTGGAGTTATTTCTGCCTCCAAAGGTGGCGCACCTTCCTCATTCCCCCAAACACTACACCCTGACAGAAAAAGGGCTATGAACCCTATCAAAAGCTGCGTCTTTAAATTCATGGAGTCGGCGTGGGCCAATAGGTGTGCGTGGGCGTGATGGTCACCGTGGGCGAAGGAGTCTTCGATGGCGTCGGAGATTTCCAGCCCGCAGGCGGCGCGGTAGCCGAAGGTGTAAAGGTAGGAGTTTGCGAGATCGTTGGTGTCAATGAAACCGTGGGCGTGTCTGAAGGCGTTGGCGTTGGCGTATATGTAGGTATGGGGGTCGGCGATAAAACCACATCCTGAGGATACAACTCCAGCATGGCCGTCTCCCAATCCAGGCCGTCGGTGCGCACAAATTGATTGAAGCGGGCGTCAGAGTATACCGAGCGCCAGCGTGCCAGCGCCGGCAGCCGCTGCCAGCCAAAGGCCATGGCCAGTTCGGTCATATCCACCCAATAGCCCGGCAATGCAGAACTGGAGATCTCGCCACCCTGTTCGTACGGCCCCGGCTCAGCGCGGTAACGGGCATCAAAATCCCAGGGCAGATTGTGCAGCGGCCTGCCTTGGGTCCCATCCTGAAAACGAGCTCGTAAATAGATCCGCCAATGGGTTTCCTGCCCAAAATCCTGGCGCACAACGGCCATCCAACCGGCGTTAATCGGCAAAGGATTGACCGCAAAAGCGCGGCCGGTGTACAACCAATCATTCTCCATATCCGGGAATAGCGGTGAAGTCAGTGGGACAAAGGCGTTTTCCAAACTAGAGAGTAAATCCCAACCAGTCAATTCAGCCAGCTTGGTTTTCAAGGCCACAAAAGATTCGTCCACACGGTCATGCAAAAAAGGGCTGGGCGCCTCGACGCCCGCAATTTCAACCAGTTCCCACCGTCCCCCAGGAACTTCTTCATTCAGGTTCATATTGCTAAACCAGAGCGGTGTAGGTTCGGGCATGGCAACATTGGGCAACAGCAGATTATCAGGCAGGTTAGCCCAAGCCAAATCTTCCACAAAATCGGGCATAGGCAGCATGGGCATCCAGATCAAATCGGGTTGATCCAATAGATAGCCAGTCAGATAGGTTTTATTGGGGGTTTCGATGGTCGTGTACAGAATGCTGCCGTCATGGCTCAAGGCTGGGTAATCCCCGCTTCCTAATGCTATGGGATTCAATCCAGGGCTCTGGCTATCCCAGCGAATGATCTTGTGAAAGCCGTCCTCCATAACCGCGGCCCACAACAGGTAACGGCCATCCGCGGACCAGGCCGGGTGCGCCGCGCTGACTTCATTCATATGGCGCAGCGAGCTGAATCGATCTTCACCGCGCTGATCAAGATCGGCCAACCAGATCTGCTCACGCCCACCGCGGGTGGATACAAAGGCGATGATTCTGCCCGAAGGCGACCAGGCCGGCGAATGATCTGCAGCCAGGTTATTGGTGAGCTGAATTGGGTCTGAACCTGGAGCAGCTTGTTGAATATACAGTTCTAAATTGTTGTCGAAATAGCGCTCATACGCCAGCCACAGACTGTCCGGCGACCAGGTTGGGGAGGCTTTGTATCCGTTTGTTTTCGTCAAGCGGGAAACCACATCGTTGGCCAAGTCCCAGATAAAGATGTGATATTGTCCTTCTCGATTGGATGAAAAGGCCAGCATTTGGCCCGCCGGATCCAAGGAGGGGGTTATATCGTTCCAGGAACCGCTGGTCAGGCGCGTGAGCGGCAGGGTGTCGCCAAAGGCGTCCGCCGGCCGATAGGCAAATAAATGAGAATCCAACCCTTCTCGCATGGACACAATCAGCAAGCCAGCCTGCTCAGGTGGGACCAATGTGCGCGTGGGGCGCGGCGTATCTTTGGGGGTGCCGGCATACATCGTTGGGGTTAACGAAGATTCAACGCCCATCGAATTCGTATCAATGCCAAATAAAGAAAAGCCTGGAAATAGATCAAAGCGCGACTGCAAAATGGGGATTGCCATGGCAACCAGCAAAATTATGATGGCCACCAAAAGCAAAGCGAAGGTTATTGGGGAGAGCACTATCTTCCGTGAACGCCGTTTTCGTTTTCGATCGTTGAGTTTTTTTTCCCCTTGCGGGTCATTGGATATGCTCATAGATAGATTCTATCACTGGTTCTTTCAGAGAAGATGAGAATAGAGATGCAATAATCGAACCCGCTTAGAATTGCCGCAGCCATTTTGGCAAATGAGTTTTGAGCCGCCCCTGTACCCGTTTGCCCCACCCCAAGGGGAATCCATCCAACGTAACCATCACCCAACCATTTTGCCCCGGAGAGGATAAAACTTCCCCACGCAAATACGCATCCAGGCGCGGGTCATCCAATGTCAATGCAAGCGTCCGATTGAAATCTTTTTCTTGCAGCCCCATCCCTAAGACGTGAGAAGGTTCAAAGCGATTCTTTTTCATCACCCCCAGCCACCAGCCCCAATGCAGCACTCGCAGTCCGCGCAGGTTGGGGCTGCCATCAGGGATCTGATACAAGTGTGAGCCCATGAGCGCCAACTGATCTTGTGACGGTTCCCAGTTTAAATTCTGTTGGCGGAATTCCCCGAACAGGCGCGCTGTTTCGCCGGATAAACCTTCAGGCTGCCACGACAATTTCCTATTCGAAGAGCCGGACGGCTCATCGTTTTTGCGTACTACAGCGATAAAATGTCCCTCACCTGGGGCGGAGTGCGGCCAAAGGCGGACAGCCTTGGCTAAATCTGGCGATTGGCTGTCAATCCAATCCGGACGGCCTGGGGAGAACCCCGCGAAGAGAGGCGTTTCAACGATCTCAAATTCAGGATGGCCTTGCAAAAACCGGGCAATGGTGCCTTCGTCTTCTTCGGGCGCGAAGGCGCAGGTGGCGTATACCAACACTCCTCCGGGACGAACCAATTGAGCCGCGTCCAATAGAATAGCATCTTGCCGCGCAGCGCAGCTACCCACCAGGCCAGGCATCCATTCGTCACGCGCGTCGGGGTCTTTGCGGAACATCCCTTCCCCAGAACAGGGGGCATCCACCAACACGCGGTCAAAATAGGCCCCAAAATGATCCACCAAACGGGTCGGGGTTTCGTTTAATACGATGGTATTGCGAGCCCCCCAACGTTCCAGATTTTTGGCCAATATCTGTGCTCGGCGCTTGCTGAGATCGTTGGCGACCAATGTCCCTTTTCCACCCATCATTGAAGCAATATGTGTAGCCTTGCCTCCCGGTGCGGCAGCTAAATCCAGAATACGTTCCCCCGGTTGGGGATTTAACAACTCGGCCACCGCCATTGCAGCGGGGTCTTGCAAGTAATATAATCCTGCGGTGTGGTAGGGGTGTTTGCCGGGTCGTTCGCCAGTGGGAACCAGAAAACCCGATTCCACCCAGGGAATCGGGGACAAAGGAAAGGGGGAGTTGGATTGGAATTCGTCCGAAGGAGTTTTTAGGGTATTGACGCGTAAACCGATATCGGCTGGCTGATCATAGCTCGCTAGAAAATCAGCATACTCATCGCCGAGTAGATTCTGCATGCGGGTGAGAAATTCTGGGGGCAGCATACAGGTGTCAGTAGGGGGAAGGAATTAGGGAGTAGGGAATAGGAAGCAAGGTGTATTGGGCGGACTTAGCTAATGGAAAAGGTTGCTTGCGCTTCATCAACAACCATTCGCTCAGGCCGGCGCAAGTTTTCGTCTTCATCATCAGGAATTTCCTGAAGATAGAACAACACCACCGAGGCCGAATACTCTCCATGCGTTTCCTTGTCCCTCAAATGCAGATTGATCTCCATTTTTGGGTCGATAGTCTCGATTATGTTCGCTGATGCGACCGGCTTGCCATCGATATCTGTGATCTGCACTTCACCGCTGGGGCGCTTTTGGAAAGGTGTCACTTCCAAATAAACTTTGAGCCTACGCCCATCGGGCCAGGGATCCACACGAAATTCTCGAATACGCACCTCATCAGGGGGCAGTGGAATATCGGCAGGGTCTGAAAACAAAATATCCATTATACAATCCTGAATTGTAACTGCTCAACTGTCATTCTGAACGAAGTGAAGAATCTTTAATACTTGAGAAAACAGACCCTTCGCTCGCCTTTGGCGTCAGGGTGACAATTGAAATAGGATACTGCTCTCTAAAGCTGAGCAGTATCCCTGATTTTAAATTTCCCAGTGGTACTGTACCAAAATGGCAATATAGGGTTGCCCTTGATGGTAAGTAATGCCCACAACCCAGGTGCGCCAGTTGAGTTCATCACCGGGTTGGGCTGCTCGATATAGGGCGACATAATTGATATTCTGGTATTCAAAAGGCCAGTTTTTGAAACCTGCAGAGCTGCCACTGCCATTCTCCAAATCGTTGCAGTGCTGGCTGAAATTTGCACTAAATACATCATCCAGCCAGGGCAAAATTTCATCTTTGAATGCCCCCTGAATAGCCATACCGCTGCCATCCTGAATACCCCAATCATGGGAAGTCGGGTCATTGAAAATTGAAGCGATCTGATTTTGTGTTCTGAAATTTACGGCGGGATTCCACCAATTCAATCGCACAGTCAATCCATGGGTAGGACTGACCAATGGAGCCAGGGCAGCGCCGTCGCGGGTGTTCACGGCGTTTACGAAACTTCCAAGCAGCCTGGTAATGCCAGGGTCATTGCAAAAAGTCTGGTTCCCGACGCGCACTGTCAAGAAGTGGGCATTCACCCAACCCGTGACTTGCCCCGGCGTTTCCACCTCCACCCACATAGAATCAGCCACTTTCTGCCGGTTCCCAGTCATCAACACACCAGTTGCGTGAGGGTCCAATGTGGCAATAATGTTGTTGTTCACCCCCGCTCCAGATCGAACATTGAGCACATCGCCCTCGGTGACCAGTATCACCGCAAATTCTGGTTTTACCGGAGGATCAGCAGGTTGTGTTGGAAGGGTACCTGTCGGTTCTGCGGTATCTGTAATAATTGCTTGGGTTTCAACGTTTCGCGTGGCAGCCAAAGTTTGAGTTGGCTCAATCTCCTCGGTTATCCCAGTGACCAAACTACAAGCCAGAGAAACCAGGATCACCACAAAGGTAATTGAAAAAGTCTTTCCCTTCGAGTTCATGATTTTTCTTTTGGCCTTATTCATCAAACAAAAAGGTTGATTCTTCATAATAACGCACCTTTTTATTGGAAAGACGTTCTTGAAGTTGCCGCTTCAAATCGTCGTTTTTTTCTTGCAAAGATTTGTCAGAAGCCAACTTTCTCATGGGGTAGTTGAGGTGCAAAACCCGAGGAGAAATTGTAAAACGAGTGCTCCCTGGCGGCATTAGATTTCCACTCTCAACCACTTGCAAAAGTTGATCGACCCGAAAAGGGGGGAATATTAATAGCCCACTCAACTCTGGATAGAAGGGTTCCAAGGATTCAATATCTCGAGCCTGAGTCCGATCGAGAAAAGCATCCTCCTGATAACAGCGCACAACTGCGTTCAAAAGCTCATTATGGTGAGCGAACAACAAACGCGGTGTGCGAAGATCATAGGCCTTATTCTTTGGAAAGCATATTACCGCGATAGAATGGATGTCCCTGAGCGTACTGGGTGCTCGATCACATTCTGTAGGATTTAAAGCCAGCTCCGGAATATCCATCAAACGGTCCAGCAACACCTCTGGAGAAATTCCCCAAATGACGTGATTCCACGAGAAGAGACACAATCCGGGGTAGTCTGCTTTGACCACCTGCGCCACTATGTGAGGGATGCCCAGGCTTTTGATAGACGTCATACGGTTAGCTCCATCAACGACCATATGCCTGCCTGAACCATCTTCAAGGGGCACAACGATCGGCGGATTCCGAAGTGTACCGCTGCTTTCAATTGCTCTGGCCAGCCGTGGGGTTCTCTGGGTGTCGTGGTATTCATGTAAAACCAGCTTATCAACTGGCAGTATCTCTAATAATGGAATATCACGTATATCTGTCACACCTGATCCTCAATGAAACCTTGTTGTTTGCAACAGGGAAGAAATAAAACCCAAGCGTACCATGATTTATATCATGCGTCAAAAATTACTACCTTTCAGATTTATTATCTAGGAATTACTTATCTGACAGTTTGACGACAACACTTTTTAGAAACGGATTTATGGCAGGTAATCATTATAAATCCGTGTTCGCCGAAGGCGCGCCTTTGGTGTCCGTGTGAATCCGTGTACATATTTGAAACTGTCGGGCCGCTCGATCTAATAATGCAAAAAGCTCCTGTCTGTGTTAGACAGGAGCTGCAATTCTTGGGACTATGCTTTTATTTCGTAATCATGTATGCCAGACCAACCGTGCCCGGCCCCGCATGGGTACCAACAACTGGGCTCACTTCAGAAAACACTTTTTCATCAACATTACCCAATTTTTCTGAAGCATTGTCCAAGATTGCTTTGGCTTCGTCATACGCATTAGCATGTAAAGTTCCCAACTTCACCGATTTACTTCCGGCAGTTCGCTCAATCACTAACTCAACCAAGCGCTTGTGGGCCTTCTTCTTGGTACGTACTCGCTCGATAGCCTCCACCCGACCATCGGTAACCTCGAGGATGGGCTTCAATCGCAAGGCTGTGCCCAAGAAACGAGAGGCACCACCAATCCGTCCACCACGATGCAAAAATTCCAAAGTGTCGACAGCAAAGACCACTCCGACACGCTCTTTTACATCTTCTGCAATAGCTTTGCATTCAGCCAGCGAAGCGCCATTCGCAGCGGCACGAGCCGCTTCAAGGACGGGGAACCCCAGAGCCATCGCCACGCTCTCTGAATTGACATAATCAATTTCAGCATCCGGGTAAAATTCCACGGCCTGGACATAAGAATTGATTGTGCCCGATAATTTATCCGAAAGCAGGATTGCCAAAATAGGAACACCTTTTTGGGTCAGATCATCAAAAATCCGCTTGAAATTCGCCACAGTTGCCTGTGATGTGGTGGGCATAATATCTGCTTTTTGCAATCGTTCGTAAAATTCTGTGGGCTGAATATCAATGCCATCTTCCAGAGTTTCTTCACCCCAAATCAACACCTGCGGGACAACAGTGATATTCAATTCTTGCACCAATTCCTTGGGTAAATAAGCCGTGCTATCCGTGACAATGGCCACTTTTGACATAATGCCTCTCCTTATTTAAAATATGAAATGATTAATAATGTGAAATATATCTCTCGGTAAATTGATAACCCCCTCAATAATTAACAGTTACGCAAAACAAAAAAGGATGGAGATGATCCATCCTTTTTGCGCTCTCGGCGTGACTCGAACACGCGACCCCTTAGTCCGCAACCAAGTGCTCTATCCACTGAGCTACGAGAGCAATATATAGGGAGCAGATTTTACTCTAAGCCAAGAAAATCTGCAACCGCTTGGTGGGAGTGGCAAGAACATGATGTTACGATTTCATCATAGTTGCCTCCTGAGCAATGTCTTGAGCTCATCGAAGGGCAGCCCGAAAAGTACATTTTGGTGTATCGCAGGGGGTATAAAGATCTTTTCAGACCTAAAGTCGCCACTCCCCACGTAGCGCACGCTCAAGGTTCGACCGATAACACACTCCCAAAAGTATTCACATTGAGAGTCCATGAACTACCAATTTGATAACGCTGAAATTCACTTTGACCATCTGGCGAATAAGAATATGAATCGCTGCCGGTATCAAACATTACCGTGTAAGACTCGCGTCGATTATCGCTCAGACGTTGTTCGGATGTCAAATTTGGCGAAGGCCAGGCTGGATTGAGATTATTTCCTGAAATTACAGCCGTATCAACAACTGCCCAATCCAAAACCGTATATGAGCAGTAATCATCATAAACCTGATATTCACAATCTTGCACGACTTCGGCAAAGCCGTCACCCGAATCTACAGAGTATGGTGTTCCACAAACCTCCACCGAATTCGGTTCTGGGTTATTACTGGTGTAGCGAAACTCTTCCTTACAAGAAATGTTTTCAGCATCTCCGGGAAGCTCATCATACCAATCGTTATGTTCTACCGGCCCAAAGGCTTCAATGGAAATGGCCCTCTCCCAAGTAACACTATTGACAACCCCGGTCACTGCTTCTGTCCTGCCTGAAAGAATTGCAATCGCGATTGCCCCAATACAAATCAAAACAAACACAATCACAAAAACGATCGGCACTCTGCGTCGACGTTTGGGTTGTGCTTGAGCAGCCACAGTCTCCAACTCTCCAACAGGTACAGGTTCCTCCAACTGCTGCAAAGCGCCCCCACAATTTGCGCAGCGTAAGGCAGTCCCAGGATTGTTTGTACCACAGGACGGGCACTTCACATCTTCGCCTTCGCCAGCCTGGAAAGCACCAACGACGCGACCGGCTTCGCGTTTCGTGCCTTCCGTAAGTTCAGAGCCACATTGTGAACAAACGGTCGCAGAACCCGGATTTCGAGTTCCGCAGTAAGCACAATGTATGTCAGGGCCGGCTTTTGCCTGCTCAAGGAGCTTTTCATCAGTGATCAATTCCTGGCGAGAAAACTGTTTGAATTCCACGTCATCGGGCTGGGGAGCACCACACCCCCGGCAGGATTTTTCACGCCCAGGGTTAATGCCATCACAATTGGGGCATTGCCAGTGTAATTCAATATGTCCTAATTCTTTTCGAGCCATATCAACGCTCCTTATTCTTCAACCATATAAGCTATCGACAATGTGCCAGGGCCGACATGCGTACCAATTACCGGACTGAGATCCACCAACAGGGTTTCTTTGAAAAACAGCAAATCTTGCGCTTTACCCAATAGTTCTGATGCATCCTCAGGAGCGCTGGCATGAGATACACCTAAAAATTGCAAATCATTACCCTGCGTGCGTTCTTGAACTAACTCTAAAAGGCGATTGCGAGCCTTGCGGCGGGTGCGCACTTGTTCAACCGCATCAATGCGACCATCTTTCAATTCCAGGATAGGCTTGATATTCAATACTGTGCCCAGGAGCCGCCGAGCACCACCAATTCGGCCTCCCTTATGTAAGAATTCAAGAGTGTCAACTGCGAATACAACACCACTTCTCTGACGGGCGCTCAAAGCTCGATGTTTACATGTTTCTAAATCTGCGCCATCGGCCACCGCTCGACCTGCTTCAATAACGTGAAAACACAATTCAGAAGTTGTACATTTTGAATCAATAATCTCAATGGTGGCATTTGGGAGCATCAATTTCGCCTGTTCAGCCGAGGCTACTGTCCCCGAGAGTTCACTGGATATTAAAATCGCCAAGACATCAAAACCATCCGCCAACAAACTTTCAAACACAGACTTGAAATTCGCAGCGGAAGGCTGAGAGGTGGTTGGCATTGTGTCCGAAATTTGCAAGCGGTTATAAAATGCAGACGGCTGAATATCGATCCCATCACGAAATGTTTCTTGACCCCAAACTACCTGCAATGGAATCACTTTTATATTGAGATCTTCGACGTATTTAGCGGGCAAATATGCAGTACTATCGGTTACAATGGCAACTTTCGACATAATCTCTCCAACGTAGCATCAATATTGCGCAAAATTATACCATTCAGCCGGAGTGGTGATTTTCATGGTGTTAGCAATGCATTCCGAGGGTGCCGCCGTGCAAAGCAAGCACGGTTCGAGAGGCCTGTCCTGACGCCTTTTGGGCGAGTCGCAGGGTGATGTCATACAAATCGCACCTCCTTCGACGAGCTCAGGACATTGCTCAGGATGTTCACTAATTCATGGATTTTAACACCACTATTTTGACCACACCCCATTCAGTTATTTCGCTAAAACTGTCCTTGGCCGTGCTATACTTATCTCGCAAAAAGCTAATTAATCTAAAAGACAAAATACTATGAAACATGTAGCCCGCTCTAGCATAATCGTAGGCATATTCTTCACCGTCGAAAAAGCTTTGGGTTTCGTACGACAGGTGATTATTGCCAGATACTTTGGTCTGTCACCAGAACTGGATGCTTTCAACGCCGCGAATAACATCCCCGATCTACTTTTTGCGCTGATCTCTGGGGGTGCCCTGGCTATGGCATTGATCCCTGTGCTCAGCGAGAAACTGGAAAGTGAAGGCTCTCAAACTGCCTGGAAGCTATTTTCTCATATTGGAAATCTGCTCTTTCTCGTCACGGCAGTTTTTTCAATTGTGATCGCCATTTTCGCCAAACAACTCGTATCCGCAAGATGGGGCATCGTTCCTGGATTTGATCCTACGCAACAGGAACTGGTCACAGAATTGATGCAACTCAATTTAATCGCTACTATGCTGTTTTCAATGAGTGGTCTTTTGATTGCTGGATTACAGGCCAACCAACATTTCATCCTCCCTGCATTAGCCCCGGTGATGTATGATGTCGGAACCATGTTTGGCGTGCTGATCCTGGTACCTGAAGAAGGCTTTTCCTTTGGGGGGTTCACCTTACCAGCCTTTGGGATGGGGATTCACGGTTTAGTGGTGGGCACTATCTTAGGAGCGTTCCTGTTTTTTGCGATCCAACTTCCAGGCTTGGTGCACTTCAAGTTCCGCTGGAGCCCCGGCATCGACCTTTCAGACTCGAGCGTGCAGCAAGTCATTCGCCTGATGCTGCCGCGCATTGGAACCGTATTTTTCATCCACCTGATCTTTATTGCTCAAGATAATCTTGCTTCGGGGTTGGCTGCCGGTGCGGTAACAGCCCTCGTATATGGCTGGTTATTCATGCAGGTGCCCGAATCATTGATCGGCACGGCCATCGGTACAGCTCTGCTGCCGACTATCTCGGAACAAATTACACGCGGGGAATTCGATAAATTCAGGTCCTCACTCAATCGCACGGTACGGGCGATTTTGGCATTAACCCTGCCCAGCGCAATCCTCTTGTCAATCGGCATTCGTCCCCTGGTTGGCATATTGGGATTCGATGCAAGTGGGACGAACCTGGTGGTTTGGACGGTAAGGGCCTATATGGCCGGGTTGATCGGTCACTCGCTTTTGGAGGTTGCTGCCCGCGCTTTCTATGCGCAACAAAAGGCCATTGCACCATTGATCACGTCTGGATTGACAGCGCTGGCTTTTATCTTGCTTGGACTGTTTTTCACACCATTGCTGGGCGCACCGGGAATAGGCCTGGCAAATACGCTGGCGTTTACTGCAGAAATGCTGTTCCTATTTTGGCTAATTGGGCGAAAGCACCCCGGCTGGTTCAAACTAGACAAACCATTTCTTCGAATTGCACTGGCTTCAACTTGCAGCGGATTACTCGCTTATTTCCTGATATCATTCATACCCTGGGAAAATCTTTCCAGCGTAATGAGTGCATTGGTAGGCGGGGCAGCACTTGGCGTCAGCGGAATGGTAGTGATTCCGTTCATCTGGCCTGAGGTAAAGCTGCTGGGTAAAATTTAAAACGATACCTTATAGCGAAAGAGAAAAACAATGGATCAATCACGCTTTACCGAATTTCTTGTGGAATATGTCAAGAAATCCCTCGACAACAGTGATGGCACTGCAGATGGCGCAGCAAGTTATCTGGCAGGCCAAAAGAAACCAGGTTTCCTGGCACCCGCTGAAAAGAAGGAAGCTTTCCAACGGGCCAAACAAGTATTTAATGAAATGAGCGATCGCCCTATCTGGCTGGTATTGAAAGCATTGGGGTTATCCAATGAAGATTTGGAGAAATAGGACTTCATCAAAAGAAGTTCAACTTTGTTTCGCAAGAAGTTGAATTTCTGCGAGACTACAAACATTTTTATCAGTACATCAAATAATCAGGAGAAATACCATGCCCATGACTCCGCGAGAACGTGTATTAGCAGCAATCAATCACGAAAAGCCAGACAGGGTACCTATAGTTCTCGGTGTGAGTAACGCTACCGGGATCAAAATGAAGACCTATCAGGGGATCAAAAATCTAATTGGTGTCGAAGCCCCGGATGAATATATCTATGAATGGCCCGAATTAGGGACAGCAAAAATCGACGAGGCCACCATGCAACGGCTACACAGTGACGTACGCGGAGTACGCGATCTCGAACCCGCTTCTGTATTGAAGCGCAACCGCGAACGCGAACCCCACAGCGATTGCATTGATTCATGGGGCAGTGGTCAGAGAGAAGTTGAGAATGATTATTGGTACCCAGGCCTTCATCCCATTCCTGAAGCAACTACGATTGAAGATATCGATAACTATCCTGGCTGGCCGGACATGAGTGACCCCACCCGCGTGGCTCACGTAAAAGAACGCGCCCGGCAATTGGCAGAGCAGAACGAATACGCTATACTGGCTACGCCCTGGTTGCTATTCCCCTTCGAGCGTGCTCACGCCATGCAGGGCATGGATGTATTCATGCTCAATATGGGCATGAATCCGGATTTTGCAAAAGCCCTGCTAACAAAAATCACAGAAGTTTGCAAAGAATTGATGGGACCTTTCCTGGCAGAATTAGGAGACAATGTCGATATTATTAAAATTGGCGATGATCTCGGTACCCAAGAAAGCTTATTGATCTCACCAAAAATGTACCGCGAAATTCTGAAACCGCTGCATGCGGATTTCATCAGCTTTATCAAAGAACGCACCAAGGCTAAAGTGTTCTTCCACACCGATGGGGATGTGGTTCCATTGATTGATGATTTCGTCGAAATTGGCGTTGATATACTCAACCCTATCCAGACCTCAGCAGGCCAGATGGCCGATTTACCCATGCTCAAAAAACGTTTTGGCAAGAATATCGTTTTCTGTGGCGCAATCGATACCCACGAAATCCTACCCCATGGCACCCCCGAACAAGTCCGCCAGGAAGTGAAACGAGTCATGGAAATCCTGGGGCCGGGTGGCGGATTTATGATCGCCTCCGTACACACCATTATGCCCGATGTGTCACCGGAAAATGTACTTGCTATGGTGGATGCGGTTGAAGAGTTCGGAAAATATCCGTTAAACAAGTAGTAGGGTCAAAACATGTTTTGACCCTACTACGGAATTATCTATAAAGAAATTATTCTTTGTCGTATGGCTGACCGTCTGCAGCGGGCATCTGCCCTCGACCGACCACACCAGCCAAGGCAACCATTGTCGCCAAATAGGGGAACATAAGCATAACCTCAGAGGGGATCGGCACTTTCAAGATTGCCAATTTAGCGGAAAGCGCATCAAAAAACCCGAAGAGCAAGCCAGCCCCAAACGAACCGAATGGATTCCAGTTGCCAAAGATCATCGCTGCCAGACCGATAAAACCACGTCCCGCGGTCATGACCTCATCAAAGCGTCCTACGGAACCCAGAGTAAAGTATGCGCCACCAAAGCCGGCCATACAACCGCCCAAAATCACCGAAAGATAACGGGTTTTGAAAACGTTGATACCCAACGTGTCCGCAGCTTTTGGATGCTCTCCCACGGACCGAGTACGCAAGCCCCAACGCGTGTAGTAAAGAGCAATTGTCAGCGCAATCAGGAAAATGTACAGAGCGTAGACAAACATATTGTGCTGGAACATGATTGGGCCAATAAAAGGGATATCTGAAAGCAGGGGGATTTCTATGGTGGGGAAACGCCCTGGGTCATTCAAATCCTGGTATTTCTGCAGGAATTTAGCTGACAGGAAGGATGTGATACCAGTTGCAAAGATATTGATCACGGTTCCAGCTATGATCTGGTCGGTTTTGTATTTGATAGATAAAACCGCCAATATCCATGCTAACAGTGCGCCAGATGCTATTGCAGCCAGCAAACCGAACCAGATATTGGTTACACTGCCCACAAATGCGCCCGTAAATGCGCCGGTGAGCATCATGCCCTCAATAGCAATGTTGACAACACCGGATCGCTCACATAGCACACCAGATAACGCGCCTAGTGTTAATGGCACTGCTTTGACCAGCGCACTACGCAAAAGTCCGGCCAAATTTAAGGATCCGCCAGAGGTCGCCCAGGTCAAAAATCCAAAGAGGAATGTGAGCACAGCGATTCCCAACATCAAATTGGTGCGCTTACCAAATCCTCGTGCCAACTGATAGCCACCCAGGGCAATGCAGATCACCGAAAGGACATTCAACATCGGTATACTAGCAAAAACCCAATTGGGCAGTTGTTGGCTCGAACCACCAGGTGTCAACCTGAAAGTCGTCTCAGCTCCCGGTTCAATTCCACGGGCAAACATCAACCAGATCGTGATCCCCAAAACCAGGAAAATGATCCCCATTACACGTCGACGGGTTGGGGAAACGAATTCAGCAGAATTGTTCATAGTTGTTGTTGTCATGGGTTAGTTGCCTCCCCAACCACGCAGAGTTACTGCGTCCAAATCTACGTCGGGTTCTTTCAACCGATAGAGAGTGCGGATAATCGCCGGAGCAGCAATGAATGCGAGAATTGCCGCTTGCAACACGGAGATAATATCAATGGGGATGCCGGCGGTGAGCTGCATTTGAATGGCTCCATTTCGCAAAAAGCCAAACAGGATCGCCGCTAATACCACGCCTGCAGGATGGCTTTTTCCTAACAAAGCCAGAGCAATTGAGTCGAAACCGTATCCCGATGAGAAAGCAACGGCAAGGTTATGATTTACGCCCAATACTTCGTTGGCGCCAGCCAAGCCTGCCAACCCGCCCGACAGAAACATCGCCAAGACTGTGCTCGACACGATGCTCATGCCAGCGTATTTGGCTGCCCTGGGGTTAGCACCGACTGTACGCAAGGTATAGCCCAAGGTCGTCTTGAACAATAGTAAATAAACCAGGTAAGCAAATATCAGTGCAATAAAGAAACCAATATGGAAACGGATCGGGTTCTCAAAGAAACGAAATAGTTTAGCCGATTCTTCGATTTCTGCACTCACGGGAGTAAACCCATCGGGATCTTTTAGGGGGCCACGCAGCAAAAATTCACTCAAGCGGAAGGCGATATAATTCATCATGATGGTGTTGATCACCTCATGACCACCGGTGGCAGCTTTCAACCACCCAGGGATGAAACCCCACAATCCACCTCCGATGAACCCGGCTAACAGCGAAATGGGAACATGGATCAGGGGAGGTAATCCCTTCAAAAAGATGGCAGCAACAACGGTTGTCGTCGCACCGATGAAAATCTGACCTTCAGCACCGATGTTGAATAACCCCACCCTGAAGCCCAATGCAACTGCCAGTCCGGCAAAAATATAAGGGGTAGATTGCACAAGACTTTCAAAGAATGGATTAACAGCTCTACGAATTTCCTCGGCATCACCGGATTGAATTGCTCCGACAATTTTGGCAGGTTCACCAACAGAGCCAAAGAACAAGGCCTGATACGTTTTCCAGGCCGCATTGGCTCCAACTTTGATCGCTTCCCAGGGTGATTCTCCAAAGACAGCGTATGCCTCTTCTGTGGTTATTGCAACCAGAAGGCCGCCCAACAATAGACCAGTAACAATGGCTAAGATTGTCACGGTCAATGGGCTCTTGGAGACTTCCTCCAGAAAAATTTTGCCGGCGTTTTTCTTGTTCGTGTTTTCTTTTTCGTTTTCACTCATGGATTTGTCCTCGACTCTGGGCTAGTTGCCAGCTTCTTCCTCCACAACACCGGCCATTAATAAGCCGACCTGCTCCTTAGTGACATCCTTGGCGTCGACTACCGCAACGATTTCACCCCGGTACATTACGGCAATACGGTCAGAAAGCTCCATGACTTCATCCAATTCGGTGGAAACCAACAATACAGCACACCCGGAATCGCGTTTTTCAACCAACCGGTTATGAATGTATTCAATGGAACCAACGTCCAAACCACGGGTAGGCTGTGCAGCAACCAGAAATTTTATCGGGCGAGAGAATTCTCGGCCAACGATTACTTTTTGCTGGTTACCACCTGATAGAGAGCCTACTGGAATGAGCGAACTGGGTGTACGCACATCGAAATTCTTGACAATCTCTTCAGAATTTTCAAATACTTTGTCCCCCTGAATTATGGCACCCTTAGCAAAAGGTTCGAGATAATAGGTATTGAGAACAAAGTTATCCGCAATGGTTGCAGTCAGCACCAAGCCATCTTTCTGACGATCTTCTGGAATATGGGCAGAACCCAATTCAGTGATTTTCCGTGGGGTGGCTGAGGAAATGTCTTTCCCAAGAAGAGTGACTTCTCCACTCAAGGGGTGGCTCAAACCTGTCAACGCTTTGACCAACTCAGTTTGCCCATTCCCTTGCACGCCAGCGACACCGAGAATTTCTCCCTCACGTACTTCGAAGGAAACATTTTTCACAGCCATGTGCCCGATATCATCGAGGACAATCATATCCTTTACATCAAGTACAACATCTCCTGGTTTAGCCGTTACTTTATCCACATGAAGATCAACTTCTCGACCGACCATCATGGCAGCAAGTGAATTCTGATCTGCTTCCTGAGGTGTTGTTGAGCCAATCATCTTGCCACCGCGAATTACTGAGATGCGGTCGGCAAACTCCAACACCTCACGGAGTTTGTGGGTGATAAAGATAATGGATTTGCCATGCTCGACCAAGGTTCTCATAATGGAGAATAGCTCATCCACCTCTTGAGGGGTCAGCACTGCCGTGGGCTCATCCAAAATGAGGATATCTGCCTCACGGTAGAGCAGCTTGATGATCTCGACACGTTGCTGTACCCCAACCGGCAAATCCCGAACATAAGCGTTAGGATCCACCTCGAGGTGGTACTGTTGGGAAATCTCCCTGATGCGTTTACCGGCTGCTCTGCGATCCAAAAAACCACCAAAGCTGGTTGATTCATCACCCAACATAACATTTTCAGTGACAGAAAAAACGGGTACCAACATGAAGTGCTGATGCACCATGCCGATACCCGTAGAAATGGCGTCACTAGGGGATTTTACATTGATTTTCTGATCTCTGACAAAAATTTCACCTTCATCCGGGTCATATAACCCATAAAGGATATTCATCAGGGTAGTTTTTCCGGCTCCATTTTCCCCTAAAAGTGCGTGAATCTCGCCCTGCTCCAGGGTGAGATCAATATGGTCATTCGCCAACACGCCCGGAAATCTTTTTGTAATTCCGCGTAGCTCAAGGATTGGTGCCATATTTACCTCATCGTATTGATTTTTCAAATCACTGAGTTGGTCCGGACAATTCACCGAGAGGGTGAAAATCTTAGGCTTGCTTCTGAATTGATTATTCCAAATTGAGTGTAATCAAAAATTATATCATGGAGAATATTGTCAGACAACTGAATACCTCCGGCATCATCGAAGTCGGAGGTATTCTAGTTAGCAATGTAATGTATTAGACAAATCGCTCTCGAATAGCCGAACTTACATAGTCCATCGTGGCTACCACAACAGCGATGGCCAACATCTGTACACTGGCCGCCCGGTAATCTAACAAGTTAATATTTTGCTGGAGCAAGAAACCGATACCACCACCTCCGACGAAACCGATGATCGTCGACATACGTACATTGATATCCCAACGATACATTGTAAAGGAGATATAGGGTGGGATAATTTGGGGAATTACTGCGTAGATAATCGTTTGGAGACGATTTGCTCCCGTAGCCGTAACGGCTTCTAACGGGCCAGGCAAAATACTTTCAACCTGCTCTGAATATAATTTTGCCAAAGCGGCGACAGTATGCAATGCCAGAGCCAGAGAGCCCGCAAACGGACCAATACCTACCCAGATAACCATCACAATGGCCATGACCAACGGTTCGACTGAGCGAGTGCCATTCAAGATTGTACGGGTAATGAAGTACATGATCAAGCCAGTAGGCAATGGTCGCTTAGGATTAGCCAATAGTGCGGCCAGGAGTCCCAGTGCGGCACCAATTCCAGCCGGCCAATATAATGTTTTTTGTAGATCTTCAATCTGATAGAACCAATTGATTGCCGCGCCCACCAATGCGAACAATAAGGCTCCAGCCAAAGCAGCAAATAATAAATTGGCAACTTTCACAACCCCGGCAGACAACTTATCGCTAATCGTTTGACCGATTTTTCCTAGAGCGCCGCCAACGGCTGCACCACCAACCAGGGCTGCAAGAATCGCTGTGAGTAATGAAGCTGTTTCGCCAAGCTGATACAGGAAATTGCCCAAGAAACCAAAGACACCCAAAGGTTCGATCAGAGCTTGACCGATATTGCGGCCCAAATTTCCCAAGAAGATGAAAATCGAAACGCCAACAACGGCCAGAATTATAAGAGACAAGATTCGAATTGACCGGGTCCGCGTGGGCGAAGCCCCAGGTTCATCGACGGGCATGCCAAATCTCACCACCAAGAAGGCAATCACGACACCCAGAATCACGCCTAAAAGAAGTAACAATGAATTTCCCTCTAAAGGCGAAAGCAACAGTACTAGTTGACGAGCCAATTGGATGCCCAACCAGAATCCCAACGGCCAACCAATGAGCGATAATGCGACACTCGTCAGCGGGCTTTTTACATCTACCATCAGGTTTCGAGCAGCAATGAAGCTCAACGGGATAGATACGATCGTACCAATCGTCGTCGCCAGCAGCGCGATAAAGACAGTCTCGATGATTTTGCTCCAAGTAGCTTTTGCTGTGAGAGTAAACATTGGAGAACCAACCTGGATTCTCGCCGTAGCACGAATATGCTGTGCTTCTGAAACAGGTTGCCGGGTTGGAATTTCAGCATCAACAATGAAATACCCATTCTCATCAGTCTCGAAATTCCCAAGCTGCTTTTTCACACCAGAGGCCGTAACAAAATTAAGTGGACCTTTCGCATTCGGGGTGAGATTGAAACCCTCAACTGTGACAATTTCTTTGGGAGAGGCACAAGGCACACTGGGTATAAGGTATGGACCGCTGGTATCTACTGCGGGTAACTCAACATCCTGCCCTTCTGGACACGGGAGATAGAAGGGAATTTCAACATCTATTTCCTGGGTTTCATATTCTATAATATCCGGTCTCACCAACGCTCTCAAAACACGAGTTAACTGCGTAAGCCGGGTTTCATCGCGTGTGGTTTCGAAGTTCACATCCGTAACTTGAAAACCATAAGCGAACACAATGATAACGACAATTACGGCCAGGCCGGTACCTAACGATTGAAGCAAAGATGGTTTTTTCTCGTCCATGATAGCTCCTCTACCCTACTCGTTCGGCATCTTTGCCGTAGATATCTCTAAATTTATCATCGTCGATTTCTTCGGGCGCACCATCAAACATCAGTTGCCCATCGTTCAAGGCTACGGCCCGATCTGCATATTTATGAACAAGATCCAGGAAATGCAGGCTACAAAGAATCGTCACGCCATCTTCCTGATTGATCTTTTCCAAATATTGCATGATGCTGTGCGCCAGAACCGGATCGAGGCTGGCAACCGGCTCATCAGCAAGAATCATTTCCGGCTGCTGCATCATCGCCCGGGCAATTCCGACACGCTGCTGCTGGCCACCGCTTAATTCATCTGCTCGCTTATAGGCCTGATCTGCAATACTCACACGATCCAGTTGCTTAATTGCCATATCGATGTCGCCCTTTGGGAAGCGATTGACCAAACTCATCACAGGGTTGACATATCCCAAGCGACCCGCAAGAACATTGGTGATCACTTTTGAACGTGTTACCAGGTTGAAATGCTGAAAGACCATGCCAATCTTACGACGAATGCGCAGCATCTCGTCCTGGCTGGCAGCGGTTACGTCGACACCATTCCAAATGATCTCTCCATCTGTGGGTTCAATTAATCGGTTGATACAGCGCAACAATGTAGATTTCCCCGAGCCGCTGAGCCCAATAACGGCCAGGAATTCCCCCTGTTGAACTTCGAAACTCACATCGTCTAATGCCAAAACTCCCCCGTCATAGATTTTTGTCAAGTTCTTTATCTCAAGCATAGTAATATCTAATCTTCTTTCTCCTCAGAAATGCAGGAAATAATTGGCATAAAAATTGATCAGTATGTAGTTTTGAGAATAAAACAATACCTCCTTTTGCCAGTAATGACAAAATCAAAATTGCTCAACAATTAAATGCATGAAATATTTTTAACTCCCCTTGTAGCAAAAAAGTTTCAATATTAATTCCATAGAAAATAATTTAAAAAAGCAAGTCACGGATAGAAAATTATACCCTGTTTTTAGGAACCAAAGTGGTCCAGGGTGTTTAGGAGTGGTGATTTTCGTGGTGTTGTGACAGCATCCCGAGTGCGATAACTGAAGCGATCAGAGATCGTATCGAGGGGCCTGCCTGACACTTTTTGGGCGATCGAAGGGTGATGTCAGGAAACTCGCACCCCCATCGTCACGATCGGTGACCGCAGGACAATGCTTCGATACACACGGCTTTACAAGCTGTACACTCAGGCCCGTGCTGCGATCGGAGAACGTGCCGAAGTGATGCTGCATTTTCCGATCAATGTAAACACCATGATTTCGACCACTCCCGGGTGTCGGCAGCCCTTCAATCTTCAGGGGATATTTTCGCCAATCAATTGGATATATCCCGATTTCACATCACTAAACATTTCTTCGACCAAGCGCAATTGACCAGGCGTAATCAAAGCAGTATTTACATCGCCGATAGATAACGGTATAGATTTCACTTGTCCATCAACACCTGAAGCAAATTCTGGCCAAAAATCATTAAATCCCTGTAATGGTTGATACCCCAATGTAGCAACCCAAAATCCAGTCAAATCACTTGGCGGCGGTGTTCCCCCAATCAAGCTAACACCTGCATTTGCCAAATACCGCAACAGATTTTCATCCCCAGCACCAGGAACGACGTATATGGTTTTTACATTTTTCTGGAGCAACAAATCAGCCGCGGCTTGCCACTCCGCCGCAGCAGATGCCCCATTCATTTGCACATATAGCGGGTACTCATAAAATGGCGGATACGTCGGGCTACAAAATCCACAAAAGAATTTTGCGCCTGTCAGGAAACTTCGGCGAGCAATCTGGCCGTAATCGCTATCTGCAATACTGATAACACCAATTCGCCAATCTGGGGTAATTGCCGCCGCCATGTACCCAGCCATGAAACTCTGTTGGTCAGGGTTATTTCCACTGGATGAAATCGCACTCAAATTCGGCGCAGGGTTCAATCCATCTAACCCAAGCGCAAGAAAGCGAACTTGGGGTGCGGCAACGATCATTTCATTCAACCCAGGTGCAGGAGGTAGAACAACAGCCCATTGAATGTTTTCTGAGGCAATCAGCTCAAGTGAAAGTGAGGGATGCACTTGAAAGCGCATTCCAGCAGCGGTTGCAGACTGTGAAATTATTTCTTGTATGGATGAGACCAACCCCTGGTCAGCTTCGGGTGAAGCCCATAACACAGCCGTTGGCGGCAAGGGTGTGGGGGTTGGAATTTCGGTGGGTCCTGGAAGTGGAGTAGGACTTACCTCCAAGGAGATAACCAAAGTGGGCTCTGGGGTTTCAGAATTCCCACCACAACCCACAAGGAACAGCACAACTGCAATCCAAATGACACGTTTGAACATTTCCATAGTGTCCGTATTTTACTCCAAATTGCGGGGAGAGCAGACATTCTCCCATGAAAGTTCCAGCTCTTCAAAATATCTTGTATAATACTTTTATGATCGA
>CAZVPR010000050.1:0-31371 GCA_964629085.1 uncultured Anaerolineales bacterium
AGTTGCAATCTTTTTGTCAGAAAGAGGGCGTATTTCAGTTTGGGGGTGAGATTTCACCAAAACGCCAGATTTTGCGAAATATCTCTAAACAGTGGCGGCTTATGGCTGAAAGTATGCCCTATAATCCAACCCCATACCATAAGTTGCGCCATTTTCAAACAGTTTCCCCCCAAACTGAAATACGCCCTTAAATGATTTTCACATTTCACATTTCTACAATTTCAATTATAATTAGGGCACTATACATGCGACGAAAGGAGTGTAAGACTTATGGCTAGCGTAACATATGATCACGTGTTTAAACGCTTTGGCGATGTCGTGGCAGTAAATGACCTCGACATTAAGATCGAGGATAAGGAATTCCTTGTTCTCGTTGGACCTTCGGGCTGTGGCAAATCAACTGCATTGAGGTGCCTGGCAGGACTGGAGGATATCAGTGATGGGCAAATCTTGATCGGAGACCAGGTCGTCAACGACGTGGCCCCCAAAGATCGAGATATTGCCATGGTGTTCCAATCCTACGCCCTCTACCCCCACATGTCCGTTTATGACAATATGGCATTCGGGCTGAAATTGCGCAAGTACCCCAAGGACGAAATCAAGCGGCGAGTTGATGAAGCCGCCGATATCCTGGGGATTGGAGACTTGCTCGATCGCAAGCCCCGCCAACTCTCCGGTGGTCAACGTCAGCGAGTGGCTGTTGGACGCGCGATCGTGCGTGAGCCCAAAGTCTTCCTCCTTGACGAGCCCCTCTCCAACCTGGACGCCAAGCTGCGAGTTCAAACACGCACGGAGATCACCAAACTCCACAAACGCCTGGCAACCACCTTCATTTACGTGACTCACGACCAGGTCGAGGCCATGACCATGGCTTCCCGCATCGCCGTGATGAACCAGGGTATTCTGCAGCAATTAGACACCCCCCAGAACCTATATGACTACCCCGACAACCTCTTTGTTGCCGGCTTCATTGGCTCTCCTGCAATGAACTTCTTCGAGGCTACAATTAGAGAAGAAGGTGGAAATCTGATGGTTGATTGTGGTGCCTTCTCGGTCAAGATCCCTGACGATCGCAAAGATGTTTATAAAGGCTACGTTGGAAAAGGCGTTGTCTTTGGCCTGCGCCCTGAGGACGTCTATGATCCCGGCTACGAAGCCCCCAACATCATCGGTGAACCCGTTGAAGGTTCTGTCGAAGTTACCGAGTTGATGGGTAACGAAATCTTCGTCTTTTTCAAGAGCGGCGATCACGATTACGTCGGACGCATCGACCCCCGCACCAACTTCAAGATGGGTGATGGTGTTAAGGCCACTTTCAACATGGCCAACATGCACATTTTCGACAAGGAGACTGAGCAAGCTGTTCGATAGCTGACAGTTTCTTCAATCGATAAACTCCCCGCGGATGTGGCACTTGTGTTGCGTCCGCGGGTTGTTGTGTAGAGGAGAAAAAAAGATGCCCTATAATTATCTTCCCCAATTGCGACAACCTTCTGACAGCAAGATCGTTCTTCTGGTTTTAGATGGTCTTGGAGGTCTGCCGATGAAAACAGGCGGATTAACTTCCCTTGAGGCGGCTCAGACCCCCAATATGGATCAGCTTGCCTCCAAGGGGACTCTCGGCCGAACCATCCCCATCAGGCCCGGTGTCACCCCTGGGTCTGGTCCTGCCCATCTGGCATTATTCGGTTATGATCCTTTGGTCTTCGAGGTCGGTCGCGGTGCCTTGTCCGCAGCTGGGGTTGGCTTGGATTGCAAACCCGGCGATGTTGCCGCCCGCGGCAACTTTTGCACTCTGGATGCTGACGGCAACATCAGCGACCGCCGAGCCGGGCGCATCTCCAGTGAAGTTGGCGCGCCGCTAGTTGAAAAACTAAATGGGATCAAAATTTCAGGTGTGGAGATCGAAGTCAAGCAGGTCAAGGAATACCGCTTCACCGTTGTGATGCGCGGCGAGGGACTGGACGCCAGCCTGAAAGACACCGACCCGCAGAAAGTCGGCGTTCCACCTCTGTTGGTGGAACCTACCACACACGCTGCCGGCCATGCCGCAGACCTGTTCAACCAGTTTGTCGCCGAGGCCCGCAGGGTTCTTGTCGATCAGCCACAGGCAAACGGCCTGACGTTACGCGGTTTCGCCACCGATCCCCAATTGATGCCTTATTCGGAAGCTTATGGCCTCAAAGCCGCTTGTGTAGCCGTCTACCCCATGTACCGCGGTGTATCTAAGCTGGTAGGTATGGATGTGATCCAATTCGATGGTGAATACCCTGCGGATGAATTCTCAGCCGTCGAGAGATTTTGGAATGATTATGACTTCTTCTTCATTCACATCAAAAAAACCGACAGCATGGGCGAGGATGGCAATTTCGATGGCAAGGTCAAGATCATCGAAGGCGTCGATGCAGCTCTGCCCCAACTGTCTGCGCTGAACCCCGATGTGATCATGATCACCGGCGACCATTCCACCCCGGCGCTCATGAAATCCCATTCCTGGCACCCGGTGCCCTTCTTACTCTGGGCTCCTGCAGCGCACTTAGCTGATAACGAAACGCAGTTCGGTGAGCGCGCCTGCATGCGCGGCGGATTGGGCACTTTCCCAGCGCTGGACGCCATGTCGCTGGCATTGGCCCACGCCGGCCGATTGACAAAGTACGGGGCATAAGAAATTAATGCAGAGACACAGAGCACGCAGAGAAAAAATTAGTGACAATCTTTGGGGTACTAGCACAAGGAATTATCTACCCCACACATTTCTCTGTGCTCGGCCTTGGGCCCGCCTTCGACGTGTGTCTCTGTGGTGACTATTTATTTTAATGCTCCCTAAAATCGAATTCAGCAATCTCTACAAACGTTTTGACACACCAATCGTTGAAGGACTGGATTGCGGAGAAAAGTGCGCACCCCATAACCCCCATGGGGTGCCCTTTTGTTGCGATATTTGTGAAGCTGTCCCGGCCGCTTATCACCAAGAATGGGGGTATTTACAACCCAACACCGATTTGTGGCATCGCTGGCGCGGCGATGAGTGCGAATCAAAGCTAGAATCCCCATCTCTTTTAGAAGAAGAAACCCCTGAATCCATGGTGCTTCTGGCCTGCCTGGGAGCAAATCAATGCCAACGACCCTATCGAGCATTAAGCTGCCGGCAGTTTCCCTTCTTTCCCTACATTACCGATGATTTTCGCTTCCTTGGGTTGGCCTACGAATGGGAGTTCAAAGATAAATGTTGGGTAATCAACAATCTGAATCTTGTAAGCGGTGCTTATCGGCAAGAATTCATCCAAACCTTCGATGAGCTCTTTACACTCTGGCCGCAGGAGATGGAGAATTACGCCAACCATTCCGAAAAAATGCGCGACGCGTTCAGCGCCAAACGCTGGCGTATTCCTATCTTACACCGCAACGAGGGTTTTTACCTGCTCAGCCCAGGCAGCGAACGAATAAAACGAGTTACGCCCAATCAATTTCCCAAATTCGGAGTGTACGAAGATTAGGTTTTTCTCGGTCTTGCCCCAAAATATCCCAGCAAAACCCCACCAATCAACGAACTCCCGCCCACAGCGATAAAAGCATCCTGCCAAAAACGGATCGGGAAAAGGCGGATTAAAGTGTCCGAGTACTTGAACAACCAAGTATCCCCCTCAAAAAACACCTTGTGAAAGGCCACAAAAAAGGCGCTGAAATTCAAAGCAATAGCCGTAATCACCATCACGATCAAGCCCATTGTCAGCCAGCCACCGCGTGACAAAGCCTGGCGGAACTGCCACCACCATTTGCCTCGAAGAGCCCAGACCCCCAACAAAATCACTGTCGCCAGCGATCCCCACAAGACCCACATAGCCGCTTCAACCACGATCTGAACATCTAACATATGGCGCAGTTCTCTATCGTTGTAAAGCGGAGAACCGTCTTCAAAGGTCAAATCCCCCAAAAATTCGATCCCAGCTCCATTGAGCAAATACTGTCGAGCAATTTCAGACCACTGCAAACGCTCCTGCATGTTGAAGCCGTATTTATCTTCTGGGAAGCCAGGCATACGATACTCAAGCTGAATGAAGACCGGTGAAAGCAAAAATCTCACCGAAAGCAAGATCAGAATTACAGGAACCAAAACAACGATCAACCATTGAACAATTCTTCTAAAAGTATTCATTACTTCTCCAAAATATATTCTGGCTATCCGCTGCCAGATACCAGCTACCAGCTCAAACCTACTGCAGTTCCTCAATACCCCCAAAGAAGACATAATTCAAAATCATATTGTTGGTGATCCACTCGATGGGAGCCAGTTCGTCGGTGAAAACGATACAACCTTCCGCCGGATCAGATCCTCCACAGGGATTCGGTTGGTTATAAGCTATGGCCCTTTGGACAGATTCTAACAATACCGGATGCACGCCTGTACGCTCTGATAAGGCCTGGTAATTGGCGTATAAATCACCGATTTCGGACGTCTGCACGGTAGCATACACAATCGAATTAAAAGTGTCTGGGATATCCATCACATAGATCGAGGGAAAAAGGGTACTGATCGTGCCCACCAATCCCTCAATCAGCCGGCGATCACCCGGAGCGCGACCCACATTGATCACCAGCACTCCATCCTCGGCCAGATGGTCATGGACAATTTGAAAAAATTCCTGTGTGGTCAAATGCCAGGGGATGTATGGCGGACGATAAGCATCGATACTGATGATGGAATATTTGCGCTCACTGTGCGCCAATCCCCAGCGACCGTCTTGAGCAACTGCGTTCAAGTTGCTTTGGGTCATCCCGAAGTAATCCTGACCAACGCGGATGATCTCGGGGTCGATCTCGAATCCATCAATAGGAATTTCACCAAAAGCTGCCGTTGCCTGGGTCGAGATTGTGCCAGCGGCCAGTCCGACAACTCCCAGGCTCTCGACTTGATCTAATGAATACGGGGCTGAATTAAAGAACGGCGCAGCCAACACCTGCATCCAAGGGCCATAAAAGGCTAACTGTTGCGGATGATAGATCGAGTGAATACCTTGTCCCTCGTTGAGGCGCAGGTAGCGATAGTCACCTTGCTGGAGTACCTGGATGTAGTTATAGGCCGATTCGGCCTCATAGATTTGACCAGCGGAGGCTTTGATATTGCCGCGCCCCCACAAAATGGCCAACAATGCCAAAAGAAGCGGCATCCAACTCCACTTCAACGCGGCACGAGGACCAGAGCTAATCCACAAACCCAGGAGAGCCACCAGGATCAGCAAGCCCGCGAAACTTAGGAAAGTGAAAGTGGTTCCAATCAGCGGGATCAAAACGATCACGGGTAAAAATGTCCCCACAAAAGATCCCAGCGTTGAGATGGCGTAAATACGACCAGAAATTTGCCCGGCTTTGCGCGAATCCTGCAGGGAAAGGCGAATTGCAAATGGGGAAATCGTTCCCAACAAAGTGATCGGCACAATAAGTAACACCAATACGGCGACAAATGAACCAATCAGCACACCCACTTCCAAGGCATCGAACGCATTGGCAGCAGCTCGCAATACGGGTTTGGCAAAAAACGGTACCAGGCCAGCGCTAAAGGCACCCCAAATCAGAATGGTGTAAAAAGTCTCAGGTTTTGGTGAACGGTCCGCCCAGCGGCCACCCAGGTAATAACCGGCGGTTAGGTAAATCATAATCAAACCAATGATGCTGGCCCAAACCAGGTTGCTGGTTCCGAAGACGCCGCCCAACAAGCGCGAGGCGGCCATCTCCACACCCAGGGTTGTCATTCCAGAGATAAAAACAGTTATTGTTAGAAATTTTTGATTCATCAAAAGCCGATTATATCCTAGCTCAATCCAAAATTTCGTGATTCTAAAAACCAATTCCAGTCAATTCACAAGTGGAGTAGATACCGAGTATACTAATCGCATGGAATTCCTTTCTGGTTCGGTCGAGCGCATCACCTATTACAACCCCGAAAATGGCTACAGTGTCGTGCGTTTGCAGCCGCCCAGGCGCAACCTACCCGGAATCAACCGAGATGGCTTGGTAACCATCGTGGGGAATTTGCCTGAGCTGTCCCCCGGCGAACACCTCAAATTGAGCGGCAAGTGGGTCAAACACGCCAAACACGGCACCCAGTTCCAGGTTGAAACATGCGAGCAAACCTTGCCCGCCACCATTACAGGGATTCAACGTTACTTAGGCTCTGGCCTGATGCGCGGCATTGGCCCACGCCTGGCCGAACGCATCGTGGATCATTTTGGTGAGAGTACACTAGATGTCATCGAGGATCAGCCCGAACGACTTCTGGAAGTCCCCGACATCGGACCCAAACGATCAAAAAAAATCGCGGCTGCCTGGCAGGAACAGAAACAGGTCAAAGAAATCATGCTCTTCCTGCACAGTCACGGCGTCAGCACAAATCTGGCAGTCAAAATCTATAAGACCTATGGTGATGCAGCTTTACCTATTGTCCAGGAGAACCCTTATCAATTGGCGCGCGATATCTACGGTGTGGGCTTTAAGACCGCCGACCGCATTGCTCAAGACTTGGGGCTGCCTTCTGATCATCCTTCTCGCATCGAAGCCGGCGTGATCTATGCTTTGAATGAGATGAGTAGCGAGGGACACGTTTACGCGCCGCAGGCAGATTTAACCGAAAAGGCCGCAAGCCTGCTGGAAGCTGATTCGGAATTGATTCCGCCAGCTTTAGATCGTCTGGCTCAGGATGAGCGCATCCGCCCCGATGTTTTACCCCTTGATAAAACTGGGACAAAGGAACCAACCTCGGGGGGGGTCGCAGAACCCGAGGGCGAATACCGTGTCCCGGCTATTGCCCCGGCAATATACCTGACCCCCTTCTATTACGCCGAGATCGGGGTTTCGGAACGATTAAGAGCGCTAGCTGAAGAATCTTCGAGCTACAAAAAAAGCAGCCAACCTCCGCTGCCGGATCCTGATTTATCCGCCGAGCAGCAGCAGGCTATCCATAATGCTATGACTCACCCAGTCAGTGTGATCACTGGTGGGCCAGGCACGGGTAAAACCACCTGCCTGAAATCGTTGATCGCCAATCTGGAATCCCTGGGAATCGCTTATGCGCTGGCATCTCCCACAGGCCGGGCTGCCAAACGTCTCTCAGAGGCTACAGGACAACCAGCCAGCACCATTCACCGTTTGCTAGGCTTCTCGCCAACCGAAGGCTTCAAATTTCATCCTGAAAATCCCTTGCCGGTTGAATTTCTGGTCGTTGATGAAACCTCCATGTTGGATGTATTGCTGGCAAACAATCTGCTCAAGGCACTCAAGCCGGGTACCCATTTGCTGCTGGTTGGGGATGTCGATCAGCTACCTTCAGTGGGAGCAGGAGATGTTCTTCGGGATGTCATTGCCAGTGGGACATTGCCTGTGACCCGGCTGAGCACAATCTTTCGCCAGGCGGCCGGTTCCAACATCATTACCAATGCCCACCGCATCAACCAAGGGGAGATGCCTTTCTTCCCAAAAACGAAATCAACTCTAGATGATTTCTACCTTTTCCCTGGCGAAGACGCCGATGCAGCTGCCGATTGGGTCGAAGAGGTAGTCTGCCAACGCATCCCAGAAAAATTCGGTTACGACCCTCTGAACCAAATTCAGGTCTTGGCCCCCATGTACCGTGGCCCAGCCGGAGTGACCATGCTCAACCAGCGGCTGCAAGACAAACTAAATCCGGCCTCAGCCCGCAAAACGGAGAAAGCGCTCTTTGGTCAGATCTACCGTCCAGGCGATAAGGTCATGCAAACGCAAAATGATTATGACAAGAATGTATATAATGGGGATATAGGGTTTGTCAAATCGCTGGACTTGATTGAACAAACGCTCAGCATTGATTTCGAGGGGCGTCTGGTCGAATTCGATTGGAGTGAAGCGGATCAACTTACGTTGGCCTATGCCGTCTCTGTTCACAAAGCCCAAGGGTCAGAATTCCCTGTTGTCGTGATGCCCATAGTGACGCAGCACTATATCATGCTTCAGCGAAACTTGCTCTACACCGCTATTACCCGGGCACGCAATCTTTGCATACTGGTGGGCAATCGGCGCGCCATCAGCATTGCCGTCAATAACAATAAAGTGGCCCAGCGTTACTCCGCATTGGATTGGAGACTAGGGAGCTTAATAAATGAGCATTCAAAATCCTGAGATCCTGATTCGGCCAGCGAGAAAACAGGATTTGGCTGAATTCTGCGAGCTGAACAAACAGCTTGGTTATCCAGCCAGCCGAGAGAAAATCAGCAAACGCATTGATGACGTGCTCAGTCACTCTTCACACACACTCATGGTTGCGCAGACACCCCAAGGGAAAGTGGTAGGCTGGCTGCATGCTTTTATCCGCAGGGTGATGATTGCTGATCTTCACGTCGAAGTCGGCGGGCTGGTCGTCGATAAAAATTATCGCAGCCAGGGGATTGGAAACAAACTAATCGAGGTTTGTGAAGCCTGGGCCAGAAAAAAGGATATCGAGACAATGTACGTTCGCTCAAATATCCTGCGAAAAGATGCCCATGGCTTCTACCAACGCCTTGGGTATGAACACCTAAAAACTTCAAATACGTTTACCAAGGATTTGGCTCTACAGTAATGCCAAAATGATTTGACTCTCAGTCGAAATATGAGTAAACTTTTAGCATAACAAGATATTATGGGATCAAGAGAATCGAGGAGAAAACTATGGCAACGCAATCCTTTCAACTGGTCATGAGCCAGGGACCTGAGCCGAATAAAACGTTCGATCTTTCCAAACAGGAAATTATCATCGGCCGTGATGTCAATGCAGATGTGATCGTAAATATTGCTGAAGTTTCCCGCAGGCACGCCCGTATGCGCATGGAAGCCAGCGGTTTCGTCATTGAAGATTTAGGCTCCACCAATGGCACATTCGTCAATGGCCAACGTCTGACCGGTCCTTACGTGTTGCGACCCGGAGAAAGGATTCAGCTTGGTGAAGCCGTGACCTTTGCCTATCAAGTTTCTCAATTCGACCTCAATGCCACAGTCGTAACCCCCTCCGGCGGTGTAGATACAGTCTCGGGTGCCAAACCAGCTATGCCACCGGCACCTGCTCCCGCACCACAGCCAGTGCGTCAACCCGCTCAGCCTGCATACTCTGGACAGGTTCCGGCAGGTCCCCCTCCGGCAGCAGCTGGCGCACCAGAGCAAGAAAAGGGTGGACGCATGTGGTTATGGGCTGGTCTGGGTTGTGTAGGTGTGTTTATCTGTTTAGTGGCCGTTGGCGCAGTAGCGTTTGATATGATGAATATGTATTGCACCCCTCCCTTCGATTCGTTGTTCAGTTTCCTATATACTTGTCCCTAACATAGCTGCGATAAAACCGTAATTACGACGCATGCGTCGCAGCTACGGTTTTTATAAGAGAACAGGGCTGTCAAATTAAGGCAGCCCTGTTTTTGATTCGGATTTCCAAATCAATCCCCTTGCAATTGCCAACCTTCAGCACTTCTGGCAAGCTGCAAGGATAGTAATACCCCATCATCTCCAACAACGTCAGCAATTAGGTCATCACCCTTGACTTGAATACGCTGCACATAATATCCAATCTGATGAAGATAATCAACCGCATCATAATACTCCTGGGCAACCGGGTGTGTCATAAAGGGTTGTGCAACGTTGCTATCAAAGGCTTCCAGAACAATATTGACTGCATCAATTACCAGGTCCGCTTCGGGATAGTCGGCTGCATCCAGATGCTCATCCGCTGAGACGAGCAATGCCTCTAAAGCAATATTTTCCAGTTCGGAGGGGTGACGCAGAAGATCCGCTACGATACCATATTGGCGCATTGCCGGGGCATCAGGGAACCAGGCAGTGAGAAAATACGCTGATGGATCAAGAATTTTCTGGTATCGACGCACTGTATCATAGAATTCAACGGTCAAACGAATATCTTCGATATGATCCTGAGTCACTTCCGTTGCTCGAAGCATTTTTAGAAAGCGGTTTTCTAATTCCGAAAAGCTGATCCCGAAATGAAGTCTCAAAGCCTTGTCAATAGCATCCGAATGCTTGTCTCTTTGTTCACGATGGATGTCACGATAAAGGTTGGAAAAAGCCTCCCAGCCATAGGAATCAATCAAAAATTCCACCAATGCAGCAGCTTGCAAATATCCGATCTCGTGTTGGGAATTGTAGAACTCATCCGCCAGGGGTTTCAATGGCAGATACCAGCTATCTCCAGAAGGATCTTCGAGTTGCAGTAAAGCTGCAGTACGTGGAATGAGGGGTTCGGTTTTGAAGTGCCCACCGGTAAGATATACCGCCAGCCCCTCAACAAACAAAGAGGGGCGAAAATCACCACCAATGCGCGCATCCAGAATGTGCACCATTTCGTGGTGCAAAACCAGATCAAAATCGCTGCCGGCATAGTTGCGATCCATGTAAGTGATATTAATATCTCCGGAAGCAAAGCCACCATGACCGATCACGCGTGACATGGTGACGATTTCGATAGGTTCTGCGAATTGGGTTTCAAGGAAGCTGGCCACATCTTCTGCATGAGCATCAGCACTGGCTAACAAGCGCTCCAAATCTCTGTCAGCAGCCGTGCCGGTCATGTAGTATATGATACAGCACTCACTTTCCTCTTGTGCCCATTGCGAATCAGGCTCGGGAGCAGGTAATTTTTCAACAGGCTTCAGATCGAGGTGATACGTCCATTCCAAATCCCCGGGCTGAATCGCTATGCTCAAATCATGCGCGCCCGGCTCAACGTCGGAGGTATCCCACACCCATTCAAAGGTGGCCTGAGATCGTCCGCCAATCCCAAAGGGAGAGAAATCCGTCTCCCCCAAAACTTCACCCTCCATTGTTGAAATCGTCACGGAATATTTGGCGTCCAAGGGATACCGGGGAGGCGCAATCACTTCGATGCTAATTTGATCACCAACGAACAAGCCGCCATCCGGATGCGTTCGCACCAGGAATTCATCAGGAGCAGGCAGGTGAAAGGAGGGATGTTCGGTGGCGGTACTGGTTGCTGTCGCGCCTTGGGTTGCACTGGGCACAACGGTGAATGTCGCTGTTGGCGGCATAGCCGTCACTGTGGCCGTTATAGGCAGAAGAAAGTCAATCTGGCAGGCTGCCAACAAAACCTGGGCAATAATCACAACAATAAAGACACGTCTCATGGGCAAATTATACCTTTCCCGCTGATGGGCTCTGCTGGTAGAATCGGCGCTATTATCAAATGCTAATTTTCTTTGGAGGAAACTATGGCGCCCCTGTTTGTTCCCGGTCCGGTGGATGTTGATCCCGAAGTACTCGGTGCTCAAACTCAGCCGATGATACCGCATCGCAGTCAGGAGTTTGAAGAAGTTTTTCACAAGGCAGAGAAGAAATCCCGCTAACTCTTTGGCACCCAAAACAGAGTTTTCCTTTGCGCATCCTCAGGAACTGGCTTACAAGAAGCCGCAGTGCGCAATTTCGCTAAATCTAAAATCCTAGCTTGTGTCAACGGCGCATTTGGTAAACGCTGGTATGCCGTAGCCCAGTCAAACGGAAAGTCACCTGAAAAGTTAGCGTTCGAATGGGGTCAGCCAGTGACCCCAAATGTAGTTGCTGATGCATTAGGGAAAGACGCCTATGAAATTGTCACTGTGGTTCATAATGAGACTTCCACCGGGCTGCAAAATCCCGTCGATGAAATTGCCGCGGCAATTCGTGAAACCAGCCCAGATACATTGATCTGTGTAGATGCGGTGTCATCTTTGAGCGGCGCCCCCATCGAGATGGATGCCTGGGGTCTGGATTTTGTGTTGACATCCTCACAAAAAGCTTTGGCATTGCCTCCTGGGTTAGCCCTGGGAGCAACTTCCGATCGGGCTTTGGCGCGCGCTGAGAGTGTACCAGACCGAGGCTGGTATTTCGACCTATTACGCACGGAAAAACATCGCTTGAAAAACTCGACGCCGGCTACGCCGGCAGTCTCGCTGCTCAATGCGCTGGATCATCAGTTAGACCGCATCCTGGCCGAGGGCTTGCAAACGCGCTTCGATCGCCACCAAACCATGAGCAAGAGAGTACATCAATGGGCTCTGGAAAATGGTTTTGGTCTATTCGCTGCCGAGGGCTATCGTTCTCGCACAGTAACGACGATTGAAAACTTGCCCGGCCTGGATGTGGCCGCATTGAATAATTTTTTAATGGAACGTGATATGCGCCTTGCCAATGGCTACGGTGCACTGAAGCATAAAACCTTCCGCATCGCTCATATGGGAGAATTAACCCTGGATGAAATCGAGGCGGTATTAGATGCGATAGAAGAGTTCATGAAGGATTAAGCAAAAAGGAATTGGGTATCTGGTATCTAGGATTGTATGAGTTCTGAGACTCTGATTATCGAGAAATTTGCCTATGGTGGTGAGGCCATGGGGCGCTTGTCTGACGGGAGGGCTGTATTCATACCTTTTGCGCTGCCGGGGGAAGAGGTTCGAGTGCAGATCACAGAAGACAAGCCTCGATTCGCGCGCGCCAATATCATCGAAATCTTGACGCCTTCCAAGAAACGCATTGACCCCCGCTGTCCCCATTTCATGCAATGCGGCGGATGCCACTACCAACACATCCCGTACAAAGAACAATTGAAGATCAAGGCGGAAATCTTAAAGGATCAATTACAGCGCATCGGAAAAATCGATAATCCAACCGTCCATCCAACCGTTGCCTCTCCTCAACCCTGGAATTACCGCAACCACATTCAGTTTCTTCTAACCGGTGAAGGGCAACTTGGTTTCCAGGCTTCTGGAGAGAAGAAGATCATCCCAATCAGTGAGTGCCATTTGCCGGAAGAACCAATCAACTTGCTCTGGCCACAGCTCGACCTCGAGGCAGCTCCTGGCCTGGACCGGGTGGGCGTCCGCTTGGGGGTCAATGAAGACTTGATGGTCATGCTACGCAGCAGTGACCCCCATCCAGTGGGGCTCGATCTGGAGATTCCATTATCGATGATGCATCTTGGACCAGGGGGCAGTTTGGTGATGGCTGGAGACGATCACATTGTCGTCGAAATTCAAGAGCGCCTATTTCGAGTTTCAGGGAGCGCATTTTTTCGGGCCAACACTGCTATGGCAGCAGAAATGGTCAACCATCTTCTCAAGCGCCTCCCCCTCGGCGAAGAAAAAACCCTGATCGATGCTTATTGCGGTGTGGGATTGTTCAGCGCATTCCTGGCTCCTATGGTGGGCAGACTAATCGCCATCGAATCATCACCTGAGGCATGCGAAGACTTTGCCACCAACCTGGACGAGTTCGATCACATTGAACTTTATGAGGCCCCGGTGGAAGATGTCCTTTTCGGATGGGAAGTTCAACCCGATAGCCTCGTAGTCGATCCGCCACGCTCAGGGCTGGGGCGCCAAGCCCTGGACGGAATCCTGTCTCTTTCACCGCCAACGCTAGCCTATATCTCCAGTGATCCAGCCACATTAGCCCGCGACGCCAAACGTCTAATCAATGGGGGGTATCAACTACAGGAGATTACACCCTTCGATCTCCTCCCACATACCTTTCACATCGAAAGTATCAGTTTTTGGAAAAAGGGGTAAGTCAATCCTCATCCTTTTATTTTGTTGAACAAAACAAATTCGCTTCGCTAAACCCTTCGACTGCACCTTCGGGGCACCTTTGGGGCATCTCAGGTTGACATGATATTTATTGATTTCATCCTGACTCAAAGAAATCTCAAAAACTTTAAGGTTCATCCCTTGCAGAACATCCGTTCTTGTGCTATTATTCAGAACATAAGTTCTAAGGCAGTCACTAAAGGAGGTTCGCAGTGGATATCGGTATGTTATGGTTCGACAACGACAATAGCGCAGACCTGAACACAAAGATCGAGCGAGCAGCGAATTACTATCAAAAGAAATACGGGCAATCCCCCAACCTTTGTTTTGTGCATCCCTCGATGCTCTCAAAAAACGGGACAAAACCCAAAAAGCGTGCAGCGCGCAAAACTGCAAAAGTCGAGCTGCGACCTTCACAATCGTTATTACCGAACCACTTTTGGTTGGGGATTAATTCGAGTGAGTGAGTATTGCCACTACTCCTACTGAGCCGAGACCCCAGGGGCTTCCTCCTCAAATCATCAGGTTCCTGGGGTCTTGCGCGTTTAGTCTAACATTATTTATCAGGCAGTAAGTGCCGAAACAAGGGTATCTAAGGCAACATCACCTTCGATTCGCCCGGTTTTAATCGCCTCATCAATTTCCAACAACCGCCGATAAACATTTTCCAGGTTCTCCATCGTGAAGTTGCGTGCCTGAGGGATCAATTTGCGCACTACGAACGGATACGTTTTCAATTCACGGGCAATATCGTTTTCGCGATGGCCGCCATCGAGCAGTTCGCGTGTCAACAAGAGCAAACGAAATTGCCGAACGACCATGCCGAACAATCGCAAAGGATCGTCCTGATCCAATAATTGGTGCAACATGCGCAAAGCCTGTTGACCATTCTGATGGCCAAGCGCATCTACCATGGCGAAGACATCCCCCCCACCCACAGAGGCCACCAGATAATCAACATCATCTGGTTCGACTGGGCGGCCGTAGTTTACAAACGCCAGCAGCTTGCTAATCTCCTGTGCTGCCAGGCGAGGATCATCATCGACCAGACTGGCTAATAATGCAGCTCCATCCGGTGTAATCTCGCCGCCTTCCTCTTTCGCTTGTTTTTGGATCCAACGCACCAGTTCGGGGCCGCGCGCCAACATTAATTCTTTTTCAAATACTCTTCCATTTTGATCCTTGGCCCACTTCTGCAGCCAGTGCTGTTTTCCACTGCGCTTATCTCTTGCTGATACCAGCGGGCGATTAATGGCAATCAACATTGCCGTCGTTTGGGGAATTTTTTCCAAAAGCGCCTTGAAACGATCACGGACGGCGGCACTCTGCATATTGCCCAAAGGATTATGGAGCACAACCAGACGCCTTTCCGCCAAAAAGGGCATCGCTCGCACTACCGAGGCGATTTCATCAAAGGGCAAAGTGCCTTCTTTGAAACGGGTAATATTCATATCCGCCGTGGAGGAATCGCCCAATTTCATTTCCATGTTGGCAATGAACCGGGCAATGGCATACTCGTCATCGCCGTGTAAGAGATAGATAACGGGTTTTTCCGACACGGTTATCCTCTTGTTACAACCCTATGAGTCTTGAGCATGCCTCGGCTTGTGGGAATGATCTCAACAATTTCCATATCCCCAGGGTCTCCACTTGTGGTGACATATTTCTGCAATCTCATGCCTAATGGTTGCGCCAACATCAACGCCAGGGTAGCCAACGTGGCCACCAGTGGCAGACGCTCAAGCTTATCTCGTTTGCGCGGGCCTGCCCCCCACATACCTATCAGTCCAACCAGACCAGCCAGACTGCCGGCCGTGGCATAATTTGTCCCGCATCCAGGATGAACTGCTAAATGGCGCTCACCATTCCGCAGTCGCTGTAAGGCTTCATGTACAGCTTCTTGAACGGCCTCGGTGGGCAGTTCCCCAACCAGCCAAAAGCCATCGGGATTAGAATGCCCGCCCATACTGCGGCCGGGGAACCGTTTGGCTAACACATGCAGACTGGCATGTTCCAAGCCATGATTGCGGCGAATGCGAGATATGATAGGGTTATCAAGAAAAGATTGGATAAACGGCAATTCAGCAAAAGACATGGAATCTCCGGGTAAGATTTTGGGAACAATTTGGCCCAATGGTAACACAAACATATTGCATAAGCTCGAAGATTGGGCAGAAAAGTTTCTGTAGAAACTACTCAAATAAATTTGTGAAGAACCAGTATAATAAATCCATGCAAAAATTAATCATTCTCATCGGACCCATAGCGGACACACCAGAATTCAGCGAGGGCTGGCCCGAGTTCCTCCACCACGCCGAAGACATGCCTGGGCTGTTGCGGGAGGCCACAGTACGCATTCATGACACCCTTTTTGGCAACCAGGAAATCGCTCTGATCCACGAGTTGTTCTTCGATTCGTCGCAGGATTTGCAAACAGCATTAGCATCACCCCAAGGGCGTGTCGCCGGACATGTTTTGCAAAAAATCACCGCCGGCCAATTGTCACTGCTCAACGCCGAACATAAAGAAGACGATATCGAGAATTTGCAAAAATACAAACAGGAAGCTCAAGATGCTGACACCCAGTGACCTGGAAGGTTACATAAATAAGCACGGCATTCAAGGAGAATTCATCTTCCTCGATGAAGAAACGCCCACCGTGGAAGCAGCCGCCCAAGCCCTGGGCACAAAAACAGAAAATATTGGCAAATCAGTTCTATTTGTGGTAAAAAACGGCGACCCCATTTTAGCGATTTCTTGCGGCACACGCATGATTGAAAGACGAGTGATTTCAAATTTATTAGGTGTGGGACGAAAAAAGATCAGGCTGGCACCTTCGGATATCGTTTTGCAGTACACGGGTTTTCCAGTGGGAACCGTACCACCCTTTGGGCATCCGGAACCCTTGAGAACGCTGCTGGACCCCACGGTTCTCAACCTCGAGGAAATATACGTTGGGGGTGGCGCGCATAATGCTATGCTGAGGATTGCTCCCCAGGATATTCTAAAAATCAGTCAACCCGATATTATCGATTTACACACCTTATCCGTATGAATATTTCAAAACGAAAATCTCGTTCGCCAATCTGGCGGATTCTTTTTTCCATTCTATTCATTTTTGCGATTGTATTTTGCTATTTTGCCTACCGCTGGTATCAGCGCAGCGGCGAACGCACAACGCGCTTGATCAGTTGGTTACGCAACCCAGATAAATCCTCAGCCTGGATCATTCCAGCTGGGGAACGCTGTGGTGAGGCTCCTTTTTCCTTCCCGTCCTCAGGTTTCGTCGGATTTCTTTGGGATGACTCATTTCGGCCCGGGCACCGTCATCAGGGTATCGATGTCTTCGGTGGCGAAGATCCTGGCATCACACCCGTTTATGCAGCCTATTCAGGCTACCTGACGCGCTTACCCGATTGGAAATCGACGGTCATTATCCGCATCCCCAGTGACCCATTGAATCCTGTGCAACAGATTTGGACCTATTACACCCACCTGGCTGATCGCGATGGTGCCTCCTACATCGAACAGGGCTTCCCCCCAGGCACCACGGAAATGTTCGTCGAAGAAGGCACTTTACTGGGCTACCAGGGCAATTTCTCCGGCGATTCCAACAATCCCACTGGCGTGCATTTACATTTTTCGATTGTCAAAGATGACGGTGCTGGCAAATTCCTCAACGAGTTGAAGATTCAGAACACCCTGGATCCATCCCCCTACCTGGGGTTAACGCTCAATGTGCATGACAACCAGGGCCAAATACCGATTTGCCTTGATAATTAATAATGATTTGATTAGATTAGATTAGAATTGAATTCAACAGAAAACCAGGAGATCACGAATGGGATCGAACGCCACAAATAACACGAATATTCAATCATTCAAATCGGGCCATTCGTTACCGTTCGTGATAAATTAAACACCCACCTTATGGATAAGTTCAATGAAAAGGTCGTTTTAATCACTGGGGCCGGGCGCGGCGTTGGACGTGCCTTAGCCGAGATATTCGCCGCTGAAGGCGCCATCATCGCCGCCAACGATATCACACCCATAAACCTGGATGAGACTATCGCAAAAATTCAGCAGGCTGGAGGACGGGCCAAAGATTACGTAACGGATATCAGCAAAAAAATGCCCGTCCAAGCCATGCTCAATGAGATCACCGATGATTGGGGAAAAATCGACATTCTGATAAACAATGCGCATGTCAATCCCCAGAAAACGATTTTGGATATGGACGAATGGGATTGGCGGCGCACTGTTGACGTCAATCTGACAGGGCCTTTCCTGACCACGCAATCGGTCGGGCGCATCATGAAAGATGCTGGCGGGGGGACCATCATCAATGTTTTTTCTCGCGATCGTGGTCATGCAGCACTGAAGACCAGCCAACAAGGGTTAATCAACCTGACCAGGGAATCCGCTAAAGAATTTTCAGCGTATAATATTTGTGTCTGTGGAATAGCGCCTGCCGCATTGGCGTTGCCTCTGAACGGAATTGATCCACCTTTGAAGGTTACCGATGCGGTTTTACATCTTTGCAGTCTCTCTGCAAACGAAATACAAGGCAAAATAATTGCAGTCGAATACTGACAAAAGAACACCGACCACTCATCCGTTTCTGCATCATCCAGTCATCTCACAGGAGAAACGCACATGCCCTACGAAAACATTCTGGTCGAAACTCACCAACGAGTTGGGCTTATTCGCCTCAACCGCCCTAAGGCCCTCAATGCACTCAATGAAGCCCTTTTGAAGGAACTCATGGTCGCACTGGAAAGCTTCGATAGAGATGTGGAAATTGGTGCGATGGTCGTCACCGGGATCGAGAAAGCCTTTGCCGCCGGGGCGGATATTAAAGAAATGGCCAATGCCTCGGTCGTAGAGATGCTCAAGAGCGATTTCATCCCTTCATTCGATCGCATTCGGGGTATAAAGAAACCGGTAATCGCCGCAGTCTCGGGTTGGGCTCTGGGTGGTGGCAGTGAACTTGCACTCTCATGCGACATGATCATCGCCTCAGAAACAGCCGAATTTGGCCAACCGGAAATCAATATTGGAGTGATCCCCGGAGCCGGTGGCACGCAGCGCCTCGCCCGCACTGTTGGAAAAGCGCTGGCGATGGAGATGGTGCTCAACAACCGCATTTTGAGCGCCCAAGAAGCGCAAGCGTTTGGTCTGGTCAATCAGGTGGTACCAGTGGAAGATTACCTTGATACCGCCTTAACAATGGCTGCAGAAATTGCCGCCCGCGCACCACTGGCCGTCGAGTTGGGCAAAGAAGCTGTCAACCAGGCTTTCGAGACCTCGTTAACAGAAGGATTGGCCAATGAACGACGTGCTTTCGCCATGCTATTTGCCAGCGAAGATCAGAAAGAGGGTATGCAAGCATTCATCGAAAAACGAAAACCAAATTGGAAAGGAAAATAGCAGTTGTAAGTTAACAGTTGCTGGTTGTTAGAAATATTGCGACCACAAACTATCAACACCCAACTGACCACCATACCATGGTTTCTTACCGGGATTTGACCATCGCATTTCGAGATCTAGGATTAGACGGCACGCAGCCGGTCATTGCCCATGCCTCGCTTTCTGCCTTTGGTCAGGTTCAGGGAGGTGCCGAAACAATTGTGGGAGCTCTGATGTCTTCGACAAAAAGCGTGATCATGCCCACTTTCACCTATAAGACTATGGTGATTCCGAAAGAGGGCCCTCCCAATAATGGCATCACCTATGGCAGGGGGAAGCGGCAAAACCAGATTGCTGAATTCTATTTCCCAGACATGCAAGCCGACCCCCTTATGGGAATTGTCCCCGAAACTTTGCGCCAGCTAGAAGAGGCTCACCGCTCCAATCACCCGATATATTCATTTTCGGGAGTCAATGCAAAGGATATTCTGGCTGCTCAAAATAACAATGATCCCTTTGGGCCAATTCATGTTTTGACCAAACTTCAGGGGCTGGTACTCCTCTTGGGGGTAGATCATACATCCAATACCAGCATCCATTTTGCCGAGAAAAACGCCAAGCGTAAGCAATTCATCAGGTGGGCACTCACGCCAAAAGGAGTCAAAGAATGTCCTGGCTGGCCTGGCTGCTCTTTTGGATTTAATGCTGTCACCCCCCACATCAAATCATTTACCCAAAAAACAAAAGTTGGAGAGGCATTAATTCAAGCTATTCCATTACCCAAATTATTGAAAGTTGTTGTTGAAAAAATCATCGAAGATCCCATTGCATTTTTATGTGATCGCACGAATTGCCAACGCTGTCACGCGGTCAGAAAGGATTTGCAATGAAAAAGAAACCCCTGCTGGGTCTACGGCTACCTGCGTCTCGATCTTTTATGGAAGAAGCAGATGAGGTAGAGGAATATTCGCTGTTTGATCGAATACACGGCTATGTTTATCTTCATTGGCCTTATCTTTATATTGGAGCCGGCCTGGGCGAACATCCTCTGACGCTATTTCTCAAACCCCTAGGAAAACTGATTTCAAGTAATCCCGATCAGACTGAGGCCAAAATTGCTCCTGGCTATCACGGCAAGGTAGTTCCATTAGATGCCGCCAAACAACTGGTTACCGTGCAAGAAGATATCGTGCTGGACAATCTCGAGCAAATTATCCCTCACGAGCACGCTCGAGACATCGTGCTAAAAAATCCAGATCATATCGCCGTGTTGGAGTGCCCATGCCGGGCTTCCCGCGCCGAACCCTGTCAGCCCTTGGATGTCTGCCTGATCGTTGGTGAGCCCTTCGCCAGCATGGTCATCGAGCATCACCCACAGCGATCACGTTGGATCAATTCCGAAGAGGCCATCAATATCCTGAAATCAGAGCAGGAGCTCGGACACGTCTCGCATGCATTTTTCAAAGACGCCATGTTGGAACGTTTTTACGCCATCTGCAATTGCTGTTCTTGCTGCTGTGGCGCCATGCAAATCTCGCGCGGTGGAGATCCAATGATCATTTCATCCGGCTACGTTTGTGTAGTCGATGCCGCCACCTGTGAGGGATGTGGAACCTGTGTTGGGTTCTGCCAATTTGATGCCATTTCTACTTTTTCTGGCTATGCGCATATCGATACAGAAATGTGCATGGGCTGCGGCGTTTGTGTGGCTCACTGCCCCAATGAGGCCACCGCTCTCGAGCGCGATCCAACCAAAAGCGAGCCCTTGATCATCCAAGAATTGATCGCTGAACAAGAATCAATCGAAGCATAAAAAACGTAAGACTCCTTCAAAAGGGTTGCTTACCTAAGCTCTATATTTTGATTCAAATACGATTCTTACATTACGTTGATTATTCGCTAATCATCAGAATGTTATAATCTCAGCGGCAAGTGGTTCACCTTGCCAGAGGAAGGTACGATTATGATGCGATTTGATCGCTTTACAGAGCGAGCCCAGGAGGCTGCTCAGCGCGCCGCAGAGATCATCCAAAGGTACGGGCACAATCAAATAGATACAGAACACATCTTATTGGCGCTCATTGAACAGCACGAGGGCATCATCCCCCAAATGCTTGAAATACTCAACGTAGACACAACCCAGCTAACAGAAAGGCTGGATTATGTACTGCGTACCAGTCCCAAGGCGAATATCTTTGGCGGTGGGGCTGGACAAATTTTCATCACACCGCGCGTGAAACGCATTGTTGACCTGGCCAATCAGGAAGCCAATCGCTTGAAAGATGAGTTTATCTCTACAGAGCACCTCTTCCTGTCTATTTTGAGCGAGCGCAATACGCCAGCCGGACGCATGTTGGACGGTGCCGGTGTGACCAAAGAACGCGTTTACGAGGCTATCCAACAAATGCGCGGCGGACAGCGGGTCACTGACCCCAAAGCCGAAACCCGCTATAAAGTGCTGGAAAAATATTCACGTGACCTGACCACTATGGCGCGTGAGGCCAAACTTGACCCGGTCATCGGCCGCGATGTCGAGATCATGCGCGTGATCCAAATCCTCTCCCGGCGAACGAAGAACAACCCGGTGTTGATCGGCGAGGCCGGTGTCGGTAAGACCGCTATCGTTGAGGGGTTGGCTCAAAAGATCGCCACCAACGATGTGCCTGAAATTCTCTCCGGCAAGAAGGTAGTCTCCCTGGATTTGGGCGCTATGATCGCCGGATCTCGCTTCCGAGGCGAATTCGAGGAACGTCTGAAAGCGGCCATCGAAGATATCCAAAAAGCCGAAGGCGAGATCATCCTGTTTATTGACGAATTGCACACCGTGGTCGGTGCAGGCGCGGCGCAGGGCACGTTGGACGCTTCTAACATGCTCAAGCCCGCCTTAGCGCGCGGTGAATTGCAGTGTGTGGGTGCTACTACCCTTGACGAATACCACAAATACATTGAGAAGGATTCGGCGTTGGAGCGGCGTTTTGCCCCGGTCTATGTCGAAGAACCCAATGTCGAAGACACCATTCTGATGCTGCACGGTTTGCGAGACCGCTACGAAGCCCACCATAAGGTCAGTTTCTCCGATGAGGCTCTGGTCGCCGCAGCCCAGCTTTCTAACCGGTACGTTTCGGACCGACATTTGCCCGACAAGGCCATTGACCTGATCGATGAGGCGGCCGCCAAACTGCGGGTTGCCCTCTACTCTTTACCCCCTGATCTGAAGGCCATGAAGAGCGAGATCGATCGCCTGATGGCAGAAGAAGAACAGGCTGGTCTGGAGCGCGACTACGAACGAGCGGCAGAAAAGAAAACAGAACGATCACGCCTGGAGGATGAATTTAAAGAAGAACGTGAAAAATGGGAAAACGAACACGGCATCGATGAGGTCGTCGATGTGGACGATGTTGCTGAAGTCGTCTCTCAGTGGACTGGCATCCCGGTCACATCCATGCTGGAAACCGAGGCCGAACGCCTGCTTGAAATGGAAGACCGTCTGCACGAACGCGTGATCGGCCAACACGAAGCGATTACTGCAATTTCAGACGCTATCCGACGTGCACGCTCCGGGCTCAAAGACCCCCGTCGTCCCATTGGTTCTTTCATTTTTATCGGTCCATCTGGGGTTGGCAAAACCGAACTCGCCAAGGCTTTAGCCGAGTTCATGTTTGACGACGAGGATGCGCTGGTCCGCATCGACATGAGCGAGTATCGCGAACAGCACACAGTATCACGCCTTTTCGGTGCGCCACCAGGATACGTTGGCTATGAAGAAGGCGGTCAACTTACTGAAGCAGTGCGTCGCCGGCCCTACCGGGTGGTTCTCTTCGATGAAATCGAAAAAGCTCATCCCGAAGTCTGGAACGCTTTGCTGCAAATCTTCGATGACGGCCGGCTAACCGATGGCCAGGGTCACATCGTCGATTTCCGCAACACGGTCATCATCATGACCAGCAACTTGGGCACAGAATATGTACGCAGTTCAGGCAGTTTGGGCTTCTTGAGGAATTCAGATGACTCCAAAGAGCGCGAAGCTCAAGAGAAGATTCAATCCGAACTAAAGAAGACTTTCCGTCCCGAATTCGTCAACCGCATTGATGAGATCATCACCTTCTCAGCACTCAGCATGGAAGAGATGACCGAAATCGTCGAATTACAAATGAGCGAAGTTGAAGAACGACTGGCCGAACATGGCCTAAAAGTAGAAGTCACCGAGGCCGCCGAGAAATGGCTGGCCGAAGTTGGTTTCGACCCGGACTTCGGCGCTCGCCCTCTGAAACGTGCTTTACAAAAACATATCGAGAGTCCACTCTCGGTCAAGTTGCTGTCCGGCGAGTTCAAGAAAAGCGACACGGTCCTTGTCGATGTCGGCGGTGACGAAGACAATGAGTTGATCTTCAAAATGGGCAAGAAAAAGAAGAAGAAGAAAGCGGAAGAACCGGTTGAAGCCTAATCGCAACTTGTAAGTTCCAAGAAAAAGGATTATTTCTCTGGAAATTTACTCGATCCCTGGGCTACAATAATATACAATGCTAGCAAGTGATTGACAAAAATCGGCCTTTCGAGTCACGAAATGGCCGATTTTATCTTACACGGGAAAATCTCCTCGGGGAAGATTTGATCCTGCCGCCTGCGGCGCAGCGATCACTCAGTTATATTCAAGTGCTAAGTATTGTGTCTTTTGTTTCAATCTTCTCTGAAATTGGAAAGGTTTCCGATTCATTCTATCGGTTGGATCCATTATTTTTCGCCGTTTCACCAAGAATGGCAACCAAATTTTAATCAATCCATTCCAAATTCTTTCACCAAATCGTGAGTAAACTCATAAGTTTCTAGTCTAGTCCCAGGAGGGATCGAATGATCACTATGATAGATATAGCCTCCCCCTTTCGTTGCAACTGGCAGTTTATTCTGGATTTCTTTTTCTAATCCTGGCTTGTCGTTCTCCTGGAATAAACGCGCATCGATATTACCCATCAAGGCAAGCTGATCCCCAAACTCCTTTTTTAGCTGGCGCACATCCATTCCGGCTTTGACCTCCAGGGGATGCAGGCAATCGATGCCAGCGCCGATCAAGCCAGGTATACCTTTGGTTATGTTTCCATCGGTGTGATATATCACCTGAGCACCATACCTGTGAGCCAGGTCACATAATCGGGCATGATAGGGCTGCAATAACTCCTTATAATGTTGTGGGGAGAACATCATGCCATTTTTATAAGCAATATCGCCATACAACCAGAGCGCATCAGGCTGTAATCCCCTCCCCCATATATCTTCCCAGGCATCCTCGATCAATTGGGTATCGGCGGCATACATTTGCATCATCCATTCTGGCTGTTCGATCAAATAGATGAACTGAAATTCTGGCCCAATTTTATGCCAGGTACACTCGAAGGGATCCAGTATGGAGAGAACAATATACTTGCCTTTTGCCCGCAGGGAATCATAGCGCTCGCGCATTTCAACCCAATCGATGCGATCAGGAGCGTATGCTAAGCGTTGTTTGAAACCATCCTCCCAGGTGGCGCGGTTTTTTATGGGAAAATCGATGTAATCTGGCGTGGTTTGTTGATGTTTAAATTGCTTGTTCAGCGTACCCCACTCATCAGTAAACTCAACATAATGTTCATCTTCAGAGATGGTTTCGTGGGGCAAAAGAAAGGACTGGTCAAACCAGAACATGCCAATGTCAAATTCGAAATACTCTTCCAGAGATACGTCAGCAGGCACGCCTTGTTGATGAAAATCGTGGTCTGCCTCCGTCCAGAAGGAATCGAATATGGGAACTCGATCCACGGTTTCTCGATTGATTGTGTTTCTTACTCTTTCTCTAGAATTCATACTGCCAACCCGGTACGTTTTCGCAGAAATTTAATGGCATCCCGGCACTCATCATACAAGGCGGCTTCATCGAGCGCAATTACCTTTCCATCGCGCATAAGTACATCTCCGCCAACAATTACCGTCTCAACATCACTTCCATGAGTGCCCAATACTAACGCTGAATCAATGTCTTGCACTGGGACCACGCGTTCGTGATTCAAATTGACAATAACCAAATCGGCGGAATCACCTTCATTGAGAGTTTTTCCGAGAGTTGCCAGGCTCAAGGCTTGGGCTGGTGGCAAAATTGTTGAGTCGAGGCTGATCGCCCTTGCGAATATCACAGCGGATTTGAGCGTTTCCCAGATATCTTGGGTATCGTTGGACGCGGGGCCGTCCGTGCCTAATCGAATTTCAACTCCCCGCGCCAACATTTGGGAAATAGGTGCCACGCCAGAACCCAGCACAGCATTGCTAACTGGGCAGTGGATTACCGGAGCTTCGGAGGCTGCAATCAACTTGATTTCAGCCTCATCCACCCAAACGGCGTGCACGATTTGCGTACTACTATCAAGAATATCAATGGAATTCAACCATTCAACAGGTCGTTTTCCATACTCTTCTAATGCCATTTTTACTTCAAACAGGCTCTCGGAAACATGAAAATGTGTAAAAGCGTTTTGTTCCAAAGCCAAATTGTGCGTGGCTCGTATGGTATCTGCAGAACAGCGCCACAAAGCCAACGGCCCATTGGCAATATTTATGCGCGGGTCATCTTGTGCTTGATCAAAGAGATGCTGTAAATCAGCGAGAATTGATTCCGGCTTTTCTTGATTTTTACCTTTGTCCGACCAGGAACGGGCCAGCGTAATATTCAGTCCAATTTCTCGAGCAGCTTTTAATACCGCCTCCGTGTGATTTGGAGTAGCAGTGATTTTGTGGTGATCCGTGACCCAAATTGCTCCACAACGCAGGTTTTCCACCAAACCCAGCTGGGCTGCCAGAACCATTTCGTTTGGGGAAATCACGCCTTGGAGCGGCCAAATGATTGCTTCTAGCCAATTTATCAGGGGGCGCCCACCCGCTAGACCACGCATGAAGGTTTGGCTGAGGTGGGTATGGGCATTGGTTAGCCCTGGCAGCACCGCACAGTATCGGGCATCGATGATTTCCTTGGCTTGCGCCAAAAGCTCTTGGGCTGGTCTTCCGGCTTCGATTTTTTTTATTTCGCCCCCGTTGATTATGAGATGTCCTGGTTCAATCCACCCCTTCTTGGCGAGAATTGCTCCATTGATAATAATTTTAAACGTCATATTTGCTCAATAATACACTTCTGAGAAGCAAGTCCCTTTATAATTTTGAAAGTAACCATTGTTCTGAAATTGGGAAATCCCGACAGCGCACGCCCGTGGCATGGAAAACGGCGTTGGCAATTGCGGGGGTAGTAGCGATCATTACCGGCTCGGCCAGATTCTTGGCGCCGAAGGGCCCAACAGGCAAGTTGGTATCGACAAAATGAGTTTCAATTTCGGGGATATCCAGCGCGCTGGGAATCTTATATTGCTTGAGGTTGGTCTTTTGGGGATAGCCATCCTTGAAAGAGAATCCCTCTGTGAGGGCATAGCCGATCCCTTGCGCGATGCCACCCAAAAGTTGGCCGTTCGCACCCTTGGGGAAAATGATCTTACCTCCATCGTGGCTGGCCCAGATTCCCCGAACTTTGATCTGTCCCGAGGTTTTTCCCACCTCGACTTCGACAACTTGAGCGCCAAAACTATATGTGAAATATGGAATTCCGGTCCCGGTTTCAAAATCCCAATGAATAAGAGGAATTTGCCAGTAACCTTGTGAGTATAGCTGGAGGCCCATCTCAAAAGCATGATCGATGACATCTTCAACCGGGACAGGCTCTTCTTTGGGGCCGATAAATGCTTCTCCATGTCGAATGAGTTGGTCGACACTGCAATCGAGCAGATCCGCCGCGGCTAATTCAAGATTTTGCAAGACCTTCTGGGCGGCAACCTGGGTAGCATTCCCGCCGACAATCGAGGCGCGTGAGGCCACAGTGGGGCCAGATTCCAGGGCTGTATCCGTATCTGGCCGAAGCATATGAATGCGCTCGGGTTCAACCCCGAGGGTTTCGGCAGCCACCATAGTGAAGACTGTGCGACTGCCCTGGCCGTAATCGGTCAGGCCAGATTGCAGGGTGATTGAATGATCTCTTTCAACGATCACCGTGGTGCGGGCGTAGTCCACACCCTCACCCCCCAGACCGCTACCATGGAAATAGCAGGCCACGCCGATTCCCCGCAAAACGTTATCAGACCGATCGGCGGGCAGAGATTTTCGTTTCTTCGCCCAGCCAGAGGCTTCTCGTGCCCACGCCAAACACTTGCTCAATCCGATTTCGTGTTCCAAGGTGTTCCCCGTGAATGCGCGGTCTCCCGTTACAAGGCAGTTCTTTAGGCGAAACTCGATGGGGTCCATACCGATCTTATCAGCCAGTTCATCGATAGCGATCTCAGAGGCTGCCGCGGCCTGGGTGTTGCCAAACCCGCGGAATGCACCAGAATAACCATTGTTGGTATAAACTGCCTTAGTGTCTACTGTGGCGGCTTCATAACGATAGGCACCAGCCAGATGCATCGAGGCCCGCCAGGAAGCAAGAGGCGTCATCGAGGCATAAGCCCCACTATCGGTCAGATATTCTGTTTTAGCAGCTCGCAGGGTACCATCACCCGTCATACCTAACTTCAAACGGGTGCTGGCCGCGGCTCGCTTATACGAAATCACTGACGATTCTTCCCGGTCTAACAACAGGCGCACCGGCCGTCCGGTGATTAATGCCAGCTTCGCCGTTTGGGCCGTGAACTGGTATACATGGTCGTCTTTGCCGCCGAAGGAACCGCCTACAGGCGGCTGAATCACACGCACGTTTTCGGATGGCAGACCCAAGATGCCGGCGGCATTATCGCGGTTGATATGCGGGCTCTGGTTGTTTGCGAAAACGGTCACACTATTGCCCGGTTCAGGTACAGCCAACACCCCCTCGGTTTCGAGATAAGCATGCTCTTGATGCTCGAAAGAATAGGTTTTATCGATGGTGATCTCGCACGCATCCAGGATGGGTTCAGGGTCGCCATTGCGCACTAGATGCGTGTTTAGCAGATTTCCCGCATCCAGCGGTGCTACTAAAGGGACTAATGGGGCGTTTTCATCCAAGGCATGCTGTATATCATCTACAACTGACAATTCGTCCAACTCCAAGATGATGGCCTTGACCCCGGCTGCTGCCGCGGCTTCGCTTTCTGCCGCAACAACCGCAATTGGATCACCAACGTAGCGCACTTTCTGGTATGCAAGGATATAGGCATCTTTCACGGGCCAACCAAAATGACCGTGATCGACAAAATCTTCGCTGCTTATGGCGGCGACCACGCCGTCAATTTCCAAGGCTGGGCTGATATCGAGCTTGACAATGTTTGCGTGCGGCAAGGGGCTGGCCAGGATTTTGGCATGCAGCATTCCCGGCAAGATCATATCGCCAACATAATTTGCCTTGCCGAGGATTTTTTCTAAACCATCGACAGCAATCCCATCGATGTTGCCAACATATTTCAGTGGTTCAGTCATCGCTTCCCCCATTCGGGCGTCGCTCTTTCGCTGTCGCCTCGATAGCATCGACGATTTGCTGATACCCTGTGCATCGACAGAGATTCCCAGAAATTGCCTGGCGTATTTCCATACGGGTAGGCTGGAGATTTTTTTGCAGCAACGCTTCGCCAGCCATGATCATTCCCGGCGTGCAATAGCCGCATTGGGTGGCACCATGCTCGAGAAAAGCTGCTTGCAAATCATTGGGTGTTCCATCGGGATTGCATATCCCTTCGATGGTCAAGACAGCCTTACCTTCCAGGTTGCGAGCCGGGTAAATACAGGCATTCTTCAACTCGCCATCAATGATCACCGAGCATGATCCGCAATCTCCCTTTTCGCAGCCTATTTTCGAACCCGTCAGTTTGAGCTCATCACGCAGCAAGCGCAAAAGGGTCAGCTTCGGCGTAACTTTAAATTCTATTTGGTTTCCGTTAAGTGTAAAATACACGTTCATATTTCTATACCAAATATCGGCCGCCATCGACAAAATAAACCGATCCGGTGGTGAAGTCATTCTCGATAAGGAAAATCGCCAACTTGGCTACATCTTCGGGTTCACCAACCCGTTTAAGCACCGACATGTCTTCAGCCCACTGTTTCTTTTCCGGGGAGTAATTATCCGGCAACAGCACCGTACCTGGGGCGATTGCATTTACACGAATGTTGGGCGCTAGCTCAACAGCCAGGGATTTGGTCAGCGCCACCAATCCAGCCTTGCTGGCAGCGTGATGTGCGTATCCGGGCCAGGTTTGAAAAGCGGACAAATCAGTGATATTCAGGATAACGCCCTGGCCCTGCTCCAGCATGTGCGGAGCCACAGCCTGTGAGGCCAGAAAAGCGCCTTTCAAATTGACATCCATAGCCAAATCCCAGTCTTCCTCGGTGATCTCAAGAACAGGGGATTTTAGCCAAACAGAGGCATTGTTGATCAAGACATCCACGCGGCCAAAATGCTGGATAGTTTTGGCAACCAGTTCTTTTACTTCGGCCGCGCTGCGAATTTCAGTCTGGACACCCAAACAATCACCACTAAATGAATTGATCTCATCGATAGTGTCTTGCCAAGGTTCATTATCAAGGTAATAGCTAAAAGCAATCTTAGCACCTTTTTTGGCAAGTTCTGTGGCAACAGTTCGGCCAACCCGCATCGCTGCGCCGGTAATTAGGACTACAGAGTTTTCAATTTGCATAAGAGATCATTGGTCGAATAGTCTTTAGTCTGATAGTCTTTAGTCGGGTAGTCGCTGGTCGGGTAGTCGCTGGTCTGGTTGTCGTTAGTCTGGTTGTCGTTGGTCGATAGGAACCGAACAGCAAACTATCAGACTATTAGACAAGTTGACTACTTGACTATTTGACTACATCACTAAACTCATAATGGCCTTTTGAGCGTGCAGGCGGTTTTCAGCTTCATCATAGATGGCGGAACGCCAGCCAGGACCTTCGGTCTTGTCCATGACATCATTATTTACTTCATGGCCACGATCGGCAGGCAGACAATGCATATAAATGGCATTGGAATTGCACAGTTCCATGTGCTCGGATGTCGTCTTCCAATCTTTATTCCGATCAAATATTGCCTGCGCTTCTTCTTCCGAGTCATTACCCACCGGGGGTTTGAAGAATACGCTCGGGCACCAGGCCTTGGGATAAACAACATCAGCGCCCTTGAAGCCATCCTCGAAATCGTTGGTAATGCGGAAAGAACCACCTTCGTCTGCAGCGTAAGTTTCGCATTGTTTGATGATTTCAGAGTCGAGCTCCATGCCTTCAGGATGCGCCAGGGTTACATTCATGCCCATCATGGAGGCGTACAAAATGGCGGATTGGGGAACGGCGCGTGGCTTGTGAACGCTGGGGGAGTATGCCCAGGACATGGTGAAATTGACACCTTTAAAGCCGCCAAACTCTTCTTTGACTGTCAGCATATCCGCCAGACCCTGACAGGGGTGGTATATATCACATTCCATGTTGATGATGGGGATATCGGACCAGCGGGCAAACTCCCGCAAAAGAGCGTGGGCACCGCCATATTCCCAGTCGACAGGATCACCATAGCAACGGATTGCGATGGCATGCCCCATGCGGTCCAGGACGCGGGCCACATCGGAGACGCGCTCGGTGCTGTAGGCAACCTCTTTGCCTTCCATAGCCGGGGTGTAAATTTTGCTGGGATCCAGGAAGTGAGCGTGGCCACCGAGTTGGGTCATACCGCACTCAAAGGAATTGCGGGTACGCAAAGACTGATTGTAGAAAATCATAAACAAAGTTTTTGCGCGCAGCTTGTCATCATGATAAGTTCCCATATCATTCTGTAGCTTGAGTTCTTCGGCTACTTCTAATATGCGCTTGATCTCTTGGGGAGTGAAATCCGTCTCAGCCAGATAATCACGTCCTTTGATTCCAAATGTTTTCATTTGTTAGTAATCCTCCAAAAAATGTTTGATTTACGCTGAGAAAAACGAAGATAATTCCGCGCCTCGGCGTTTATTCTAAATCTTCAGGGTTTTCGATAAGTTCGGCGATGCGCTGCAGGAAGCGGGCAGCTGGCGCTCCATCGATCAGGCGGTGGTCAAAGGAAAGACTCAGTGTAACCATTTCACGCACGACCAGCCCGCCTCCGATAGCAACAGGTTTTGGCTTGATTCTGCCAACCCCAAGGATGGCAACTTCCGGGGGATTGATGATCGGTGTGAAGGTATCTACACCAAACGCGCCCAAGTTTGTGATTGTGAACGATCCACCAGTGTATTCATCGGGCAGCAGCCTGCTCTCCAAAGTTCGTTCGAACAGATCGATCAATTGGGCATCGATTTCTTGCAATGATTTCTGATCAGTCTCATGCAATACAGGGACCATCAAACCTCGCTCGGTATCGACAGCGACACCAATGTTTATAGTTTCGTAC
>CAZVPR010000051.1:0-12196 GCA_964629085.1 uncultured Anaerolineales bacterium
CCATGGCGTGACCACCATATGTGGCTAAACCACGGGAAATCCCAGAGAGCCGGCACTTCTCATTTTACGTATCCAACAAATTGGAGTACAATTGTTCTAATGTTCGGTGAGTGAAAACCGGCACTGCACCTGGCGGTGGTCGTCAGGAAATTTTTTACAGGCCGCTCACCTTAAACGAAAGGAGTTTTACCATGTATCAAAAGTTAATCTTTGTCGGCAATCTGGGTCGCGACCCGGAAATGCGCTACACGCCCAGCGGGCAAGCGGTGACCAACTTCTCGGTTGCCGTCAACCGCAGGTATACCGGTTCTGATGGCCAGCGCGTCGACGAAACTGCATGGTTCCGTGTTTCCGCATGGGGGCGGCAGGCCGAAACATGTAACCAATATCTGCGCAGGGGGAGCAAGGTGCTCATCGAGGGACGCATGACTCCCGATCAGGCTACTGGTGGCCCACGAATTTGGACGCGTCAAGATGGCACGCCGGCTGCATCATTTGAAGTGACGGCTCAATCCGTACAATTTCTTTCCACCCGAGCTGAAGACGATGCATTCCAGGCGAGTAATCCAAGTGAACAACCCGCAGAAGACGATATCCCCTTCTAAAACTAGCAAAAATCAAAATGAGGGAGGGTTACTCCCTCATTTGAATCTCACTGAGACTGGAGCATCTTTATGAGTTCGACCTCTCCCCAACCTGAGAAGAAGCCCCTAGATTTGAAGATTCCTGAAAATATTGAACCCTCCTATGTCAACCTGGCCAGGATTACGCACACACCGTCAGAGATGATATTTGACTTTGCTCTTATGGTACCTGGGCAAACAGATGCTGAAATCAAAAACCGAGTATTGATGAGTCCACTGAGCGCGAAGTTGTTCTATAATGCTTTGGGAGAGAATTTATCAAAGTACGAGGCCAAATTCGGCGAGATTAAACTGCCCGGTGGCGGCACATCCTTGGCAGAACATCTCTTTCGCCCTCCACAAAAATAGCTTATGCAGCATTTAGACGAAATAATCGAAAAAATCCACCAGTCATTCGAAACTCGCACAAAGGTGAGAGATGAAATGCTAAAGCAAGCCCGGCTACTCACGCGCCACTGTGCAAATTCAATTCGGGCTACCCATCGTGATGATAAAGATTTAGCGCAAGAACACCTTCAGTCTGCGCAAGAAATTGTTACGCTGTTGGCTGGAAATGCCAAAGATCATGCCGATTTTTACAATGCCGGCTACACCCAGGATGCACTCAAAGAATATGCCGAGGCGAATATAACGTATGCTCTGATTAATGGGGCAGATATTCCTTCCCCAGAAGAATTAGATGTCGAGTACGTCCCTTATCTAAAAGGGCTCGCTGAGGTTGCTGGTGAATTACGCAGACGATGCCTGGATATTTTACGCCACGATAACCCGCAAGAAGCCAACCGCCTTCTCGCACAAATGGATGATATCTACGCGGTTTTAGTAACGATGGATTACCCGGACGCGATTACCGGTGGTCTCCGTCGTCTTACAGATATCGTTCGCAGCATAACTGAACGTACACGCGGTGATCTGACAATGAGTTTGCGACAGGAAAGACTCGAAAAACGCCTGAAGGTATTCGAAGAACGAGTTTCAAATATGGTCAACGAAGACGCTAAAAAATAAGACATCAAACAGCAATCTTTGACGATCTATGAGAAAAATTCGCGCTTCCGACATTAGTTCATATTTGTTTTGTCAGCGTGCCTGGTGGTATCGTCAACAAGGCATATCATCAGAAAACGTTAATGAGCTGGCCGGGGGCCGCCAGATGCACGAAGATCATGGCCGGGCTGTACTTGCCACTGGATTAGTCAGAGCATTGGGGTATTTCCTTCTGTTGGTAGGAATGATTTTGCTGGCGGTTTATTTGACCATTCAGATTGTCTAATCTGAACAATTAGCACGGCAGGAAGACTAACCACATACTTATGGTATATCTCGCCATCAGCATCCTGTTTATCGGAATTATTTTGCTCTGGAGGTCCGGAAAACAACGGGAATCAATCGGACTCCCTGGAGGGGAAGTAATCTATTCTGATACACGCAATTGGGGATCTATCGAAGCGCCCATCTATGATGCGAAACTTGGCTTATCGGGTCGACCAGACTATGTAGTCAAACAAGGGAAAATGGTCATACCGGTTGAGGTCAAGTCATCTCGTGTGACTGATGCCCCCTACGATTCACACATTTTCCAGCTAGCAGCGTATTGCTATCTCGTATGGCGCGAGTTTGGAGTTCGACCATCTCATGGAATTCTCCATTATCCCAACCGCACCTATAAGATTGATTTCACTCCAAAACTGGAGAGTGAATTAGTCGATCTTGTTGCTGAAATGAGAACCAAAGGACATTTGCGAAAGATCAACCGCTCTCATGAGTCGGCAAGAAGATGCATTCACTGTGGGTATCGATCAACTTGCGATCAAAGTTTGCAATAATCGGAATCTTCCAATCTCAGGATGCGGAGTTCACTGAAACCCAACAAACAACTATAATTACTCTCGTATGAATTCATCAGGATTAGAATTCCAAAATTTCATCATAGCGGGTCACCCTCAGATTCCAGAGGCCTTTGAAGAGGCCGGCATGATTGCTGATTATTTAACATCCCGAGGATTTAACGCGCAGTCAAAACGTCTCGATGATGAAGGCTTACAGAACCTGGCAGAGAATGGAGAAGTCGATTTATTAATTTCACTTGGCGGTGATGGAACTATGTTGCGAGCAGGGCATTTGTGCGCCCCTTTTAATATCCCTATATTAGGTATCAATATGGGGAAATTTGGATTTCTAATGGAATTTAATCACGCCGAGTGGGAACACTCTATTAACAGAATATTATCCAATGATTATTGGCTAGAAAAACGCATGCTGCTCTGTGCTGAGCAGTGGCGATCAGACGAGTTGATGGGGAAATGGGAAGTGTTGAATGAGGTCGTTGTCAGTCGTGGAGAGATTGTCCGGCCGGTTTACCTCGACGCCAGTGTGGATGGCCGCTTTTTGACAACATATGTAGCCGATGGGTTAATCGCTTCCACATCGACGGGTTCTACAGCCTATGCCTTGGCAGCTGGTGGGCCAATTTTGCCACCAGAATTGCGCAATATTTTGCTGGTACCGGTAGCGCCGCATTTATCGATAGATCGAGCCATTGTGTTGGCAGAAGGCTCTTCGGTTTCGATCACTGTCCATACAGATCACCAGGCCGTAATCTGTGTCGATGGTCAAATACCTATTCATCTCGAAGATGGGGACCGCGTCGATGCACGAGCCAGCAGCCATACGGTACAATTTGTTCGCATCCAAGACCCAGGATATTTCTATCGCAACTTGACCCCGCACATGTATAATAATCCGGCAACAAAGAAAAACCCATGACAGAATCAACAATCCAATATTGTACCAACCATCCTAATACAGAAACAAACTTGCGCTGCAATCGTTGTGAAAAATTGATTTGCAGTAAATGCGCTGTTCACACACCAACGGGATACCGCTGCAAAGATTGTGTGCGCAGTCAACAAAAAGTGTTTGAAACAGCAATTTGGTATGACTACTTGTTTGGTTTCTTTTTCGCGGGATTGATCTCCTATTTAGGAAGCCTGATTGCTCCCAGGTTAGGATTTTTCGTCCTCTTTTTAGCCCCCATTGTGGGGATGGTTATTGCTGAGGGTTCAAGATTTATTACCCGTCGTCGTCGGTCAAAACCACTATTCATCACAATTTCTGCTGGTGCGCTTTTAGGTGGATTGCCGCTGCTATTACAACAAATCATATCGCTACTTTTCTTCTTGTCACAACCCGATTTTACCTTTGGCTTTCTCTTTTCCGCCCTTTGGCACGGAGCCTATGTGGTAATTGTGACCTCCACAGTTTACTACCGTATCAGCGGTTTGACTTTCAACCGCTGATTTAAAAGAACTATTATGCTGACCGAATTACATATCGAAAACTTCGCCATCATCGATAAACTCCAACTCCAGTTCAAACCGGGGCTGATCACGCTTACGGGTGAAACCGGTGCCGGAAAATCCATCATTATGGATGCCCTTAATACTCTACTTGGAAGCCGTGCCGACAGCACATTCATACGTAGCGGTGATGAGAACGCCCTTGTCGAAGCTACGTTCCGGATTCCAACTGTCGCCCGAGAAGCTGTACATAGCATCCTTGAACGTGAAGCAATGCTCGATGATCCAGATTTTGTCACTCTGGGCAGGGAAATTCGTCGAGACAGCCGCAATGTTGTGCGTGTAAACGGCCGCATGTCCAACGTAACTCTCTTGCGGGAAATTGGCGAACATCTAGTAGATATACACGGGCAATCTGAACATCTTTCATTATTGCGAGTAAATCAACATTTGAATTTATTAGATCGCTATGTTGATATCAATGAATTATCATCTGCCTATAAAAACAGCTATCATCAATTAATGTCGTTGCGACGAGAATTGGAAAATCTGAAAGACAATGCACGTGCAGCAGCTCAACGCGAAGATTTACTCACTTACCAATTAAATGAAATTGAGGCAGCAACGCTAGAACCTGGTGAAGAAAAGGACCTGGAAGAGGAACGTACCCGGTTAGCAAACGCCGAAAAATTGTCGACTCTCTCGCAGAAAGCAGTATTGGCACTTGACGAAAGCTCACCTGCCGAAGCATCCATTACTGACCGTTTCGGCCAGGTTGCCGAAGCAATCGATGCTCTGGCACAACTGGATGAATCCCAAAAATCGCTTAGCGATCAAGTAACGACTGTTTTCGAGGAACTTTCTGATATCAGCCATGCATTGCGCCTGTACCTGGAAAATGTCGAATTCAATCCAAATCGATTGGACCAGGTTGAAGAACGGCTGGAGTTAATCAGTACACTCAAACGCAAATATGGCGATTCAATTAATGAAGTGATTTTATTCGGAAAGAACGCTCGGGACGAACTTGATACCATCACTCACGCCAGTGAACGAATCGACGAATTAGAAACAAAAGAAAAGGATTTGCTTGAGGAACTTGGCAAGCGCGCTCAGGCATTATCAAATGAGCGCCACAAAGCGGCAGAAAAGATGGAACGTGGTATCGAGGCAGAGTTAGTAGATCTCAATATGTCTGGCGCTCGCTTCAAGGTAGATTTTCAACAAGAATCGGATCTAAATGGGATTGTTCTGCCTTCTGGGGAGCGCGTCACCTTTGATATCGACGGCTTCGAACAGGTGGAATTCTTGATTGAAACCAACCCTGGGGAGGGTTTAAAACCCCTGGTGCGGATTGCCTCTGGTGGAGAAACTGCCCGTTTGATGTTGGCCATGAAGAACGTGCTGGCTAAGGCAGACCAAATTCCAACTTTAGTGTTTGACGAAATTGACCAGGGGATTGGCGGTCGGGTAGGCACCATCGTCGGGCACAAACTCTGGATGCTGGCCCGTAATCACCAGGTAATCTGTATTACTCACTTGCCTCAGTTAGCCGCCTTTGGGCACCAACACTTCCGAGTAGAAAAAAGCATTTCCGAGGGCAGAACAACAACCAAAGCCGCACCCATCGAAGGGGAAGAACGCCTCCACGAATTGGCTCAGATGTTGGGAGATGTCAGCGAAAGCACAATTCAATCGGCAAACGAGATTCTCCGCATCGCTTACCAAAAAACAAAATCCTCCTGATGCCAGCCATCACACAAATATTGCGTGGGCGCCAACGTCGCCAGAAGAAATACGACACAACTTTTGCCCGGAGAACAGGGCTTGGTTGCGCCATTGGTATAAGCATTCTTGCCACCCTAACCTTTATCACAATCACTGTCTATTTCTCATTTCTCGCTTCCAGTTTGCCCTCCATTGAAACAATTCCTTTACTATTGAACCCATCTGATGGGCTCCTCCTAACACCAACCAGATTCTACGATCGCAGCGGACAACATGTTTTAGTTGAGCTAGAAAATCCTGCAATTGAAAAACGTTCGTACAGTTCTATTAACAATAGCGGGGAATCAATTCCCAAAAATTTAATCCAAGCAATCCTGCTTACCCTCGACCCAGATTTCTGGAATCACCCAGGGTTCAATTTACCAATCAGAAATACCCTTCCCGAAAAAACTCTTGCCCGTAGCTTAGCTCAGGAATTGCTGCTTTGGAATGAAAAACCTGGTCAGCGGCGTGATCTGAGAGAAATTATATTAGCCAGCCAAATTACGCACAAATACGGACGGGAGCAAGTATTAGAGTGGTATATAAACAGCGCATATTTTGGAAATGTTATTTACGGAGCAGCCTCTGCCTCAGAAGTTTATTTCGACAAAACTATTGATGAGATAAATCTTACAGAAGCAGCAATCCTCGCCGCAGTAGCCGAATCGCCAACAATAAATCCTTTCGACGCGCCAAATGTTGTCATCCAACGTGCCAAGGATGTCATCGCTGATATGCATTCACAAGGGTTGATTTCTTCAGATCAGGTCGATTCAGCCGACGAATTTGAACCCGAATTCCAGGAACCCATTGAACAAGAAGAAAATATTGCCCCTGCATTTACTAATCTTGTATGGGAACAATTATCCCCCAAAATTCCTTTTCCGCGATTAGAAAGGGGAGGCTTCATCATCACAACCACTCTGAATTATGAACTTCAATTTCAGTCCAGTTGTACAACCGACATATATCTCTCCCAGTTGAGTGGTGAAGAGATCAAAATTGATGATTGCGAAGCAGAAAGACTTCTCCCGGCCCAAAATTTCTCAAACAATGAAACATCTAAGAACCTGGCAAGCAACTCAATAATTCTAGACCCGCTAAATGGCCAGATTCTCGCTATGGTTGGAGTAACCACACCAGGGCTGGACCCCGCCTATCTACCAGGCCATCCTCCCGGATCCTTATTAACGCCTTTTGTATATCTGACAGCTTTCACACGCGGTTTCAATCCTGCCAGCCTCATGTGGGATATTCCCACACTCTTTAGCGAAGATGTAAATCAAATTGCCAATCCAACCGGAGAATACCAGGGCCCTATTCGTTTGCGACAGGCTTTGGCCAACGACTACTTGGTTCCAACCCTGACAACCATGATTCAAATTGGAGCTGAGAATGTCTGGCGGACAATGAACCAGTTCAATATTTCAATTGAATCTCAAAGCGATACAGGCAGTCAGATTCCAGAATGCCCAAGTTGTCAACAGCTATTTTCTGGAAATCAGGTAACTTTGCTGGAAATGGTTCAAGCTTTTGGCATCCTCAGTAACCAGGGCACATTTGCCGGTCAAATAATCAATACGGAAGATGAAAGAATTCATTTTGAACCGATAACTATCTTGCGCGTCAGTGACACCCATGGGGAAGAATGGTTGACGGTCCAAACCCCAGAATCGCAACCCGTAATAAGCGCTCAATTAGCCTACTTGTTGAACCATATTCTCAGCGATGAAGCTGCTCGTTGGGAAAGTTTAGGGCATCCAAATCCACTAGAAATTGGCCGTCCTGTTGCGGCAAAGCTGGGTAAAACATCTTCAGGAGATGATATCTGGACAATCGGATACACACCTCAATTAGCAGTGGGTGTATGGATAGGGAATCTGGACTCCGTTGAGGGGGATACCTTGGATCCAGAGGTAGCAGCGGCTCTTTGGCATGCAATCATAAAATACACTACCCGCGAGATGCCTGCTGACGTCTGGCACTCCCCTTTAGGAATCAACACGATGGTGGTATGCGATCCTTCAGGGATGCTACCATCAGCGGATTGCCCAACGGTTGTCAGTGATGTTTTTCTCAGTGGACATGAACCCACCCAAATCGACACCCTCTATCGGAAATATCAAATCAACCGTGAAACTGGACGTTTGGCAACCGTTTTTACACCGCCTGAATTGATCGAAGAGCAAACCTTCATGTTGGTGCCTCCCGAAGCCAATCAATGGGCTCAGCAGGTTGGATTGTTAACTCCGCCAGAGACTTATGATGTTATCTATACACCCAACCCCTCCCCTCAAGCACAAATTCAATCACCGGAAATATTTGCGAACCTAAGAGGAAACGTCAACATTGATGGAAGCGCTTTTGGGGATGATTTCATTTCGTACCGGGTGCAAGTCGGTCAGGGATTGAATCCACAAAACTGGGTGGTAATCAGTGAGGATATAACCTCACCGATAATTAACGGTACACTTACTTCTTGGGATACAACGGAACTCAATGGCTTATATGCAATTCAACTCATCGTTGTACGCGAGGGACAAAAAGTAGAAACAACAACGATTCAAGTCACAGTAGACAATTTGCCTCCCAAAGTTTTAATTGCTTACCCTGAAGAAAGCCATGTCTTCGAATTTCAGCAGGGCAACGCGATTACCTTTCAAATTCAAGCCAGCGACAATCTTAGCCTAACAGCAATCCGATACTATCTTGATGACAAGCTAATAGAGCAACAAACTCAACCGCCTTTTGCATTTCCTTGGGATCAATCTTTAGGGGAGCATACGCTAACAATTAATGGTATTGATCTGGCTGGCAATGAAACCACTGAATCGATCACTTTTCAGGTCATTCAACCAAGGCATTAGGAACTCCCCCAATATACTTCCATAATCTTGACTTAGATGCTAAGGGGAACATAACCGAACTCCTATTCGGGGGTTATAATATTTGCCAAGGTTTCCAGTAATCAAAAATGATCTAAGAAATGAAGGCCCTCTATGACAATATACCAAGAAGCAATGGACACTCTCAAACTTACCAGCCGAACATTTTATATACCCATAATTCGGCTCCCAAATGGTCTACGTGAAGCAGTTGCTTCTGGATATTTATGTCTGCGCGCCATTGATGAGGTCGAAGATCATCCAGATATGGATAACTCCCTCAAAGCCAGGATACTAAACTCGATCAGTCTGATCCTTCAAGCGCAAACATCAGAAGAAAATTTTTCACACCATGATTTGTCAGCAGAACTAATGCAATTTCAGGATTTACTTCCTGAAGTTACCTTACGCATTGGCGAATGGGCATGTCATGCACCTAAATTCATCGCGCCCAGAATTTGGGAAGCCACAGCCTCTATGGCAGACCGTATGGCTCACTGGGCAACTACCGGATGGAATATCATCAGCCAGGCAGATTTAGATCGATATACGTACAGCGTTGCCGGCGCGGTTGGTTTGATGCTGTGCGACATTTGGGCCTGGTTCGAAAAAGTGCAGATCCACCGAACCCATGCAATCCAATTTGGGCGCGGTTTGCAAACCGTCAATATTCTTCGTAATCGAGAAGAGGATATAGAACGAGGGGTCGACTTCTTCCCTGAAGGGTGGAGTGAGAAACAAATGTATGCCTACGCGCATAAAAACCTGGATGGATTTAGCAGTTATGTTGATAATCTGCAAAACACTTCGGTCAATAATTTTATAGCAATTCCCAGGGCGCTGGCTTATGCAACTCTCGAAGCATTAGAATGCGGAGAGGAAAAGCTCTCCAGGCAGGCTGTGCTCAATATCGTTAGACAAATTGATGTGGGATAGACGTCATTCATATTTGCATCACAAAATCGGAATGCTAGGAAATGCGCCACAATTGGCTTTGGCTACGTGCGCTTGTTTATACAATGTCGATTTCTTGGAAAATCTGATTTGAGGGTGTACATCTCCCTGGGTTATTCCTGGATATTTCCAACTTTATCCCCAAAGATACGCTATCATACCCTCCGTAATTGGCATAAAAACTAGACGTTGTGTTTAACGCAATCTACAAAGTCGCTCTCATAACGTACAACAATGAAATCGAGAGTATTTACAGATTGACTTTTAGCCGATAGTCTCTATACTGGTAAATACACAATTTCGCCTTTTAAAGTTATTTGAATGGGATATAACCGCAAGAGAGGAAATCATGAAAGATAGAAACGCTCGAATGTTTTCAAAGGAAGTTCATCCATTTCGGGTGATCATCGTCGCTTTGGCATTTGTTTTGCTCGTAGGGTTGGCTTGCAATACGCCTTCAACCGAAAGTTCTAATGCCACTCAAATTGCCATAAATGTTCAGGCGACGAACCTTGCGAAAGATCAAACCCAAACGGCTGAGGCTGAAGAAGCAGAAAAGCAACAAAAAGTAATAGATGACCAAAAGGCAACTGTCGACGCGCAGGCAACGCATGTCGCCCAGACAGCTACGCAAATTGCCTTAGATGTCCAGGCTACGGTTGATGCTCAACCGACAAACACTCCACAACCAAGCAACACTCCTCAACCATCCAATACCCCTCAGAATAATCCCGTCCAGGCTCCCGCACAGCCAGCTGCTGAGGCTCAACCACAGGCAGGTGGGCAAGCTGGAACAGCTAGTGGACAAACGGGCGGAGCCGCTGAATTCAATCAGGCTCATTTCGAAACCTGGTTGAGGTCAGCCAACATCTTGCTATTCGAGGATATGGCCCTTGTCGGCGTAGTACAACCAGCCCTTGATGCCATGGGGTTAAATTACACCGACGTTAACGATGCTCTTGGGCATTTCAAAACCCAACTACTATCGGGAGGGCCTGGTGGTCAAGGTTGGGATCTGATCATATCTTCAAAGGAAGCCAGGGATCAGGTGTCGGGTGAGTTCTATGTTTACCTAAACGATGCCTTGAATGCTGGTAGCTCCGTCATCATCGAGGAATGGGATATTGATGGGATTGCCTCTGGCAAAATTGGCATTATCCTCGGTCGCTGTGGAGTCGAATTTCAAAGCGATTGGATCGATGTTCCCGTAGAGCTACAACTTCTCTTCCCCTTAAACGGCGATCATCCCGTTCACCATTACCCCAATGAAGGCATCTCCCTGACCAATCCGACAAATTTCTGGTTTTGGAATCAATGGGATTTGGGAGATCTATTGAGATTACGCCCGGGCAGCGATGCCAAACTTCTGTGGGGAGCGCGGTCAGCCGTCAAGGATAGCTATGCTACTGCTGTAAGTTGTGTGGATGGGCGCTTGATTATCCAAACCTATGGCAGCCACAGCTATGGCGCAGATCGTGTGGTCATGATGTGGACCAACTACATCTATAACGCTCTGCTTGCACGCTACGAATTCTTGGCAACTCATCAACAATAACTTTGGAAATAAATTGCCCGCCAAACAAAAAGGGCCACTCCAAACGGAGTCGCCCTTTTTGCATTTAAGTATGTTTAGTTTTATGGTTGAGCAATTTCTACCCAATCCCATTCCATGATAATCGGCAACACGTCAAAGGAGGACACACCAAGACCAACCTGACCTTCCCTAAAAGCGTGATTTTTATCTGTCATGGTATGGGTGTGCTGGCCATTGATATACAACGAAAGCGTATTGCCCTCACATGCAACCACATATTCATTGACGTCCTTGCCCATACGTACGGCCATCGAGCCGCCGCTGGCCAACAAATCATATCCAGTGCCGTAAGCATCATAGGCCCAAATCCACCACTCACCACCGTTGGAAATACTAAATTCATACCAGCCAAAATCCGAGTAGTGGCAAACTAAGCCAACATTGTTGGTGTTCTTACCACGGTTTTCCACGGAACCACCAATGATGACGCTTTCATAGATCCAGGGATCATACAACAAATAGGTAAATAGGTTTGCCCCTTGCAGTTCGAATACTAAACTACCGTTATTCGTGTAGAGCCAAAACTGATTTTCATCGCCGCTGATAGTAAACCAGGACCAATTCTCAGGAAACTCAGTATCAAACTCCTCGACATAATATGCCGGTGGGTCGCCAGCTGTACTAGAGGAGGTCTGACCATCACCATCTGAACTCGTTCCTGCATCCCCGCCTGAGAAGGTGACCACCAATGGTGTTCCATTCAACTGGCCCTCTAAAAATTCACTGGTACTAAATCGCAGCACCTCGACCGCCATGGCAGCTGTAGCTCCCTGGGTACGGATAATCTTACAATAATCAAATAAGGTTCCATCCGATCCTAAGGAAATTCCTTCCATCATTGTAATAATATCACCGCCCTGAATACCCGTTCGTTGTGCAGGTGAACCTGTAGCAACCGAAGAAACCCAAATCCCAGAGTATTCGCTTTGTTCACCCCAGACAACTGCCGAGCCGTTTACTCCAATGGAATCGACATCTTGGCCGGTTTTTAGCGTTTCGATAATTGGCACGGCTACATCTCGGCCAATCGCAAAATACTGATCTTGGTCA
>CAZVPR010000051.1:12296-31312 GCA_964629085.1 uncultured Anaerolineales bacterium
TTCGATAATTGGCACGGCTACATCTCGGCCAATCGCAAAATACTGATCTTGGTCACCTCGGCCACGGTAATTGACACCAACCACTTTGCCATCAGCAGTGATCAAAGCACCACCAGAATTTCCAGGGTTGATGGTAGCATCATGCATAATAACTTCCTTGATGGAGGCCCAGGATGTCTCACCACCTGCACTGGACTTGGAAACAATACCTTTTGTCAGGGTGTATTCAGGTTCGCCAAGCGGGAATCCAGCCGTATAGATATCCAGACCAACATGGATATCACCAGAATACCACTCCATGTACGGGAAGCCATCACCTTCTATATCGATGACTGCCAGATCAGAGCACTCAGAAACTCCCAAAATTTTGGCATTATATGCTGTGGTTGTATCACCGCCTATGTAAACTGTTAATGTTGCTGCGCCTGTCACCACGTGATTATTGGTAACGGCTAGTCCAGAAGGATCAATAATGAAGCCACTGCCGCTCCCGGCGCCTGTATATTCACCATATTCGGGATCAACAAAAGTACCTTGAGCCACAATTTGAACGACTGCGCCTTGAACATCCTGCAAATTGGACACTGGGCCAGATGTTTGCGGCCTGGTAGTTTCGCTTGGTTGGGCCGCGACTTCGGTTGCCGGTTTCGTGGCAATTGTTTTTGTGGGCTGAATCGCTGATACTGCAGTAGGCAAATCAGTAGAAACAGATTTGCCAGGTTGAATTAGTTGTGGGGTTTCCGTCGCTTGGGCAGATGGAGCGGTGCAAGCCAAACTGACTACCATTAATACCATGGATGCCCAGGTTAGGGGTTTAGAATAAGAATTATGCATTTTTTCCTCCGTATGCTAAACTGAAATCGACCTCTTTTTTGGCTTTGACGGTGAAATCATTCTATCACAAGTTTCAATGTGGAGAATTAATCTCCACAATAGAAACTATAGTAAATTAGTCCTGTCTCGATAGTGTCTTCATTCAAATTATTACAAGAGACCTTGGGGACATTATTATCAAACCTTAAGCATTTCTCATTTGACTTGAGACCATTTTTATGCAATACTTAGTCAAGCAACACCGCCATTCCACGGAAAAGGAGGTGATGTCCACATGAGTAGTAAATATGCTAAACACAGTGCAGTGGCATCCCTCCTAACAATCCGTTAGAAGTGCCACTGCACGCCAGACAGCCATCCGCATGATGGCTGTTTGCGTTTTAAGAAGCGATCAATTTTGTGTAGCTTACAAATTCTCAACCTAAGATTATTCATCTAGAATACTCAGCCTGGGATTAAATTTAGCTAAAAAATTGTGCTACAATAACAGGCGCCATGCAAAATACCCCACCATCTCGCAACCCCCAAACTCAGGCACAACATCGCCGCGAAAGTTGGCTTCAAATTGGTTTACCTTTACTACTGGGCACACTGATGGTCTTGGGATTAGCCGGATTTGTTGTAATTGTTGCCTATAGGGGAGGAAACGTCAGCCAGGGTGCAGATACATCCTTGATCTTTTTGTTGATCCCCATGCTGATCCTTGCCCTTGTGATCATCGCCCTCTTGGGGGGTCTGATCTATTTGATGGCTACTATACTCAATGCACTGCCACCGAAATTTTTCGTCTTGCAAGGATTTTTCTTTCGAGTCCAAGATGCCGTGCAAAATGCCAGCGACAAACTCGCCGAACCAGCTATACGCATTAAAAGCGCTGGTACCGCTTGGGAAATGGTAAAAAATAATCTTTCGATAAGAAAATCAAACAAACGAACACAGGTTGAAGGACTATGAACTTATGACAGACAACCAAGAATTAAGTCAAAAAGATAAAAACTGGCAAACCCGAATATTAGTGATCGGTGCAATTGTTGGTGCACTTACCGGCCTGGGAACGGCATACCTGCTTATCCAGCGCTCAGAAGAAGGAGAAAGCCTCAACCTGACCCCAGGAGAGGGCGTCAAATTGGGTGTCTCAGTGTTCAGTTTCTTACGACAAATCTCAAATCTGGGATAGTTTTTCGTGAAATCTCTCGCCGAGTCCAAATGCATTCCCTGTCGGAGCGGTGATCCTTCGCTTTCGGACTTGGAGATCAAAGAATTGGCAGATTTGCTGCCCGAGTGGCAGACTGCTGAACGAAATGGTATTCCATACCTAGAACGGGTATTTAAGTTCAAGAATTTCATTCAAGCTTTAGAGTTTACCAACAATGTGGGGGAAATTGCCGAGGCAGAAAATCATCATCCGGCCTTGCTAACCGAGTGGGGCCAGGTCACCGTGACCTGGTGGACGCGCGCCGTCAAGGGCCTGCACCGCAACGATTTCATCATGGCTGCCCGGACAGATCTCTTGTTCACAAGGTAACAACGTACTGCCGCACACGAAGACCAATTGCGGGAGACCTCGCTGCATACTGATCCGTGCCTTATTAGGGTTATTGTTCTCCTATCACCTAAGGAGGTGATCTTCGGCAATGCGGCTCCTCCAGAGTTCAAGGGAAAGGCTATCGAGCACCAGGTTATAGCTATCTACACGGCATTCTTGCCAAGGAGGAATTAAATTGTTGCGATTACTTTACATTTTTCTAGCCATTCCTGCCACCCTTATTCTTTTGCATACCATAGTGAGATTTGTGCGCGCTTTTTACAAATTCCCGATGCCCCAGTGGATGGCTAACGCAATTGACAACCCATTTCGACGCAAAATCCAGCCTCCCGATGAAACCGCCATTCGGCACGGCATAAAGCCGGGGATGAGCGTCCTGGAAGTCGGCCCGGGCAACGGCACATATACCCTGGGAGCAGCCCGTCAGGTCGGACCTACTGGTGAGATGGTGACCATCGATATCGAGCCAAAAATGATTGCACGCGTACAGCAAAAAATTGCAAATACAGGCATTACCAACATCGAGGCACGCGTCGCCGATGTTTACGATTTACCCTTTGATGATGCCAGCTTCGACCTGATCTACATGATTGCGGTCATCAATGAGATTCCCGATTTTCCCCAAGCATTGAAACAATTCTACCGGTTACTGAAACCCACTGGGAAGTTGGTTTTCAGTGAGTTATTCATGGACCCAGATTATCCCCTCTCGGGGCGGCTCACGCGCAAAGTACAGACCGTGGGCTTCCAATTAAAAGAGAAGATCGGCAATTTCTTCTATTACACGCTGATTTTTGAGAAAATATGATTTAGTAATCGGTAAACAGGTGATCAGGAAAGCATTCACCTGATACCCAAAATACCTACTCACCAAATGAAACGTAAACACCCGTCTAATTTCTATTTTGGTACAATTCTCGATTATCGGCTGGCAGCATTATTGATTTTTTTGGGATGACATGAAACCCGTATTGAATATTGGCATCATAATTATTGTCAAGAAAATCCATAAACAGTCGAAATAATTATCGGTATTAGGAGTATTCCCATGGCAAAAGCAGAGATCTTCGCCGGCAATTGCGGCTACACCACCCAGGTCGAAACCAGCATGGATGGCGACAAGTGCAATATCCACATTCAGAGTGAGTGCAAGGCCATAATGCGCATGGCGGAAGAGTTGACCCAAGTTGAACCTTATCAAGAAATTTCCTTCAAGCGCAAAATGCCGCAAATCTACGAGATGGGCATCAAACACTGTACCCATGCCGCCTGCCCGGTCCCCTCGGGCATCATTAAGGCTGTCGAGATCGAGGCTGACCTAGCCCTGCCCACGGACGTGACCATCAAGCTGGAAAATGAGACAAATTATTAGGAAGCCTGGAATGCAGGAAAAATCACTCATAAGATCTTGACTTCCCGCCGTCTGGCGTTCCTTATGAAAAAATTAATAATGGAGGAAGCATGGTGGATTATGACGTTATCGTCATCGGGTCGGGCGCGGGAGGGTTGGCTGCGGCGGTGCCACTGGCACAGGCCGGAAAGAATGTACTAGTCTGCGAACAACATGACGTGCCCGGCGGTTGGACGCATTCGTTTACCCTGGAAGGCTTTCGTTTCAGCCCAGGGGTACACTATATCGGCGGATTGGGCCCAGGCGGCTTGCTGCGCAAGAAATACGAGGGTCTGGGGGTCTCTGAGGATTTGATCTTCTGCGAGATGAATCCGGACGGTTACGATCACATTCTCGTCGGTGAGGAACGTTTCGATATTCCCGCCGGCAAAGGGAATTTTGCCGATCGGCTGAAAGCGCGCTTCCCCCACGAGGCGCAGGGCATCGATGGTTATCTCACCATGGCCTCAGAGATGATGGTCAATTTGCAGAATGTCGGCCAGGTGAAAAATCTCGGGGATGCCGCCAAAGCCGGCGGCAACTTCCCAAACGTGCTGCGCTGGGCGTTGCGCTCCGGTCAGGATTTGATCGAGCATTTCGTCTCCGACCCGCTGCTAATCGCTATACTTTCAGGCCAGGCCGGGGATCACGGCATGCCACCCTCGCAGGTTTCATCTTTCCTGCACGCCGGGATTGCTAATCATTATTTCGAAGGGGCTTATTTCCCCAAGGGTGGCGGTTTCGCCATCCCGCGCGCCTTTGTGCGGGCGCTCAAACGCGCCGGTGGTGAAATCCGCTTGCAGACACCTGTTGAAAAAATATTGCTGGAAGGCCATCAGGCCATCGGTGTACAACTGGCCGATGGCAGCGAAATCCGTTCGGATTACGTCATCAGCAACGCCGACCCGGAAGTCACATTTGGCAAACTGGTCGGTCGTGAGCATCTCAGCGAGAAACTGTTGAACAAGTTGAACAAAACCAAATACTCAGTTTCGGCATTGAGCCTGTTCTTTGCCGTGGATATGGATTTGCGTGCCGCCGGGTTGGATTCGGGCAATTACTGGTTCTACGATCACCAAGACATCGATCAGCTCTATCGGCTGGGATCGACCGATCATGTGCTGCACGCCGAAACACCCCCGATGATGTTCATGACGGTCACGACATTGAAAGACCCCACTAAGATGCACGGCGGGCACCACACCTGTGAGGCCTTTACATTTGTGGGCTATGAACCTTTCAAGAAATGGGCCCAGGAGCAATCCGGGGCGCGTTCGGCTGGGTATCAGGCCATCAAGGAAGATCTCTCTTGGCGCATGTTCAAAGCCCTCGAAAGGCGCGTGCCGGGCATCAGCAAGCACGTCGTTTTCTGGAACCTGGGCTCTCCGCTCACCAATGAGCACTACATCAACGTCACCCAGGGCAGCCTCTACGGCATTGAAAAAAATCGCCGACAAGTTGGACCCAGAGCTTATCCCGCCCAGACCGAATTCGAGGGCCTGTTGATGTGTGGGGCCAGCACATCGAATTTTGGCGTATCGGGTGCGACTTCTACCGGACTGATGGCAGCGAAAAAGATCCTCAATTGCAGCACGGATGATTTGCTAACCCAAAACGGACCCGAGTTGCAAATCTACCCCTCGGAAGACAGCTCACAGTGGCCTGCTCGCCACCGCCGTCGAATCGAGCGCGGGCAATCCTAAAATCGCCTATAATGTAACTATGCCAACTGAAACATCTCGCTTCATCCTGGCCGGGAAATTGACTCGCGATTTTTACATCACAGCTGAAGATCAACCCATATTGGACGTGCCGGGGGGAAACCTGGGGTATGCCGCTGTGGGGCTGAAGCTTTGGGAAGAATCACCGCCTTTAGGAATGATTGCTCGCGTGGGCGAAGATTTTCCTCAACGCTGGTTGGATGAACTCACTCAAAGGGGCTTCGACACCCTCGGCATCAATGTGCTCCCTGAGACTGTGGACGTGCGCAACTTTTACGTCTACACTGACAAACTCACTCGAGTGGAAGATGACCCGGTAACCCACTTCGCGCGCCTTGGGGAATCCTACCCAAAGTCTTTGCTGGGATACAAAGAGAACAGCAATTCCCTTGATAGCCGCACCGAACTCGATATGATCACGCTCCGTCAGGGCGACATTCCCAATGAATATCTGGAAGCCAGCGGAGTGCATCTTTGTCCAATCGATTTTATGACCCACAGCTTGCTGCCGGCGGTTTTCCGTCAGGCAGGTTTAACGACCATCACCCTCGACCCGGCCTCGGGCTACATGAACCCTACATTTTTCGGCGATCTTCCCAGCCTGGTTACAGGATTGACAGCGTTTTTACCTGCCGAGGAAGATTTACGCACCTTATTCGAAGGGCAAAGCAACGATCTTTGGGAGATGGCCGAGGCCCTGGCCGCGTATGGCTGTGATACCATCGTTATAAAATGTGGCGAACGGGGTCAACTACTTTATGATGCTGCCTCAAACGCCCGCTGGGAAATCCCAGCGTACCCTGCCAGAGTAGCCAATCCGACTGGCGTGGGGGATGCTTTTTGTGGGGGCTTCCTGGCTGGGATCCGACATACCTATGAACCCCTGGAAGCGGTTCTGCATGGCAACGTGTCTGCATCGATCGTCTCGGAAGGGCGAGGCGTATATTTCGCGCTGGATGTGTTACCCGGCCTAACTGAAGCCCGATTGAATTCAATACGACAATCCGTCCGAAAACTATGATCAACATCCCTGAGAGCGTCCTTGATCTTGCCATTCAAATTCAGCGAATTCCCGCGCCAACTCTCGAAGAATCCCAAAGAGCACAATATTTACAGCAGCTTTTTCTAAAGGAAACCTTATCCGATGTAAAAATTGACGAAATGTCAAATGTCTGCGCGCGTATTCCCGGGAAAGGTGATGCACCACCTGTAGTTATTAGTGCTCATAGCGATACGGTTTTTCCCAAGGAGACAGATTTAAGCATTCGGCGGGAGGCTCATCGCATTTTTGGACCGGGGATCGGTGATAACAGTCTTGGGGTGGCAGGATTGTTTGGCCTGGTCTGGATGTTGCGCCAGGAAAATATTGAACTCCCAGGAGATTTGTGGTTGGTGGCAAATGTTGGCGAGGAAGGGTTGGGTGATTTGCGGGGCATGCGCGCCGTTGTCGATCACTTCGGAGAGACGCCTCAGGCGTATATCATCCTCGAAGGGATGGCATTGGGGCATATCTACCATCGGGGTCTGGGCGTACAGCGTTATCGCATTACCATCAACACACCGGGGGGTCACTCCTGGGCAGACTTTGGCACGCCTTCGGCGATCCACGAATTGGGGAAATTGATCAATGAACTAATCCAGCTTGACCTACCGGAGGAACCCCGTACTTCACTCAATGTTGGCGTAATCGAAGGGGGCATGTCGGTGAACACAATTGCTGCAAAGGCATCCCTGGAGCTTGATTTGCGCTCCGAGGAACCAGAAGCCCTCCAAACTTTGGTAAAACGAGTCGAGACCCTGGTTGAGCAGGCCAATCAACCTGAAGTTCAGGTGAAAGCGGAAATCATTGGTCAACGTCCCGCAGGGCAAATTTCAAAGCAACACCCCTTGGTACAGATAGCAACAAAAGCACTCCAATCCCAAAATATTCAACCCCAATACCTGATCGGTTCCACAGATGCTAACATCCCCCTCAGCCGCAAATTGCCAGCCATCACCATTGGGCTTACTATCGGTGATGGGGCCCATACCATGGATGAGTACATTCTCACCGAACCACTGGCTAAGGGATTAGCACAATTGCTAGCAACTGTGCTAGGAGCCTATCAAACGCAAAAATAATCAAGTCTTTGCGATTTCAGGCTTGAAAAGGGCTTGTTGGCGCAACCTGCGTCCAGAACAATGGCGGTTATATGGGTATCCTGGGTGGAAATCTAAGAAACCGTAAAGGAGAGCAAAATGAAAAGTTTTCAGATTAATCCGATTGGATATGTGCGTGCCTCGGATGAGGAACAAAGCTATATCCTGGAAATTTTGGCACCCTACCGCCCAGCCCTGAAAGAATTGAGCCAATTCAGTCACGTGATGGTGTTTTGGTGGGCCGAAGAAATGGATAACGACGAGGCCCGCAACATTTTGACCGCCGACCTGCCCTACGCTCCAGGTACTGTTGCAGGCATGTTTGCCTGTCGCTCACCAGCTCGCCCCAACCCGATTTCGATCACAACCAGTGCTGTGCTGAACGTTGATGAAGAAAACGGCATCGTGGTGTTACCCTGGATTGATGCCTTCAATAGCACTCCAGTGATCGATCTAAAACCCTACATCCCGGTCTCGGATCGCATCCGGAATTTCCAGGTGGCCGAATGGGCGCAGGATTGGCCGGAATGGGCTGAGGATGCCGCAGCATATTTTGCTGAGCACGCAGTCGATTTTGGGGAGTAACAACTAACATTGCACACAGAGACGTCCCGCCGGGACGTCTCTACATTATAATGAGCAAGAATCCAGGAGTGCCTATGGAACCTAGCATAATTCAAAAACCCGAAATGAAATTTGTAGGGATGTCATATTTTGGCGATCCGTTTGTCTCACACAATGGTTGGGATCAAAACAATGAGATTGGCCGATTGTGGGTCCGTTTCTTTGATTATCTAAAATCAAATATGGACGGCATCCCAAATCTTGAGAGCCAGGATGCCCTCTATGAGATGCATGTGTATGGTGGGGAAATGTTCACCATAGGTCATTTCGAGGCCTATGTAGGGATCGAGGTCAAAACGCTGGATGCGGTTCCCCTGGAATTGCAAGCCAAGATCATCCCCGCTTCTCGATACGCAGTTTTTACCCTGGTGGGAGAACAAATCACCGAGGATTGGCACCTGACTGTCGACAAATGGATCGTTAAGGCTGGCCACCAGCGCGATGAGAGCTTTTCCCTTCAAGTTTATGACCAGCGTTTCAAAGGCCTGGACCGCATTGCCGAATCCGTACTGGATGTCTGGCTTCCTCTAGCAAATTCCCACGAAAAACATGAATGAGCAGTTGCAAGCCATTGGCTGCGCCATCGATCACATCGAAGAGCACCTGCAAGAAGAAATCACGGTGGCTGATGTTGCGGTGGCGGCCGGTTATTCGTTGTATCATTTCATCCGGGTCTTCAGCCAGACGGTGCTGCACACGCCCTACAATTACTTGATCCGCCGACGTTTATCGCAAGCCGCATTAGAATTGGTTCAGACAGATCGGCGCATTATCGATATCGCCGTTGATTACTGTTTCAACAGCCCGGAAGTTTTTTCACGCGCTTTTTTGCGCATGTTCGGGGAACCACCTAGCAAATATCGCCAGCGAGGATTCACTGATTCGAAATACTTATTCCCAACGCGAACCCTGGCACACCTGGAATACCTACAAACCAATCAGGTTTTGCCACCCACTTTTGCGGAATGTGAAGCCTTTCAGGTCACCGGCTTAATGACTCGCATTGGACCGGATGGCGGAGGAATCGATCAGCTTTGGGAAACACTGGTAGAAATCATTTCCAATGAGAATAACACATCTCCTTGCAAGTATTTTGGCGTGATCACGTATCCCGAGGATTGGATGAAATTTGGGGTTTTCTACATGGCAGGTGTGGCTGAATGCCATCCTGAAAATCCAGCCCTTGTAAACAAAGTTCTTCCCGCGGGGGGTTTTGCTTGTTTCAACCACACTGGATCATTCGCTACAGTACAATTTTTGCGTGCAGAGATTTACCAAACCTGGTTGCCCAAGTCTGGCAAACAAATCGCTACACCGATGGAAATTGAAATGTTTGGTACACAGGGTTATTCACCGGATTGCCCACGCCAGATTTATATCCCCATTTGCGATACCTGAGCCAGGCGAATACGCACATCCACAGCTACCGCACCTTTTCCGGGTGCTAAGACGCGCAACGGGTTGATTTCGATATCACTCAAAACGGGGAAATCTGAGGCCAATTGGGCAAGTCGGTTTAAAGTATCGAGCACGGATTCGCGGTCTGCTGGAGGCAGGCTGCGGAAACCTTTTAGTTTGCGACCAGCCCAGGTGATTTCCAACATGCGTTCAGCTTCTAGTTCCGTTAGCGGAGCCAAACTAAAAGTGATATCTTTCAATCCTTCGACTTCAGTCCCCCCGGAACCGAACATCACCAGGGGGCCAAATTGGGCATCCTGGATAGCTCCAATGATCACTTCCTGACCCATGGGGATCATGCGTTGTACGTGTACACCTTCGATGGTAGCATCCGGTTGGGCATGCTGCGCTTGCTGGGAAATGACCTCGAAGCCGCTTTGAATAGCTTGTTCATCGCCCAAGTTTAGCATCACGCCGCCAACATCGGATTTATGGGAAATTTCAGAGGAGGCAACTTTCAAGGCCACCGGGAAACCGATTTCTTTCGCGATGTCGACCGCTTCTTGGGGGGTGATGGTCAGCTGCATTTTTGCAGTGGGGATGCCGTAGGCTTCCAAAATGCTCAAGGCGTGGTCTGAGGACAACCAATCCTTGGGCGATTCGCTTTGTTGGGCCGCGTCGATGATCTTTTCCACTACCTCAGGTTTGACATCCTCAATACTGATTGTTTCAGCCTGGGCAAAGGCGAGTAATTTCTGGCGTTTAACCAGCGCGGCCAGAGCAGCGGCGGCACGTTCGGGGAAACGGTATTCGGGCACCCGCGCCGCCCGCAGGTGTTCAACTGCTTCCTGGATCAAACGTTCACCCATTACAGCAACAACAACTGGTTTTTCGGCACCGTGCACAATTGGGATAATCGCTTTGGCAATCGCTCCGGCTGTGAAGAGCGGCGGAGTGGCGTAAATGATCATCACACTATCCACGCTGGGGTCTGCCAGGACGATACGCAAACTTTCTGCAAATTGATCGGGCGTGGAGGAGGCCAACATATCCACGGGATTTTGCAAGCTGGCCGCCGGAGGCAGGATCTCCCCCAGGGCCTTGCAGGTATCCGCCCCAAATTCAGCTAGCTGAAGACGTTTCGATTCCAGGGCATCGACAGCCGTTACTCCGGGTCCACCAGCATTTGTCAATACTGCCACGCAATCCCCTTTAGGTGGAGGGCACCAGGCCAGGGCACGCGCCTGATCGAACATCTCTTCGCTGGTATCCGCCCGCAAAACGCCCGCCCGTCGAAAAGCGGCGTTGTACGCACTTTCCGATCCAGCAAGCGCGCCGGTATGCGAGGCTACAGCCCGCTGCCCACCCTCAAATCGACCCACTTTCAGGGCAATGATGGGCGTATTCTGCACCACACCTTGCGCCGCTTCGACGAAGCCGCGACCATCTTTGACACCCTCGATATACAGGGCCAGCACGCGCGTGTAAGGATCTGAAGCGACGGGGGCCAGCATTTCAGTTTCGCTGACATCAGCCTGGTTGCCAAGGCTGAGCAGCCTGGAGAGACCATAACCCTGGCCTCGCGCCCAATCGATCACGGCAGCACAAATGGCACCCGAATGAGAGATAAATGCCACATCACCAGGTGTGGGGCCAGGAGGTGGCAGGAAGGTGGTATCGATGGGCAGGTGCGTATCCAAAAGGCCAACGCAATTGGGTCCAATGATCCGGATGTCGAATTGGCGCGCAACTTCTAGGATCTCTTTCTCCAAGGCAGCACCTTCTGCGCCAACTTCACGGAAGCCGCCCGAACCGACGATTACGGCCTGGATGCCGCGTTGACCACATTGTCGCAAGGCATCGGCAACAAAAGGGGCAGGAATTAGAATAGCGGCCAGATCAACCGGGTTGGGAACTTCGAGCACATGCTTATAGATTGGTTTGCCGCGTAATTCACCTCCTTTAATATTCACCAAATGTACGGCACCCTGATAATTGCTGCGTACCAGGTTTTGTGCCAGTCCATATCCCAGCTTGGTGGGATCGCTGGACGCGCCAATGATCACAACGCCTTTTGGGTTAAAGAAAGGGATCAGGGAGGAGTTGATGTTCATTCTTCGTTTTTTACCTTTTTTCCTATCTCGTCATGAGAAAGCTACGTTACCGAATTTTCCATCTCATCAATCAGAATTCATAAGTCTTACGGATATGTCAACCCTTCAAACCGACCCGGCGCTAAATAGGCAATATTACTACCATCGAAGCGCACCCTCACCAGCGAGGTATTGGCCCAATCATCACCGCGCACATCCACAATCAATGTTTCCAAATCGAGCCAGCCCACAGGCTGCACCCAGGTGGCGTTAGGGTCCCCCGCAACATCAGCCAAAACGTTATCCGGTAGTTCAGCCATGATATTGCCGTTGATATCGGCAATGACGACCTTGGAGTGGAAGTTGGGCGTCTCGGCCATCATCCAGCCAGAGCCTTCCATCCAGGCGACGAACTTATTGTCGGGTGAGAAAACCGCGTACCCCGCGCCGCGGTCACTGGCCGGGTTGATGGGGATATCGATGCTCACCGTAGTGTACAGGTTATAAAGCGTCAGCCAGGGATTTTCGCCGCTTACGAAACCGTTGTCCGCAGGTGCATAGGCAACCCAGTTCAGATCAGGCGATAAGCCCACCGGGTTGAAATCATTCGCCAAATATAAGTTTTCCGTTCCGCCTGCGGCCAGGTCCAAATAATACAACCCTTTGTGTGGGGGGAATACAATATCGCCACCAATGCCATAAGGCATCAACGAATACCATACACCTTGAGGCTGGTCATTGGCAGCCTGAACCGCCAAGGGAATAGTGGCAAAGATCTCAGGATCGGCACGTTCGTAAGACCAGGTTGCTCCGCCTCCCTGGATATTTCGAGCGTACATGCGGCTAATTAACTGGTCGTTAGCCCAGGCGGTGGTCACATAAACAAAGGCTTGCTGGCCCAGCGCACCGTGCAGATAGGTTAGTTCGGCATTCGAGACCAGGGTAGAAAGATTGCCATTCAAATTCTGTCTGATCTCGGCGGCATTCTCGAAACTGTAATAAATCACCGGCACATTGAGAGCATCAGTTACTCGGCCGGCCACATAAATACTGCCTCCACTGAAACCCGGGCTTTGGATGACTCCCCTGGCGCTGCCATCGGGGCCATAAAATGTAACACTGCTGCTATCACCGGCCGAGGTCAGAAAGCCGCTTGGAATAAATGGATTTGTTACTGTGGGCGGGGTTGTCGGCGTTGGCGGCAGCGCCGTGACCGTGGGATGGATTGTAGCGAAAGGGGTATTGGTGGGTGATTGGGCAGCTTCTCCGAGAGGCTGCGCGGGTTGAACGGGCTGTTCAACCGCGGGCGGCTCCACCAACTGATTGATGGTATTACAGGCTAAACTAGCGGACAAAAGCACACAACTGATCAGCAAGATTGCACGTTTCATGGCGGGCCTCCAATCCGGTCTAAATGCCAGAATTATTGTAACATGGGCATTTTAAGCGATTCGCACATCAGCCCGATCTTGGAATCTGACTGCAAAAGTGTAGCTTCCGTCCGCTGATGATAGCCAGGTGATCTCTTTTTGGTTTAATGTCGCCTTTTGTGGCGCTTCTGGGAGATAAAGCCCGATCTCGCCCTGGGCTTGGCCTGGCCGTTCAAGGATAAGACGGATTCCCTCGCGCGGGCTCACTGACCATTGAGCCACTTCTAATCCCTGAGAAATGTGCAAGTCACTGCCTACATACAATGGTTCCCCTCTCCCATGGGGTGAGGGGCTGGGGGTGAGGGCAATCAGACTCACGCCATGGGGCGGGATTCCCCTCAAATCCAGCCGACCACGCGCAACGAAGTCAGTATTCCCGTCCCAAAATGATCGCGAGAAATAGTTTTTAGTCGGGTCAAGCTGGAATTTTTCAAGCGAGATATCCAAATCACACGGCTTATCATCCCAATTGAAAATTGCCAGCAAATGCCAGGCCCCGGTTTCATTCTCTAAATCCAGACGAACGAGGCGCGGCATGGGTTCATCGAACCAATCTAACACTCGAGGCGTCTTACCGATCAGCGGCAACAGTTGCTGAGCAACGCGCAAACGATCGGTGGGCACATTAGGCAGGTCATCCGAAAGCAGCATAGCCCCACCGCTGAGCGCGATAGCCGTGGCTAACGACTGCACTTCAGCCAGCGTCAGATGCGAGTCAGGGCGGATCAGCAGACAGTCAGGATCATTGACCCACCAACGTCCGTGCATAGGGGCTCGAGTGAGTGTGTTTTGCAGTGCATTGCGGGTGGAGGGCATATTGGGCTCGCGCGGGAAGAAGAAATCACGCCCATTCCACTCGGGCAGCCAGCGCGGAGCCACATCGGCCCCGATACGCATGGCATCGAATATTCCCAAACCAGATCCCAGGGGTACGCCGCAGCCGAGAAGGTCCACATCCGGACCAGCAGCCTTGCGCAGAGCCTCCAGGCCCATACGCAGTACTTGTGCGCGTGTTTTGGTGTGGTCACGGTAACGACCCTTGAGCGCGGCGGCATAAAGGAAATCGAGCTTGAGATATGGGTAGCCCCACTCGTGCGCCGCGGTTTGAACCACGTCACAGGCATATTGCAGGGCCTCGGGATGGGTCAGGTCCAGGGCGCGGGTGAAGTTGTTCCACACAAATCCGGCATTGACGGTCAACCCCCATATATTGCGTAAAAGCCAATTGCGGTGGTTGCGGGCAACGTTTGATCTGGAATGCAAAATAAATGGCCCCAACCATAAGCCTGGCGTGTACCCGGCGGCTTTAATTTCCCGCGCCAACGATCCAACACCGTCAGGAAATTCGGGGTCATTTTCGAACCAATCACCCGGCTTGGCCTCGAAACCGTCATCGATCTGGATCAAGTCCAATGGGATTTCATTTTGAGTTTCCGCCGCTGCCTGCAGATTGTTACGGATCTTTTCTTCGCTGATATCGCTGAAGAAATGGTACCAGGAACACCAGCCAGTGGAGGAGTGCCGGAGGCGAAGTGCACGGTGCAAAGATTCATCACGCTCGTAGAGCTCCGCACTCCGCAGATTATTTTCTCGTGCAACGGCGTCGAGGTATGGGCCGAGGGGATCGGGGTCATCGATATCGACAAATTGAATGCAGGCCCAATCGGTGCTGATTTGAGTTCCAGGGTCGAGACGAACGTTATCGCCATTGGCCCATAAACGCAGCGCCGGGTAGAGCGGGTCATCAACCCGGGCCAGAAGCGAACCAAAATGCTGCTTTTGCGACAGGAATCCGGCCAGGATGGCTTGACGATGATCACGGTCACCGAGAATGCCAAACATATCACTGGCGAAATGGCCCGGTTTCGTCGGGCGCAGTGTGCCGGGGTTGTACCACATCTGAGCCGCTAAAAAGCCCAACTGGGAGTCACGGTAGCGATCCTGCGGCCCAAAAACACCCGTATGTGACCACGACTGCCAGCCATTAGAGAAAAAGGCCAATTCTCCGGGGTCCGGATGCGGGCGGATCGTACCACGACCACTGGGCGGCACCGAGAAATTGACCAAAATCGGCCCGGCCTGGGGCAAACGTCGCTTTTGCTTGAAAAAGCCCGCTGAAAGCATTTCGATATGATTAATTTGGGCGGATTTCGTACCCTGGTGATCAATCGTGAGCTTCCACAGCATGAGTGGGGCCTCATCGGGCATGGCATAGGTCAGTGTGTACGACAGACCATTAAGATCAGGGCCAATCTCGAGGCTGACCTGCTGAATTGGTCCGTGCAATGAGTTATCCAGGCTTTCTTGGTGGACCTTTGGCTGCGGCCATTTTGTCAGCAGGCGAAATTTCTTGCGTCCGCGCCGATAACGCACAAACTGTGAAACGCCATCCAGGAACGGTCCATCTTGCTTTGGGCTGTACAGACTCCAGGAGGCAGTATCCGGGTCGATGATCAATTGTAGATGTGGTGATTTGAGTGTGAAGGTCATAGGATATGGACGGAAGACCGTGGACTTATGTCTCTTTTGTCAGTGTCAGTGTTCGGGATTTTGAAGTAATTTGCCAGTTTGTGCCAGCACTTCGAGCACTTTGTCAGCGATTTTGGCAGTTGTCGGACCGAGGCCGCAGGTGGGCGTGACCAGGCTGCGATTTTCGAAATCGGCTGGATTGATGTTGATTCCACGCCCAACGGCTTTCTCGCAAATCAGAATTATGCCATCTCTGAGGCGATTGGCAATCCGCTTATGGGTTGTATCATAGATTTCTTCAGTATTGGGGACGATACCCCAGGCGATCACACCACCCCGGTCGAGGAAAGCTTGTAATTCAACGGGGTAAAGCGCCAGGTTCTCCAAGAATCCATGCGCATCGATGTTGAGAATATCAACTTGTGTCTCCATCAATACCGACCAATCGGTGTTTCCACAACAGTGTATGCCTGCAAGCCCGCCTTCGCCGTGGATGGCGGCAAATACTTCATCGAGCATGCTGACGACCTGCGTGCGGCTGAGGCTGATATAAGCCGAACCAAAGGAGGCCATATAGGGTTCATCAACAAATATAATCACATTGGGACGTGCAGATTTCAACTGCCGGATTTGCCAGCGGGCGTTCATAGCAGTGTTTTTAACGATTGTATCGGCCAGCATTTCGTCGTAGAGCGAGGCGCGCAAAACCTGATCAGTAGTCATCAGGCCCATGCTGATTGGTCCAGTGACCTGACCCTTGAGCCAGGTTTGCGATTTACCAGAGGTGCCAGAGGTGGGGGTGAGTTGATCGAGCATTGTGTAGAAACCAGACGAGTAACTTTTTGGAAAAGCGAAGGCGTCAACATTATCTTCAAGATAAGGTGTGTAAAATTTTTCCAGGGCTGGAGTGATATCCACAGATGTGTCGAATTGGATCTTTTCGTTTTCCTCATCCAATGTTATCGCTGGCAGCGTCGCGCTGAATTGGGGGTACATGTTCTCGCGGAAATTAAGTTTTGACATCTGCGGCCAGATGGGGATATCGATTGTGTTGACGATATGTTGGCAGATTTTTGCCGTATCACGATGCGGCATGCTGCCGTTCAGAGTCGTCCAGAAGTTGGGAAAAAAACTCAAAGCTGCGCTCCAATTTGAGAGAATACTCTAATTATAGCCTGAAGATTCAAAAGGAATCATCATTTTGTGCCCTTTGTATAAAATGATGATAAGGATCACGGTTCCTATAAGAAACTGTAATCCTAAAAGCTGAATTTATGACACTTGTCTATGGTGCTGGTGACCTTCATCGGGAAGATAATTGATACAATATGGGTGACTGCCCACCCACAAAAGGAGTCTTATTATGCCCCGTTTAGCCGTGGCAACAAAATCTAAAACCCAATCACAGACCCGGCAGAAATTGCTCGAAGCCGCGGCCAATGAATTCGCCGCTAAAGGGTTTGTAGGGGCCAATATAAACCAGATTTCCCTGGCTGCTGGATTTGCCAAAGGGACCATCTATAATTATTTCCCCAGCAAGCGCGCTTTGATGCTGGCGCTGATCACTGAGATTGGGGCACAGCACGCTCAATTTATCATCGCGCAAGTCGAGAGCGAAGAGGAGTCAGTCGAAAGAATCAAGAAGTTTTTCGAATCTGGTTTTGCCTTTGTCGAGCAGCACCCCGCTCAAGCCCAAATCGCGATCAATGCTGTTTTTGGTTTCGACACTGAGTTCAAAGACCGCATTTATGCAGCTTACCAGGAACTGTTCACTTTATTAATCGATGACATCGTGGGCTATGGTGTTGATCAGCAGGCGCTGGAAGTGCAGCAGCCTGATTCAACCGCGGCTTTATTAATGAGCATTTATCTGGGTGGGAGTTCGCTTTTGGGACCCGATGGGCGCATCTGGTTGGACGCGAAAAATGTGGTTGAATTTGTTTTGAATGGCATTCGAAAACGAGAAATCTCATGACTGAAATTATTACCTATTCCATACGTGGCGCCGATAAGCGCTCAGATAAGTATTATCAGGAAATTGCTACCTTTAGCGATGAGGTGCAGATAGAAATTCGCCACAGAGCTGGGCACATCATCGAAGGATTTCAAGCATTTTTGCAGGAAAATCAAATTGAAAATGTGCGCAGTTTTGATGAATATGCCTTCGAACTGCTGATGCTGGGTGTATTTTGGCGAGTCCATTTACCTGCGGCTCTGAACCTACCCAAATTCCCTCAACGAGCTTTGGCAATTTTCGGCCGTTGGCGTAAACAATCAGCATTCTTCAAACCAGCAATTGATTTCCTGCGCGGCATATTGGGGACGGTATTTCTGTCTCCAAAAAACTCCAATGATGGCGGGGATTCGGAGTTCAGTCTCAAAAATCTGAAGCGACTGCTGGCCTGGCTGGCAGCCGCCGGAGATTTCCCCGAGGAGTTAAGTCGTTTGCAAAACTGGCAGGCCTATTGTGAGGCCATAACTACTTCGGAGGCAGCACAAATCTTGAAAATGGCAACCAGCCTGGGTTCCTGGTTTGAAACGCGTTCCGAAGGGGCGCTAGGCATCTACACACCCAACGTCGAACAATTCATTAATCAAGAAAAACCATTTTATCGTTATCGCGAGGATATCATCTTCTGCTCCCGAAAGCGAGTTGAATATCATCTCGCTATGATCGGTACCGAAATACTCAATCGTTCATTGCAGGGAGATTTCCTGGCTGCTAAGCGCAAGGTGGTGCTGTTGCCCCCCTGTATGAAGGCCAGGCTGAATGACGGCTGTGAGGCGGTGGAAACACCTTTAGGGGAACGTTGCATGGCCTGCGAAGTTGGCTGCCGGGTGCACCAGTTAACCAAATTGGGCAAAAAACATGGTTTCAATGTTTTGGTCATGCCCCATGAATTGGATGTTTTTTCGGGAGATGGGCAGAAATCTGGCAGTATGGCGTCCACGGGTATTGTGGGCGTATCTTGCCCTTTGACCAACCCCGCCGGTGGCTGGGAGATGAAGAAGATGGGCGCGCCAGCCCAGGGCGTGCTGCTCGATTACTGCGGCTGTCCCTGGCACTGGCACAAAGAAGGGATTTCAACGGATATTAATTTCGATCAGGTATTGAAGGTTATCGGTATTGAGTAATGCGCCCTATGAGAGGAATGAGTCTATGAATAATATTCAAATATCATACATGGAAAACAGTCACGTCCAAGAAGCTTCAAAGGTTCTCAGTGTAGCCATGCTTAACAATCCAATACACGTTGCTGTCTTTCAGGGCAATGGGGAAAATGAGCGTTCAATAATCGAAAAGATGTTTTTTGATCCTTAGATTCAACTCGTAAGTGCAACGACTAGACGGTCAAAAGAGGCAAGCTGAGG
>CAZVPR010000052.1:0-31175 GCA_964629085.1 uncultured Anaerolineales bacterium
GTCTTTGAATTTAATCGGAGGAATTAGCAACATGAATCTCAAACTTTCTCATGTTTATTTATTTATCATAGTTTTGGCGATCACAAGTTTGGCTTGCCAAACAGTGATGGGTTTAGTTTCTGGGGAAGACCCATTGGAAGAAAAATTAACTTCAGAGCAGGAACAGACTGAAAGTGCATCTGCTTCGGAAGTTGAACAATCTGTAGAAAAAGAGCCAGAAGCATCCATACCCGAGGATTCCCAATCAAGTGACGATCCTGGTGAAGAATATCGAAGCGAAGAGGGCGGTTATTCTTTTGCCACCATCCCACATTATGAAGTTGAAGAATTCTTTGGAGTGGTAACCATGGCGGCCCCAGGTGCTGATCCCGATCTAGGACCGATGTTCTTGTTAATCGGAGGGCTAAATGAAGAAGAAATGACTAGAGATCAACTTCTTGATAATTTCATAGAAGATTCGACGGCAGACCCAAGTGCTGATATCACGATCTCAAATAGAACCACGATTAACGTCGGTGAAATTGAAGGACTGATGGCGGACTTGAGCGGCACCGTTGATGGCGAAGCGGTTGCCGGAAGAATCGTGGTTATTATGCCCTCTCCCACTCAGCAATTCAATATGTTCGGGTTTTCCCCAGCCGATCAATGGGATGAGATTGAAATCCACTTCGACGCCGTACTAGAATCGATCACGTTCTTCGAGCCAAGCGAGGCAACCTTAGACTTTGAACTGGAAGAAGAACCTGTGGCTGAAGAAATCCGCCAGTGGGCCAGCTCAGCAGAGGCCAGCTCCGAATATGATAGCCCTGATTGGGGGGCAATTCAAGCCTTGGGTGAGCCAGATACAACAATAACCGAGTGCGAAGACGCAGTAACTGCCTGGGCTTCTGCGGGCAGTGATACAGTTGAATGGTTGGAAGTTGGTTTCGAGGGCGCGGTAATTCCCACAGAAATTAATATCATCCAAACGCATTCGCCTGATCAAGTAGTGAAGGTGGAAGTTGTCGATCTGAAGGGTGCCTATACCACAGTTTATACCGGTGAGCCTGAAAACTTGTGGGAAGACTGCCCTTATACCCTCACTATCCCTGTGGATGTGGATTTCGAAGTCATGACTGTCAAAATTACGATTGATCAATCGGTGATTGATCCGACCTGGAATGAGATTGATGCTGTTGAGTTGGTTGGTACCATCGCGGGGTTTGAGCAAGAAGCACAACCTGTTGAAATTGACGCCGGTACGACAGAAGGCGTAGTTTGGAGAGTTGGAGGTGAATCGGGATATGATGAAGGCGATTTTGGCGGCCTCGATGGCCTCGATGCTACGGCTGACGGTCTTGTGTACGTCACTGACACTTCTGTTGGTGTGCGTGTTTTAAATGTTGAAAGTGGAGAACAGGTTAGATTGATCAGCCATGAAGATTTGTGGCAACCCACCGACGTTCAGGTGGGTCCTCAAGGTAATGTTTATGTTGCCGATTGGGGTTCCAATGAAGTATTTATTTTTTCATCAGTTGGAGATTTGCTCACCCGTTTTGGCGGAGAAGGTAATGAGCCCGGACAGTTTGGTATCTTCAGCCCGGAATCGTTGGCAATCAGTTCAGATGGCACTCTGTTTGTTGTAGACAATAACTACACTGATGCAGAAGTTGAATTTACACGAATTCAGGTATACGACAGCGAAGGGAACTATGTACGTGAGTTTGCGATTGAAGGCGACGGCACCGAGATTGAAGAAATTAATATCGGGCCGGATGGAAATCTTTTTCTGGTCGATTGGTTCGAGGATAGTATCTTCAAGTATTCTCCTCAAGGTGAATTTTTGGGTACGATTGGTGAAGAAGCTCTGGAATGGGCTGGCCCTCAAGACATCGCCTTGGATGACCAGGGAAATATGTACGTAGCAATCTGGTCACCAGAAAGCATCATGAAGCTAGATCCGCAGGGCAAGCTTATTGCTCAATTTGGCGTAGAGGTTTCTGATGGAGAGAACTCCTGGCCCGAGGGCGGTTTCTACTCGCTTTATGGTGTTGCAGTGCTTCCGGATGGATCTCGAGTATTTGCTGCTGACTGGTCAGGGAGTTTCTCTTATATCACTGCATTCGAGTATAAGTAAAATATCAAGGATTTGCTTTTTGGGGGTTTTGATAGGTTGGAAGCGCGGCTATCATTGGCAGTACAGCTAATAATAGCCGCGCTTCTTCTCCTTTTTCACTCACTGCCAGGAGAAATATGGTTATGGTTGTGGTGATCAAGAGAATATTTTGGGGATCACTGAAAAGGAATCCCCAAGGTTTTCTGAACAGGTTAAAGCCGAATACAAGCAATTGAATTACCCAAAAAACCAGGCAAACCGTGAAGATGAATCGATATGCATTGATCAGAATCCCGCCTAACTCTGGTTCATCAAAAAAAGACGTGCGCGGTTGAAGAAATTCCAACAGCCGTTCAAACATATAGGAAATTGATTCCCCTGGATTCTTAACGATAAACTCGAAAACGGCTTTTTGAATTTCCTGGCTGTTGCGGTAATGATCCTGCGAATGGATCTGATTGCGGTTGTCCCAAGTTTGGGGTTCCTCGGGTGGATCGGGGATTTCTGCAACTTCTTCCCAGGCGCGATAGAGATTGTATCCGGAGTGGTTCGACCAAAAAATTTGGCCGTTGTTGAAAATCAACAATTTCAAATGCCAGCCTCCGGAGATGACAAGAATGGGAAGAAGAAATGCAATCAGCACCTTGCGGGGAAGTTTTCTCAGGGAAAGGATGCCAAAAATCAGGAAAAAGGGCAGCAATAATAAAACAAAGGGGCGTGAGAGTTCAGCCAGGGCGAGGAAAAAACCGGCCAGGAATGCCCAAAGGAATTTATTTTGAGACCAGTTCTGAGTAATCTGCAAAAAAAGAAAAAACAGGAGCAGGAAACAGGGGTAATAGATGTCGTAAATTTCTGGATTGCGTGCGCTGATCAAAATCGTGGCAGACATAAAAACGCCAGCGATTGTGGCGGAGAAAATCCCTTTGAGGAGATTATTTGCAAAGAGAAAGGCCGCGATCAAATAGGCGGTGAGCAGCGCCAGGCGGTAGAACTCGCGAGTTATCAAGAGTGTCGAGCCTGTGATGCGGCTGTTGATAATCTCGGAGATCGAGATCAAAGGGGGGATGCCAGCGCGCATTTCTTTGATGAATTGGGCTATTGTTCCGATGTTGGCATTACTGAAGCTTTCAACTTGAAAATATCCCATCCAGGTCGTGGCTGGTCTGCCAACCATCGATTGACTTGTCAGCTTCCAGATGATTATCAGTCCAGCCCCGAGGAGAGCAAAGACCAAAGATTTGTAGGAAATGCTCAGTTTGGTGAGGGGATCAAACAGGAATAAATAGGTAGCAGTCAAGCCACAAATGAGCGCACCCCACATTATGATTAATCGTATTTGGAGAAAATGTTCGGATAGCAGGCCGAATGAGTCGGCTTCAAAGTTCAAGAGGACCAGTTGTCCCACAAACAAAGAGCAAAAAATTAGCTTTATGTCAAATACCGATCTTTCTCGCTTGAAAAATCTATAAATTTTGTCAAGCGTTGTTTCTTTATCCCTCCAGACTGAAACCAATCCAATCAATCCCAGAATTGAAATGATCAAAATGAAAGCTAAAATACCAAGGCGAGTGAGCGATAACCCCAGATAAACCTGGCTATCGGACTCAGATTTGCTTACAGTAAACGCGATCAAAAATCCAATCGACGTGGTCGCGATTATCAACAATAACCCTATCAAACTGGTATAGGATTTTTGGACTCGTTCTTTTGTGCTGAGTGTACTCATCGAGTTCAGGAAACTGGTTCGTCGATACGTTTAACCCAAATCCCCGTCCATTCTGGAACTTGTGACCAATGGTTGGTGCGAATTTTTTCAGATAGCTCCTTGCCAAAAAAGAACTCCAATTTTTTGACAGCCTCATTGATATCGGTGAAAGAATAATCAGTAGAAATTTCTTGTCGAGAAAAATTCCATTTATTCTCTAGCAAGGCATAGTATTTGGCAAGCCCATCGTGGGGTGGTGCTGGTATTTGACTGCCTGTGCCCAATGTTTCCATTATGATAAGTGTGCCTCTGAAAGAAACGACACGTTGCATTTCATTAAGTGCCTGCGCTATTCTTTTTTCCCAATCTTGTGGAAACCAGCCCACAAAGTGACCTAACGCCCAACCGGCCAGAATGACATCCGCGCCTCGGTTAGAAAACGGTAATTGATGCATATCGCCCTGGAGCAAATCCCATTTTCCATTAACTTGATTTCTTTGGGTGGCGTGTTCCTTCAGCATGGCCAGGTGCAGGTCGAGTGCGATGATCTTTGCCCCTTGAGTTTGAAGCAGTAGTGGTATCCTGCCCGTGCCACTCCCGAGGTCCAGTACATGCTTACCGTGAAATGAAGTTATTTCTGTGAGGGTTTCGAAAATATGATTATCGACATCCTCGGCTTCAATCAGTTGGTGGTATTGCTTGGCACTGGAGTTATAGATTTGGAGAAAATGATCCATATTTATTGAATGATGAATGATATGTTTTCGACTAAAATGCCATCTGCATAAATCCGAATGATGTAGGGGCCTTTGCCATACTTTCCAAGATCGATAGACTGGTCTCCAGCACTGAAGTTAAACACTTCGTCGAAAACTACCTCTCCTCTGAAACTTGCCCCAAATACGCAAAGACGAACTTCACTATCCTTTATAAGCGATCCAAATATTGCTAACGTAGCTGGCTCTTCGAATACGCGCCCAGCTTGAAGCTGATTATTCTTGGTATGTGAATCTGTAATATCAAATAATTGTATTACCGAAAAATATTGAGTAAAAACTTCATGGTCTGCTTCGGTTTCTTCACCGCAAAGCTGTGAGGGAGCATAGGTGTCACAAGAGGTTACGAAAATCCCCAAAAATATTAATGTTGCTAACAGGACAAACTTTTTCATTGAATCTCCAGTGCACGCAAGTTGGTTTGGTATCCATCCTATATACTACTGATGGCTAAGAAGCGGGTTCAACTCACAAGAATGTATCCATGCGCATAATTGCAAGTGTCTGTTAGATAAGTATAGGAAATTTTTTGCCCTTGTCAATAAAAAAATCACCGGAAGAAGCCCGGTGATTTTCAATGATCTTCCATAAGGTAATGTGATTTCTATTGATCCATAGCTTCATAAAGGCCGATATTGTTGCCAGTTGGATCGGCAAAAATGGCGAACCAACCCATGCCTGGAATCTCGGTTTTTGTGACCAGAGTTTTGCCCCCGTGTGCTTCGATTTCCGCAAGGGTGGCATTTACGTCCTCGGTTCCAATATGTACCAAAGTCGTACCGGCTGGGTTGGTGTCGCTAACCGGGTTGAAGCCTCCACCAATGCCATCACCAGTATTGTACATGGCATAGTTCATTTCGGGCATTTGCTGTACTTCCCAACCAAATACATCGCGAAAAAACTTTTCGGCTCCTTCAAGTGTGTTAGCTGAAAATTCGACGTGGACAATCGAGTGTTTAGACATTTTGTTTCTCCTTTAGCTAATTGGGGTGTGAATTGTTCAACTGAAATATAGCACAAACGTTCTGTTTTGTAAAGAGGATAAAATATATCCAATATGGTATGATATTTCAGAATCGAACCATGGAAAATTAATGAATTTTGAAGAAGCTTCGCGCGAATATTCCCGTCTAAAAAGTCAAAAAACCGCAGGGCAAATGACCCAGCTGCAGTTTGAGAGTGCAGTCAGCGCGCTTCAAGTTCAAACTGCTGATGGAAATATTTGGCAAATGCGTGCTTCCGATGGCGTTTGGATGCGTTGGAATGGTAGTCAATGGGAACTTGCTCAATCGGACTCGATACCCTCTTCATCGCAACCTAAACAAACGCGTTCTCGCAGGGGGACCTGCTTGATACCATGTGGGATAGGCTTAGTAATCTTTGTCTGCATGCTGGTTGTGCTTGGGGGAGGCGGATATTACATGATCTCGACAGGGCAGTTTAGCTATATTCAAATATCGAATATGATCGGCCCAGGTACGGGAGAAATCTCAATTGTCAATTTAGATGATGGCAAAATTAGAGCTTCCATAACTCGTCTTGATGCGCCAGAGGGAGGAACCGAGAATGCTGGTGATCAATCCCTTGAAGCCCTGGACATTGGGGGGTTCGGCGCTCTCGAAGCTGGGCGTTATCTTTTAGAAATTCAAGCAACCAATGGCGGAAAATGTTACCTGGACATCAACAGAGGTGATAATATCAATTTGTAATTGTTCCAGAAGGCGTCGCGGTTACACTTGCTGGTAATACCGTGCAATCCGCTGATGAAATAGAAATGAAAACTTCTTCCTTATGCCGCAGATGAGGAAAAACTAATGCTTTCAAGTGTTCAAATGAAGATAAATCCCAAGCTCCGGTTGCTACTCTATCTGCTTCTTTTTGGATTGATCTTCAGTGGATGTTCCTTTATTCGTATCCAGAATATTAGCGAGGTCCGAGTGCGGGTATTGATTAGAGTGCCTGATAATAGTAAGGGGTATATGCGTTCAATAAACCCCGGCAATATTACGGATGTGTTCAGCGGTCATGGGGGAAGATATACTGTTACCATAGTACCTAATGAAGGATACGTTCAGTTGATGGAAGATGTCCGTGCGGATATCTCTCGACGTTTATTTGAAGAGCGGGCAACCTTATCTGGCAATGATGTTGCCCGGCTGGTGGAGCGGTTAAATGATATTGAAGCGCGGCTAGAAAGAGAAATGAACATTTCTGTGAGCTGCTCTGGAACTGTTCCAGATTTTGAGACCGTAGTTGTTTCAATTGGTTTTGATATAACTAGTCAGTCATGGCATGTAGCTTGTCAGTAAAATAATAATCGAAAACAAAAAAGCGAGTGTTTTTAGAATGAGCAAACACTCGCTTTATATTTTAAGCAAACTGGTTATTGCGCTTGTTTTACGACCTCAAGTACATCGGGGAGATCGATTCCTAAATCCTGTAGCTTCTCTTCAGTTGGGATACCATTTGAATTCCAGCCCCGGCGTTTGTAAACAGCATCTGTCATTTTATCATATTGTTTGTAGCGATATTTTCGCACGGCAGCCATTTTGTCTTTTGTGGTCATGCCTTCAGGGTCGATACCGACCAGTTCTTTGAGCTGGGTGTCGTAACGTTCCTGACGCGATTCGTATTCGTCAGTTGTGACAGGCCCCATGGCGCGGTAGGGCATCTGATCGTGATCGCGGGTGCCAAACCCCAGCCGTAGGTTGAACACTCTTTGGAAATTGTATACCCGCTCGGATTGGGCGATCAGACCATCAGGCGTAATTTTCTCTCCGGTAAGACCCTCATAGAGCCAGGTATAGTTTTCGACATGTTCGGGGACTTTTTGCGGTTCATCGGTATCGGCGTTGTTTTCGGGTTGAATATCATTCCAAGGCAGTTTGCACAGACCATGGATCGAGAACCAGGTGCGCCACATGGGGAAGTAGTGCAGAGCCTCAGCTTTGTCCTCCCAGGTGGGTAATTGTTTGTTTACTTGATCCATGAAGATAAGCCAAGCCTCATCATGTTGGCCGCCCTTCAAAGCCAGACCATAGCCACCCTGTTGGGCGATTGATTCTTTGGTCATGTACTCAGAGATTTCCAGGCCCTTGGTTTCCATAGCGATATCATGGAGAAATTCGGCATCAGCACCGAACTCCTCGGCAAAGTACTGCTTCATGAAACGGGTGCCCTGCCCAACGGTGACCCCAAAACCTTCTCCCCTGGCCATCTGGTGGAGCATCTCCAATGCAGATTTGGCGTTACCCCAACTCAAATCCAGGCCACCAGTTTTTTCTGCGTCCAAGATTTTGTATTGCCAACATTCCATGACAAAGGCTACACAGTTCGCGTACGAAATCGTATCGACACCATAAGTATCGCAATAGAAATTTAACTCGATGACAGCCAGCGGATCGAAGACCCCGATGTTAGAGCCCAAACCGGCCACATTTTCGTATTCGGGTCCATCAACCAGGGTGGTTTGTCCTTGATAAGGTCCTGTTTGCAAAGGGAAGTCATCAACGCCATGTGAGCAGGACAATGTGCAGCCAGCCCAACAGGAATCATTGATCCCCTGGGTAAATTTTTCGTGCCAGGTAGTTGAATCGATTTTATCGCTGTCAGGATGAGAGCCATAACGAAAGTTATTCACAGGCAATAGATCAAAGTGGTCCATGATCTCAACCAGGTGGGCAGTTCCAACTTTGCGCATCTGGTTCTGTTTATCGTCAAGGTCGGCAATCTCTTTATTGATGCGTTTACCCGCTTTGCGAATCATGAGCATATCAATGGGATTGTTTATATTACCCTTGAGACCGTTGAATTTGATGACCATTCCTTTTAGCCCCTTGTCTCGGAAGACACGGCCTGTACCGCCGCGGCCGGCCTGTTTCAGGCGCATCTCTTTGCGGCGGACATCATACCAACTGAAATTCAGGCAGGCATAGTTTATGTGTTCAGCTGCCAAACCAGCGGTGACTGTGGACACACCATATTGCCCTCTTTTGCCATCTCCATACATTTCGCCGAGTTCATTGGCAAGCAAATGGGAGTCGACATTCTCTAATGGAGCTGTTTCGATGGAAATTTTGCCAGTGTCTCCGTCTATCACAATGATTAGATCCCCAAACACATTTTCCGGAGCTTTGCCAACGATTTCAAGAGCATCAAATCCGGCAAATTTCAGATAAGGAGCAAAATAGCCTCCAACATTGCTATCGATCACGCTTTTTGTGAGGGGAGAGATTGTTACAACGGTTGCTTTCCCCAACCCCGGATAAGCTGTGAGCCCGCCAATGGGGCCATTGGCGATTACCAGAGCGTTTTCAGGATCATCCCATTTGGTGTCGTCTTTTATGGCATTCCACAACATCCAGAGTGCAAATCCACGTCCCCCGGTGAAGATGTCTTTCATTTGTTGAGTAACTGGTTTTTCCCCTATGGAAAGATCGGTCAGGTTTATTTGGAGTGTGCGGTTTGCATACCCCTTTTCTACCGGTTTGAGTTCATAAGCGTGTTTAGATAGAACATTGTGGGCAGCTTTCAGGTCCTCGACCGGCTTGGTTAGCGTCACCATATAGAATCTCCTTTTATCAACTTTCAGAATCAGAGCAACTTATTGGGTGCAGGCATTCATGTGCAACATTTATTATGATGCTCTTCTCCTAAAATTTCAACTGACAAATTTCCCATTTTCGTCAAAAGGTTTCGTGGTCATCTGGTTTGCTATATCGACCATATAATCCAGTACGTCATTCAATTGATTTCCAGCCAAAAGAATTTGATTAATGAGTGCATCTATGGTCTCAATTGACATGTTTTCTCGGTCAGTCGCAATAATATCTGCACTACCAATAATAATGCTGAGGGGGTTTTTGATGTCATGCGATGCAGCCCGAACGAATTCTTCCAAGCTTGCATTTTGGGTGAGTTGTCGCATGCTTTCAAATTGTTGATTGTCTGAATTTCCGTTTTTCTTGTTTTTCATGATCTTTGATTGTTATTGTGTAAGATTAAGAATAGGATTGGGTATTTTTCAAAATGATATAATCCGGAAAGTTATGTCTTCGCAAATTATAGACGATCAGAAAATAAATTTTAAGCGTCAGCGGATTCTTGTCGTCGATGATGAACCAGGGATTACATTTTTGCTGAAAACAAAACTCGAATTAGCTGGGTTTGAGGTGATTTCAGCAAGTAATGGCAAACAAGCTCTCGAAGTGATCAAAAGTCAAGGATTACCAAACCTGGCAATTGTTGACATTCTCATGCCTGAGATGGATGGTTTGACTTTTTGCAAGCATGTTAGAGATTTTTCTGACTTACCAATTATTATGCTGACCTCTGTTGGTGATGAGGACACGATCGTTGAGGCTATAGACTCCTTTGCAGATGATTATGTACTCAAACCATTCCGACCTCGGGAATTGATTGCACGAGTGAAAAGAGTGTTAGATCGGTTTGCTTCACAAATCTTTTCTAATGACATTGTTATACAAGTTGATGATCGCCTGGCCATTAATTTTGCGAACCAAAAGATTGTTGTGGAGAATAAAGATATAAACTTGACGCCGACTGAAAATAAATTATTGTATATTCTATTCAGCCACACGGGAAGCACATTGCCAAGCGAATATTTGCAAAGCAGAATGTGGGTACAAGGCGCTGTCGTGGGGGAGACTCTTAGGGTAAATATCCACAGATTACGGCAGAAAATTGAAATCGATGCAAAAAAACCGTTTTATATTCGTACCATAAAAGGAAAAGGATATCAATTTAGGTAACGAATTTTTTACGGGGAACGATTTTGTAACAAGGGTTGTAACAATACATTCCAAAACGATATGTATAATGAATGAAAAGGACTAGTAGTTGATTAATTTCAATGAACCTGAAAGCCGTTTTGAATTCTAAAGGTCTGACTATTGTGTTAATCTCTGAAAGTGCGCATAGATGCATAATAGTGGATTATTTAAAATTACGTGCATTCCAGCTCTCATTGTTAAATTGCAATTTGGTTAAATTTTCCTGAAGGTAGGCAAATTGCTCAAGGTTTAATAAATGATCATTAAACAGTGCTGTGGTACTATGCTTGTTCGCCTTTTGAATATTTTGAGGCGATGAAGATGAAACCTAGACGAATCCTCCTATTTATTTTTGTTATTTTAATTGGTGGTATCATCGCGTGTCAATCATCCCTACCTGCCAACCGACTAACAACTTCATCGACGGGGATAGAAGTAAATGCGCGATTTAGGGAATTTTACGAGCAGCTTGGGGGGAAAAATGTCTTGCATTTGCCAATTTCTCCACTTTTTCCGCACGATGGACGCGAGTATCAATACACTGCTGCAGTGTTGATGGTGTACAATCCGATAGCATTGAAAGGGCAACAGTATTACCTTGCTCCCATTGGAGCTGAGATGGGAATATCTGAAGCTGTGACCTCGCCAGGCTCCCCTGGGGGACACGCAATACATTCTGGATTTGTTGAATTGTATGAAGGACTCGGCGGTATAAATGTCATTGGCGTTCCCCAGACTTCTGTCAGATACAATGAAGAGCGCGGAGGCATTGAGCAATTCTTCCAGAATGCAGGATTCTTTCAATTAGAAGGCGATCCGGAAAATCAAATTCAGCTAATCCACTACGGTGCCTGGATGTGCGCCGAATCTTGCAATTTTTCTTTTGATCCTGTTTTCGCCCCTTTACTTTCAAAGGTTGTGGAAACACCATTCGCATTGGCAGTGTCTAGGTTGAACCCAATTTTCACCGGCCAGCCACTGACCGAACCTTATATTGCTGCCGACGGTCAGATTGAGCAAATTTTTGAAAATGTGGTTGTCGTATCAGCACCGGACAGACCCGCCGGTATTGCTTTGCGTCCTATCACCGCCATGTTGGGAGTCCAGGTTCAACTGGAGAACCAGTTTGAGATACCACAACATTTCATGGATTTTATAAGTCAGAATTCAGGATTGGAATTTTCAGGTCCATCAGTTTCTGTTTATGGTAAACAGAGTGATGAAGTATTTCGCCAGTGTTTTACGAACTTGTGCCTGGATTATTACCCTAACAAATCAGATGATTTACAAGTACGCTTGACGCCATTGGGATATATCTATAAAGGCCGGTTCTACCAGGAAACTGGAGTAACTCCAACCCCCTCGTCAGTCAATTCATATACTGTAAAAGCCTCCAAAGGATATAGTCTGGTTGCGCCAAGTAAGTCCCAGATAATCATTGTAAGCGTTTTTGAAGGCCATGCACCTATATTGGGATCAGAACCAAAGGTGACGTTGATGTTGCCCGGAGGGGCAATCCAAAATTATCAGATGCAGCCCACTAACTCTGAAGGCAGATCATCCATTGAATTAGACCCAATTTCAGCAGCCCATGGTACCAGGGTTGATTACAGAGTTTGTGTAACCGCACAAACAGGTGATGCGATTTGCATTGATGATAACTTCTTGATTTGGGGAAGTCCATAATTTATTGTTTATTTATCAACCCTTGAACCAAACAAGCGACGCAGATTTTCGCGTCGCTTGTTATGCGTTTGGGGGTTGGCTGAAAAGCCGCCGGATCATAAGATCCAAATCAACAACAGGAAGGGTAGTGCCAGGGGTATTAGCACAATCGCCAAGACGAGTAAAACTACGCCAACAACGATAGCCACAACTAGGCCGATAATCCCGCCGATGATACCTAAGATTGCTCCCAGCAGCCCGAATATCAGACCGAATATTCCTGTTACGATCCCCACGATAAGTTCTATTAAACCCATGATTTAGTCTCCTCAAATCATCTTTTATTTATTGTTTTACCCCAATATACGCAGATTATTCTGTGGGGTTGCACCCGAAATAATAAAATGTGGTAAAAATTGAAAGGATAGAAATAAGGAGAGAATCATGAAGTCCTTTCGTTTTGTTTGGATATTTCTAATAATCTTGTCGGCATTTACTTTGCTAGCCTGCAATGCTATCGCTAATATTGCCAGAAGGGCTGAGCAAATCGAGAGTGCCGCTCAAACTGCGCAAGCCCTGGCTACGTCCGGTCAAGAAATCGTTTCAACAGTCCAAGGAAGCGGCATTATGCAGACAGCTGCTGCCATGGCCACCAAAGCCGAAGAAGAAGGCTTGATGGAAACCGTGCAAGCTGCCGTAACTAAAATTCCAGAGCAAGGTGCTAACATCAAAGCAACCGCTGAAGTGGTACTTACCCAGGGAGGGTATGGTCAAGTTCCCCCTAACATTCCGCTAGTTTATGGCGAAGTGAATGATTTCTTTGGAAGTAATAGCCTGGTGACCTATACGACTCCGATAGGATTACAAGAAGTAGTAGATTTCTATCGGCAGACAATGCCGGCGCATGGATGGGATATCGGAAGCGACACTACCGTATTGACTTCTGGTTATGCAATACTTTCTTATGGAAATTCTGTTGAGAAAGCGACAATTACCCTAAGTAAAAACCCTTTTAATGGGGACACGATTGTTCTAATCAACATTTCTGATAAATGAGATGGTTGGCCGATTGCAGACAATTAATGCCTTCGGTGATCGGCAGAATTCTGTTTTTGAAAAAAGGTCAAAAAATCGCTCTTCGAAGCGTCAGAAGGGGGACAAAAGATATAATTTCGTTTGGAGAATTTTTGGAAAGTTGTAATTAGATTTTTCTCTCCATTCATGGTATGGTTTCATTTCGAATGAAATGAGCTAATTTGTAATTTGAAGGAAATTTGTGAGTATCAAAGATAAATTTGGCCGTCCTATACGAGATTTGCGCATTTCGGTAACAGATCGTTGTAACTTTCGTTGCGCGTATTGTATGCCGAAAGAAATATTCGGTCAGGGATATAAATTTCTGCCTAAGGCTGATTTATTGACTTTTGAGGAGATCAGCCGTTTAGTCAATATTCTAGTTGATCTAGGCGTGCGAAAAATCCGCCTGACAGGTGGAGAGCCACTATTACGCCGCGACATTGAAATATTGGTTGAGATGTTATCTCAAATCCCCGAGATCGAAATGGCCATGACAACCAATGGTTCTCTACTGGCTCGAAAGGCGCAAAAGCTCAAGGAAGCTGGCCTAGAAAGAGTTACAGTCAGCCTGGATGCAATGGATGATGAGATCTTCAACATCATGAACGATGTCGAATTTCCCGTCCAGCGTGTCTTGGAAGGAATAAAGGCCGCAGAAAGTGCCGGATTATCTCCGATCAAGATCAATATGGTCGTCAAACGCAGGGTCAATGAATCTGACATACTCCCTATGGCCCGCTACTTCCATGGCAGTGGGCATATCTTACGTTACATTGAATTCATGGATGTGGGCACTACAAATGGATGGAAGATGGATGATGTTCTCTCTGCAAAGGAAATTATTGAGATCGTTAATGCTGAAATGCCCATCGAGCCACTTGAGCCCAATTACCGCGGTGAGGTTGCCAATCGTTGGCGATATAAAGATGGCGGCGGCGAAATTGGTGTGATCGCATCGGTGACGCAACCCTTCTGTGGTGATTGCACTCGTTTGCGACTTTCCGCTAAAGGGGAGCTGTTCACTTGTCTTTTCGGAGTTAATGGCCATGATTTGCGCGCCTTAGTACGCAGCGAAGCCACTGATGAAGAGATTAATGCCCACCTTGCAGAAATCTGGAAGGTGCGCGAAGATCGTTATTCCGAGGTCCGCTCGTCTGAAACATCATCCTTGCCAAAAGTCGAAATGTCCTACATTGGAGGCTAAATGCCCTCGCTAAACCACATCAAAACCGTGATCTTCGACCTGGATGGCACTTTGCGTCACAATGTTCCCTCCGCTGATGAGACCGTTTACAAATTTGCTGTGCAGTTAGGCGCTCCGAATTCGCGTGACTGTCGTCGCGAGGGCGCGCGTTGGGCGCATTATTATTGGGCACAATCGCAGGATTTGGCAGATGATCTTAAACAGTATGGCGATTTGAATGGGGAATTCTGGAAAAACTATTCTCTACGCTATCTCCGTAATATTGGCCTGCCGGAAGAAAAAGCCCTGGAACTGGCTCCGGAGTTGACGCGGCTGATGGAAGATGGTTACAACCCCCAGAGTTATGTTTATCCCCAAACCTTCGATACGCTTCGATCAATTCGTAATGCTGGCTTCACCCTCGGGTTGGTTTCTAATCGTTCACAACCCTTCCATGAAGAAATCCAAGAATTGGGATTGACTCCCTATTTCGACTTCATGTACGTTGCTGCTGATGTCAACGCGTGGAAACCCGATCCGTCAATTTTCGAGCGCGCGTTGAGCCAATCTGGCAGTCAGCCTCATGAAATTGTTTACATTGGAGATAATTTTTACGCCGATATCATCGGCGCGCAGCGAGCAGGATTCCACCCCATTCTGTTAGACCCTGAACAAGTATTCCCAGATGCCAACTGCACAGTGATTGGCTCCTTACGGGAATTAGAAGCCATGCTTAATTCTAATCACGAATAAGTACGAATAATACTAATTGCACGAATATAATTATGTATTAGATTACATTTGGGTTATTTGTAGAAATCCACCTCGTGCCCGATAAACTCCCCATTTTTGTATTCGAATTTGGCTGAAAAGAATTCAGATTGGTCTAACCAGGGTAGAAAAACGCGGTCGCCCGGCCATAAATTCAATTCCAGCAAATCGTCATCGTGAATCCATTTTAGATTTCCCTCTGGGGAGTCAATTAGTAGACCCTCAAAATCTGGAACTATATAGACAAAAGCGTACCAGTCCTCGCCTTGAGAAAATTCTGGGAAGGTGATAAATCCTTTCAGAATGAGCTTTTTAGCATACAGGCCAGATTCTTCAAGAATTTCCCGTCGAGCGCATTCTTCGGGGGTTTCACCAGGTTCGAATTTGCCCCCCAAACCATTCCATTTGTTGGCATGAATATCATTCTCTTTCTTGACGCGATGAATCATTAAGGTATGGCCATTTTTTCGCAGATAGCATAAGGTTGCCAGTTTCATAAAATTTACTCAACCCTGTGAAACGAGAAGATTGGACTTTCTTTTTTCTTCGTGCAGGTGATGGGAATGTTAAAATCTGACTTGCGCCGAACAAGCTTAATAGATTCAGGTTTTGCGTTGCCAATATCCCGGACGGAAACTTCCCATTGATCATCGGTAATTTTGTTTTCCGATTCGATATTTAATCCGGGCAAATCGAGCACGCCAGATTGCTCACGCCAGAAATGTTCTGCCGCCTGAAGGTGATTTTCATAGCATACCCTGCCACGGTAATGATGCAGATTTACCTGCCCATTTTTGTATGATCGGATTAGCCTGCGCGCTTCAGATGGAGTGGCGTGAGCGTAGTTTATGCCGTGAGGAAAGAACAACATCACAGGGGCTTGATTGTGCCCATAGATATGCGAACATTGCCAGACGGAATCACCCGCTTCTTCAGTCATGGCTTGGTAGACTTCGGGGCCGTAGACCGCGCAACATTTATCCCGTCTGCCGTTGGTGCAGACCAGGTAAAGCTGCCTCGAGGTATTCCCAATCTCTGATGATAGTATGGATTGTAAATCTAAATCGAGAATGTCGGCGTAATCATTGATTTCAAAGTGATGAAGTTTTGGTTTTATTGCGGACGTTAGACCAACAAAAATTGATAGCGCTTGCTTCGTTTTGGGTTCGTTTTGCCGGATGAGCAGAACCCGGACTATGTTATCCGGGACATCGAAGCTAAGTAAGTGATGTTTGACTTCCTCGGGGATCGTACTCTCGTCAAAGGCTTTCGCGCCCCACGAACCTCGATACTCCACCAAAAACCAGACGTCCCCCCGAGTGGCGGTTCCCACCAAAGGGACACCCATCTCCCAAGCTAGGTCTGAACAAAAGAAATCCTTGTCACCATTCATCGCAGTTCCTCAGCATTGTACCAATTCAATGGATTGAAAAAGAAGTTCAACTTCTCGACGAAGTTGAACTTCCGGTTTGGCGGAGAGGGAGGGATTCGAACCCTCGGTAGCCTTGCGGCTACAACGGTTTTCGAGACCGCCCCAATCGTCCACTCTGGCACCTCTCCAATTGCGGCCCGAATTATACCAGGGGAGAGGTAGCAGGTAAACAGACGTTTTGAATTTAGGCTTGGCGGCTCAACTTAATTACGGGGATTACACGGGTTGTTCTGCGCTGATATTCCGAAAAGCCGGGATAAACCGATGTCACCTTACTGTAGAGTTCGGTGCGCTCTGGTTCATCCGTGATAGTTGCTTGAGCAGGAAATTCATCAGCGCCTACCTCGACACGAACATCAGGGTTGGCGACCAGGTTATGGTACCAGGCTGGATGAGTATCGGCGCCAGCTTTGGAGGCGATAATCACATATGAATCGTCTTCAGCAATGGTAGCTACCGGGTTTATGCGGGGTTTTCCACTTTTGGCTCCAACTGTGTGCAACAAGAGTAAGGTCATATCTGCAAAGTGGCCGCCGACCTTGCCTTCGTTGGCACGAAATTCTTCGATAATTTTCTTGTTCATATCATTGAAATCGCTCATGGTTTTCTCCTACCTTTAAATAATTAGTTTTCTAATCGAATCACTGATGCTCCAACCCATCGAATACTTACTTGTAGTATTAAATAAACTCCCAGGATCACTTTGAAAAGCCTGGGAGCTTTCGCCGAAATTAGTTTAATTATATTTCTACGGACGTATGTGCATCCGGGAAGTAAGCCTCAGAGATGCCAATTCCCTTCAATTTCTCGATGAGCGGCAATGCCCCCCGTTCTTCGCCGTGGACCAGGAATACTTTTTGTACCTGCTCTTTGACGACTTCGGCATACTCCACGAGCATTTGCTGTCCACCGTGTGCAGAAAGACCACCAATGGTAGCAATTTCTGCCCGGCGTCGATATACCTTACCAAAAATCTTGACCTGGGGCTCCCGATCGGCTAATCTGCGCCCCAGAGTGTGGGGAGCCTGCCACGAAACGATCATGATTGTGTTTTTTCCATTCTCAATATTGTTTTTTAGGTGATGCAAGATGCGTCCGGTTTCAGCCATACCTGAGGCTGAGATGATCACCGCCGGCCCTTTGACATCATTGATCGCTTTGGATTCTTCTACTGAACGCGTGTACGATAGCAAATCGAAGCCCAGGGCAGCGTGATGGTGGTGTTTGTCGTTACGAATAAACTCTTTTGTCTCGTCATCAAAGACTTCTGGATGGGCGCTGAAAATCTCTGAGGCATTAATTGCCAGGGGGCTATCGACAAATACCGGGATGCGGGGAATATCGCCGCTGTCGATCATCTGGTGAAGGCTGTAAACCAGTTCCTGTGTTCGTCCCACAGCAAAGGCTGGGATAATCACTTTCCCGCCACGCTTGACGGTTTTCAGCACAATCTTGTGAAATTCATCGAAGGCAATTTGGGGATTCCGGTGGGTTTTGTCGCCGTATGTGCATTCCATCAATAAGAAATCGGCATCGCTGGGGAGAACGGGATCGCGCAGCAAAGGCATGTCTCGTCGACCAATATCCCCCGAAAACCACAAACGGAATTTGCGCCCATGTTCATCGATGTCCAAAACTACGGCAGCAGAACCCAGGATGTGGCCGGCCTCGACAAAGCGAGCCACCACGCCTGGAATTGGTTCGAATTCTTTTTCATAAGGAAGCCCCACAAAGTGTTGCGCGACCCTGGCAGCGTCCACCTGGGTATAAAGGGGTTCGATAAGCGGTTCGCCTTTACGAGCTCGTTTTTTGTTGATATAGATGGCATCCGATTCGTGAATATGACCCGAATCCATCAGCATTATGTTTCCCAGGTGCGCCGTTGGGTTGGTGGCGTAAATCGGGCCCTCATAACCATCCTTGACCAGATGAGGCAGATTGCCGCTGTGATCGATATGGGCGTGCGAAAGGATCACGGCATCGATATCTTTGGGATCAAAATGGAAATGGCGATTTTTCTTGAAGGTATCCTTGCGCCGCCCCTGGAACAAGCCGCATTCTAACAACAATTTGTGCCCATTAATTTCCAAGAGATGTTGTGAGCCCGTAACTGTGCGTGCGGCACCGTGGAAATGGATTTTCATCGATGCGCCTCCTTTGGATTTAGTGTTTAGATGATTTTTGAAGACTTAATATTTCATCCCCATATTCTTTCAGACGCCAAGGGATTGATTTCATGATCTGAGCCAGGTCGTTGTTGTTTTTAGGATTTTTGTCAGCCAGGGTATAGAGGATGTCCTTTGGCATAATGACATCCGACATAACATTTAGTTCCTTAGCTTTGCGTTGTCGCCAACGACGAAGTTTTTCAACACGATCCAAATACTCGTTGCTTGGGCGTGGTCTTCGCTTGGGGCGGATCGGTTCAGCTGACAGTCCACGTTCAACCGCAGCCAGCAATCCATCTCCTAACCAGCGTACCTGCCCAGGTGAAACTCTTGCCAGGGATTCCAGTTCTTGGATAGATCTCGGTGCTATTTCAGCGATTTGTAACAAGGATTTATCGCTAATGATCTTGAACAGAGGTCTGTCGGCAGAGCGGGCTTTTTTGTCCCGATAATCACATAATTCTTTTAATACGGCTGCGTTTTGGGGGGAGAGATCATGAGCGCCTCGCACTCGCCAACAATCACCGTTACCGTTGCGATGGTTGAGGGAATCAACTTGGGAGCAGCGTTTGAAATCTTCGATGGCAAGGTTCCAGCGTCCTTTGCGTTGTAATTCAGCTTTCATTTTGCCGCGTAGATCCAGCAAAAAATGCGTATCCACTTGAGCATATGTCAACATTTCGTTGGGGATCGGACGCTGGCCCCAATTGGCACGTTGATATTTTTTGTTCACACGGATGCCGAACAGATTCTCAAGGATAGATCCTAACCCAACCTCTTGCCAACCCAATATTCGCGCTCCAATCATGGTATCGAACAGATGATTAACGGCAAATCCGAAATCCTGGTGCAGTATGATCAAATCATATTCTGAGGCATGAAATACTTTTTCGACCTTAGTGCTTTCGAAAACCGGCTCTAAGGGAGATAAATCTTTTAATGCCAGTGTATCGACTAGATAATCAGCTTTGGGTGTGGAAAATTGGATCAAGCATACTTGCTCACGGTAGGCGTATAGTCCATTTGCCTCGGTGTCTACCGCGATTACAGGTTCACTTAACAGCTCATCTACCAATCGTTCTAATGGATTTTGACGTGCGATGAAAATTGGTGCAGGCAATTCGTCTAAATGCATGCTGCAATTATAGCCTATCTGTAGAACTCTTTCTCCAATACGATGGCATCCACGCCCCCCTGGTAGTATTTAGGCCAGATTCCCACCTGTAAGTACCCAAATCCTCGATACAATTTCAGTGCTGTTGCATTTCCGGCGCGCACGCTCAGGCGAATGCGATCCACATTCAGCTTTTCTTCACAAGATTGAAGCAGCCTGGAGCCAATACCCTTCTCTCGGAATTCCGGGAACACGCCAAACGTCGTGACCCAGGCCAATTCTTGGGCTTTGCGAATTTCTCCGGCAATAAATCCAATCATTTTTTCTTCATGAACAGCTTTCAAACGAACGATCCCTGGGAAGGAAAGCACGCCCAGAATATCCAGCAAAGGCCAGGAATCCTGGGGAAAACAAACTTTTTCCAGATGACGCAAATCGCTTAAATCGCGCCAGGTAGCCGGAATGATTTCCACCTGGCTACCTGGCAACATTGAATCTTGGAATGACATTAAATCGTCAGGAGAATCCAATTACGATTCTCCTTTTGGCGGGGCTTCTGCGCCCGTTATTCTTTCTGCCCTTTGACGAAATCACTGATCAAGCTGGTGAACTCCATGGGGAAAATGAACTTGGTTGCTTCAGAGCCACCCAACCCTTTGAGCATCTCGAAATACTGCAAGGTCATGGTCTTCTGATCCACAATCTGAGCTTTGGAGTAGATCATCTCAAGGGCAGCCGCATAGCCTTCGGCTTCCAGCAGTTGGGCCTCTTTGGCACCTTCGGCCTCAAGAATGGAGGAACGTTTCTCACCTTCGGCTTCCAAAATAGCGGCCTGTTTCTGGCCCTCGGCAACGTTGATGGCGGCGTCACGCTCTCCGGTGGATTCGGTCACCAGAGCACGGCGTACACGTTCGGCCGTCATCTGGCGGTTCATAGCGTCCTGGATTTCCCTGGGTGGGATGATCTCACGAATTTCAACATTGGTGACTTTGACGCCCCAACGTTCGGTTACCTCGTCCAGACGCGTGCGCAGCATGCTGTTGATGTGCTCACGTTCGACTAACACCTCATCCAGTTGGATGCCGCCAATCACAGCGCGTAATGTGGTCGTTGCCATACCCTGGGCGGCCGACTCGAAATTGCCAACCTGCAAGACACTCTCAACTGCATCCAAAATGCGATAGTACCAGATGAAGTCAATCGAAATACTGGCGTTATCTGAAGTGATCGCTGTCTGGTGCGGGATTTCGCGAACCTGCTCACGTAAATCTGCCCGCACGCCGCGGTCCACCACTGGGATCAGAAATACAATCCCTGGGCCTTTAGCGCCAATACAGCGTCCCAGACGAAACACTACCAGACGCTGATACTCGGGGATAATCTTGATGGCGCTGGCTAATAAAACCAGGGCCACCACAATAATGCCACCGACCAGGCAGGTAATGAACCCACCAGCAGCGGCAATATTTTGAGACATTACAGAAAACAACATCTTAAACCTCCTTATATTAGGTGATGTTTATTTACACTTCTTCTACTTCGAGAACAAAACCATCACGGTTTACTACACGAACTTGGGCGCCAGATGAAATGGGTTTGGCGCTGAATGCCGACCACAGCTCACCCATTACCTGGGCTGATCCTTCTTGATGGATGTCGCTTTTGGCTTCGCCTAATGCCCCAATCAGTGGCTGCAGATCGTGTATCGGTGGAGATTCACGGGCCTCCAGTGTTTTCTGGGCCACGATCCAAAAGAATCCACCCACCAAAAGAGAGACAACAGCGGCCAAAACCGGATTTACTCCGGGTTTCCACCAGGCTTCACCCTGGAATAGGAAGACCGAGCCCGCAATCAGCATCAGAATGGACAACCCCAGATACAGGCGGTGTCCAGCTTTGACGACAGCCATTACAAAGGGGATGACACTCAGGATTAGAATGACAAGTGCCCAATAGTTGATCGGCAGACTGTACACAGCCCAACCAGCCAGCAACAAAACAAAGATACCGGTTACTTCCAGAACGCCGGTGCCTGGTGTTATCACGGCCAGCAGAGCCATCGAAAAGCCGCTGACAAGTAAAACATAGGCAATATTAGGGTTTAAAAATATTTGTTCGATCATTTGGATCACTCCTTGTTGAAGTGAACACCTTTCAACTGATTATTAGCAATGTTATAAAGCTTTCTCGTAAAAACGATAGGTTTTATATACCTGCGCGCCCATCACCTCGATGGGCCGGTTCATGGCATCATTGTTCGCCAGAATCCAGCTCATTTCACCAAACTTGATCCCTTTACGCAAGGCTTCCTTGAGAGATTCATAATAGAACAAGGCATCCACACCCCTTGCGCGATACTCGGGCAGCACGCCCAAAGCAAATACGCGCACCCAATCGAATTTGCGGCGTACTTTCCAATTCCAGGCAAATTTCACCAGCGTCCACCATTCCGGTGTTTCAGGGCGAGGATAAGCTAATCGTAACGGATTGTTCAGGTCTGGCAAGGTCAGGCTGAAACCAACCGTTTCGCCGTCAACCTCAGCAATAAACACAAAATCTGGATCGACCATTGGTTTCAATTCTCTTCCCAAGGCATCGATCTCAGCATCGGTCATGGGGACAAAGCCCCAGTTGCGTGCCCATGCAGAATTGTAGAGTTTCTTGACAATTTCAACTTCGGAGTCAAACTTCCGCATATTGATTTTGCGAATATTTATGTTCCAGCGTTTTCTGACTTTTTCAACCACGCGCTCTAATTTCTCGGGGATGTTCTCACCCCCCTCGAAAATTGCCGTAGGGATGGACCAGGCCCATAAATCCATAGCATTTTGGTAGCCCCGTCCTTCAATGTAATCAACATAGCGACGGGGGTTGTAGGTCATCAAAACTCTGGGAGCATCGTCGAAACCATCCACCAGTAATCCGCACTCTTCGTTGGTCGAAAATTGCGCTGGGCCGCGGATGGCATCATAACCGCGTTCTTTGACCCATTCTTCTGCGGTTTGCAACAGCAATTCTGCGGCTTCAGGATCATCAAGGACTTCGAAGAAACCAAAAAAGCCAATATTCTCTTCCTGAAATTCATTGTGGCGGAAATTGATGAAGGCAGCAATGGTACCAACTAATTCTTCGCCCCTTTTCGCCATAAAGAATTCCACCTCAGCATGTTCAAAAAAGGCCTGATGTTCAGGGTCGATGAAGTGCAAGCGTTCGTTGAACAAAGGCGGCACCCAATGAGGGTCATCTTTGTAAACTCGCCAGGGCAGGCTCAAAAAGGCTTTGCGATCTTTGATAGTCTCAACTGATTGAATGGTTAGTGGTTTCATAATTCCTCGATGATTATTGTGTCAAGAATGCTGGATTAGGTTCATTATACAACAATAATCATATCAGCAGGATCGCCATGGTATGATTCAACCATGGAAATAGCCTTCTATTTACCCGGAAAATTACCGGTTTTTAGTTTTCCGTTTTTGCTTGCCATCGGCTCATCGATCGGGTTATTTACCGTGGCATTGAAGGCTTCGAATTCTACTGTTCGGTTGAAATTCAATTCTGGCTTGGGAACGCTATTCGGCGCATTAATTATTGGTCGATGGGCGTATATTGGTATTCATTGGTCCTACTTCAAATTTAATCCCTGGGAGATTCCTCAATTCTGGTTGGGGGGTCAATTCGGCAGTGCTGCGCTGGCCGGTGGATTACTATCGATTTTTGTGATTGCTCGTTTATCTGACCAAAACCCTGGAGAATTGGCTGATGCGCTGCGGCCTTTGATGACAGCCGTGGTTGTCAGTGCTTGTTTGGGATGTTGGCTGGTGGGCTGTTTCTATGGACCTGAAGTCAAAGCCTGGTGGGGTATTCCTACGGTTGATGAATGGGGCAGAATGAGCAGTCGTTGGCCGTTACAGATCGTTTGTGCTCTAATTATTTTGTTTATGTCTTGGTCCATTGATTGGATAAACGCCCGGAGACAATTCCAAGCATCGGGGATGGCTGCCACCCTGGGGGTATTCTTTATTTGTCTGGTATTTTTGGGGGCAGCCGTTTTGCGAGTCGATCCAGTTCCAAAGTGGAATAATATTTCACTCAACACAATAATTTATTCATCAATTTTGTTTTTCATCATCATTGCCCTATTTGCAATGATCCGAAATTCTAAATCGACCCTTACTCATTAATTCCCTGCTCCCCACCCATGAAACGAACAATTGCTCTTGCACAAATCAATACACAATTGGGAAATGTTGCCGCTAATCTGGAGAAACATCTCCAATATGTCGATCAAGCGCGCTCATTGGGCGCTGATTTGCTCGTTTTCCCCGAACTCTCCCTAACCGGCTACGCGCTGCAAGATCTCGTATACACGGTAGCGCGCCGGCCATCCCGGGATGATGAAATTTTTGGGCCATTACTCAAAGCCAGCAAACATCTCGATATCCTGGTGGGGTTTGTCGACGAGGATCGACGTCATCGCTTCTTTATTTCCGGAGCTTATCTCTCCCAAGGGGAGGTGGTCCATGTCCATCACAAAGTGTATTTACCAACCTATGCCCTCTTTGACGAAGGTCGCTTTTTTGCCTGGGGCGATACCATCCAAGCATTCGACACGCCGATGGGACGGGTCGGGATCGCCATTTGTGAGGATTTCTGGCATGCCTCGCCGCCTTATTTGCTTTGGCTGGATGGTGCTGATCTGTTAATTTTTACATCTGCTTCACCGGGCAGAGGCATCAGCCGCGATGATAAGCTTGAATCTGCGCGTTGGGTGGAACACATCAACCAGGCCTATGCCAGTCTGTTCACCTGCTTTGTGGCGCATTCCAACCGGGTTGGCTTTGAGGATGGTTTACACTTTTGGGGCGGCTCAACGGTCTTTGATCCCAACGGTGAGTTGGTGGTCAAAGGTCCTTATTATGAGGAAGCTTTGGTTACTACCGAGATCGACCTGAACCAGCTCCACCGCACTCGGGCGCGGCTGCCCCTTTTGCGCGATGAGCGCACGGCCCTGGTTCAGCGAGAAATGGAGCGCATTATTGGTGGAAAGCGAGGCACGCAGCGATGAGTGATTTGAAGATCAATACCGATTTGGCCAAGACCATCCTGACCGGGTTCATCCATTCTGAGATATCTCGTGCCGGATTCGAGCATGCTGTGATTGGTTTGTCTGGTGGTATTGATTCTGCGTTGAGTTGTTTTTTGGCTGTCGAAGCCCTGGGTGCAGACAATGTTTTGGCTGTCCGCATGCCCTACAAATCATCGTCCGCAAGTTCGCTGGAGGACGCTCAAAAGGTAATCGATATTACCGGCGTGCAGTCGTTGACTATTCCAATCACGGATATGGTTGACCCTTTGTTCGACCATTTTCCAGATGCCAACGATATGCGTCGTGGCAATGGCATGGCGCGCGCCCGCATGATCGTGCTTTATGATCAATCAGAGGCTTTCAGGGGATTGGTTGTTGGCACGGGGAACAAAACTGAAATTTTGCTGGGGTACAGCACCCTTTTTGGCGATTCGGCCTGCGCGCTCAATCCCATTGGAGACCTTTACAAGACCCAAGTCCGCCAACTTTCACGCGCATTGGCTGTGCCCACAGAAATCATCGACAAAGCTCCATCGGCCGACCTTTGGGCTGGCCAAACCGATGAAGATGAATTGGGTTTCACCTATGAAGAGGTGGATCAATTGCTCTACTTGCTGGTCGACCAGCGTTATCGGCCGCAGGAATGCGTCGAAGCTGGATTTTCGCAGAGCTTTGTCAATCGGGTAATAGAACTTGTACGCAGGAATCACTTTAAACGTATATTGCCGCCTATTGCTAAATTAACCAATCGAACGGTTGGGTACGACTTCCTGTATTTGAGAGATTGGGGGACATAATCTGTGGTCAGAGGGTGGTTGATAATGGATAGTTCCTCGGGCCACTGCGACAACTGATTCCAAATAAAATGCAAATTCCACCAGCACTACGCCAGCGTCGTTTCGCGCTGTTTTGGGTTGGATTACTTTTTGCCTGGACGGGGAACCAGATATTAACCTGGTTGATCCCCTGGCAAATCCGAGATTATACGGATAATCCAATCGCTTTGGCAAATATCGGGTTGATCCGACTTGGGCCTACGTTGATATTTTCCCTTCTGGCTGGCCTGATCGCGGATCAGTTCAACCGGCGCAAGGTTGTCTTGATAACCCAAAGTGTCATGGGATTGGCGGCTCTCACGCTCGGATTCTTGACTTTCTTGGGAATAATCAGAATTTGGCATGTTTATACGATCCTGGTTGTGCACGCTACTGCCTTTACCATTGACTTGCCGGCGCGCTTTGGACTGACGCCAAATCTGGTTTCGAGAAAGCTTTTGCCTAATGCTCTAAGCGTTGAGATGATTGCTTTTCAAATAGGTGGCGTTATTGGCCCAATCCTAAACGGATTGATTATCGATAACTTTGATGTCCATGCAGCTTACTTCACCTCGGCCCTGTTTTTTGCCATGATGTCTTTTGCGCTATTGATGATGGGTTCTGTCAAGCAAGAAACCATCAAAAAAGATGGTAATGGGATCGATTGGCCTGGAATCAAGGAAGGTGTTCTGTTTACCTTCACCCAACCACTCATTCTTTCAGCGATGTTGCTGGATTTCTTCGCAACGCTGTTTACCCGAGCTGATTCTCTTTTGACATATTTCGCCCGGGACATTCTGGATGTACAGGGCACGGCCTATGGTCTGCTCACGGCGGCCCCGATGATTGGGGCTGTTCTGGCCGGACTAGTCTTGTCGCAATTTCGCACAATCCGCAATCAGGGAAAGTTGGTTTTGGGAGCGGTGTCCATGATCGGCCTCTCGGCGATCATCTTTGGGTTTTCGCGCACGTACTGGCTCTCGGTTATGGCACTAATGTTGGCAGGCGCATCGGACTCGGTGAGTTCGATCATACGCAATGCCATTCGTCAATTACACACCCCTGACCGTTTGAGAGGGCGAATGACCAGCGTGAATCAGATATTTTTTATTGGTGGGCCGTTTTTAGGTGATGTGAAATCTGGCTATTTGGGGAAAATCATCGGTGTGCCATTGGCTATAGCCCTGGGAGGATTTGCCTGCATCTTTAGTGTGGGAGTGATCAATGGCAAGTGGCCCCAAATGCGTGCTTTCGATGGAGAATGATTGCCCATGAAAGCTAACTCGTCAAAATGACACCTGAGCGAGGGGGGAGAATGGTGTCAGTTAGAATCCCCGTTTTACCCAGTCCAATTTCAAACAAGATATGTTGGCAATGGGTTGGATTTTGGAATTTGACTTTCTTGTGACTGAAATTAACCGCGATTACTGTCGTTTCTTCTTTAAAATTTCGTTGGAATACGAGCAAATTTTTCTCAATTTCGGGTTCTTCAATGAGATGCAAATCTCCCTCTCGGAGAGATTTGTTTTCGCGGCGCAGTTGCAATAATTTGGCATAGGCTTGCAAAATGGAATTTTCGTCCCGAAGTTGACGAGAGACATTGACATCTTGATAGTTTTCGTGCACGTGCAGCCAGGGTTTCGCCGTCTCCCCACAAAAACCGGCGTTGGGGCTATCCTCCCACTGCATAGGCGTGCGGCAGCCATCGCGGTTGACATACAAATCCAGCAGGTCGACCAGGAATTGAGGCGCCCATTTATAGCGTTGCCCAACGGGATCTTTGGCGAATTTTGCAGGGAGGATGACCTCGGACATACCGATTTCTTCACCGTAATAGGTTACGGGGACCCCGCGCAATGTGAATTGGAGCAGAGCTAACAACTTTGCCAGTTTGGGTCGATCACCAACTTTCGAGATGATCCTCTTTTGGTCGTGATTGCCAAAGACAATGACCGGCGTGTAGGGAGTGGGAAATTCGTTTTCGAATAGTTGAATTATATTTCTAAAAAACTTGGCTTTTAGTTTTGCTTTTAGCAGGTCCCACTGAAAAACCAGATTCAGCCCTTTTTGGTCCGCTCCCAGGTATTTTTTGATGATTTCGCTGCTGCCAAACACCTCACCAATCAACATTTTTTCAGGCGAATAGGATTCGGCGATTTTCCTCAATTCCCGGGCCAGTGCGAAAGCCTCTGGTTGGTGTAAGTTTTGGTCCCATTTCTGAAAGAAACCGGCCTCATCATTGTAGGGAATGTAATGCCATGAGAAGGGGTTATCCAGAAATTGGGCATCTTTGTAGACGGAATGGAAGATATCCAGACGATAGCCATCGATGCCTTTATCGAGCCAGAAGCGAACCATATTGAGCATGGCTTCTCTGACCTGGGGGTTGCGGTAATTCAAATCGGGTTGGAAGGGCAAGAAACTGGCGTAATAGTATTGGTCAGTATGCTCGTCAAAATGCCAGGCGGAACCGCCTGGCATGGCCGTCCAATTGTTGGGAGGTCGATTACCCTTTCCACTGCGCCAGATATACCAATCCCGTTTGGGGTTGGCGCGGTTGTTGCAAGATTCCTGGAACCAGGGGTGTTCAATGGAAGTATGATTCATCACCAGATCGAGGAGCAGGCGCATGCCGCGGGCATGAACTTCATCGATCAATTCTTCGACTTCAGTCATCGTGCCGTATTCCGGAGCGATGCTTAGATAATCGCTGATGTCGTAGCCGAAATCTTGCTGAGGGCTGGCAAAGAAAGGCGAAATCCATATCGTTTCGAAGCCCAAATCCTGAATGTAATCTAATTTTGAGATGATACCGCGCAGATCACCGATGCCATCATCGTTGGAATCTTTGAAGGATCGGGGGTAGATTTGGTAGATGGTTGTGGTTTGCCACCAGGAATTTTCGATGGACACGGGTTTTTCCCTTTATGTCTGCAACTGCTCCCATTCGGCGATCAGGGCGTGGAGTTCATTTTCGATTTCGACGTAATCATCGCCGAGGCGTTGGACTTCGGCGGGGTTCTGCGATGGTCTCTCTAATTTCTCGCTGAGGTTGGCTAATTCTGATTCTAATTCTGCGACGCGATGCTCGACTTCATCCAGGCGCGCTTTCCGGCGGCGTTGTTCTGCTTGGGATCGATTTTTGTCGGCGCGTGCTTTTCGGTACGAATCCTGTTCGAGAATAACAGGACCACGCGTGAGGGCATCAGACTCAGTTTCCTTTTCTTCGAAGCGACGATATTCGGTATATGTTCCTTTGAAAACTTCAAGACTCGCTCCATTTTTATCAATGTGCCAGATTTGAGTCCCCAAGGCATCGATCAGGTAGCGGTCGTGCGAGACGAGAATTATCGTCCCCTGGAAATCGGCCAATATAGCCTGGAGAACCTCCTGAGCAGGGATATCGAGGTGGTTGGTGGGCTCATCGAGCAACAGGAAGTTAGCGTTACTCAGCGCCAACTTTGCCAGCGCCAGGCGGCCGCTCTCGCCACCGGATAAGACAGCCACTTTTTTGAACACATCATTACGAGAGAAAAGGTAACGCGCCAGGTAGCTGCGGATTTCAGCGACGTACATATTTGGGGCGACGGTTTCGATTTCTTCGATTAGGGTATTTTCAGGATTCAAGCCCTCATGGGCCTGGGCGAAATAGCCGATATCCAGGCTGGCGCCAAGGTCGGCGCGCCCTTCCAAGGGGGCCAATTGCCCGAGGACCGTTTTTAGGAATGTTGTTTTGCCAGCGCCATTAGGACCGATCAGCGCGGCACACTCCAACCGGTTCAGAATGATATTGGGAGCCTGAAAAAGCGAGTTGCCAGGATAACCAACTTCGAGGTCATAAGTCCGCAAGACCAGTTCGCCGCTGCGATATCTGGATTTGAGATTCAGTTTTAGTTCCTCAGGGCGTTTCAGGGGGTTGCGCAGGGCTCTGATGGCGGCGTGAGCCTGGTCTACGCTCATGATGCTTTTGGTTGTAACCACGTCCTCGCTAATCTGGCTCCAGGTTTTGCCCTGCATGGCATCCAGCCCAATCTGGTCGATGGCCTGGAGTTGACGACTGAGACGTTTGAGACGCCCCTTGGCCTGGATGACGTTTTGACCTGCGATATTGCGCTTGATGTAGTCGAGTTCCTTTTCAAGGCGCTCTTTTTCGGCCTCGAAGGTCTTCGAACGACGTTCCCAGCGGTCCTGGCGTTGACCAAGATAATGAGAATAGTTGCCGCGATAGGTTTCGAATCCAGTGCGCGACATTTCCCAAATATGGTTGCAAACTCGATCCAGGAAATAGCGGTCGTGTGAAACGACCAGCGCAGCGCCGTCCCAATCCCGGAGATAGCTCTCCAACCATTCGACAGCCTGGATATCGAGGTGGTTGGTGGGCTCATCGAGCACCAGTAAGGTTGGCGCCTCAAGCAAAAGATTAGCTAGAAGGGCGCGCGTACGTTGACCACCGGAGAGGTGCTCCAGGGGCATCTCAAATTCATTTTCAGCGAAGCCCAGCCCGGTTAGCACCTGGCGAATTTGGGTCTCGTATGTGTACCCCCCGGCATGGTCGAATTTTGCTTGCAAAGTGCCATAGCGTTCTAGCAATTCTGCCATGGCTCGGGGGTCGGCGGCGCTCATCTCTTTTTCTAAGGATTTGAGTTTATGCTCCTGAGCGCGTATTTCACCGAAAGGAAGCAAGCACTCTTCCCAAAGTGTGCGATGGGATTCAAGGACCGATTCCTGTGGCAAATAGCCGACGGTCAGGCCGCGGGCATAATGCACCTCACCCGCTGAGGCGGTTTCTTCTCTGGCGATAATTCGGAGCAGCGTTGTCTTGCCAATCCCGTTGGCTCCCACCAGAGCTATGCGCGCTCCATTGGGAATACTCAGAGACAATCCGGTAAAAATATCGACCGGATCAAACGATTTTGCGAGATTGTGCGTTGTTACGAGGGACATAATTGCGAAAAAATATTTTCAAGTATGAAGGGTGATATAAGAAAAGATTTAATTATTTTCGAGATCGTTCGTAGATGCAATAAGATGAAAATGCAATTGGGGAACTTCTTGATATTCCCCGGCGTTTACTACTAAACGGGCATTTTTATACCTTAAGCCCAATTGCTGAACTAAACTGTCGGCGGTCTTAAAAACTTCAATCAATATCGAATGATCATCCATTTTTATTTCTTCCAAGCTTTTTATTTTGCGCTTGGGCACAATTAGATAGTGGATCGAATAATCAGGTTTGGGATGTTGGAAGACGATCAGACGTTTGTTTTCATCGAGACGCTTGACGGGCAGTAAAAAGGATAGATGCGCAAATACAAACCCAACAAAGAATTGTCCGAAGCGCGACTTGGCAAATCTCAAAAGCATATTATTTTTATCAACTACCTGCTCGCTGCAAACCGCTAACTGCTCACATATTCCTGGCACAAGGGTTGCACTTTTTTAATCGAAACCGCCCAATTTTACCCCACTTCTAGGGTGACTTTTGACTCGATCTGG
>CAZVPR010000053.1:0-30690 GCA_964629085.1 uncultured Anaerolineales bacterium
TCATGGATGCAAATCAGTTACTTCCCGTCCCGTGTATTTTCAAACATACAAACAGTAATAAAACATAAACAAAACTACTTTTGTAATACGATTCAATGCATATATCATATTCTTACTCAATGAAAGATCAATGACTGCATAATGAATTCTCTCACCATCCCATATTTGTGGAAACCCAATGGATAACCAAAATAGCCAGGTTGCAATAAATAACCCAAACAAGATTTGATTGACCCGGCTTATTTTGAATACCTGTTGAGCAAACCCAGTCATAAGCGTCAACCCAACAGCCACCTGGAGTAATAATTCTCGGATTTCTTGGGCTGGCATTTTCCATGGAATGAAATAGAATGACCACTTGTAAATCGCTTCATAGCTAAAGATGAATGATAGGCTGCTCACTAAGGCTATTGAGATCGTCTCCAAATCTGAGGCAGAATGAAGTTTCGTAACTGCCCTAATGAGAAGAAAAGCTACCATCGCCAGGGTTGTAATATCAACGTAATTCAGCCGAGCAAGATATAGATTGCCTCTGACAAGCTCAAATAGGGTCAGGCCTAATAAAACAAGCGCAGTTGACAAGACTAATAGGCTGATCGGTTTTTTCATTAGCCCGCAGAAAAATTCATGGAAAATGACTCTTGGATTTGATAATCTTTTTTCTGTTTTGTTCATTCTGAATTTCTAATGATCCTTGTTTCCCAGTGAGACGCGAATTTCATGTTGGCGATCTAACGGGAGCTTTAGGCGCGGGAGGGCTGTAGGCGGGCAAATCACATGTCTTCTAAAGACTTCTATCGCTGTCTAACCTAACTGTTTTTGCCCCTGTATTAGAAACACTTCTGGGGGAACGTAATGTGTAGGTGGGCACCCTTCGCTTGTTCTTTCTCTTCCACAGTTACTATTTCTCCTTCGACTCTTTTTTCTCTTTTTCTTTTGACACTCCTCTTAATCGGTAGGCGCTTTATTTCCTATAATCTCCCATTTTTTGCGTGCTTTCGAAAGCAATGACGACCATTCCTTGATGATAACAACTTTTTCATTCGATTGACGTCACATATTTAGCAGGAAACCCAAGTTGTTCGGCAAGTTCGCGCAATTTCCTTCCGTATTCTGGGTTATGCTCATCCGATGCCGGTGGATTTACTAAATTGAAACAAAGAGCTGGTAATGATCCTCCATCTACCAAGTTTGCTACTACAGCCTCAGGTTGATAATCTTGGACACTCGGTTCTGCATAGAGTTGCACAATTTCTTTATGAGTTAGTGTAGCGATAACACCAAATACTAACCCCTTTTGATCTGGAACAAGTGTTGCCCGTTGACCTATTCTGAGATGAAAACCTGATACCGCAGCAACCCTAAGGTTGGGTTGGTTAATTCGCTTACTTTGAAGCAAAGCTTCGTCCATGAAAAGTCCATAAAAGAATACAGCAATTTTCCTCAAAATCTACCTCAGACTTTCATATTCGCCCAACGGGGGCATAGCCGGGTTGCCGCAGGCACACCCGATGCTTTACCGTGTGCACCTTCGGTGTTGCGAGCAGCACAACACTGAAGGCGGGATCGTTCCATCCTAACCCCAAGTCCCTTGCAAGCAAAGTAGATTGATTTTCTGTAATTATGCATTTGCCACTTTCATACTTATTCCTCAGAAAGGTTTCTGTATTTGACATTCTCCAGAACTAAAAATATGTAAAAACCAAGTTACTTTGAATTTCATTTTATCTTAAATGGGACGATCAAATACCTTACCCCTTTGACGTAGCTATTAATTTAAATTTGTTTTCTTCACTCGTTGCTTTCATCCCAATTTACTTTTTCCCCTGAATCAAGGACGATTTCAACGGTATTTCCCATAGGATCCTTTACTGGAAAGCTCCAATAATTATGCCATTCAGGTTTGTCATAATATGATTCCACATAAGCATTCACAAGCTTATGTACAGCATCTCGAAATCCTTCTCTCGTCAATACAACCGACCAACTCATCAAAGAGTTTTCACCGCCTCTCCATCCTGGTTGTCGCGCCCAATCTTGAGCATCAAACTGTATTGAATTGTCTGAAAAAATTGTGAACTGTAAACCATCACAATCATATGCTACAGCGCCATCTGGTTCTTCAGAAAAATAGATTTCATCCAACCCCAAGAGATCACTATAGAATTGTCTCATCGCAAGAAGATCTTTGCAATATAAATACAGAAACTTAACTCCAGGTTGTTCGGACAATTCATACTCCTTATTTTGCCTGTGAATTTTGACGGAATTGTTTTGCCCACGCCAATATCAGACTTGCTAATATTGCCATCAAACCTGCAAGTGCATTGAAACCAACATCACGAATATCATATACTCGATTGGGCAAAATTGCTTGGATACCCTCATCCAACCAACCCAATAACCCTGCCATTAATATTGCAATGACAGCTGGCGACCAATGTCCATGAACATTTCGCTTACGCTCTAAAAGTGCTTGATATATAAGAACTCCAACTAATCCATACTCAAATAGATGGGTACGTTCTTCTGGACTGAGAAATAACCTGACCATCAACATACCATAGACAGCCATTATCCCAAGAATTACCCAGATTTCAAATCGCCCTATTCGCCTTTTTAGCCCACTACTTATGATTGCCAATACCATTATGATTAATAAAAATATGTATATGCTGACTAGCAAATCGAGATCACGCAATAACGCAGCCATCTTTCCCTGAAGACCTAAAGTGGAATATATTGCCACCACAATTACTAGTGTCCAGATCCAAAGTTGTCTTTCGCGGTTTGAAGTGATGATAGCCATATAATTCATTATAGCTCACATATTTTGACCCCTCATTTATTTCCTTCCACAGCGATTAAAAAAATGCCAACTACCAAGGACTTCTTGTGCCAGGCGCGTTGACAATTACAACCTTAGTCCATCACCTTTGACCTAAACGCAACACTGCGACCCCGTCGCATTTACTTTTCGACCAATATTAGTGGAAAACATTACTTTAATTTTTTACCCCGCTTGCGAACCTGCACTATGTACCCCTTCGAGAAACGAAGCACACCAGGCGTTTCGCCTAGGTTTTGGTGAAAACATCACCAGCATTTAATCGATGGCAGTCCTAGGCGGCTAGTCCATACAGAAGAAATTCTCACTCTCAAACCTGAATTGAGACCGCCTTTCACCACGTCTTATTGCTTACAAAATCGCGTTTTCTCGCGCGGCTGTGCTCATTTTACCCCTGTTTTTCTGCTGCCCATGACAGTGCAACTTATCGGAAGACTGCGTGCTGTATTGAAAACTTCTTCCTCTTGTTCCGTCATCTTGATTATCAGTCAAAATAGTATTCATTATTACTTCCAACCAACTGCATCGCCGAAATTTGATGTCTTGAGCAGCGCGCGAACAAAACTCCCAACCATAAATGCTAGACATTCAAATTCCATAAACTGAATAGCAGTATTATCCAAAAGAATCTTGATACTTACCGGAAATTCATCATCTGCATCATAATAAACAACGCGCAAAGGAATTTTTGGCAGGACATCAAAGTGCCATACATGTTTGCCCAATTGAGATTCTTTTTCAATTCCACCCAGTTTTGCACCTGCTTCGCTAAATCTTGAATAGTCATCCCCAAAATATCTTTCCAATGAATTGTTAGAAACTTGGTTTTGTCCACTGATTCCAGTTATCATTCTGGGAATACTCTCAAATAAGATGAAACTGTTTTCAGGTTCTCCATGTCCCTTTGAAAGAAGATAATACAATAGAACGCTACGGATATTAACATTGACAGGCTGACTGTCTAGAGGCTCAACGCCATCTCTGGTAATTCGATATTCTCTCTTCAAAAATTCAACCTGAACACCGCCATTTACATATTCAAAACCAAGGCGGTCTGCACTTTCTTTAAAATCGCAATCAGAAAGTTTTGGTATCAATCTAGAATAAATTGAATCATACCCACCTGTCACTATTGACTCCGTTTCAAATCAAATTTGAATTAGCAATAAAGCAGTACAATGGGGGCTTCAGGCGCGCCCATCGAAGAGGGCCTTGACTGGGGCACACCTTCGGTGGGCGGGCAAGTCACCCAAAGTCCGTACCAGGCAGGGTTGGGCAACGGAGCGGCTACACTTTATTATTGATTATTTCAATTGCCGCTTTCCCTGTCATGTGTTCAATCTTGACTTCTGCCACACATACTCTTTTCCAATCGCGCTCAATTTCAGATTGTCCTTCTGTGATGTAGTCAGGGGAATATTTTTCCACCAGACATTCAAGGGCATATTTTTTCTCACTATCTTCTGTGAGAATTCTTGCTCTACCAAAAACAACCGCACTACGGAAATGAGTAGTAAAAGTCTTTTGTATAACATCATCCGTTTTTATAACGCAAAACGACACCCGATCATTCTTTACGATACTGTCAAGTTTATGCCCTGCTCTTGCAAAGTGAAAAAAGAGTTTGCCGTCTTTATAGGCGAAACTCAAAGGAACGGCATAGGGGTAATCGTTATCGCCTGTCACTGCTAATACTCCTGATGTACAAGATTCCAATATCTCAACCGTTTCTTCTTCGGATAATAGTTGCTTTTTCCTTCTCATTTGTCTGAACATAAATTTCCCTTTTCTGAGGTTGATTTCTCAATTGTCTTTGTCTCAAATAGTTGTTGAAAACACATCGCGGGTGGCAGGCGGTAAAGCTTCGCTGCCCAACGGGGGCGTTTGGTGTGGGACGCCGTGCCCGCCACGCCCGAGGCGGGTCTACGGCCGGTGCGCAACGTGCGAGGCGTACTCGTGGCACCCTTTGTAATTAATTTCCCTACAAAACAGATTCCCTTTCACTCGATGGCACGCAATTGCGCGATGTAGAATACCTTGTGGCTACTTTGAGACTGCCGCATATTGGCGGGCGATGATTTCTTGTAGGACATCTAGATCAACATCATCCAGTTTATTTATATAGAGACATGCAACAGATTTCCGATGCTTACCCAGCTTTGCGTAGAGTTCATCAGCTCCATCGAAATTGTCATCGACATAAAATGTCATATTGGCCTTGCGCGGCGAAAAGCTTGCTGCCGGCATATCTCCTTCGCGCCCAGATTCATATTTATAATGCAGGGATCCAAAACCAATAATCGATGGTCCCCACATAACCGGAGAAAGTCCGGTCACTTCTTTATAGATCTCAAGCGCAGTCCGTGTATCACCACGACGGCGGGAATTCTCAATTGCGGCGATGAAGTCATTAACTGATTCGGACGTGGGTTGTGTCTTGTTTTCGGACATATTTTCTCCTATCCACTGATAAATCGTGCCGATAATTTCCATACAGTCTATTCATATGCTACAACGATACCTTGAAAACTCTGAAATTGGCTTAATTTTTTAGGATATATTTATTCGATTATTAGTTTCAAATCATACACCTGATCCACTAAAATCCGTTCTAATTCACACAAAATAATTACCTTTGACTGCGTCCATTCTTAAATCCGGCGCACTACCTAGCGGGGGCTTCACGTGTGGGGGGAATCAGAACTTCACGCGGCTTGGCGAAGGCACACCCGATGCATCATGCGAAGCACAAGCTAACGCCAATGGCGGGGTCGTTACTCTTCACCCCAAGTCCGTACCACGCGGAGTTGGGCGCACTTACATTTCTCCAAGCTCTTCTTTTGTCATCCTTCTCTCGTCAAGATGGATTTGTTGTGAATGTGTGTGATAACCTTGTTGAATGCTCATACACATCGTAAAACGACTTGTTAAAATCGTTGTCGATTTTCGCTCTCAGAGTAGCAATAGATAAAAATATATCATAACTAAATACTGCTACAAAGGATCGATAATTGGAAATATATTTGTTTCCATGATTGTCTTTGACTAGATTTTGGGCCAATACTTCGTTTCCTTCTGGATTTTTTCGTTTATACTTTTCCAAAACTTTTTCTAACGTTATCTTTCCGTTCACTCGGAATTCAGCCAATAGTGTGAGCTCAACGGGATAATCTCTGCAAAAATATAGGGAGATCTCTCCCCGATCTATACATAGAAAATGCCCCCATGTCAATCTGATGATCCGCTCAAATCGCAAAATAGATGCTTCGTTTTTATTGGCCAGCTTACTAATATCGGCCTTCTTCCCAAATAATTTCCCAACAAAGCTTCTTGGTTTTCGATTATTCCACTCATAGTCCTTCCATTTATCTCTGTAACTAAACACTATAAGCTCTTGCTTGCCATCCATTCCTCTAATTTGCGGATATTCATCGGATACCATTTTATTATTATCAATTTCGCCTCGAAATGAGGGGGGCACCAAACGAAATATATCAATTGTGTCTACATCCATATTGATCTCATGATTGGAAAAAATCTTCTGCTTTGTATGTGCGCCCAACGGGGGCCTGCGCGGCAGGTTGTTAGAATTCTGTTCTGCAGCACGCAGCATACGGTTGAAATTCGTCCCTATGCAACCCTTTCTTATCCCAATGTGTCGATCATTTTTTAATCGTTATGCCACTATCTGCCCGAAAGTTCAAAGTCGGTTTCCAGCCCGCCCATACCAGTAATAGTCCCGCTGCATTTTTACTTGAAAACATTCTAACATATCTCCCAACGGCGCTGGCAAAATTTGACGCCGTCAAAATTTAATCTGACGGCGTCAATTGAGTCGTTTCACGGCGTCAGTTGAGTCATTTGACGGCGTGAAATTTAATTTTGACCGGGTGAAATTTTTTTTTGACCCGGTCAAATTGGAAAAGCACCCAAAAGGCTAGATTTCCAGCGGGTCATCGGGGTGGTCGGCGTCCCACTGGTCTTTGTAACCCTGGTCGTCCAGGCCGATATTTTCCCGGTTGTGGATGTCGCCGGTATAGGCATCGGTCTGGTTGATGCCTTTTTTGAGGGCGGTATCGGTGCGGAAGTTGACCCGCAGCTCGCCATCCCGGCCCATCCCGGGCGTGAAGGTGCCCACACCGGGAAATTTAACCGGGATGCCCTGCGTATTAAAGAACAAGATACAGTCGGTCTGCTCTTGTAAGACCATCAGCACTTCACTTTTATTAAGCCCCGTACGCATGGACATATACTCAGCGACTTTATCCAGTTGCGTTGTTTTCTGCAGATCAGGGCTGGGCCCATAAGCCCGGATCGCTTGAATTAATTTCGCCATGGGAAAGCTCCTTTCGATGGCTGCGGTGGTGGAATCCACCAAAGTTAAATGGGTTCGACAGGGATGGCAGGGTCGAGGGTCGTGGTGTTATCCCCTTTTCTTCAAATATTATATTATCACATATATTGGGAATTTAATCTTAAAATTAACGCATTAATTATAGTATCGTTATGGATTTCTCGATACACAATTTTCCCCCACCCGTGCTTTCAGGCTACTCCGCAATCCCCAAGACCCTTTTGGTGGCTTCGAAAGCGATGGGCGGCAAGTCGTCCCGCCGGAAGAAACCCACCTGGTCGGCATCGTCACCAGCTTGCAATTCCCCCCCCATCACCTCGGCCCGATAGGCGATGACGATATGCGCCCCCACGGGATGCTCCTGGCCGGGAATGACCTCGATCAACTTTGTGACGCGCACTAGCAGGCCGGTCTCTTCCAGACATTCACGCTCGGCGGCTCGGGCGGGGTCTTCCCCGGCGTCGATAAAACCGGCCGGCAGCGTCCACAGGCCGATGTGGGGGTTGTTGACCCGCCGCACCAGCAGCACTTCGCCATCCCGTTCCACCAACACCGCCGCGGCCACCTTGGGATCGGGGAAGTAGATCCAATCGCAGGCCGGGCAAACCGGCCGCGGGCGCCCAGCACGTGGGGCCCGTATCAGGGCGGTTGCGCAGCGCGGGCAGTAGCGCACCTGGCTCTCGTTCATCGGCGGCGCAGCCTGAAGGCCAGCAGACCCGTGATCACAGCCGACAGGACCAGGAGGACTTCCAGAATGATCACCGGCCGTATGGAGACAGGTTCACGTTGGGGGATATCAGCAACCACGCCTTCCGTAGTTTCCCGGTTTTCTTCGAGGGCCATTTCTTCACTTTCAGCCTGCTTCTCCGTAGCGCCAACCATATCTTCCCCCACTTTATCACTCTCGGCCGCATTCAAGCCTTCCCCAGCTTCCGCCTGATCAACTTCATCAGCATATAATTCCATGGGAGCCGCTTCTTCCTCGGGTTCAGCCATTTCGGCAAATACTTCGGCATCATCCATAGACCGCTCCATCGCAGGGGCAGGTGCCATAGCAAGGTTGCCATAACTGAGATTATCGCCAATGAACACCAGCACCAGGAGAAGACTGGCCAGGGCCGAGGCCAGCCGCATGAAATTGAAGCTGCGTACCCGGCGATGGCGCTCGCTGACCATTTCTGGGGTCAGCGTGAAGTTGCGCGGGGCGCGCATTTTCGGCAGTTCTCCCAGCTTTTGCTTCATGACTCGTAAGTCTTCCAGGGCTGCCTGCAGGGCCGGCTCCCTTTCCAGGCGCGCTGCTAGGCGGGCCTGCTTCTGGGGGGGCAACTGGCCATCGATATAGGCCGATAGGCGCTGCCAATCTCGTTGGGAAAGCTGGGTCTTCATGAGGAAACCTCCTCACTCAGACGAAATGCAGCCGGGAGAAGTTCCCGGAATTTCTGTAAACAAAGCTGCATGCGCTGGCGAGCGCGTGCCAGGCGGCTCTTGACTGTACCCAGGGGTTTTTCGATCGCCTGAGCCACTTCGGCGTAATCCAGGCCCTGGATATCGACCAGCACCACCACCATGCGAAAATCCGCCGAAAGTTCATTGAGACATTGCTGGATAGCCTGATTCAATTCCACCCTTTGGGCCGATTTCTCCGGCAATTCTGTTGGATCGACAGCCCACCGGGGCGATTCGATCTCTTCCCCATCAGGGGTGGTGACTTCTAAGGGCACCACCGGGCGGCGTTTGCGGCGGCGCAGCTCATCATAGCAGGCGTTGGTGACAATACGCAGCAGCCAGCCGCGGAAGGAGCCGCCGCGGTAGGTGTGCAGTTTGCGGAAAGCGGAAATGAAGGCTTCTTGGCTGGCGTCCTCGGCGGCGTCCCTTTCGCCGATAACGCGGTAAGCCTGGTTGTAGACCATGTCCTGGTACGCCAGCACCAGGTTGTTGAAGGCCTCCAGGTTGCCCTGGCGGGCTGCTTGGATCAGCGTTTTTTCTTGCATACAAAGAATTTCAAATGACTGTCATTGCTGCGTCATTATGTTTTAGATTACCTCGTCGCAGCATTTCTGCTCCTCGCAGTAACAGTAACGTACTTCCTTACACCACATCCTTACGTTTCTGGAAGATCAGCATCACACCCAGGTAAGCGCCCATGATCATGCCCATGGCTATCCAGCGCGTGACGATGGAACCGCGGAAGATATAGCCATAATCATCATACATACTGCCTAACATCAGTTCAGCGCCGTTGATGGCTTTTTCACGGCCTTTGACCCAATCGGCGCGCTCGTCGCCATAATCCTGCATGGACTCCTGATAATCATCGCCCTGCCGCCGGCGCAATTCGACGTAATCATCGCCCTGGGCATCCATCTGGTCGGCGTACACCTGGCCCTGGTCACGCATTTCCTGGCGATAGGCTTCGAACTGATCCATGACGGCGTCCTGCTGCTCCTGGCCCTGGTCCCGCATCTGATCCATGTAGGCGTCCATATTCAGGGGATTGTCCGGCGTCGCCAGGGGTGTCGGCGAGGGCGGGGGCGTGGGCGTAAAGATCGGAGTCAGCGAAGGCAGCGCGGTCGGGTAAGGGTAAGCCGTAGGCTGTGCCGGTTCTATCGGCTCTGGAAGAGCCAATTTCTCTTGCGCCAGGTCATCGTAAAAATCGGGCGAAAGAATGCCGGGGAAATCGGCGCAATCGGTAAAGATGCTCTCGCCCATACAATTGCACTCTTCTTTGAGTTCGTCGGGCAGGTGCTGGCGGTCGCTGGTAGGGAACGCCAGGCAGGGATCGGCGATAATGTTATCTCCCATGTGGGTCGATTTCACAAAGCCCTCCCAACCCCAACGCGAGGGCATGGCCAAACTGATGATCCTGCCGCCAGGTATGGTGTCAATGGGCAGCAATGCACCCGAAAAGATGAACTGCGGCACCAGCATGGTGATCAGCAAAAGCATGGAGACATTCTGATTGGGCGCGATGGCCGACACCATCAGCCCGATCAGGTATCCCGAAAGACTGGCCATGAACAAGGTAATATAAAAAGCCAGATAATCCTGCGGCCCCGGCATGGCCGGGTTGACAAAAATAACCCGGAAGAGCATAAATATGGCAGATTGGTACATAGCCAGAACCACGCCAACCCAAATTTTCGACGAAACATAGGGGAAAATCTTAAGGTTTACGGCACGCTCGCGTTTATAAATTTCAGCTTCTTTGACAATTTCGCGCACGCTGCTCAAGGATCCAGCCAGCAGTGCCACGACTGCCAACATATACCATTGCGACATGACCAACTCGACATCACCGATTACCGGATCGAACAAATCTCGACCCCAGATAAAATCCATCAAACCCAGGACAGGCGCCAGGGCTAACATCATCACCATAGAAACTTTATCTTGCAATATGATCTTCAGATTGCGGCTGGAAAGGATCGCAAACTGGCGCAAGCCGGAAACCCGCCGTTTGAAGGATTGCACGCGACCCGCTTGCGGGGCAGCCGACGGTTGGGCGCTGGTCTGCGAGCCATCCCAGCCCATCAACTTGGCATACACTGAAGATTGCAGATAGCGCGTGCGCCACTCTTCCGGTGCGCCCCGAGAAGCATCGTTGAGGATGCGATAGATATCATCAAATTCCATATCCTTTTCGATGCGTTCACGGTCGGTGCGGTACTGGTCAAAATATTCCAGGGCATCTTCCGGGGCACCATAGAAAGCCAGGTTGCCGCCGCGCGCCAGGAAGATGGCTTTGTCGCACATCATTACGTTCTTGGTGGCGTGGGTGATCAAGACGATCGTGCGTCCCTGGTCGGCCAGCCGGCGCATCAACTTCATCATATCGAATTCGGTCCCGGGGTCCAGGCCGCTGGTGGGTTCATCCAGGAAGAGCAGGCGCGGCTTGGTCAGCAGTTCGACACCGATAGAGACCCGTTTCAACTGTCCACCAGATAGGCGCGAGATGGGGATATCCTTGCGCTCGGTCAGGTCCAGGTCTTTAATCACCTCGGCTACCACAGCTCTACGTTCCCCCGCGGAGGTATCAGGCGGCATGCGCAACTGGGCCACATAATCCAGGGCCAGCTCTGGGGTCAACTCGGCATGCACAATATCTTTCTGCGGCACATAACCAATATCGTTGCGGAACAGATCGTAATGGTCATAAAGATTGATGCCATTAACCAGCACCCAGCCATGACTGGCCGGCCAATAGCCGCTAATGGCGTTCATGAAGGTGGTTTTCCCGGCGCCGCTCATCCCAACCAGGGCCACAAATTCATTGGGGTCGATGGTCAGGCTGATATCTTTGAGTAAATTCAGGCTGCTAGAAACCTGTTGGTTGACATTTCTGACCTCGATTTGAACGCCATGCTCAATCTGACCCTGGAGTTGCTGACCGGAAATGACGAAGACATAAGACCCGATGCGAATCTGGTCCCAATCCTTCAGATATCTTTCTTTGTCGATGCGTTCTTCATTGACGTAGACACCGTTGGTGCTGCGCAGGTCTTTTATAACGAAGCGTTTGCCCATCTTTTCCAATACAGCGTGATAGCGGCTGACCAGGGGATGGTTGAGCACGACATTATTATCGACATCACGGCCGATGGTCACCTTTTCCTGATTGGTCAGGTTCATGGTGCGCACCGGGTCCGTAGATGTGGGCATCTCGGCATCCAGCATGGTGTGGGGCGAGTCCTGGGCTGGCAGGGCAAAGGCCTGGCCGGGCATCACCATGGTGCCGCTGGCTGAGTGCATCACACCGACCGACTGCGGCGACTCGGTATACAGGGTAAACCGCCCAATGGTGATAAATTGTCCCATATGGAGGTGGTATTTCTGCTGGGCCGGAATGAGCACACTATCAACTTCGGTGCCGTTGGTCGAACCCAGATCGGTGATCCAGACATCGCTGCCTTGAACCGTGATCCTGGCATGGTAACGTGAGGCTTCGTCATCATCCAAAGCCAGATCATTGTCGCTGCCGCGCCCAATGGTTGTTTCACCTGCCGAAAGAGTGAAGACCTGCCATTCTCCTTTGTCAAAGCGGTATTTGAGTTGCAGACTCTGCTGAATATCGGGCTGTTCATCGGCAACCACATAGGTTGCCACAACCCCGGGCACATTCACCGTCAGGGTAAAGCCGCCCACCATGAATGTCGCCCCAGGGTTCAGCGGATAGGGAGTATTGGCCTCGATTGGCTGACCTTCAACGGTGGTGCCATTGCTCGAACCCAGATCGGTGATCATGAGTTGATCGCCCACGCGGGTAACGCGCACATGTTGACGAGAGACCTCCCTGTGATCCAGGGTCAGGTCACAATCGTCGCCGCGCCCGAGAATAATATTGTTTGCCGTAAATTCATACTCTTGCCATTCTTGTTCCCCTAGTCGGTAGCGTAATATCATCTTCGAATCCATGGGAGGTCTCCTAAAGCACCGATACTGTTTACCAGCGGGCTCCACCACTATAACAAACTTGTCCGAGGGGGGCAATAGTATTTGGCACCTATCGCAGCGAATGTGCTCGCAATGACCAAACGAGGTCGGCGCTTGCTGATTCAAATGGAGGCGATTACAATCGACACGCAGATACCCAAAGGAGAGACAATGGCCCAGAAACCATTTCAGGATTATTACCCAGACCAGTGGAGCCACTGCTATGGCTGCGGTCGTCACAACCAACACGGCCTGCAAATCAAAAGCTTTTGGGATGAAGCCAGCGGTGAAACCTTCGCCACCTTCAACCCCAAGCCAGAACACATTGCCATCCCGGGTTTCGTATATGGCGGCCTGATTGCCTCCCTGATCGACTGCCACGGCACCGGCTCGGCGGCAGCAGCCGCCTACCAGGCCGCGGGGCGCAGGATGGATGATGAAGATGATGATGGCCCACCCTTGCGCTTCTTAACCGGTTCGCTGCATGTCGACTATCAGTTACCTACCCCCATAGGACCGCCCCTGGAACTGCGAGGCAAAATCAAGGAGGTCAAAGGGCGCAAAGTGACCGTAGAAGTTGAATTATCTGCCGAAGGGAAGACCACCGCCCGCGGCGTTGTCGTCGCCATACAGGTTCCCGACCACTGGAACCCTATCGATGGAGAACAATAACATGACCCTGGACACACAGAAAATCAAAGCGCTATGTTTCGATGTCGATGGCACCCTGAGCGATACCGATGACCAGTTCGTCGCCAAGCTGGCCCATTGGCTAACTCCGGTCAGCTTTATCTTCCCGGACAAAGACCCACGCCCTTTTGCACGCCGCTTCGTAATGTTCACCGAAAGTCCCGGGAATTTCGCCTACAGCCTGACGGACCGCCTGGGCATCGATGGCATCCTGATGGCCTTAGGGGATCGGGTGTATCGAATGGGGTTGGGCAAAGGGCCCAAACCTTTTCTCTTGATCCCGGGCGTAAAAGAAATGCTCATCAAACTGCAGCAGCACTACCCCATGAGCGTAGTCAGCGCCCGCGGCGCCCGCAGCACCGGCTGGTTCCTGGACCAGTTCGAACTGACCCCTATGTTTCACACCATAGTCACAGCCCAGACATGCAAATATACCAAACCGCGCCCTGACCCCATCCTCTATGCCGCCGATCAAATGGGCGTAGAACCCGAAGAGTGCCTGATGGTCGGCGACACTACCGTCGATATTTTGTCCGCCATGGCCGCCGGCGCACAATCGGTGGGCGTATTGTGCGGTTTTGGTGAAAATGACGAACTCGTCAAAGCCGGGGCCAATATCATTCTCGATACCACCGCCGATCTGGTCAAAGAATTGGTGGACTAATGTCGTACCAGTTTTTTAAATTTCATCCCAAGTAGACCGGCACACGGGCATGTGCAGGTCGTATCGTGGGGCGAAAATTGAGAAACCGCACCCTTCGATACGCAATGCTCGATAGCTTGCTACTCAGGATGCGAGCTGATCAGTTTTTCATCCGATATGCAAATTAATATGCTTGTCCCACACAAAGATTAAACATGACCTTTTTCATCAGTAAATTTCTACCCCTTTTCGTGTACCCCCTGGGTTTGACCTGGATATTGCTAATCCTGGCTCTTTTTCTAAAAAAGACTCCACGTCTACAAAAAACTGCCATCCTTTTGGCCATTGCCCTGATCTGGATCAGCGGCAATTCCTGGGTGGCGACCAGCCTTACCAAAGTGTTGGAGTGGCAATATCTACCGCCCGAAGAATTCCCTGACTCTGAAGTGATCGTCATCCTCAGTGGCGGTCTGAATGCGCCACTCTACCCGCGCAGCACCGTTGAAGTGGGCGGTGCGGGTGACAGGGTCATCTATGGGGCGCATCTATATCTCCAGGGCGTTGCGCCGCAAATCCTGGTCTCTGGCGGCCAGGTTCCCATCGTCGGTGAGCCAACACCAGGCGCAGATAATATGGAAGAATTTCTGATCATGTTGGGGGTCCCCCAGGAAGCCATTTGGAAAGAAACCGCATCGCGCAACACCTATGAAAATGCCCTCTACAGTCATCAATTTCTGGAAGAAAAAGGGATCAACCGCATCATTCTAGTCACGTCGGCCTTCCATATGCCCCGCTCGGTGATGCTCTTCGAGCAACAGGGCTTCGAAGTGATCCCCGCGCCTACAGATTACAGCGTCACGCAGGCCGAGTGGGAAAGTATGTGGGAATTCGATTTTGTGACCTATCTCTATAATCTATTTCCAAAAGCGGGCTATCTTAGCTCGACAACACATTCCTTAAAAGAGATCCTGGGAATTATCGTCTACACTATTCGAGGTTGAGAAATGGAAGAGCATATCGTTCATATTTGTACTCGCACGGATTGGGAAAATGCCAAAGAAACCGAAAAATATCAGCCGCCTTCTCTGGAAAGTGAGGGCTTTATCCACTGCTCACGCCCAGAACAAGTCCTCACAGTAATCAACCGATTTTATGCCCAAGTACCCGACCTGATATTATTATGGATCAACCCCAATCGGGTGGCCGCGGAAATTCGCTGGGAAGCATCTGACGGTGATATTTTCCCCCACATCTATGGGCCGCTGAATATCAATGAAGTTGTTGCTGTAAGAGACATTTTCCCGGACCCTGATGGGGTTTATCGTGGCGAAGTAAAATTGTAGGCAGGGGAAATCTTTCCGATACCTGGTTCTCACTTCATACACAAAACACGTGCACTTCTTCCGGGCCGTGCATACCAATGGTCAAGGTCAATTCGATGTCAGCAGTACGTGATGGGCCGGTAATCAGCACCACGGATCCAGCCTTGCCGATCGCTCGCATATTCATGATTTGCGAGAGATTTTCATGAATATCTTCCTCGCGCAATACTGCCATGTGAATTCTGGGGAGTAAAGATGTGGACAAAGGCAGCCCTGGGCCGGACACTTGCACCAGGGTGCCAGTCTCGGCGATGGCGGCCAACGCGCCTGTCAGGCCAGCTTGCAGTTCAGCGTGGGGCGTGGTCTCTGTGTGAATACCTAGCTCTCGAAGCTCATCCAATAATTTGTCCGGAAGACCTTGCTCCCAGGCCATGATCTGGTTTATGCCGCGTTCTTTTAACAACGCAGATATATTTACGGCGAGAGCTTCAGGCGCGCAATGAGTGAATCGCCCCCCCACCAATTCCAACTGCTCTTCAAAACGAGATATTGGGGATACGATGTTCGATGTTGAATCTGATTTTGGTGGGCTCGATGACTCATCTCCCAAAGCTTTTCCAAATTTCTTCTCTGAGGTCTCCGTGTCTCTGCGGCGAGCATCAAAACGTTCCCGGAAGGTTTTCGCGGCAGGGCGTGGAAAATCCTTCGTATGCCCCCAACCAGTTATGGACGGCAACCGCATCCAGTGTTTGCGCGGAAACAGGATGCGGCTAAAAACGGCTGCCCCCTTTTGAGCGAGTCCATAGCGTTTTGAATTTGAAGCCGCCCAGGCATAGGCTTTCAATCCAAAGCTGAAGCCTTCTGGCATCCCCACACCAGGTCGTGTCGTTGGCAAATCCATCCCCGAGCGAATCTGAAGCAGCATTTCTGGCAAATCGATATCCACTGGGCAGGCATCCTTACAGGCTCCACACAACGTGGAAGCTTGAGCCAGATGACCAAATGTTTCCAAGCCGAACAACCCCGGTGAAATCACCGAACCAATCGGGCCCGGATAGATGGTGTGCTGGCCCTGCTCTCCCACATAGGCATGCCCGCCCAATTCGCGGAAAACCGGGCAGGCATTCAGGCATGTCCCGCAGCGGATGCACAATAGAGCATCGTTTAGCGGAGAACCCTGAATGCTGGAACGCCCATTATCGAGGATGATCAAATGACGTTCCTGAGCGCCATCTATTTCGTCCGCACGTCGAGGCGCGTGAATCAACTGGTTATACACTGTGATTTTCTGGCCCGCAGCGGAGCGGGGCAGCAACGCTAACATCAACTCCAGATCATCAAAAGTGGGCACAAGCCTTTCCATCCCCATCAGCGCGATATGCACCGGTGGCAAGGTCGTCACCATGCGAGCATTGCCCTCATTGGTCACAATACACAAAGAACCGCTTTCTGCAACACCAAAATTGACCCCCGTAATACCGATATCAGCATCGAGAAAAGTTTGTCGCAAAGTTTTACGGGCAGCATCGGTAAGTACATTAATATCTGTCGTCAGGGGAGTGCCCAGTTTCTCATGGAAGGTCTGGCCGACTTCCTGCCGCCGTAAGTGAACTGCGGGGGTATTTATATGGGCGGGCGGTTCTCCTCTCAACTGCACAATATATTCCCCCAAATCGGTTTCGATGGGCTGGATGCCGGAAGCCTCTAGCGCCTTGTTCAGCCCAATTTCTTCACTAACCATCGTTTTGGACTTGGCGATCAGTTGGGCATTTTTTTCATTGGCTATGCTCACAACTATTTGTGCGGCCTCTTGAGCATCGGCCGCCCAGTGAAGAATTATGCCGTTCTCTTTTACTTTAGCGGCAAATTGCCCAAGATACGAATCTAAGTTTTGGATCGTCTCGGCTCGCATCCGATGTGCCCGCTCCCGCAAAACATCCAGGGGTTCAGGCAACGAAGCATACGCCTTTTGGCGCGCCAGCAATCGCTTGAGAGCGTTGGCATCCAATGCCGATTGCAGCGCTGGATTTGATAATGCGGTATTTATTTGCTCGCGAAAAGGGTTCATCTTTCCTGTTGGATAATGGTATTACGGCCTTTGCACTTCTTCAAGAAACCCGGGGGGTTCTGTTCCAGGCAAAGAAGCTTGGGTTGTAGATGCAAAACCCGGGTTTCTAGAATCTATATCGGATTTCACATACGTTCAGTATAAACGAAATAAATTAAAATTTTGCACATACCAACATTGCAGCATCCTGAGTAGAGCAGGAATGAACTTAGTATAGTACAGGTATATCAAATAAGAAACCTGAAAAAGGCAGGGAGTGGAAAAAATCGTGGTGATACAAACGAAATAAAATTTCAGGCTGATTGCTCCGAATATGGATGGATGGTAAGATTAACGCTTGTCCATCCATGTCATGGAACGGATAACAAATCCAAAAACATTGAGGTTTTAAATGAAATCCTTTAAAGCGCAACCCGCTAATCAGTTTAGCTTGCCGCGCCGTCTTCAGCGCTTAGGCGAGCTGGCTTACAACCTTTGGTGGACCTGGAAACCAGATGCCCAACGATTGTTTTCCCACATAGACCAAGCACTTTGGGAGCAAACCTACCACAATCCGGTCCAGTTTTTGCGCAAGGTTGAACGGGCACAATTGAACGCCGTTGCGCAAGATCGCCATTACCTCGATTTCTACGATCGAATATATCATCTTTTTGATCAATACATGAACGCCGAAGATGCCTGGTTTCGCACTCATCACCAGGATCGCATCAACTGCCCAATAGCTTATTTTTCCACCGAATTTGGCTTGCACGAAACGTTGCCTATCTATGCTGGGGGATTAGGGGTGTTATCTGGTGACCATATAAAAGAAGCCAGCGATTTGGGCTTGCCCCTTGTCGCCGTGGGTTTTCTTTACACCCGAGGTTATTTCTCTCAAAAAATCACCGAGGACGGCTGGCAAGAAGCTCGCTTCCAGCGCCTTCATTTCGAAGATATGCCGGTGATGCCCATCCTCGACGAAAACGATGACCCACTAACGGTATCTATTGATCTCCCAGGCAGGGAAGTTCTGGCTCGGCTGTGGGAAGTGCATGTTGGCCGCGTGCCATTGTATTTGCTAGACTCGGATGTCGAAGGCAATAGCCACGAAGATCGCGAGTTAACCTCGAGGCTGTACAACAGCGACCTGGAAGCACGTATTTCACAAGAGATCATCTTGGGCATCGGCGGCGTGCGGGCTTTGCGCAACCTGGGCTATAACCCCTCAGTCTGGCACATGAATGAAGGCCACTCGGCCTTTATGGGTCTAGAACGCGCCCGCGAGATTGTGGCCTCTGGGCACTCATTCGAAGAAGCCCAAGAGAGAATACGCTCATCCACAGTTTTCACCACGCACACGCCAGTACCTGCTGGCAGTGACGAATTTCCCCTCTGGTTGATCGACAAATATTTCTCCAATTTTTGGCCTGAGCTGGGATTGGATAGAGACAAATTTATCGACCTGGCACTCCGTGACATGTCATGGGGTGAAACCTTCAGCATGCCTCTGCTGGCTTTCCGGTTTTCTGCCCGCCGCAATGGGGTCTCTGAATTACACGGTCAGGTTGCCCGAAAAATGTGGAACTTCCTTTGGCCAGATAAGCGCGTGGAAGATGTACCCATATCATATGTCACCAATGGTATCCACACGGAGACCTGGCTGGCCCGAAGATTGGATCACCTCTTCCGCCGCTACCTGGGCCGAGATTGGAAAAACCATCTCGATGAACCCGATCTGTGGCAGGACGTCGGCAATATCCCCGATGAAGAGTTTTGGGCTGTTCGGCGCCATTTGAAACGCAAATTGGTATTCTACATGCGTGATCGGGCCCGAGACATGTGGCTGCGTGGGGATGTCCACCCCGTTCAGGTAATCGCCTCTGGAGTTTTGCTGGATCCCTATGCGTTGACGATTGGTTTTGCTCGCAGGTTTGCCACCTACAAACGAGCAAGCCTGGTATTACATGACCTTCAACGTCTTTTGGATCTGATCAACCGCCCCAATCGTCCCGTACAAATTATCTTTGCAGGGAAGGCACACCCGGACGACAAACCCGGCAAGATGCTGATCCAGGAAGTTTACCGCACCGTGAAGCAAGCCGATAATGGCGGCCGCCTGGTTTTCCTGGAAGACTACGATATGAATGTGGCGCGCTATCTGGTCCAAGGCGTGGATGTCTGGCTAAATACGCCGCGGCGTCCTAATGAAGCTTCCGGAACATCCGGCGAGAAAGCCGCCCTCAATGGTGTTTTAAATTTCTCAATCCTGGATGGTTGGTGGCGAGAAGGCTACAACGGGCAGAACGGCTGGGCCATTGGAGACGATAGCCAGAACGACGATCCTGATATTCAAGATCAGAGGGATATGGAAAATTTGTATGATGTACTTGAAAACGAGATCATCCCGCTTTACTACGACCGAGCGGAGAACAACTTGCCGCGTGAATGGATCGCAAGGGTGAAGGAGACCATTCGCACTTTAGCGCCTCAGTTCAGCATGCGCCGTATGGTCAAAGAATATACCGATCAACTATATCTGCCGGCAATTGATGATTTTCATGGTTCAAGTTAATTGAAACATTTGTGACGAAAGCAAAGAGACCTGCTGAAGTTTCAGCAGGTCTCTTTTTTATTCATCAATTCCATATACGCGCGTATTGGGGAACCAATCTTTCCAGCCGAACCAAAACGAAGAAGTACTTTTTATCCTCGTCAATCTCTCGTCTACTAAAGGTCCATCCAGAGCTTCCCCTGTCAGGCCATTCCAACGCGTCTCGGTTTCTTCATCGATCATCTCAAGATTTTCTTGCGATTGAAAAGTCAGTACTTGCCCATTTACCCGCCGATCAAAGACAACACCGGTTCCGGTATCTTCATTAAAGACAACCAAGACAGGCACATCGCTCACTGCATCATTTACCACTGGATGTTCATTCAACACGCTGAAGGGGTACGCAACGGCCTCGCCATTTTGCTCAACGCCAACGACGAACTCTTTGACATAGAGACGCTCATCCAACACAGCCTGACCGATGACGCCGCTGCTGCCGGATTGGTAGTAATTGTCATAGGGATCACGGGCACCGAAATAGCCTTTTCTTAAGGCCAGGGTATCCGGGTGCGTTGTCTTCCAATCCTCCCAGGTTGTCTGCCAGGCCGGCAGAAATTCAAGTTTGGTACCTTTGAGTGGTCCATCTACGGCTTCACCCAATAACTGGCTCCAAAGCGTCCCCGTTTGGCGGTCGTACATTACCAAAACGTTCATAATCAGCTTGCCGCTGACGCCAAAGGTGTACTCTTCTCCATCGATTATTCGGGAATACACGATTCCCGTAAAGCAGAGCGGTCACCACGTGACGGCGATATTTTCGCCGCCGACAACATCATTGACAATCTCATGGGATGAAAGCAAAGGGATCGAGTAAGCGCGTGCCTCACCGTTGAATTCCACGCCGATAACCAATTCTTCGGGAGCGTATTCTTCATCGGCTTCAGCGGCATCCAGGAATACCGGATCATCAATGGCCGGAATTCCATCCCGTGGCAACAGGGTAACGATGGTTAACTCTCGCTCATCGGAAAACTCCGCTTCGCCCTGAACTGTAGGTTCAGCCACGGTGACTGTCTCCTGGTTGAGCACGCAAGCTGACAATATCAAACTTATCAAAATTCCCAATAGCATCAGGAACAACGTTTTTTTAGACATTACTGACCTCACTCACCCATCTCAAAGTTCATTTCACCGGCCTTGATTGGCGCTTGCAAACGATTTTCCCAAGGTGTTAACGGGCAAGACCAACGCTCGTTATACGCACAATAGGGGTTATAAGCCAGGTTGAAATCAACCGATAACTTCCCGTTAGGCAATATTTCCGGGTCGAGGTAGCGTCCGGCCCCATAGGTTTCTTTCCCGGCAGCCGCATCCACAAAGGGGATGAAAAAGCCGTGCTCGCTCTGATAAACCGTCAGATCAGCCGGATCACTTTCCACATTGAAGTGGATTTTGCCAAAACGAATATAGTGTTGAACATCGCCCGTCGAAGTTTGAATTTCAATATTTTCTTTGTCTTCAAAGGCATCGATGTCCAGTTCAAGTCGCAACATCTCGTTTTCAGGGAAATATCTCAACCCTTCGAAATTATCTTGCTGATCATCCGTAAGTGGGCTCTGGGGGTGATGAGCAAAGAACTCGTCTTTCTCTGCCCGCATAATGGCTAAGTTTTGCATCGACCTGCTCCGTCAAAGTCCTGATTTGATTGATTATCCTGAGTTGCGTTTAGAAACAAAATCATCGAACGGAGGCGTAGCTGTAGTCGAAACGCACCTAATTGCCTCGACTGCGCTCTGCTCCACTCAGCAGATAAATGTGATCCTATCCGCAACTCGGGTTTGATTATGTTTCGTCTGACGAGATAATTTCGACTTCTCTTACCCCCAGCCTGTTAAACCCAACCGCCCCGTTAGGAAGGCTCCATTCCTTTAGGGGCGGTTTGAGTGTATGAGGAGAATGCAACTATTATTATATGGAATAACTTAAGAGGAATATGAATAGAAGATAAAGGTTAATTAAAAGCTTTTTCCAGGTCATTTCTTGAGATCGGACCGGGACGAAGAACCTGTAACCTAGGGCTGGTACAGTCCACCACAGTGGAGGGTTTGCCTCCAGGCGTTGTTCCGCCATCCAGGATCAGGTCAATACGCCCCTCAAGTTGATCAAAAACTTCCTGCGCTGTTCTGGCATCTTCTCCGCCGGACAAATTGGCAGAAGTGACCGCCAGAGGGCCGGTGGCCTTCATTAATGCAATGGCATCGGGGTGATCAGGCACCCGCACCCCAACGGTGGGATATGGTCCCAGGATTTCCGGCAACGAAGGGTGCCGTGGAATTATGAGCGTTAAAGCACCCGGCCAAAACGTTTCTCCCAAAGTGCGAGCGGTCTGGTTGACGTCGTTGGAAACAAGCTCCAGATCATCCGGTGAACTCATCAACACAGGGATCGCCTTCGAAGCGTCGCGCTCTTTGGCCAGGAATAAATTATTGATGGCATCAATAATATCGACTGCGGCCGCCACGCCATACACAGTATCCGTTGGAAAAGCGACAACACCACCTTGCTTTAATATATCGACTGCCTGAGCCATAGCATCGGCGTCTTTCGTAGAAATAGTTTTGGTGTTCATAAGGAAACTAACTCTCAATACGGATCAACCGGTCATGACCGGCTAAATCCTGCAGTAATTGAACTTTGGCATCCAGAAAGGCTTTTTGCGCCAGGGTCAATGCGGCACCCCCTTGAGATGAATCAATCTCCAAGAGCAGGAGCCCGCCCGGTTGCAGATATTGAGGCACTTCAGAAAGGAGTTTGCGAATCGAGTTCAACCCATCCGCACCACCATCTAATGCCAATGAAGGTTCACGTTCAAACACTTTCAAAGTATGCAAGGTTGCGGTTGGAATATAAGGCAAATTGGCACAAATCAGGTCACGCTTTACGCCCCAGGTTTCCAGGGGTGGCAACAAATCGACAGGCAGGAATCGAATACGTTGATCAACTCGATGATTACGGGCGTTTTGTTCAGCGATTTGTAGAGCATCTTCGCTGATCTCGGTAGCGACAACTTCCAAATCGGAAATCTGATTTGCCAGGGTAACCGCAATACAGCCAGAACCTGTGCCGATATCTGCTGCCTTGCGACGTTGAGGGTTTGAGCGCAGCCAGTTTAGTGCTTGCTCAACCAGCAGCTCTGTCTCTGGACGCGGGATCAACACCCCCGGATTGATAACAAAATCCAACCCAAAGAATTCCCAGTGTCCAATGACATACGGCAGCGGAACATTGGCCTGAATTTGGCTTATCGCCTGATTGAATTGGGAACTCTGGTCTTGGGTAAGTTCAGCTTCGGGATACGCCAGAAGCCAGGTGCGCGATTGCCCCAAAACATGAGCAAGCAAAACCTGCGCATCGAGCGCAGGCGTATCGCTTTTATTGCTAAAGATGACTTTGTATTGGCTTAGCGCATCGGCAACGTTCACCGATCAATTATCCAATCCTGCTTCGGCGAGTCGTTCTGCCTCATCGCGAGTGGCCAACTCCTCGATGAAATCATCGATATCGCCGTCCAGTACGGCAGCCAGGTTGTAAGATGAAACATTTATGCGATGGTCAGTGACCCTGGATTGCGGGAAATTGTACGTGCGAATCTTTTCCGAGCGTTCGCCGGTACCGATTTGCGTTCGACGATTCTCTTCGATCTCGGCGCGCCGTTTGGCCTCTTCCAATTCGAAGAGGCGCGCTTTTAGAATGCTCATGGCCCGCATGCGGTTCTGAAGCTGTGAACGCTCATCCTGACACTGCACAACCATACCCGTCGGCAAGTGCGTCAATCGCACGGCCGTGGAGTTTTTTTGTACGCTTTGTCCGCCCGCCCCGGCCGATTTATAGACATCCATCTTGATATCCCGATCGGGGATATCAATTTCAACATCATCAACTTCGGCCAAAACGGCAACCGTGGCCGTGGATGTGTGGATGCGCCCCTGAGATTCGGTCACCGGGACACGCTGCACCCGGTGCACACCAGATTCAAATTTTAATTTAGAAAAGGCGCCATGCCCTTTGATGAGGAAGGAAACCTCTTTGAACCCGCCCACCCCGGTTTCATTCAAGGACATCATTTCCACTTTCCATTTTTGATTGTCAGAAAAACGATTGTACATACGATACAGATCGGAAGCAAACAACCCGGCCTCATCACCGCCAGTACCGGCGCGAATTTCCATGATCACATTGCGGCTGTCACGGGGGTCTTTCGGCAGCAGCAAGGTTTTGATTTCCAATTCTAACTCGGGTATGCGAGTTTCAAGTTCAGAGATCTCCATGCCGGCCAATTCAGATAATTCAGGATCATCCCCTTCCAACAGAGATTTTGCTTCTTCCAGGCCTCCAAGCGCTTTGCGGTATTCGTCAGCTTTATTGATCAGCGGCTCCAGGTCAGAACGTTCCCGTCCCAATTCAGCGGCGCGCTGATAGTTATCACCGACAGCCATCAATTCGGTGTTGACTTCTTCGTATCGTGCCTCTATTCCGGTAAGTTTGTCAAGTAGCATGCGCCGATTATACCATCGCGGTACTTTTCTGCCCCGTCCACAATCGCTCCCCCAAACGTAAGATTTCAATTTTGAGGGATATCAAATACCTTACAGGGTTGCAAATATTTGTGCTTGTCACTGCAATTTTTGCGTGCTATAATTTTCTCACAGTGTACCCCCCTGGTTGGAGTTAAAAATTTGAATCAACCGTGTTAACCATTGCCTATTATCCTGCACGCAACTCTGCGCGTGCAGTTCAAAGAGGCGTACGATCAACAATAACGCGGCACAGGAACTCTCCCTGAGTTGAGATTACATATGAATGTTTTAGAACTTGAAAAGAAACCGTTGCCCGAGTTGCGTCAGATCGCGATGGACTTGAACGTCCCCCAGGCTGCCCAACTCAAGAAAGAAAAATTGATCATCCTTGTCGGGCAGGCTGAAGCCGAGAAAGAAGGCCAGGAAGTTCGTGGCGGCATACTCGAAATCATGAGTGAGGGCATTGGCTTCCTGCGATGGGATAATTACCAGCCCAGCTCCCACGATGTGTATGTTTCCCAATCCCAGATCCGGCGCTATAAATTACGCAATGGCGATATGATCTTGGGACACGTGCGTCCACCGCGCGAATCAGAACGTCATTACGGCCTCCTAAAAGTCGACACGATTAATGGCCTGGAACCTGATGAGGCCATGCGGCGGCCCCGCTTCGAGCGCCTGACACCAATCTTCCCGGATAAGCGCTATAATTTAGAGACGGATAAACATCTCCTGGCAACCCGTTTGATCAACCTGGTAACCCCCGTTGGGCGTGGTCAGCGTGGTTTGATCGTTTCTCCACCCAAAGCTGGTAAAACCACCATCCTAAAGAACGTCATCAACGCGATCTCGAATCAATACCCCGAGGTCTATCTGATCGTTGCACTAATCGGTGAGCGACCCGAAGAGGTGACCGACATGGATCGCTCCGTCGATGCTGAAGTGATCTCATCTACCTTCGACGAGCCGGTTTCCTCCCATGTGCGCGTGGCCGAAATGGTCATCGAACGGGCCAAGCGCCTGGTCGAAGTTGGGCGAGACGTGTTTATCGCCATGGATTCGATCACCCGTTTATCACGCGCCTACAACTTGGTTGTACAGCCTTCGGGCCGGACACTCTCGGGTGGTATCGATCCTTCAGCGCTGTATCCCCCCAAACGGTTCTTCGGTGCAGCTCGCAATATTGAAGAAGGCGGCTCATTGACGATTACAGCTACCTGTTTGATCGACACCGGCTCACGTATGGATGACATTATTTATGAGGAATTCAAGGGAACGGGCAACATGGAACTCCATCTTTCTCGAGAGTTACAGGAGCGCCGAATTTTCCCCGCCATCGATATCAACCGATCATCAACACGCCGAGAAGAAATGCTCCTTGGGCCAGATCTCACTCCCAGAGTATGGCTGATGCGCCGCATGTATGATCAAATGATCGCCAATCCTCCTCATGGCGCAGGCATGGATCCTGGCACAGCTGCCGAAGCTATTTTCGATCGTCTCAAGAATACCAACGATAACCAGGAATTCTTGATGACGCTGAACGAGTAGTCAGGGATTCTGAACCCCACCTTTTGCTAATATGATCTCGCTGAGAGGCGGCTGGCTCAGTTGGTTGGCCTGGTTTCTGGCTATTGCGTTAGTGTTTGTGGCAATATATTTGGGGTGGCAAAGAATAATACCTGGAGAAAACGGCAACCCAAAAGCTGAATTGTCCAATCCACAACCAACCAATGTGGAATTAAAACCCGACGATGAAGAAGCCCCAATGCCCCTGCTTGCTTCGCAGGGCAATGAAACTTATGTCCGGCGAGACGTTTTTGTAGACACCGATATTCCAGATCGCCCCCGCAGCGATGTAATTGAATATAAGGTCAAACAAGGCGATGCCGTTTTTTCCATCGCTGCTGAATTCGGCATCACTCCTGAAACTTTGCTGTGGTCCAATTACAATGTGCTCAAAGATGATCCACACACATTATCTGCAGGCATGCAACTAAAAATCCCTCCCACAGATGGTGTGTATTACCAATGGGGAGAGAACGAAAGCCTGGAACAAGTCGCTGCCGAATTTGAAGTGGATGTCGAGAGCATCCTTACCTGGACGGGCAACCAGATCGATCTGACCAATCCGCAATTCCAGCCCGAAAGCTGGGTGATGATCCCCGGTGGGCAGCGCGAATTCCAGCAATGGATTGTCCCCGTGCCCGCCCGCGGCTCAGCGGGTGTATCGACTGGAATTTATGGTGGCGGCGCCTGCCCTGGTGGCTATGACGGCCTTTACGGCAGCGGCGCTTTTATCTGGCCTTCGAGCAATCACACCCTATCTGGGAATGATTACTGGTCCGGGCATTTAGCCATCGATATTGGTGCCTCCATTGGTGAACCAATTGTCGCCTCGGATGCTGGCGTAATCATGTTTGCCGGTTGGTCATCGGGCGGCTATGGCTTCACAGTTGCCATCGATCATGGCAACGGATACCAAAGCCTTTACGGACACCTGAGCAGCGTGAATGTTAGTTGTGGTCAAAGCGTCAGCCAGAGCCAATTGATCGGCTTAGGCGGCAGCAGCGGCAATTCAACAGGGCCGCATTTACATTTCGAAGTGCGACTGAATGGCGGCTTCGTCAATCCCTGGTACGTTCTGCCCGCGCCTTAATTGAAGACACATTACAACGTTGTATTTTGGTCATCAGAAGCTTGCGAACATTTAAATCACCAATGAAAACGAATGGTTCAAATGACTCGAATATTCGAATATTTCCAAGATAATCCGTGCCATTTGTAAAAATTCGTGATTAGAAAAAGGAACCCCAAATGACAAACGATATCCCTGAGCCCAAAACCAAAACGATCAGCGAAACCCAAAATTTTGGCGCCTGGTTAGCCGAAGAACCTGATGGCGAAACCACATACCATCTGGAACTAAACAATATTACTGTGCATTTTTTCGAAGAAGAGTGGCAAGAGTTTCTTGACTTGGCTCGCGCGTTAGTGAAGACCGGGAAATAACCCTGCGCCATTTACTGCACAGTTTCTAGGAATGATTTAACTTCCTGAGCGCTGGTCAGTGTGAGCGCTTGCGCAGCAATTTTACGGCATTCTTCTCTATCCCATTGCCGAATGATCCGCTTGATAGTAGGAATCGCTTGGGGCGACATACTAAATTCATCCAATCCCACCCCCAAAAGGTAGGGCACCGCCAAAGATTCTCCGGCGAACTCTCCACACATGCCTACCCATTTGCCGTGTTCGTGAGCTACTCGAATTGTGCGCTCGATCAACTTGAGCACAGCTGGCGAGAATGGGCTAGCCAAATTCGCCACACGCGCATTCATGCGGTCTACCGCCAACGTGTATTGCGTCAGATCATTCGTGCCGATGCTAAAGAAATCGAGATGAGGAGCGAAGTGTTCCACCATCAAAGCCGCTGATGGAACCTCGATCATAATCCCAAATTGCAAATTAACCGCATATTTTTTATTGTCTATGTGCACGCGTGCCAGTGCATTTTCGAGCAATTCTCGCGCCCGAATAACTTCACCCACCTGCGATACCATCGGCAGCATAATGCGCAGATCAGTTTCTTTACCAGCCTTCAATATAGCGAATAGTTGATCTTCTAAAATTTGGGGCCTCTCACTGATCATGCGGATAGCGCGCCAGCCCAAAAACGGATTGGGTTCTTCTCGAACACCAAGATAATCGACCGTTTTATCGCCGCCAATATCCAAAGTGCGTACCACCAGGGGGCGTCCATCCAAAGCCCGGATGACTTCCTGATAAGCATTGATCTGCTCATCAATATCCGGCATTCGGTTTCGGCTCAAAAACAAGAATTCGGTTCGGAAAAGTCCAACACCTTCTGCCCCAAACTGAATCGCTTCAGTCACATCTTCAGCCCCGCCAATGTTGGCGAAAACTTCAACTTGAAGGCCATCTTTGGTAATTGCAGGGCTTGTAGTCACTTCGATATCTTTTTGAAAACGCTTATCGGCTTGCTGCTTGCGTGAATGAAAATTTGACAATGTCTCTTTCGACGGTTCAATAATCAACTGCCCTGCTTCTGCATCAACTAATAGTGAAACCCCATCTTGAATTTCCAAAACGTCGTCGCCCAATGCAACAATTGCCGGGATGCCCAATGCTTTCGCCAGGATCGCTGTATGCGATGTTGGCCCACCTTCGGCGGCACAGAAGGCCAGAATCAAATCCCGATTCATTTTCGCCGTTTGAGATGGGGTTAGATCACGAGCTACTATTACGGATGGTGACTTAAGTTGATTGATGCCTTCATCGGCAACCCCCAAGAGGCGCAGCAAAACTTGACTACCAATATCCCGCACATCCGCTGCGCGGGCGCTCAGGGTCGGGTCTGGCAAGCCTGCTAATAGCCGGGCAAAGTTTTCGATGGCTGCATCCCAAGCCTGGTCAACACTAGATTCGGCCTGTAGATTTTGCTTGACCAGATCATGGAGAGCAATATCTTCGACAATCATCATGTGAGCAGCAAAGATGGCCGCCTCTTCTTTACCAGCCTCAGCAAGAACCTTCTGCCGCGTACCCTCAAGGTTAACCTTGACCTCATCAATGGCCTGCCGGATAGCCATCCAACCTTCCTTGGGGGATGCGCATTCTACCGGTGGAATTTCTGAAAGATCAGCTTCCTTCCAAATCAGTGCTGGACCAATCGCCAATCCTGGCGCTCCCACCAAACCGGAAAACAGAGTTTCTTTACTCATCGGGGAAGTTATTCTCAATTAATGCGCGCAAACCCTGAATTGCTTTTTGCTCGTCTTCTCCTAAAGCACTAATCTCGACCTCGTGGCCCTGAATCACCCCCAAAGTCAGGATCATCAAAATGCTTTTGGCGTTGACAAATTCGCTGCCCGTGGTGACGTTCCGCAGCTGGATTTCCGAGTCAAACTCACCTGCTTTGGCACAGAACAAGTGTGCGGGTCGGGCATGCAGACCTTCAGCAGCATTAATGGTTAAAGTAAATTTCTCCATTGAATAAACCTTTTTTCAGGTTTGTCAACCTGCTTTCAACAAGTTTAATAATTCGCCCACATCCTCCAGCACCAGATCAGGGTTCACAGGAGCCGCAGGAATATCTTCTCGGTTGGCTTCTCCACTGAGCACGAGGATCGTCTTAATGCCCGCCTTGCCCAGGGCAATATCGGTATAAAGCCTATCGCCGACCATGGCCAGTTGATCCAGCTCCAAACCAGTCTTTTCCAGGATGGCTTCCACAATAGGTTGATGTGGTTTACCAACGATCACATTTGGTCGGCGTCCCGTCGAACTGGCAATCATTTCGATCATGGCCCCAATATCGGGCATGAAGCCGGTTTCGGTGGGGCAGTTGATATCGGGATGGGTGGCAATAAAAGGCACCCCGGCGCGCACGAAATCGCACAACTTCCAAACCTTATCATAGGTCAGGGTTGTATCGAAACCGAGAACTGCATAATCCGGCTCATCTTGAACCAGATCGAATCCAAAGCCATCAAATTCCTTCTCCAAGGAGGGCGTACCAACCAGAAAAATCCGGGCCTCAGGTTTTCGTTTTCGCAAATAAATGGCCGTTGCTTCGCCAGATGTAAAAATTCCATCCGCAGTTACAGGGATATCTAATCTGTGTAATTTATGGACATAATCCATTTTTGATCTGGAAGAATTGTTGGTGAGGAAATAGTGAAGGATATCCTGCTCCCGAAGATAAGTTACTATGGCCCGTGCTCCGGGAAGCAACGATCCCCCCAGATAAATCGTGCCGTCCATATCAAAGAGAAAACAACTGATGTCTTTGAGAATTGAAATATTCATTTACCCTTTTCCAACACATCCAACAATTTGCATATGAGCTAATAATACATCGCGGACCGCATTCTTTTGGGCTTTGGCCACCAGCAATGGATTGCTTACGGTTTGATCCAAAACAGACCGCATCCTGATGTGCATCGTATTAATAATCTCTGAATAAAGATTGATCTTTCTGATACCCTTTTGGATTCCTTTTCTCAAATTATCATCCCCAATCCCTGAAGAGCCGTGCAACACCAGGGGGATGTCGATTTTCTGGTTGAGTTCATCCAGGCGCGGAAAATCGATTTTTGGTTCTCCAAGATAGGCCCCATGTACGTTGCCAATTGCCACCGCCAGGGCATCGATTTCGGTCAGTTTGACAAATTCGACTGCTTTTTCAGGATTGGTCAGCATCTCATC